>NZ_JBNGEN010000003.1:0-240449 GCF_049977365.1 Brachymonas moutaii (nom. illeg.) | reverse complement strand
TGCAGTTCGTTCACTTGGCGTTCTTGGCTCTTTTGCTCAAAAGATTGTGAACACGTTCTCAGACATTGGAGCCTTCTAGATTTACAGGAGGGTTCAGCGGTCGTTCGGCGCATGCTGGCGTTTGCGACTGCTTCACTGTCAAGACCGAGTACTCGCCGTCCGCGACAGCGATGATCGAAGCACGCTACGAGCGCAGCAACATGACAAGCGTTGCAGCTGAGTGCGAAGAGAGGCGGAGCTTTGCACAATGCATCTCTGTCGGACGCGTTTTTCATACAAATAAGTGCAGGTCTTGTTCCACCAGGCCCACGAGCTTCGGTGCGAGTTGACCGCTAATCTTCACAGTTCCATTGGCAGCAAAAGCAATTTTTCCTTTCAACCCGCCTAGGAGAACCTCGAACACGGCGTGCTCAACCTTGTACTTTAAGTCGTTAAGAAATGTCATGTTCTCAACTACCATCCCCTCTTTGGAGACAAACTCCATCCGTGCAACCAGATCGTCTGCCATCACGGCACCGACGACTTTCAAGCCTACGAGCTTTAAGGCATCAACTGAACGGAACACTGTGGAAGGCCGGCCTTTGTCAAATATGACCGGCTTCACCGTAAAGCCCATGCCGACCAAGGTCTCAAGCGCATTGAGCAGATCGCGAACACTCCGACCAGGATTCTCAACGCGTAGAAAAGTTAGATCTGCAACCGCAACCAGCGCAAAGTCTGTAAAACTGACGCTGTCGATCTGCTCATAGGTAGGAACGCCTTCGGCATCTAGTCGCGTAACGACTACGCGCGACCGCCATAGAAATCGGTACGAAGGTCCGCCTACACCGCTCGAGAGACGAGCGAAGCCAGACATCGAAGTCGAATCGAACGAGCGCGTAGCCACAAGTGTTGCCAAGTCTCGGGACCGAGCAGGAAGCTGTATCCGAAACCACCTGTACCTGGTTTGCATCATTCGCTCCCAGTGTCCGCAGCAAGATATTCCGACCGTAGCTCTGCCACAAGGTCTCTGGCCTTAGACTCGATCACGCGCGACAGTGCGTCAATCTCGTGCTTGTACGGAGGTCGCCGCTTCGTCGAGACTTTGCCGTCTTCCAATGGGAAAACGCCGCTCAAGATGAACGAGAATCCGTTGCAGTCTTTGGGATCAGCAAACCCGGCCTCGACGTCGTACACGTTGCCATCCCCGAACCTTTCGGTCGCGGTCCATCCCATCTTGACGATGTAGTAGTTCTCCTCATCCAGCAACTCATTCAAGATCTCAGACCGACTCACGCCGCTGCCGCGAAGAAAGACCCTTTCAACGTGGCTCTCCGAACCATCGTCGTCGGCATCATCTGCATCTTCATCATCATCCGTCTCGGGCTTAGCTTTGAACACATACACATCCGTCACATCGCGCCGGTCGAAGTTAGGCAATGAGCGCGCCAGTTCATTGAAGAACTTGGACCGCAGCTTTGCCGAAGGAATGTCAAACAAGGCGACCACAACTTTAGTCAGTGGCGTAGATGCCTCCTTTTCCACCTTGGCAAGCAAGGTTTCTCTTACTCCGGTGAGGTAGTCGTTCTGGGTGTTGCGCACGACGTAGCCTGTCGCTGACTTGACGAACTCGATGGTGCCGTCTCGGACTTGGACTTGGGAGAACTCGCTGCGTTTGTAGTCAACCTCCGAGTACTGTATGCGAAAGCTGATGTTGTCGCCATCGCGTGAAACCTGGACCGTGTCGCCGCTCGCTTCCAACTCCTTCTTCAACTGTTCCATGACGCCTTGCAGTTCATCGGTATCGCTAACCCCCGACACATCCATCGAAGTAGTGCGCTCCCGCCTTACTGCCACTCCCAGCTTGGCAGCGATATCTTTGTGGTCGTAGTAGTCGTGTGTCAACGTGGAAAAGTATTTGGCCAGATCATCTCTTGGTGTCTTAGTGCTCACCACGATATTCCGACGCTGAAACAGTTTCACCACAGTCGGCATATCCACCTTGTGCTGATTCAGCGCGTCAAAAATGTTCTTATCGCTCGCATAGTAAAGTGAGGGACCGTGTGCTCTTTTTTTCATTCCCGCCACCCCATATCTCCTGGGTTATAGGTACTGGTGACGTTTGTGACCCGCTCGATCTGGATCTGACTCAAGATCGCCTCGCGTTTTGGATCGAAGCCCCAGGCCTTAACGTATTTCTTCTGCGCCATGAGAAAGATTGACTTAAGGTCGTTCGGCGCGTCTGGGTGAGTGGTGCGCAGCAAAATCCGCTCACCTGACTCCAGCATTTGAAATCTGGACAGGCTATCTAGAAAATACTCAAACTCTTCAGGGGTGGTTGCAGACGCGTTGTAGTAGATGACGTAGCCTGCCGACTTCCCCGCAGGGGCGTCATGTTTGATGATGATGTACGGTGCCGTCAACGTTTCAACGGTCGCAGATTGATTCCAAACGTCGCCTTGTCGGCGCGTCATCACAAGGTCCGGGTAATAGAAGGTGTACGTGCTCGGTAACTCTTCCTCGCATCTTAGACGCATGATGTCGTTCGCTATGCTGTAGAGCCGCTGAATATCTTGAGGACCAAGGTAGTGCAACTGCGTTCCAGGAGCAACCGGCAGCGCTTGCAGATTAATCTTGTCGACGGCGTCGTAGAACGGCTTGTCATAGCCGTTGTCATGGTTGTGGACGAACAGTAACCCACGGACCTCATGGGCCTCGCCCTCATCAACGGAATACTTGGCTCTCCAAGAGTCCGAGCATCGAGCACAGTCAATGGTCATGCAGAGAGACTTGAAGGCCCCGCGCAATCTTGTTGATGTGATCGTGTCCTGCGCGTAGCTCTTCAAATCTGTATGCAGGTACACCGTCTTTCCAAGATACGGGTCACGGTAGTGGAAGACCACATCGCCCGGATGTGTCGCCTTCGGCTGTCCACCCGCACCAACATGTTTCTCGTTAGAGCACTCGAAATTGTCATCGGTCTTCGGGTGCATGTCCCATAAAAAGTACTTGAAGATGTCCTTCGACAAACGGCCTGCTATTTCGTCAATGTTCTTGGTTTCTGCCACAGTTCCTCCATGCTCCATTGCTGCCGGTCTAATTGAACCGCCCCGGGTTCGCAGAGGCCAGTTGGTTGAAGTCAGACAGTCAGGGCCTGACCAGCGCGTTGTTGATGATATTTTGCCTCGAACTCGGCAGGCGGGACATTGCCCAGTGGCCCCATCAATCGATGGTGATTGAACCAGGAGACCCATTCCAACCTCGCCAGCTCGACGTCCTGTTTGGCCTTTCCCGGATCACGGCGGTGGATCACTCCGCTTTGTACAAGCCGTTGATAGTCTAAGTCAGTAAATCGACAAGTATTGCGAGTCCCTTTCGAAATAATGGATCAGGCCATTCTCCTCGGAGTGCTTGCGGTCGTACAAAGCCTGTTCCAGCGCGTCGAGCACGAAGTCCGTGTGCATGGAACTGCTCTGGAGCCAACCTACGATGCGACGGCTGAACACGTCGATGCCGAAGGCCACATAGCCCCAGCCCTGCCAGGTCGAGACATAGGTAAAGTCCGAGATCCACAGCTGATTGGGGCGATCTGCAAGACACGGCAGATCGACTCGACCCCAAACCGCTGACGGCGCTGGTCGACGAAGGTCTTCAAGACTTGATGCGGCGTTCGAACTCCGCCTGGGCAAAAAACGCGCTGGCCGCCCATTGCGAATGGGTGTTCTGCGCGGTGCCCCAGCACCATGCGCACGGCACGCTCGCGAACTTCAGGCGAAAACTTTGCGAACTTTTTCATCGTATGCCTTCGCTGCAGCCCACTTCTTGTTCATCGCAAAACTCTTTTCCTCCGGCTTCATCAAACCAGACAGTTTGCCCGGAGTCTGCTTTATCTCACCTGTTCAGATTTTCGGCGCCACTTTTTCTCAGGCTATTCGGATTTCGTTCAACAAATCGGGATGCCGATCCAGCACCTTCAGCAATTTGACCAAGGCCAGCGGCGGCTTGGTCTTGCCGTTCTCATAGCGAGAAAAGGCATTCACCCCACCACCAAAAATCTCTGCCGCTTCACGCTGGTCAAGGTTGAACTTCTTGCGCACTTTGGCAATGTAGGCTGGGTCCACATAGGCCGCATTGACTTGGCGCTGAAACGCGCCGATCAGGTCGCTGTAGCGGTCGCCATGCTCACGGTTCAGAACCACCTCGCCACAAGCAGGACAAAAGTCGCCCGCGACTTCTGGGATGGTGGTGTGTTCACCCTTGTAGACGTAGGGCATATCGCGGGTGTCGTGGATCAGTTCAGCCGCTCCACAGCCAGGGCATTTCATGGTCACAACTCCTTGAAAGAAACAATCAGAACATCGTCGATCACCGTCAGCTTGAGGTAGACCTCGTCGCCGCCCGTGGTCTTTGCACGGTACACGTCCTGCCAGATCTGGTGGTCAGCGTAGGTCGTCATGCTCTTGTAGAAATTGGCAGTTGTCAGAGACATGACCACGGCACACATCCCTGCCAGGTCGTTGATGCCCAGCTCACGCGCACCACTGAAGGCCGTGGCCGTGGCTCGAACCTGGCCACGTTCGACCATGCCCTGCACCAGCGACAGCTTGCAGTGGGGATGTGCTTTTTTCCATGAGTCGACTATAACCAAGTTGGTTTATTTGAGGACTGCAAAGCGACAGCAGGAGCATGCGATGCAGCTCGACGACGATGCTTCTTGACATGACGCCCCGCCCCATGAGCAGGAAATGGCGTTTGGAGTCCATGCCATCGTCCGGGATGCGACACGTAAGCTGTGCCACCTGCGGCACCACAACCACAGCCCCAAGTTCTTCCGGCCCCTGGATCGCTCCATGCCGAACTGGCAGGCGATGAAAGAAAAGCGGGACAAAAACAGGGCCTAGGAAGTGTTCCGGGCCTGAGAGCCGTGGTGGTGCCCTCGCGCACGGGGAATGGCCCTGCACGCAGGGTTCGCGTTTGTTGTTTTTCGTTTGTTGTTTGTCGTTTCTTGACGCACAAAACCCCGCACACCCAAAAGGGCATGCGGGGTTTGTGTTTTCAGCTCTCCGCCCTGACCCGCCGCGCCGCCTGTCAGCAGGCAGGAGGCAGGTCAATGGCTTGGGGACCGGGGTCAGGCCAGGAGGGCGTTGACTCGGCGGACGTAGGCTGCGGGGTCGGCGGGGAGGCCGCCTTCGGCGAGCAGGGCCTGGTCGAAGACGATGTGGGCCAGGTCCTCGAAGCGGGCGGGGTCGGCTGCGGCGGCTTCGAGCTTGCGGATGAGCGGGTGGTCGAGGTTGATTTCGAGCACGGGGCGCACTTCGGGCACGGGCTGGCCGGCCTGCTTGAGCAGGCGTGCCAGCTGCACGCTCATGCCCTGGTCGTCGGAGACGAGGCAGGCGGGCGAGTCGACGAGGCGGGTGGTGGTGCGCACGTCCTGGGCCTGGTCCTTGAGGGCGCCCTTGAGCTGGTCGAGGAAGGAGCGGGCTGCTTCCTGTGCGGCTTCGGCGGCTTTCTTTTCTTCCTCGTCCTGGAGCTGGCCGAGGTCGACGGCGCCCTTGGCCACGCTCTGCAGCGGGGTGCTGTCGAATTCGGGCAGGTACTGCAGGGCCCATTCGTCCACGCGGTCGGTCATGAGCAGGACCTCGATGCCCTTCTTGCGGAAGATTTCGAGCTGCGGGCTGTTCTTGGCAGCCTGCAAGCTGTCGGCGGTGAGGTAGTAGATGGCTTCCTGGCCGTCCTTCATGCGGCTCTTGTAGTCGGCGAGGCTCACGCTGGCGCTGTCGCTCTGGGTGCTGGCAAAGCGCAGCAGACGGGCGATGCGGTCGCGGTGGTGGTTGTCTTCGCCAAGGCCTTCCTTGAGGACGGCGCCGAATTCGGCATAGAAGCGGGCGTACTTGTCGGTGCCGGCGGCGTTCTGGGCAAATTCGGCGGCGGTGTCGGCTGCGGTGGCGGCCTGCTTGTCGACCACGTCGGTGACGGCTTCGTCGGTTTCGACCGGGGCGGGCGCGGGCACGGCGTCGCCCGAGGCGATGTCGATCTTGCCTTCGCTGCTTTCGGGCGGGGTGGCCTGGGCCTTGGCCATGTCTTCGAGCATGGAGAGGATGCGGCGCGTGTTGCCGTCGCGGATGAGGCGGATGTCGCGGCTTTCCTGCAGGAGTTCGCGGCTGACGTTCAGGGGCAGGTCGCTCGCGTCGATGACGCCCTTGACGAAGCGCAGGTACTGCGGGAGCAGGGCTTCGGCGTCGTCCATGATGAAGACGCGGCGCACGTAGAGCTTGAGGCCGCGGCGGTGGTCACGCTGGTAGAGGTCGTAGGGAGCGTGGCTCGGGATGTAGAGGAGCTGGGTGTATTCGGTATTGCCCTCGACGCGGTGGTGGCTCCAGGCGAGCGGGTCTTCGTTGTCGTGGGTGAGGGTCTGGTAGAAGGACTTGTACTGATCGGCGGTGACGTCCTTCTTGGGACGGGTCCAGAGGGCGCTGGCTTCGTTGACCTGTTCCCATTCGTCGGTGGTGACCATGTCGCCGGGCTGGCCGTCTTCGCCTTCCTTCCACTCTTCCTTGGGCATGTAGATGGGCAGGCCGATGTGGTCGGAGTATTCGCGGATGAGGCTCTTGAGCTTGAAGCCGTTGAGGTAGTCGAGCCGGTCGTCGCGCAGGTGCAGGGTGATGGAGGTGCCGCGCGTGGGCTTGGTGAGGGCTTCGGTGGTGAAGTCGCCGCTGCCGGTGCTGGTCCAGCGCACGCCTTCTTCGGGCGGGAGTCCGGCACGGCGGCTTTCGACGACGATGCGGTCGGCCACGATGAAGCCGGAGTAGAAGCCGACGCCGAACTGGCCGATGAGCTGGGAGTCGGCCTTCTGGTCGCCGGAGAGGCGGCTGACGAATTCCTTGGTGCCGCTCTTGGCGATGGTACCGAGGTTCTCGATGATTTCGGCCTCGCTCATGCCGATGCCGTTGTCGGCAATGGTGACGGTGCGCGCAGCCTTGTCGAAGGAGATGCGCAGTTCGAGCTGGGGCTGGTTCTCGTACAGCGCAGGGTTGGCCAGCGCCTCGAAGCGCAGCTTGTCGCACGCATCGGAGGCGTTGCTGACGAGTTCGCGCAGAAAGATGTCGGGGTTGGAGTACAGGGAATGGGTGACGAGGTGCAGCAGCTGCGTCACCTCGGCCTGGAAGGCGTGGTTGTTCTGGCTCATGGGTGGACTCTCGTGTCTCGCGGGAGACGGAATGAAGGGAAAACGACGGAAGCGCCGCTCTGCCGGGCCAGTGGTCGGTGGCCTGCGGCCCCGAACGCCGGGATGCGGAACGGCAACAGGAACGCAGATCGGGGCAAAACCGGATTTTTCAAGCGCGGGGGCGGGGGCTCTGGCGGGAGCTGCGGCGCATGGCTTACCATGCCCGCTTTGATGCATGCAGAGTCTGGGGCTGCGGTGCCCCATGCCTTGCCGACCGCGTGCTGCCCATTTCCCCTGCCCCTGAAAGGATCTGTCCCATGCCCGCTCTTTTCCGTCGTCTCGGCACGGTCTGCGCCACGGCCGCCGCCTGTCTGGCCCTGCTCGGTGGCTGCGTCACGACCACCCAGGGCAGCGTGGCGGGCGGCAGCCGCTCGCAGTTCATGATGGTGTCGGAGCAGCAGGTGCTGCAGTCTTCGCAGCAGGCGTTCTCGCAGCAGAATTCGCAGGCCCGCGCGCAGGGGGCGCTGATCACGTCTGGCCCGCAGTACACGCGGGTGGTGCGCATCATGCGGCGCATGGTGCCGCAGGTGGCGCACTTCCGCCCGGATGCGGCGCGCTGGCCGTGGCAGCTGGTGCTGATCCGCAGCAACGAGCTCAACGCCCACGTCATGCCGGGGGGCAAGGTGACGTTCTATACCGGCATCATCGACCGCCTGCAGCTCACCGACGACGAGATCGCCGCCATCATGGGGCACGAGATGGCCCACGCCCTGCGCGAGCACGTGCGCGAGCAGATGTCGCAGCAGGCGGCGGGCAATCTGGCCCTGAAGCTCGGCGGGGCCCTGCTGGGCGCGAGCGACGCCTCGATGCAGATGGCCGGCATGGCCAAGCAGATGATGCTGGATCTGCCCTTCTCGCGCAGCATGGAGAGCGAGGCCGACACCTACGGCCTCGAACTGGCCGCACGCGCCGGCTACAACCCGACGGCCGCGCTCACGCTGTGGGACAAGATGCGCGCGGCCGGGGCCGGGACGGGATCGAGCTTCCTTTCGACCCACCCCTCGTCGGCCGAGCGCATGGCGAGCATGCGGGCCCAGATTCCCCGGCTCATGCCGATCTACGAGGCTGCCCGCCAGCGCCCATAGCAGGCTCCGCAAGCGCAGCGCCTGCGCGCTACACTGGCCTGCTGCCCCGTCCTCTCCTTGCGCCTGCCCTGCCCCTGCCGTGACCGATTCCGCCTCTGCCCCTGCTTCCACCCCTCTGTCCATTCTCCAGCGTGTGTTTGGCTATGCGACCTTCCGGGGGCAGCAGGCCGAGATCATCGACACGGTGGTGGCGGGCGGGGATGCGCTGGTGCTGATGCCCACGGGCGGGGGAAAGTCGCTGTGCTACCAGATTCCGGCCATTGCCCGGCAGGCGGCCGGGCTGGGGGTGACGATCGTCGTCTCGCCGCTGGTGGCGCTGATGCACGACCAGGTGGGCGCCCTGCACGAGGCGGGGGTGCCGGCAGCCTTTCTCAATTCCACGCTGGCTCCAGGCGAGGCGCAGCAGGTGGAGGAGGCGCTGCTGGCCGGCCACCACACGCTGCTGTATGTGGCCCCCGAGCGGCTGATGACGGGGCGCTTTCAGTCCCTGCTCGACCGGCTCCATGCGCAGGGACAGCTGGCGCTTTTTGCCATCGACGAGGCCCACTGCGTGAGCCAGTGGGGCCATGATTTCCGCCCCGAATACCGCCAGCTCGACGTGCTGGCCACCCGCTTTGCGGGCGTGCCGCGCATCGCCCTCACGGCCACGGCCGATGCCCTCACCCGTGCCGACATGGTGGAGCGGCTGCATCTGGAGCAGGCCCGGCAGTTCGTGAGCAGCTTCGACCGGCCCAACATCCGCTACCGCATCGTCGAGAAGCGCGATCCCATGACGCAGCTGCGTCGCTTTCTGCACGATGAGGGACACGTGGGCGAAGCGGGCGTGGTGTACTGCCAGTCGCGCCGGCGGGTGGAGGAGGTGGCGGCTGCGCTGTGCGCCGAAGGCATCGACGCCCTGCCCTACCACGCCGGGCTCGACGCGGGCACGCGCCAGCGCCATCAGGACCGGTTCCTGCGCGAGGAGGGCGTGGTCATGGTGGCGACCATCGCCTTCGGCATGGGCATCGACAAGCCGGACGTGCGCTTTGTGGCGCACCTCGACATGCCCCGCAACATCGAGGCCTACTACCAGGAAACGGGCCGCGCCGGGCGCGATGGCCTGCCTGCCGAGGCCTGGATGGCCTATGGCCTGCAGGACGTGGTGAACCAGCGCCGCATGATCGACGAAAGCCCCGCCGACGAGGCGCACCTGCAGGTGATGCGCGGCAAGCTCGACGCACTGCTGGCGCTCGCCGAAGCCACCGACTGCCGCCGCGTGCGGCTGCTGGCCTACTTCGGCGAAGCCTCCGAGCCATGTGGCAACTGCGACAACTGCCTGCACCCGCCCGAGGTCGAGGACGCCACCGAGCTGGCGCGCATGCTGCTGTCGACCGTGTACCGGCTGCACGAAAAAAGCCGCATCGGCTTCGGGGCCGCGCACGTGATGGATGTGCTGCGGGGCAAAACCACCGACAAGGTGCGCCAGTATGGCCACGAGAGCCTGAGCACCTTCGGCCTCGCTGCCTCTGCCCCCGAAGCGGAACTGCGCAGCGTGCTGCGCCAGCTCGTGGCACGCGGGGCCCTGCAGGTGGATGCCGCGCACTTCAACACCCTGCGCCTCACTCCCGCCGCGCGCCCGCTGCTGCGCGCCGAGGAGCGGCTGCTGCTGCGCCGGAGCCTGCCCCAGGAGCGGCGCAGCCGGCGCACGGCAGGTGCCGCTGGCTCGGCCGCGCGCTCCGCCGTGGCTGCCTCGCTCGACACGGATGCACGCACCCGCTTCGAGGCACTGCGGAGCTGGCGTGCGGACGTGGCCCGGGGGCAGAACCTGCCGGCCTACGTGATCTTTCACGACAGCGTGCTGGCCGCCATTGCCCAGGCCGCGCCCGACACGCTCGCAGCCCTGCGCGGGATTGCCGGCGTGGGCGACGCCAAGCTCGAACGCTACGGCGCCGAGCTGCTGGCTGCCCTGCAGCAGACGGCTGCCTGAGGCACTGCCTGAGGCACTGCCCGCGCCACGTTCCAGGGCGCACGGCGCGCGGCACGGGGGCGTGATTCTTGCCGGCGGTCAATGACGGCACTGGCCCCGGGGGCCAATACTGCGCCCTTTCCGACTCCTGTGGCCCAGGCCTGCTGCCATGCCGTTCCTGTTCATATCCGCACCGCCCGTCTGTGGGCGCGGGGCGCTGTTCCCCTCTCTCCCCCTCCCGGCTGGAGCGGCCTGAGCCATGGCTGCCTCCACCCCCCAGCACGCCTGCGCGGGCCGCATGGATCTGGTCTGCCCGGCCGGCAGCCTGCCCGCACTCCGGCAGGCGGTGGACCACGGGGCCGACTGCGTCTACCTCGGCTTCCGCGATGCCACCAATGCCCGCAACTTTGCGGGGCTCAACTTCGACGACAAGGCCATTGCGACCGGCCTGGCCTACGCCCACGCGCAGGGCCGCAAGGTGCTGCTGGCGCTCAACACCTATGCCCGCAGCGACTCGGTCGATGTCTGGCGCAGCGCGGTGGACCGGGCCGCCGACATGGGCGTGGACGCCCTCATCATGGCCGATCCCGGCCTGATGCAGTACACGGCACGCACGCATCCGCAGATGCGGCTGCACCTGTCCGTGCAGGGCTCGGCCACCCATGCCGATGCCATCAACTTCTACCATGAGCAGTTCGGCATCTCGCGGGCGGTGCTGCCCCGGGTGCTGTCGCTCGCGCAGGTGGAGCAGCTGTGCGGCAAGACGCCGGTCGAGATCGAGGTCTTCGGCTTCGGCAGCCTGTGCGTCATGGCTGAAGGGCGCTGCCAGCTGTCGTCCTATGCCACCGGCGAGGCCCCCAATACCCACGGCGTGTGCTCCCCGGCCAAGGCCGTGCGCTGGCAGGAAACGCCCAGGGGGCTGGAAGCCCGGCTCCATGGCGTGCTGATCGACCGCTACGCCCCCGGCGAGAGCGCAGGCTACCCCACGCTGTGCAAGGGCCGCTTCGATGTGGGCGAGATGCGCGGCGACAGCAGCTATTACGCCATCGAGGAACCCACCAGCCTCAACACCCTGTCGATCCTGCCGCAGCTGCAGGCTATGGGCGTGCGCGCCATCAAGGTCGAGGGCCGCCAGCGCAGCCCGGCCTATGTGGCGCAAGTCACCCGCGTGCTGCGCGAGGCGCTCGACGCCTGCCGCGACAACCCGCACCGCTACACCCCGCGCTCGTCCTGGATGAATGCGCTCGCCGAAGTCTCCGAAGGCCAGCAGCAGACCCTGGGCGCCTACCACCGCCCCTGGAAATGACCGCCATGACGACAGACGCCACCCCCTCCCCGCAGGACGTGCGCCAGCCCGGCCGCATGCAGCTGTCGCTGGGCCCCCTGCTCTACTACTGGCCGCGCGAGACCGTGTTCGCGTTCTACCGGCGCATGGCCGACACGCCGGTGGACATCGTCCACCTGGGCGAAACCGTGTGCTCGCGCCGCCACGAGCTGCGCCTCGCTGACTGGCTCGAAGTGGCCGCGCAGCTGCGCGAAGCCGGCAAGCAGGTGGTGCTCTCCACCCAGGTGCTGATCGAGTCCGGCAGCGATGCAGCCACTGTGCACCGCATCGCCGAACGGCACGAGCTCCTGATGGAGGCCAACGACATGGGCGCCGTGCGGGCGGCCTCGCTCGGGCAGCGCCCGTTCGTGGCCGGGCCGCATCTCAACCTCTACAACCCGCCCGCGCTGCAGTGGATGGCCGACCTGGGTGCCATGCGCTGGGTGCCGCCCCTCGAAATGGCCCGCTCCGAGCTGCAATCCCTGCTGCTGCAGCGCCCCGCCGGGCTGCAGACCGAGGTGTTCGCGCTCGGCCGCATGCCGCTGGCCTTCTCGGCGCGCTGCTTCACTGCACGGCACCACAACCTGCCCAAGGACGACTGCCGATTCCGCTGCATCGAGCACCCCGACGGCCTGCTGCTGCAGACCCGCGAGGGCGAGGCCTTTCTCACCCTCAACGGCATCCAGACCCAGTCTGCCCGCGTCTGCAATCTGGTGCAGGAGCTCCCCGCCCTGCAGGCCCTGGGGGTGGACGTGCTGCGGCTGAGTCCGCAGTCGCACCACATGACGGAACTCGTGTCCCTGTGGCGCGAGGCAATCGACGGCCACCTGTCACCCGCCGAGGCCCACGCCCGCATGACGCCCCTGCTGCCCGACCAGCCCTGCAACGGCTACTGGCATGGCCGCCCCGGCATGGAGCTGGTGCCGGAATCGGCCTGACCTTTCCCTGCTCCCTTTGCCCCTGCCGTTTTTTACGCTCCGATCATGTCCCCACTCCTTCCCGACTCCTTCGTGCTTCCTGCTCCCGTGGGGGCTGTGCTGCG
Organism: Brachymonas moutaii (nom. illeg.); assembly: GCF_049977365.1. NCBI lineage: Bacteria > Pseudomonadati > Pseudomonadota > Betaproteobacteria > Burkholderiales > Comamonadaceae > Allobrachymonas > Brachymonas moutaii (nom. illeg.). The sequence goes on along the minus strand of NZ_JBNGEN010000003.1, from coordinate 227,849 downwards.
GCACCTGCCGCACTGGCCGGGTGCGACGCTGTTCTGCGCTGCACTCAATGCGGCACTCGCTCCCCAGCTGCCCGATGACGTGCGCGAGGCCCTGCAGGGCCGCCCGCTGCGGCTGGAGGTCAAGGATGCCGGCATCGCCTTCGATTTCAGCTGGCAGGGCACCCGCTTCGTGCCCGCCAGCCCCCGCCACACCGCCCCTGCGCTGACCATCCGTGCCCATGCCAGCGACTACGTGGCACTGGCCCGCCGCACGCAGGACCCCGACACCCTGTTCTTCCATCGCCGGCTCGCCATGGAAGGCGACACCGAACTGGGCCTGATGGTCAAGAACACCCTCGACGCCCTGGAGCTGCCCGTGTTCGACCCGGCCCGGCTGCCACTGCCCGCCCCGCTGGGCGCCGCCCTCCAGCGGCTGCGCAACCGCCTGTTCTCCCACTAGCCCTTTGCCGGACGCTCCCGCCATGGCCCGCCAGCACCTCCCGCTCGTCTACTCCTGTTCCGGCTGCTCCAGCGCAGCCCAGATGGCCAATCACCTCGCCCTGCAGCTGGACCGGCAGGGCATCGCCGAGATGTCGTGCATCGCCGGAGTGGGGGGCGACGTGCCCTCGCTGGTCCGCACGGCCTGCTCGGGCCGGCCCCTCATCGCGCTCGACGGCTGCCCGCTGGAATGCGTGCGCCACACCCTGCAGCGGCACGGTCTGGTCCCGGCACACCACGTCCTGCTGCACACGCACGGCGTGAAGAAGAAGCTGCAGCAGGACTTCGACCCCGACCAGGCCGCTTCCGTTCTGGCGCACCTCGTCGCCGCACTGGCCACGCCGCCACAGCCTGCCCCATGAGCGCCCCCTCCCCGCGCCGCATCGTGGTCGGCCTCTCCGGCGCCAGCGGTGCCCTGCTCGCCGTGCGCCTGCTGCAGGCGCTGCACGCCCTCCCCGACGTGGAGACACACCTCGTCATCAGCCAGGCCGGAAGCCTCACCCTGCAGCACGAAATGCAGCTCACCCCCGCCGACCTGCTGCCGCTGGTGCACCGCCAGCACCCGGTGGGCGACCTGGGTGCGCCGCTGGCGAGCGGCTCCTTCCGCTGCCAGGCCATGGTGGTGGTGCCCTGTGCCATGCGCACGCTCGCGGCCCTGGCGCACGGGCTGGGCGACACCCTGCTCACCCGCGCCGCCGACGTGATGCTCAAGGAGCGGCGGCGCCTGATTCTGGTGGCCCGCGAAGCCCCGCTGAATCTCGCCCACCTGCGCAACATGACCACCCTGACCGAGATGGGCGCCATCATCTACCCGCCGGTGCCCGCCTTCTACCAGCACCCGCGCACCATGGAAGACATGGCCCGCCACACGGTCGCGCGCCTCCTCGACCTGCTCGATCTGCCCCAGACGCTCTCCCCGCAGTGGGAGGGGCTCCACGCCGCTGCCCCCCTCCCGGAGCCAGCCCCGGTGCCGCCTCCCATTCCCGCATCCCTGCGGTGCACCCCCACCGCCTGAGCCTGCTGCCATGTACCACGACCTGCGCGACTTCATGGCCCAGCTCGAACACGACGGTGCGCTGCGCCGCGTGGACCAGCCCGTCTCGACGCACCTCGACATGACCGCCGTGTGCGACCAGGTCCTGCGCCACGCCGGGCCTGCCCTGCTGTTCACCCATCCGACGGGGCATGACATCCCGGTGCTGGCCAACCTGTTCGGCACGCCGCAGCGCATCATGCACGCCATGGGCGTGCACAGCCTGCAGGAAGTGCGCCAGCTCGGCGAGCTCCTGGGCAACCTGCGGGAGCCCTCCGCCCCCCAGCGCCTGCGCGACGTGGCCGGCATGGGGCACATGCTCCGGTCGCTGTGGCACATGGCGCCCCGCACCATCGGCCAGCCGCCATGCCAGCAGGAAGTGCTCGACGGGGACGCCGTCGACCTGACCCGCCTGCCCATCCAGCACTGCTGGCCCGGCGACGTGGCCCCGCTCATCACCTGGGGCCTCACCATCACGCGCGGCCCGCACAAGCCGCGCCAGAACCTCGGCATCTACCGCCAGCAGGTGCTCAATCGCCACCAGCTCATCATGCGCTGGCTGCCGCACCGTGGGGGCGCGCTGGACTTCCGCGACCACGCCCTGCACCAGCCGGGGCAGCCGTTCCCCGTGGCCGTGGCACTCGGGGCCGACCCCGCCACCCTGCTGGGCGCCGTGGTGCCCGTGCCGGACAGCCTCTCGGAATACCAGTTCGCAGGCCTGCTGCGCGGAGGCCGCACCCAGGTGGCACAGGCCATGACCCTGCCCCTGCAGGTGCCGGCCCACGCCGAAATCGTGCTCGAAGGCCACATCCACCCCGACCCCCACCACCCCAGCGGCTATGCCCATGCCCTGGAAGGCCCCTACGGCGACCACACCGGCTACTACAACGAACAGGCCGAATTTCCCGTGTTCACGGTCGAGCGCATCACCCACCGCCACGCACCGGTCTACCACAGCACCTACACCGGCCGCCCCCCGGACGAGCCGGCCATGCTGGCGCAGGTGCTCAACGAGCTGTTCATTCCGCTGCTGCAGCGGCAGTTCCCGGAGATCACCGACTTCTACCTCCCGCCCGAAGGCTGCAGCTACCGCATGGCGGTGGTGCAGATCCGCAAGGCCTATCCCGGCCATGCCCGGCGTGTGATGATGGGGGTCTGGAGCCACCTGCGCCAGTTCATGTACACCAAGTTCATCATCGTGGTGGACGACGACATCGACGTGCGCCACTGGCCCGACGTGATCTGGGCCATGACCACGCGCTGCGATCCGGCCCGCGACACGCTGATGGTGGAGCACACCCCCATCGACTACCTCGACTTCGCCTCCCCGGTGAGCGGCCTCGGCAGCAAGATGGGACTCGACGCCACCCACAAATGGCCCGGTGAAACCACCCGCGAATGGGGCCGCCCCATCACCATGCCCGCCGACGTGCTCCAGCGCGTGCAGCCCGTGCTCGACAGCCTGATCCACCCCACCCGCCCCCCGCACGGCGGGTGAACCTCCGCCCGCGCCCCCTGCGCTTCCGCCCGCACCGCCCCCTGCGGCAGGGCTCGGGGCATGCCGTATGCTTGTCTCACGCCGCACGCCGCACGCCGCACGGTGCACGACGCGCGCACCTGCCCTTCCCCTGTGCGCCCCACACCGGAGCCCGTGCGTGCCCTCTCCTCCTGTCTGCCCTCTGTCCGGAAGCCATGCCCATGCCTACCCCCTCTTCTTCACTGTCCGAGCGCCTCGGGCTGAGCATTCTGCTGATCCAGGCCCCCATGGCCGGGGTGAGCACGCCGCACCTGGCCGCCGCCGTATCCCGGGCCGGAGCCCTCGGCTCGCTGGGGCTCGGGGCCAGCACCGTCGCACAGGCCCGGCAGGCCATCCTCGATACCCGTGCCCTGACCGACCGCCCCTTTGCCGTCAACCTGTTCTGCCACGCTCCCGCCCGACACGACCCCGCACGCGAGGCCGCATGGCTGGCCCACCTCGCGCCCCTGTTTGCCGAAGTGCAGGCCTCCCCGCCTGCTGCGCTGCACGAGATCTACCGCAGCTTCGTCGAGGACGAGGCCATGCTCGCCCTGCTGCTCGAACTGCGCCCCGCCGCCGTGAGCTTCCACTTCGGGCTGCCGCCGCGCGACTGGGTACAGGCCCTGCGCGCCGCCGGCATGTACACCCTGGCCACCGCCACCAGCGTGCAGGAGGCCGACCGCATCGCCGAGGCCGGCGTGGACGCCCTCGTGGCCCAGGGCATCGAGGCAGGCGGTCACCGAGGCCTGTTCGACCCGGCGGGCCCCGATGCGTGCCTGCCCACCGCCGATCTGGTGCGCGACCTGGTCGGGCACACCGCGCTGCCCATCGTGGCAGCCGGGGGACTCATGCGGGGGCAGGACATCCGCGCCATGCTGGCCCTTGGCGCCGTGGCTGCGCAGCTCGGCACCGCCTTCATCGCCTGCCCGGAATCGGCCGCGTCCGACAGCTACCGCACGGCCCTGCTGCACGCGCGGGGCAGCGACACCCGGCTCACCTCCGTGTTCTCGGGACGCCCCGCCCGCGGCATCGCCAACCGCTTCATGACCTGGTGCGAAGCCCCCGGCAGCCCACCTCCACCCGACTACCCCATCGCCTACGATGCCGCCAAGCAGCTGCATGCCGCCGCGCAGCGGCAGGGCGTCGGTGCACACGCGGCCTGCTGGGCCGGCACGGGCGTCGCACGCACCCGCGTCCTGCCGGCGGCCGAGCTGGTGGCCACGCTGGCTGCCGAGCTCAACGCCTGAACTTGCCGGCAATCAATGGCAGAAGCGCGCCGGCACGGAATACTGCGGCCTTCCTTCCGACAGTCATCACAGGACATTTCCCATGATCTCGATTCCCGTGCAGCCCGCCCACGCCCACGACCACACCCGTCCCGACAGCATCTACCCCTTCGATGCCCGCGGCATCGCCAAGCGCTTCCGCCATGCCGCCATCTTCGGGGCACTTGATGCCCTGCACCCCGGCGAAACCATGCGCTTCGTCAACGACCACGATCCCCTGCCGCTGCTGCAGCAGATCGGAGCCCATTACGGCGAGCGCGTCCACGTCACCTACCGTGACCGCAGCCCGGCAGGCGTGGTGATCGACTTCGAGGTGCTGGCCGACTGACCCTTCCTGCCCCTGACCGGAGCCGGGTGCGGCCGCGGCAGCCGCCCTGCTGCCGCACACGCCCTCCGGTCAGGCCCCGTCCGGTCAGAACCCCTCGTCCGGCCCCAGATAGCGCCACTGCCCCTGCGGCAGCTGGCCCAGCAGCACCCGCCCGATGCGGATGCGCTTGAGCCCCACCACCCGCAGCCCCACAGCCTCGCACATGCGGCGGATCTGGCGCTTGCGCCCCTCGCGCAGCACAAAGCGCAGCTGCTCGGGGTTCTGCCACTCCACCCCGGCAGGCAGGAGCACCTGCCCATCCAGACTCAGCCCATGGCGCAGCAGGGCCAGCCGCTCCTCCGGGAAGACCGCCTGCACATCGCGCTCCACCACCTCGCCGTTCCCGCGGGCGTCATAGGTCACGCGCACCAGGTATTCCTTGTCGATGTCGCTGTCCTCGCCGATGATCTGGCGCGCCACCCGGCCATCCTGCGTGAGCACGAGCAGCCCGGTGGAATCGATGTCGAGCCGCCCGGCAGGCGCCAGCCCATGGAGCTGGCCCGGCGCAAACCGCTGCCGGCTGCGATCCTCCCGCCAGTGGCTGGCCGGCCCGATCAGCGTCGCAGCACTCTGGTGCCCGTCCTCGGGCTGGCCGCTCACGTAGCCCACCGGCTTGTGCAGCAGGATCGTCACCTGCCGCGCCTGATGCCCGCGCGCGGCCCGGTCCACCGTCACCGCATCCTCCATCGACACCCGCTGCCCCATGTGGCCCGGCTCGCCGTTCACCAGCACCCAGCCGCGCTCGATCCAGTCATCGGCCTCGCGGCGCGAGCACAGCCCCAGATCGGCCATGCGCTTGTTGAGCCGGATGCCTCCCTGCGCATGTCCTCCCACCGGACTGGGCGTGCGCTCGGACGTCGCACCGGGCGCCTGCGCTCCCCGGCCCCGGTGCGGGGTGGCATGCTGCCCCTCAGCCACCGGCACGGCCGGTGCCAGCGGTGCCCGGCGCCGGGGCGGCGGCGCGTCCTGCCCCGGTGCAGGGAAACGCCCCTGTGGCGGACGGTCATTCCAGCCGCGTCCGGCGGACTCCGGGCGGGCTCCAGGGCCTCGGCGCGGTGCGCCCTCGCGTTCGCGTGGGCCTCGCGCGCCCTCCTCCCGGGCCCGTCCCGCCCCACCGAACGCCCTGCGCCCCTCCCGCTCGGGGCCTCCCCAGCTGCGTCCCTGCTCCCGTCCCGCCTCTGGCGAACGTCCTCCGCCGGCAGGACGGGCAGCGGGGTCCGCCGCATCGCTGCCCTCGCTGCGCCACACATTGCGGCGCGGTGCGGACGGGGCTTCGCCCCGGTATCCGTCGGAACGGCGGGCAGGGGGCTTGCCGCGGGAAGGCGCAGGTGCCTCGGGGGCCGCCTGCGGCGCGGCGGAACGCCTGAGCACCAGGCGGGAACGGGGGGGAGTGCGATCATCGGTCATGGCGTGATTATGGCCGTGCCGCCCTCCTGCCGGCTGCAGGCATCCAGCGGAAAATGGTAGGCTTGCCCCATGGGCCCATGGCCGGGTGCTCCCGTCCGGGCGCCCGGTCCTGTCCATTTCCTGCATTCCATGCTCCAGCTCACCTTTCTCGGCACCTCGGCCGGTGTTCCCACGCGCCGGCGCAACGTCACGGGGCTGGCCGTCCAGACCGGCCCGGGCAAATCCTGGCTGCTCGTCGACTGCGGCGAGGCCACCCAGCACCAGATCCTGCGTTCTGCGCTGTCGGTGCACGACCTGCACACCATCCTCATCACGCATGCCCACGGCGACCACTGCTACGGCCTGCCGGGGCTGCTGTCGAGCTGCGCCATGCACCACCGCACCGAGCCGCTCACCCTGATCGCCCCCCAGGCCGTGCTGGACTGGGTGGCCGCCACCGAACGCTGCGGCGACCTCTGCCTGCCCTACCCGCTGCATGTCCACCCCGTGGAGCCGCACGACACCGTGGTCTCGCGCCACGACCTGCACATCACCCGCCACCCGCTGGCCCATCGCGTGCCCAGCCACGCCTACCGCATCGAACAGATTCAGCACCGGACGCGGCTCGACGGCGAGGCCCTGCGACGCCTGGGCCTGCCCCGCGGCCCGCTGTGGAAGGCCCTGCAGCAGGGCAGCGAAGTGGAGTGGCAGGGCCAGCGCATCCGGCCCGACGCCGTGTGCCTGCACGAAGAGCGGCATCTGTGCGCCGTGGTGGCAGGCGACAACGCCATGCCCACCCTCCTCACCGAGGCCTGTGCCGGCGCCCAGCTCCTCGTGCATGAAAGCACCTACACCGAAGCCGTGCTCCAGCGCGTGGGCCCCGAGTACCTGCACAGCTGCGCGGCCGATGTGGCCCGCTTCGCCGAAGACTGCGGTCTGCCCAACCTGATCCTGACGCACTTCAGCCCCCGCTTCGATGGTCCGCCCGAACGCCTTGCCCCCGTGCGTGACGAAGCCACGGCCCACTACCACGGCCACCTGCACCTCGCCTGCGATTTCGACGTGCTCGACCTGCACGACGACGGCCGCCTGGAACTCGTGTCCCGGAACGGACAGCCCATGTCGCCTGCCCGTCAGCCGGACCGCTGAGAGCAACGGCCGCCGACCGGCCCACTCAGCACATCCGAGCCGCGCCCGCCCATGCACGAAAAAAAACAGGCGCCCACAAGGAGCGCCTGTTTCAGTAAAAGCGGAAGAACACCGGAACACCGTCCTGCCGCGTACGACAGACACGGTGCCCTGCTGCACTCACTGCACGCCGAGCCGGCGGTTGATGATCCACTGCTGCGCGATCGACAGCAGGTTGTTGGTCAGCCAGTACAGCACCAGACCGGCCGGGAAGAAGAAGAACATCACGCTGAACACCAGCGGCATGATCCACATCATCTTGGCCTGCATGGGATCGGGCGGCGTCGGGTTGAGCCACACCTGCAGCAGGCTCGACAGCGTCATCAGGATCGGCAGGATGTAGAAGGGATCGGGCGTGGACAGATCCTTCACCCACAGAATCCACGGCGCCCCGCGCATCTCGACACTGGCGAGCAGCACCCAGTACAGGGCGATGAACACCGGAATCTGGATCATGATCGGCAGGCAGCCGCCGAGCGGATTGACCTTTTCCTCGCGGTAGATGCGCATCATCTCCTGCTGCATCTTCTGCGGCTCGTCCTTGTGGCGCTCGCGCAGCGCCTGGATGCGCGGATTGATGGCCTTCATCTTGGCCATGCTCGAATAGGCCTTGTGGTTGAGCCAGTAGAAGGCGGCCTTGAGCAGCACCACCAGCGCCACGATGGACCAGCCCCAGTTCAGCAGGAAGCCGTGCAGGAAGGTCAGCAGCGCATACAGCGGACGGGCGATGATGGTCAGCCAGCCATAGTCCTTGACCAGGTCGAGGTTGGGCGACAGCGCCTTCATGACCTGCTCGTCCTGCGGCCCGATGAACAGCGTGGTGTCCACCGACTTGGTCGCTCCGGGAGCGATCTGGCCCAGGCCCATGACCTGACCGGCCGCATACAGGCCGTCGACCTTGCGCACGTAGTTCTCGCGGGCCGTGCCGGCTGCCGGCAGCCAGGCGCTGGCGAAATAGTGCTGCACCATGGCGACATAGCCGTCGCTGCTGTCCTTCTGCAGAGTGACCTTGCCCTTGTCGATGTCCTCGAAGGTGAGCTTCTGGTACTTGCCCTCGCTGCTGTAGAAGGCCGGCCCCGTGAAGGTGGAATAGAAGCGGTTGCCGCCCGGAGCCTTGCTGCCGTCACGCACCAGCTGCTCGTAGAGCTGGGGAGACACGGCGGTAGTGCCCACGTTGACCACGCTGTGCTGCACGCCGATGGCGTAGCTGCCGCGCTTGAGGGTATAGGTCTTGACCAGCTTCACGCCACCCACGGGCGCGGATTCGAAGCGCACCTGCAGGCTGTCCTGCCCATCGGCCAGGTTGTGGACCGAGCCCACGAGCTGCATGGGCGTGAGGTGGTTGGGCAGCGTGCCGCCCGCCAGTCCGGTCTGCGCCTCATAGACGTGGGAGCCTGCGTTTTCCAGCAGCACGATGGGCGGGCTGTTGCGGTCGTTGCTGGCCTCTGGATACTGCAGGAGCTGTGCCCCCACGAGAGAGCCACCCTGCGTATTGAACGTGAGGCGGTAGACGTCGGTGGTGACCGTCACGTTCTGCCCTGCGGCCGGAGCCGATGCCGCCTGTGCAGGCTGCGCCGCAGCGGCCGATGCGCCTGCTGCCGGAGCAGCAGCCGGCACGCCGGTCGAGGCCGGAGCCGACGCAGTCACTGCAGGGGGCGTGCTGCCGGGGAAGAACGTCGGTTGACGGCCATTGTGGATCTGCCACTGATCCCAGAGCAGGATCAGCGAGATGCCGAAGATGACCCACAGAAAGGTACGGCGAAAATCGTTCATGAGCAGTGCGTGATGGATGACGGGGATTCGTCGGAGGAAGACGGGGCGGGTGCGCGGCGGCGCAGGCCTGCCAGACCGCTGAACAGGCGGGGTGCCTGCTCCGGCACGGGATCGCATCCCCCCTCGCACCAGGGCTGGCAGCGTCCCAGACGGCGCAGCGTGAGGTAGCTGCCGGCTGCCGCGCCGTGCCGCTCCAGGGCTTCGAGCGCATAGGCCGAGCAGGTGGGCTCGAACCGGCATTGCGACCCGACCCACGGACTCAGCAGCAGCCGGTAGGCCCTGACCCCGAGCATGAGGAGATGTTTCATGATGCGCTCCGCATTGTGCCAGATGGCGCCCCCTGCTCCCCGGCCGTTGCCGGCGCGGCGGAAGGCCTGCGGCGGGGTGCCGGCGCAGGGCGGAAAGGGGACGGGAGAGAGGCCCAGCGGGACCGGGCCTGCAGAAAGAGCTGGTCGAGCTCGGCCCGCACCGCCCGCTTGAGAGCGTCGGAGGTGGCGCTCACATACACCTTGCGGTCATAGCCGCTGCGCAGACGCAGCACCAGCGCACAGCACTCCGGCAGTTCGGGCAGGTGCGCCCGCACGGCCTCGCGCATCTGGCGCTTGATGGTGTTGCGCGTCACGGCCCGGCGGGCCCAGCGCTTGGGCACGAGCACCCCCGCATGGCGGTGGGCATCGGCAAAGAGGAGAGAAGAGGCTGCAGCCCCTTCCTGCCGGGGCTGCCAGCGCAGGACATGCAACGCAAAATGGGGCGTACGCCCCACGGTCGCGCCCTGCAGCACCGCCTGAAACTGGGCACTGCTGCGCAACCGTTGCAGGCTCGCGGTGCAGGCGTCAGGCTGGTCCATGGCGCATGGATGGCTTGCGGACGGCACAGCGCCCGCCAGTCATCGCAGGAAAATCAGACGGCCAGGCGCTTGCGGCCCTTGGCACGGCGAGCGTTGATGACGGCGCGGCCGCCACGGGTCTTCATGCGCACGAGGAAACCGTGGGTACGTGCGCGGCGGGTCTTGGAGGGCTGGTAAGTGCGTTTCATGGGAGAAATTCCTGGGAAAGAAACCTGTTGTTATGCCAGGCCCGGCGGCTCGCCGGACCCTCGTTCTCCCGCAAAATTTCGGGAAAGCCTCGGATTATCACAAACTTTTTTCGTCGAATCAACCATTTGCCCCCACAGCTCGTGCAGATTGTGGCTTCTGCAGAGGGCCGCGGCTCCTGCGGCACACCCTGCCCCGCGCATACCGCGAGCCTGCCGGGCGCGTCAAGCACCTGTGCCAAATCCCCACCATCGGGACGCCCCGGCCGGTCGGGACTGCCCAAGTTATCCACAGGCCGCTATACTTCCATCGCTCCGGCGCCCTGCGCCCTCCGAGTCCTTTTCCGCCCCGTGTTGCCTGTGTCCATGCCCGCCGAAGTTTCCCCGTCTGCCAGTGAACCGCTCGATGCCGATCTGTGGCAGGCCTGCCTGGACGTTCTGGCGCTGGATGTGCCCTCGCAGCAGTTCAACACCTGGATCAAGCCCCTGCAGGCCTCGGTGACCGAGCAGCACGTGCAGATTCTGGTGGCCAACCGCTTCAAGCTCGACTGGATCCGCGCCCAGTACCTGCCGCGCATTGTCGAGATCCTGGAACAGCTCGCCGACCAGCCCGTGCCGGTGGAGCTGGGCATCGCCAGCCGCCGGCCCCGTGCGGGGGTGTCGCGGGCCGCGCTCGCGGCCGCCCAGCCGGCTGCACAGCCCCTGATGGCGCCGCCGATGCAGCCCATGGCGGCCCCGCAGCCTCTGCCGCCTGCCGATCCGCTGATGGCGCCCCCCTCCCTGCCGCCGCAGACCGGCGTGCGCGCCAACCCGACCCGGCTCGACCCCAACCGCACGTTCGAGAACCTGGTGGAGGGGAGTGCCAACCGCATGGCACGCGCTGCCGCGCTGCATGTGGCCTCGCAGCCGGGGCAGCTCTACAACCCGCTGTTCATCTATGGCGGCGTGGGCCTGGGCAAGACCCACCTGCTGCAGGCCGTGGGCAACAAGCTGCTGGAGCTGCGCCCCTCGGCGCGCGTGCTCTACACCCATGCCGAACAGTTCGTGACGGACGTGGTCAAGTCCTACCAGCGCAAGGCCTTCGACGAGTTCAAGGCCCGCTACCACCAGCTCGACCTGCTGATGATCGACGACGTGCAGTTCTTTGCCAACAAGGACCGCACGCAGGAGGAGTTCTTCAACGCCTTCGAGGCGCTGCTCTCGCGCAAGAGCCACATCGTGATGACGAGCGACACCTATCCCAAGGGACTGGCCAACATCACGCAGCGGCTGGTGTCGCGCTTCGACTCCGGCCTCACGGTGGCGATCGAACCGCCCGAGCTGGAGATGCGCGTGGCGATCCTGATGAACAAGGCGCAGGCCGAGGACCGCGAGCTGCCCGAGGAAGTGGCCTTCTTCGTGGCCAAGAACGTGCGGGCCAACGTGCGCGAACTCGAAGGGGCGCTGCAGAACATCCTGGCGTATTCGCGCTTCAGCGGCCGCCCGATCGACATCCAGCTCGTGCGCGAGGCGCTGCGCGACCTGCTGTCGATCAAGAACCGCCAGATCAGCGTCGAGAACATCCAGAAGACGGTGGCCGACTACTACAAGATCAAGGTCGCCGACATGCACAGCAAGAAGCGGCCGGCCAACATCGCACGGCCACGCCAGATTGCCATGTACCTGGCCAAGGAAATGACGCAGAAGAGCCTGCCGGAAATCGGCGAGATGTTTGGCGGGCGCGACCACACCACGGTGCTGCATGCCGTGCGCAAGATCGGCGGCGAACGCGCCAACGATCCCGACCTGAACCAGCAGCTGCACGTGCTGGAGCAGACCATCAAGGGCTGAGCCACTCTCCCACCGCAGGAGCACGCCCGGTGCGCGTGCAGCCCTGCTGCCCGGACTCCTTCCCCCTTGTGTCGCTGTGCAGCGGGCCGTGCACACTGCGGCCCTTTCCGCTGCAGCTCAGCTGCCGCAGCCTGCCGTCTGGGTCCGCCGCATGGCAGCCGGCATGAGCCGTTCGGCCGAGACATAGCACTGGCGGAAGATCTCGAACGGCATGGTGTCGGCGGCCTCGATGCGCTGGCGTTCCGCCACCGAGGCCTCCGCCATGTGCCGGAAGGCGGCTTCTTGGTCGGGGGCCAGCGGCTGCGCCAGCATGGCGGCGCGCGTGGCAGCCGAGCGGCTCCGCACGAAGCCCACGAAGCTGCCCTGCTCCACATCGCGCCGCAGCGCCTCAAGCACCTGGGCCGACGGCAGGGTCTCGGGGGCGGCCAGACGCCGGCGCGCCTCGGCAAGCGCCTGCACATGGGCCTGCCCACCGCCCACGGCATCGAGGTGGGCGGCGATGGGAGCCATTTCCTCCAGAAGCTCATGAGCCCATTCGGTGAGCACCACCTCGCTTCCGTGGCGCTCCAGCCGCAGGCCGGGTTCGCGTCCGCGCGAGGCTGTGAGGTGCTGGTTGTGCTTGAGGGCCGCGAGCTCCTCGGGCGTGTCGGGCGGGCTGTCGGTCAGGAGCGCATGCAGCAGGAAAAGATCGAGGAAGCGCATGGTGCCTGCATCGATGCCGACATCGAGGAAGGGGTTGAGGTCCATGAGGCGGACCTCGACGTATTCCACGCCACGCTCACGCAGGGCATGCAGGGGCCGTTCGCCCTGGTGGATCACCCGCTTGGGCCGGATGGTGCCGTAGAACTCGTTCTCGATCTGCAGCAGGGTGGTGGAGAGCTGGTTGTACTCGCCTCCCAGGTTGCGGATGCCGATGGCTTCGTAGGGCGGATAGGGCACGGTGAGCGCTTCCTGGAGGGAGGCGGCATAGCCTTCCAGGTGGTTGTAGCTCACGGCCAGCGTGGCCTGGGCATCGCTCTGGTAGCCGAGCCGCCCCATGCGCAGCGACGTGGCCCAGGGCAGGTGCATGGTGCGCGGGCCCAGGGGTTCGAGCCCATGCTCGCGTCCGGCCACGAAGGTGCTGCACACGGCGGGAGACGCGCCGAACAGATAGAGCAGCAGGAAGGAATGGCGGCGGAAGTTGCGGATGAGGCCGAAATAGGCTTCGCTGTCGATGCCGGGCATCGACCAGTTGTAGTGGATGCCGGAGATGGTCTGCATGCGCCTGCCATAGCGGTGGCCCAGCCCCATGCGGTAGACGCTCTTGGCGCGTCCGATGTTGGAGGTGCCGTAGCGCCCCAGCGGGATGGTCTCGTCGGTGGGCAGGCCACAGGGCATGCTGGCCGCCCAGAGCATCTCGTCGCCATGTGCGGCCAGCACGCGATAGACCTCGCGGTGGACGCGGGTGAGTTCGTCGAGGCAGGCTTCGGGGCTGGGGTGCACGCCGGTGACGAGCTCGATCTGGGACTCGCTGAAATCGGTGGTGATGTGCGGGTGGGTCAGCGGCGCACCCAGCTCGGCCGGGTGCGGGGTGAGGGCGAGCATGCCGTCGGGACGCACGCGCAGGCTCTCCTTTTCCAGTCCGCGCCGCATGCCGCCCACGCGGTCGGCAGTGAGGGCAGCAAGCCGGGAAGACAGGGTGCTCAGGGTAGAAGCATTCATAGACAGGGAAGGATCGGCCATGCAGGTCGCCTGCTGCGGGAGGTCATCCCTGACCTCCACGGCACACAGGCCTCTGCCGTCGCCCGGCACCCCCCGGAATCGGGCTGGCACGCCGGCGCGACCGGGAGGGGCCTTCTGGCCCCATCCGCGGCGGCACCATCATAGCGGGAGCAGAAAATCCCCGCCTTCGCAGGCCTGTGTCCGGGGCGCACGCCATGCCGGCCCCGACATGCCAGACGCCCTGGAAGGCACAGGCGAGTGACTCACCACCACACGAACAGCGCCACCACCCCGGCCAGCAGCGCCAGCTTGGTGAGGCGATAGACGGTGGGGTTCCAGTTCTTGAAGCGGCGGCGGGCCTTGCCGGCGTAGAAGGAGACCAAGAACAGCCGGCTCACCAGTCCCTTGGGATCGCCCTCGCTGTTGGGCGAGCTGGCCGCAGCGACCATGTGCTCGCCGATCCAGCGGTTGACAGCCTGCGCAAACCGGTTGCGCATGGGACGCTCGACGTCGCAGAACAGCACGATGCGGTTCTGGCCGCTGTGGTTGTCGGCGTAGTGCAGATAGGTTTCGTCGAACACGACTCCCGCGCCCTCGCGCCAGCTGTAGCGCTGGCCGTCGACGTCGATGTAGCAGGCCTCGTTGCCCGGTGCGATGAGTCCGAGGTGGTAGCGCAGCGACCCGGCATAGGGATCGCGGTGGATGCCGAGGCGGGCGCCGTCGGGCAGTTCGGCGAACATGGCAGCCTTGATGCTCGGCAGGCCGGCCACGAGGGCCGTGGTCTTGGGGCACAGCTTGGCGGCGGAGGGATGGGCATCGCCATACCACTTGAGATAGAAGCGCTTCCAGCCCGTCTTGAAGAAGGAGTTGAAACCGGCGTCGTCGTTGTTGGCGGCAGCCTTGATCTGCATGGCGCGCGACAGGTTCTCGGCCTCCTCCCGGATTTCCTTCCAGTGCGCCTGCAGCACGGCCAGCTCGGGGAAGGTCTCGACCGGCAGATAGGGCGTGCGCGGCACGCGCGAGAACGCCAGCATGAAGACATTGATGGGCGCCATGAAGGTCGAGTGGTCGAACGCCTGCCGCGACAGGCGCAGGCGCACCTTGCCGCGCAGGTGCATGACCGTGGCCGAGGCCGCAAAGAGAAGGAGCAGGACGAGGAGGGCGATCTTCATGTGTGGGCAGCAGGCCACGGGCCGCGCAGGCAACCCGCTCCCGGAGTGCGTGAATGGAAAAAGAGGGGAAAGCGACTGGGGGAATTATCCCGCAAGGCTGCCGGAAGTGCATTTCGGCGCTGCGGCCTGCTGCGAGCGCACGGCAGGGGCCCCTCTCCGAAAGGAGTAGCCGGCCCCCTTCCGCAGGGGAGCTGTGCCGCCACACGCCACAGGCTATAACCGGAGCATGACCGCCTCGCCCCCCTCTTTCCAGCCTCTCTCCTCCGCCAGCCTGCAGGACCGCTACGGCCGCACGGTGGACTATCTGCGCGTGTCGGTCACCGACAAGTGCGACCTGCGCTGCACCTACTGCATGCCCCGCCGGTTCCGGGGCTTCGAGGAGCCGGAGCACTGGCTCACCTTTGACGAGATCGAGCGCGTGGTGGCGGCCTTTGTGCGCATGGGCACGCGCCGCGTGCGGCTCACGGGAGGCGAACCGCTGCTGCGCCGGGGCCTGCCGGAGCTGGCGGGGCGGCTGTCCGCACTGCCTGGCATGGAAGACCTCTCGCTCACCACCAACGGCACCCAGCTGGCCCGGCAGGCGCAAGCCCTGCGCGCAGCGGGGGTACGCCGGCTGAACGTGAGCCTCGACTCCCTGCGGGCCGACTGCGTGCAGGCCATTACCGGAAGCGACTGCCTGCAGCCGGTGCTCGACGGCCTGCACGCCGCCCGGGACGCCGGATTCGAGCGCATCAAGATCAACATGGTGCCGCTCGAAGGGGTGAACGTGCAGGACATCGAGGCGATGGCACAGTGGTGCATGAACGAGGGTTTCGTGCTGCGGCTCATCGAGGCCATGCCCATGGGCGAGACCGGCCGCGCCGCCCGCGGACTGGCGCTCGGCCCGCTGCTGGCGCAGCTGCAGCCCCGCCTGGGCTTGCTGCCGGCCATCGAGCCGCTGGGCGGAGGGCCGGCCCGGTACTGGCGCAATCCGGCCACCGGATTCACGCTCGGCCTCATCACGCCCATGTCGCAGCATTTCTGCGCCACGTGCAACCGGGTGCGCCTGTCGGTGGACGGGACGCTGTACCTGTGCCTCGGCCAGGAGGACCGTGTGGAGCTGCGCCCGCTGCTGCGCGCCGGCTGCAGCGACGCCGAACTGGAGGCCACGCTGCGCGCCGCCATCGACCGCAAGCCGGAACGCCATGACTTTCTGGCCCGCCCCGAGAAGATCGTGCGCTTCATGTCGATGACGGGCGGCTGACGCGAGCGACTCCATCCCGCACTGGCCCGCGCGGACTCCCTGCCGCCCGGGCACGCGGGCCAGAAGGCTCCTCTATCATGCGGCCATGAATCTCGACCAACTCCCCAACCGCCACAGCCTGGCGAGCAAGCTGCTGCTGCTTTCACTGGTCTGGCTGGTGGCCGCCATGGTGTCGATCGGCTACACGCTCGTGCTGTCGTGGAAGCTGCAGGGCGGCGCCGCCGCCATCAACGACGCCGGCAGCCTGCGCATGCACACCTACCACGCCATGGAGCTGCTGAGCCAGAACCAGCCCCCGGCGGTGGTGGAGGCCGAGAAGCAGGAATTCACGAACACGCTCGACCGCCTGATCGCGGGGGATCCCTCGCGCCCCCTGTTCCTGCCCGACCAGCCCCAGGTGCGCGCACAGGCGGAGCTCGTGCGGCAGCAGTGGCACACCCACATGCTGCCGCTGCTCACGGCGGCGTCGGCCCAACGGCTGGGCAACGCGGCACTCGACACCGAGGGAGACCGCTTCGTGGGCCGCATCGACCAGCTCGTGCGGCTGGTGGAGATCGACAACGCCTCCAATACCGCACTGCTGCGCATCTTCCAGCTCACGCTCATCGGCATGGCGGTGGTCGGCTCGATCAGCATGATCTACCTGCTCTATCTCATGGTGATCCTGCCCGTGGACCTGCTCCACCAGGGCATGCAGCGCCTGAGTCAGGGCGATCTGGGAAGCCGGGTGGACATCGAGAGCCGGGACGAATTCGGGGCGCTGGCCTCGGGCTTCAACCAGATGGCCAGCCGCCTGCAGGGGCTGGTGCAGGACATGGAGCGCAAGGTGCGCGACAAGACCCACGCGCTCGAATCCAACAACCGGCAGCTCGGCGCCCTGTATGCGGTCACCACCTTCCTGCACCAGTCGCACAACCTCGAAGACATCTGCGCGGGCTTTCTGCGCCATGTGATGGCGCTGGTGCAGGCCGACGGCGGCAGCGTGCGTCTGCTCGACGAGGCTCGCGGCAAGATCGACGAGGTCGCCGAGATCGGCCTGCCCGAGGAGCTGCAGCACCAGGACGTCTGTGCCCGCGTGGACGGCTGCTTCTGCGGCCAGGCTGCCAACCAGACCGACGCCGTGGTGCACTTCTTCAGCGCCGAGGACCTCCGGCGCGCCGCTGCGTCCGATCCCGGCCCCAGCCCCGGCGAGCTTCTGCCTGCGGTGCTCCCCATCGTCCAGGGCGGTGCCGCAGCCGGCGAGGCAGGCCCGGCCGTGCGTCCCTGCGAGACGGCGGGCTTTCACGGCATCTCGGTGTTCCAGATTCGCAGCGGACAGCACAACATCGGCGTGTTCACGCTGTTTTTCCGCACCCCGCGCACGCTGGACACGGACGAGCGCCACCTGCTCGAAGTGCTGGGCAGCCACCTGGGCGTGGCCATCGACAACACCCGCCTGGCCGCCCGCGACCGGCAGCTGGCCGTCATGGAGGAGCGCAACCTCATGGCGCAGGGGCTGCACGACAGCATCGCGCAGTCGCTGTCCTTCCTCAACCTGCAGGTGCAGATGCTCGACACCGCCCTGCGCGACGGCGAGCTCGCGCAGGCGCAGGAGAATCTGGCCTTCATCCGCGCCGGCGTGCAGGAAAGCTACGAGGACGTGCGCGAGCTGCTGCTCAACTTCCGCGTGCGCATCAACCGCCAGGAGCTGCCCGAGGCCATCCGCACCCTGCTCGCCCGCTTCGAGCAGCAGACGCATGTGGCCACCCACCTCGACCTGACCGGCACGGGCCTGCCGCTCGACCCGCAGCAGCAGCTGCAGGTCATCTTCATCCTGCAGGAAGCCCTCTCGAACGTGCGCAAGCACGCCCAGGCCAGCCATGTCGACGTGCATGTGCGCAACGAGGCGGACTTCACCCTCACCGTCACCGACAACGGCCGTGGCATAGACTATGCGCAGATGCAGGAGCGCAAGGCCCGGCATGTCGGCCTGTCCATCATGCAGGAGCGCGCCAGCCGCATCCACGCCACCGTGCACATCACCCCGGCCCCGCAGGGCGGCACCCGGGTGGAGCTGGTGCTCCCGCAGCAACAACGCATTGCCACCTGACCATGACCGACGCCTCTCCCCTCCCCTCCGCTTCGTCCGATGCGCCCATCCGCATCCTGCTCGTGGACGACCACACCCTCTTCCGCAGCGGCCTCAAGGCCCTGCTGCAGCGCCAGCCCGACCTGCAGGTGGTGGGCGAGGCCGGCGACGGCCTCGAAGGGGTCAAGCTCGCCCAGCAGCTGCGCCCGGACGTGGTGCTGCTCGACCTCGACATGCCCGTCATGCACGGCCGCGATGCCCTGGCGCAGATGCTCGACACGCATCCCGATCTCGCCGTGCTGATGCTCACCGTCTCGGAAGACAGCGACGACCTGGCCGAATGCATGAAGATGGGCGCGCGCGGCTACCTGCTCAAGAAGATCGATGCCGATTTCCTGCTCGGCAGCATCCGGCGCGCCGTGGCCGGCGACAGCGTGCTCTCGCCCGAGATGACGGCCAAGCTCGTGCAGAAGCTGCGCGCCCCCGTCGTGGAAAGCGTGCCGCCCGAATACGAATCCCTCACCCCGCGCGAACGCGAGACCCTGACCTGGCTGGCCCGGGGCGCGAGCAACAAGCAGATCGCCCGCACCCTCGACGTGGCCGAGAGCACCATCAAGGTTCATGTGCAGAACATCCTGCGCAAGCTCGACCTGCACAGCCGCGTGCAGGCCGCCGTATATGCCGTCGAGCACGGCTACGACAAGCCGGCGGACGGTTCTGCCGGCTGAGGCTGCCCGGCTCTGCAGGAGCAGCGCTTCCGCCCCGGCGCACTGCGCATCGAGCACTGCACGGCGTATGTTCCATAGCCTCAAAGTGCAGCGGCTGCACGCCGTCTGCAAGTCACCCTCCCGTTCAGCAGGGATATGCCCGCAACCGGCTGCACCGCAGCATGGGGCCAGTGCTAGAGTGCCCCACAGTTCCTGCGGACGCGATCTGCGCACACCTGCAAAGGCCCGCCGACAGGACAACGGGCGTGTCGGCGCGCGGATCGGAAAGACCGCCGGACAGCGTTCCGAAGTCAGGGGCCCGAGGGTTTCGGCAGTTCATGAGTCCCCCGGTCCGGCATGATTCCAGGAGTACGCCGGCCACGCCTTCTTTTTCCAAAAAGGAGACCTTCATGTCTTATGCAACCGTCAACCCGTACACGGGTGAAACCCTCAAGACGTTCCCCACCGCCACCGACGCCGAAGTGCAGGCCGCCATCGACCAGTCGCATGCCGCGTTCCTCGACTGGCGCAAGACATCCTTTGCCGAGCGTGCCACCATCCTGCAGAAAGCCGCCGACCTGCTGCGCAAGGACGCAGACCGCTACGCCCGCCTGCTCACCCTGGAAATGGGCAAGCTCCTGACCGAGGCCCATGCCGAAGTCGAACTCTCCGCCAAGATCCTCGAATACTACGTGCGCAACGCCGAAGCGCTGCTCAAGCCCGAAAAGCTGCCGGTGCTCGACGCTGCCGAAGGCGACGCCGTGCTGGTGCATGAGCCCCTGGGCGTGCTGCTCGCCATCGAGCCCTGGAACTTCCCCTACTACCAGATCGCCCGCATCCTGGCGCCCCAGCTCTCCGCCGGCAACACCATGCTGCTCAAGCATGCCTCCAACGTGCCGCAGTCCGCTGCCGCCTTCGAGGCACTGATGCGCGAAGCCGGTCTGCCCGCAGGCGCCTTCATCAACCTGTACATGGCCCACAGCCAGATCGAGCTGGTGCTCAACGACCCGCGCGTGCACGGCGTGGCCCTGACCGGATCCGAAGCGGCTGGCTCCATCGTCGCCGCTGCGGCCGGCAAGGCCCTCAAGAAGTCCACCATGGAACTCGGCGGCGCCGATGCCTTCGTGGTGCTCGCCGATGCCGATCTGGAAAAGACGGTCAAGTGGGCCGTGTTCGGTCGCCACTGGAACGGCGGTCAGGTGTGTGTGTCCTCCAAGCGCATGATCATCGTCGACGAGGTGTACGACCGCTTCCTGGCTCTGTACCGCGAGGGCGTGGCCAAACTCGTGGCCGGTGATCCGCTCGACCCTGCCACCACGCTTGCACCGCTGTCGTCCCAGGGCGCTGCCGACGAGCTCAAGGAAAAGATCGAATTCGCCATCTCTCACGGCGCACGCGCCGAGCAGGTGGGTGCGCCGGTGCCCACGCAGGGCGCCTTCGTGCAGCCCACCATCCTGACCGAGGTGGGCGAGGACAACCCGGTGTACTCCATGGAGCTGTTTGGCCCGGTGTCGATGCTGTTCCGTGCCCGCGACGAGGCCGATGCCATCCGCATCGCCAACGACTCGCCCTTCGGCCTGGGCGGCTCGGTGTTCACGCGCGACACGGCCCACGGCGCCGAAGTGGCAGCCCAGATCTCCACCGGCATGGTGTTCGTCAACCACCCCACCAAGGTGGAAGCCGACCTGCCCTTCGGCGGCATCCGCCGCTCCGGCTATGGCCGTGAGCTGCTGGGCCTGGGCATCAAGGAATTCGTGAACCACAAGCTCATCGACGTGGTGGACATCGACGCCCCGTTCTGAGCAGGGTCGGCGCGATCGGTGCCTCTCCAAGAGGTGCCGACCGCCGTCCCCCGCCATGGGCCGCAGACCCCATGACGGAATAGCCGCATGGCCTCGTCGTTCGAGGCCATTTTTCGTTGGGGAATTCCGTGCGATGCAGGGCGCCCCTCCGGCATCGCACACAGGGCATGGAAGTGAGGTGGGGCGTGGCTGTGCCGCAGGCCCTGCTGAAGGAGATGGAGCTGCGTCCAGCCCCAGGTGCACCACCGCATGGAATGCGCCCGTGTACAGCGGGCTGTACACATCCCTCACCCCCATATCGTCCCTTGCGTTGCACTGCAGGCCCCTATGCAGTAGATTGAGGGCAAGACGCTGCGGCAAAGCCTCCCGACAATCGTTGAGGGCAGACCTGGGGCCCAAAGGTTCCGTTGGTGGTCAGGGGAGCCCACCACGCAGCGTCCACGAGGCGATCCAGGTGTCGCCTCATTTTTATGATCACCTCAAGGAATGGAGTGAGGGGGCAATCGGATGCCTGCATCGACAGAGAGCGGGAGCAGCCATGGCTGGATCGCAAGGCACTGCAAACCCTTGGGTGCTGGGCCGGCTGCAGGTTCGATCGATCGGGTAGAGTGGCCGCAGTTCGAAAGCCACACCCTGAACCTGCATCTCTCGACCGTGGGCAAGGCCATCATGCACTGCCAGAAGGTTCAGGGCAGGACGATGCGGCACATGCGCGACCTGCCGCTGTGGGTTTCCCGGGTCTGATGCCCGGATCGTGTTCTCCCGCATGGCCACCGAGGCCTGGCACGTCCTCCTTGCCACCTTGCAGTCCTGTGACTGATCCTTTTTTGCCCTCCTCGACCAGGAATCTTCCATGCGCTGTCATCAGGCTCTGCACCTTCCTCGCTCCATCCTGCTGCAGGCCGTGCTGACGAGTTTCCTCGGCACCGCGCTGGGGCTCGCAGCTGCCCCTGCACAGGCCCAGAGTCCCGCACCCTCGACCTGGCAGGGGGTGTGGCGCGGCACCATCGGTCAGGCTCCGGTGCAGGTCTGTCTGGACCGGGATTTCGGAGCCTACTACTACCTGAAGCACCTGAAAATCATTTCACTGGGGCCGCTCGACCGCCCCACGAACAGTGCCACGCTCCCGGTGTGGAGCGAGTCCCCGTACGGCCGCACACCTGGCAAGGGGCCGCTGTGGCGCATCACCCCACTGAACGACCATCATCTGCAGGGGGTCTGGCAGAGCGGCTCCCGCACGCTGCCGCTGCGGCTGCAGCGCGTCCCGGTACCGCAGACAAGCACCTCCGCCGGCGAGTCGCCCTGCGGCAGCGTGGCCTTCAGCGCGCCCCGCTACACCCGCCCGGTGGTGACGACACGGCCGGCCACCCTCATGGGCCGGACCTACACGCGCGTGCAGGTCGATCCCGGCAGGCAGTTCGAGGACTCGTCCATCGAGACCTTCCAGCTTCCTGGCGACTCGCCCGAAATCCGCCGGGTGAACGCGGCACTCTCCCGGCCAGTGCCCCGCAGCCGGGAGGATGCGGCCCATTTCGCCTGTTCACGGGCCGCGCTGGGACAGAGCGGACTCGACGGCGCGATCTCGACCACGCTGACCCCACTGATCCTGACCCCGGGCTGGCTGGTGGTACAGAACAGCACCTCCGTCACCTGCGGGGGCGCTCATCCCAGCGCCGGGGTGGATTACCAGACCTGGGACCTGCGGCACGGCGCGGTGGTCGATCTCTATTCATGGTTCACCGCCACGGCCCTGCACAGGCAACGCTCCAGACCGCCCGCCGGCGCTGGCGCTGGCACCGACAGGGAAGCAGATGCCTTCGATCTGCCCCCCACCTACACCCCGGCGTTCCGCCGGCTCATCGAGGCCGCCTATCCCCGCCACGATGCCGACTGCCGGGACGCGGCACGGAGCACCACGTTCTGGAGCCCGCACCTCACGGCCAGAGGCATGGCCTTCACGCCCGAGATGCCCCATGTCGTGCAGGCCTGTGCCGAGGATGCGGAAATTCCGTTCGCGCGCCTTGCGCCCTCTCTCACCCCGGCGGCCAGACGCACGTTCGAGGCGTTTCTGTCCGAGGTCAGGGCGGCCGGAGGCCGATAGCCCCGCCTCCGGCGGGTGTGCGCCCCGACCGCGCCTCAGAACTTCTCCGGCACCATCATCTCGGGCGGCACGGGGTGGCGCTCGTAGTCGAGGTGATGCACCCGCTCGGGCAGGACGATCTCGGGGCGGTCGATCTCGTAGTAGGGGATCTGGCTGAGCAGGTGCTCGATGCAGTTGAGGCGGGCCTTTTTCTTGTCGTCGGCCTGCACGACCCACCAGGGCGCCTCGGGGATGTGCGTGCGCTCGAACATGTCTTCCTTGGCGCGGGTGTAGTCCTCCCAGCGGCGCCGGCTCTCCAGGTCCATGGGGCTGAGCTTCCACTGCTTGAGCGGATCGTAGATGCGCCCGAGGAAGCGGGTGTGCTGCTCGTCGTCGGAGATCGAGAACCAGTACTTGATGAGCTTGATGCCGGAGCGCACCAGCATCTTCTCGAACTCGGGCACGTCGCGGAAGAACTGTTCGAGCTCGTCGTCGCTGCAGAACCCCATGACCCGCTCGACACCGGCGCGGTTGTACCAGCTGCGGTCGAACAGCACCATCTCGCCGGCTGCCGGCAGATGGCTCACGTAGCGCTGGAAATACCACTGCGTGCGCTCGCGGTCGCTGGGCGCGGGCAGGGCTGCCACCCGGCACACGCGCGGATTGAGCCGCTGCGTGATGCGCTTGATGATGCCGCCCTTGCCGGCCGCATCCCGCCCCTCGAAGATCACGATGAGCTTGTAGCCGGTGTGCACCACCCAGTCCTGCAGCTTGACGAGCTCGGCCTGCAGCCGGAACAGCTCGCGGAAGTAGGTTCTCCGGGCTTCCCTGTAGGCATCGCTGTCGGTCATCACCTGGGCCAGGCGGTCGATGTTGCGGTCCTCCAGCTCCATTTCGAGCTCTTCGTCGTAGCCGTCGAGCAGGTCGCTCTGCAGGCGCTGGACCAGTTCTTCCTTGTTCATGTCGCGGGGTCTCCTCGTGCATCCGGCCCTCCGCGCGCACAGGGGGCCAGTCTGTGTATTCCGGTCTTCGAGGGTACCGCAATCATGTGACAGTTCGATGCCGGCTGTGCCGAGCCGCTCCACGCCCCTGGCGCACCCCAGGCTCCAGCCGTCAGGGGATAATGCAGCGCATGGCGGCCCGTGCCGAGTCCCCTTGCCCCGGGCCGCTGCGCAGGCGGACATCGTCTGCTCGCCCCCTGTCTGTGTCCTTCTGCCGCACACACGCTGCAGCCCCTTGCCGGTGCGTGCCCTGCACGCCTGCCACCGCCGCTTCCTTGCCCATGTTCGATATTGCCGTTGCCTGTCTCGTCGTCACCGCCCTGTTCGCCTACGTGAACGAACGCTGGATCCGCCTGCCAGGCACGGTGGGCGTGATGACGATCGCCATGGTGCTCTCGCTCGGACTGGTGGTCACGCACCATCTGGGGTGGGAGTTCGCCTACCGGCCGGTGACGGCCTTTCTGAACGACGTGGACTTCTCCGCCATGCTGATGGACGGCATGCTCTCGCTGCTGCTGTTTGCCGGAGCCCTGCACGTGCGCTTCGACCAGCTGCGCAGCTACCGGCTCGCGGTGCTGGCCCTGTCGATCGTGGCCACGCTGGTGTCCACCGTCATCGTCGGCTGGATCACCTGGATGCTGGCGGGCTGGGCAGGGCTGCCGCTGTCGCTGTGGTACTGCATGGTGTTCGGCGCCCTGATCTCGCCCACCGATCCGGTGGCCGTCATGGGACTGCTGCAGCGCTACAAGGCCCCGGCCAGCATGTCGGTGACCATCGCGGGCGAATCGCTGTTCAACGACGGCGTGGGCGTGGTGCTCTTCGTGCTCTTCACCCGCATGGCCGTGAGCGGACAGAGTCCCGACATGCAGGGCATCCTGCACACCGTGGGCCAGGAAGTGGGAGGCGGCCTGGCTCTGGGGCTGGCCCTCGGGCTGCTGCTCAACCTGCTCATGCGCAGCATCGACAACTACGTGGTGGAGGTCATGCTCACGCTCGCGGGCGTGCTCGGGGGCTACCAGCTCGCGCTGCACCTCGAATGCTCCGGCCCGCTGGCCATGGTGGTCACCGGCCTGCTCGTGGGCAACGCGGGACGGGCCTCGGCCATGTCCGAGCTGACCCGGCAACACGTGGACATGTTCTGGGAGCTGATGGACCAGATCCTCAATGCGGTGCTCTTCGTCTTTCTGGGGCTGGAGCTGCTGCTCATCCCCTTCAGTCCTCAGCTGCTGGGGCTGGGCGCCTGCGCCGTGGGAGTGGCGCTGCTGGCGCGCTTCGTGTCGGCCGGACTGCCCACCTGGGCCTTCGGCCGTTGGCTGCGCCTGCCTCCCGGCTCCTGGAAGGTGCTCACCTGGGGCGGCGTGCGCGGCGGCATCTCGGTGGCGCTGGCCCTCTCGCTGCCGGCCGGAGAGGCGCGCTCGGCCATCCTGGCGCTCACCTACTGCGTGGTGGTGTTCTCCCTGCTGGTGCAGGGCATGACCATGGGCGGCGTGCTCCAGCGCACCCTGCAGCAGGATGCCTGACGACGCGCTCCATGCTCCCTCTCCGATCCGACTCCCTGCCATGACCCAGCCCGATTCCCGCCCCGACGCTCCTGCCCTGGAGCCCGAGTCTGCCCACCATCCCGATCTGCCGCGGCGCTTCGGCCGCAAGTTCCAGCTCGGCATCGACCAGGCCGCCCCCGCCGACATCGATGCCCGCATCCGGGATTCGGTCGAGCTCACGGGCACCACTCCCTGGATCCTGATGTCGGCCATCCTGATCGCCTCGATCGGGCTCAACGTCAACTCCACTGCCGTCATCATCGGCGCCATGCTCATCTCGCCGCTCATGGGGCCCATCATCGGCATCGGCTACAGCATGGCGGTGTACGACTTTGCCCTCATCAAGCGCTCGGTGTTCAACCTGCTCGTGGCCACAGGCATCAGCCTGGCCGTCTCGGCGCTGTACTTTGCCATCAGCCCCCTGCGCGAGGCCGGCTCCGAGCTGCTGGCACGCTCCTCGCCCACGCTGTGGGACGTGCTCATCGCCTTCTTCGGCGGCATCGCCGGCGTGCTCGGCATCACCCGGCGCGAAACCACCAACGTCATTCCAGGGGTGGCCATTGCCACGGCGCTCATGCCGCCCATCTGCACCGCCGGCTACGGCCTTGCCACCCAGCAGTGGCACTTCTTCGGCAACGCGCTCTACCTGTACTTCATCAACTGCGTCTTCATCGCCCTGCCCACCCTCATCGCGCTGCGGCTCATGCACATGCCCGCGCACCGCTTCATCGACCGCCGCACCGAATACCGCGTCAAGATCGTGCTGTGGCTCGTGGCGCTGGCCACCGCCCTGCCGAGCGCCTGGCTGGCCACCCAGCTCGTCAACGTGGAGCTCTACAAGTCGCGTGCCCGCCAGTTCGTGGCCCAGCAGTTCAGCTTTCCGCTCAGCCACGTGACGGACATCCGCGTCACGCCGGCAAGCCGGGCCATCGAGGTGGCCCTCATCGGCTCCCCCGTCCCCGAGGCCACGCTGGCCCAGATCCGCGACCGCCTCGCTGCCACGCCCCTGCGCGGCAGCACCCTCAAGGTCTACCAGACCGACCGCCTCCAGCCCGACATGGGCTCGCTGCGATCCACCCTGCTGCAGGACATCCAGCGCGACACCGCTGGCGTGGTCCAGGGGCAGGAAGAGGCCCTGCGGCAGATGACCGAGAAACTCCAGCAGACCCAGAGCCAGCTCGACCGGCGCAACGCCCTGACCCGGCAGACCGATGCGATGGTGCGCGAGCTGCGGGCGCTGTACCCGTCCGTGTCCAACGTGTTCCTCGGCGAAGGACTGTTCCTGTATCCGCAGGGCACCTCCACTCCGGCCTACGCACTGGAAGTGCGCACCGAAGCCCCCCTGCGCGAAGCCGACCGCCAGCGCATCATCGACTGGTTCAAGGCCCGCCTCGGCCAGACGGACGTGCACGTCCACTTCACGGTCGGCCCGGCCATTGCCCCGCCCGCATCCCCGGCCTCGGCCGCCTCTGCGTCGACGGCCGCAGCGTCCGGCATCCGCCCATGATGCCGCCCTATGGGCGAAGACTGCCCCTGCCCCGCATCGGGCCGCATGGGAGGCCATGTGCAGCGGTGGGGCTGCGCGCGGTAAGCTAGCGCCTTTGCCTGCGTCCGTCTGCCTGCCATGTGCGCCGATTTCACCCATACCCTCAGCGACTACGATTTCGACCTTCCTCCGGAGCTCATTGCCCAGCACCCCGCTGCCGAGCGCAGCGGCTCGCGCCTGCTCGACGGCACAGGCGAGCAGCCCGTGGATCGTCAGTTCCGTGACCTGCCCGGCCTGCTGCGGGCAGGCGATCTCATGGTCTTCAACGACACCCAGGTGGTCAAGGCCCGCCTCTATGGCCGCAAGCCGAGCGGCGGACGACTCGAACTCCTGGTGGAGCGGGTGCTGCTGGAGCCGGGCGAGCCGTACACCGTGGCCGCCCACATGAAGGTGAGCAAGAAGCCCGCACCCGGCACCGTGCTGGACATGGACGGTGGCTTCACCGCCACCCTGCTCGGCCGCTGGCCCCATGAAGACGGCCCCATCTTCCGCTTCCGCTTCAGCGACGACCCCTACACGCTCATGGCCCGCCACGGCCATGTGCCCCTGCCGCCCTACATCGCCCACGCCGACGACGAAGAGGATGAGCGCCGCTACCAGACCGTGTTCGCACGCCAGCCCGGTGCCGTGGCTGCCCCCACGGCGGCCCTGCACTTCGACGAGGCCATGCTGGAGCGGCTCGATGCCCTGGGCGTGCAGCGTGCCAACGTGACGCTCCATGTGGGTGCCGGCACCTTCCAGCCGGTCAAGACCGAGCGCATCGCCGACCATGTGATGCACCACGAACGCTACCAGGTCCCCGAGACCACCATCGCCGCCATCGAGGCCTGCCGTGCCCGCGGCGGGCGGGTGCTGGCCATCGGCACCACCAGCGTGCGGGCACTGGAGAGCTGGGCCGCCACCGGCGAGACCGTGGGCGATACCGACATCTTCATCACCCCGGGCTTCCAGTTCCGGGTGGTCGATCTGCTGCTCACCAACTTTCACCTGCCCAAGAGCACGCTGATGATGCTGGTGAGCGCCCTCTCGGGACATGCGCACGTCATGGCGCTCTACCGCCATGCCATTGCCGAGCGCTACCGGTTCTTCAGCTACGGAGATGCCATGCTGCTGGCCCGCCAACCGCAGGCCCAGGCATGGGCACAGGCACAGGCACTGCAGCCACAGTCCTGATCCCGCACGGGGCGGCCGCTGCGCACCGCTGCGGTGCCTGCCGCCCCGAACCGTTGCCCTGCGCCAACGGCCCGCACGGCAAATGCAACGATCGGTAATTCCTGGCGGCTTCTGCCCGCTTTCCGCGCAGCCCGCCGACCCAGTGCGGTGCACGGCTGGCACAATCTGACATCCATTGCACAGGAATTGCTCACATCATGGTCGGTCTGCTCGGGCGCCTTCTGGCGTCCCTCGTCATCTTGTTCTCCTTCAGTCTGCTGGCCGCCTGGGCCTGGGACAAGTCCGACCACGCCAGCCGCGCCCACCCGCCGGCCCATTTCCAGACCGTGGCCGATTCGCACACCCCGCAGGAACAGCCCTGATCCTGCACGGCCGGGGCAGGAATCCGCACTCCCGCCCCCTCCCTGAGCAGGGAGCACACGACACCCTCCTGGCCTGAGCCTCCTGCGGCCTGTCGCCGCCAGGAGCCGGCAGGGCAGCACGGGCCTGACTACAATCTCGCCCATGCTGCAATTCGAACTTCTCTCCACCCACGGGGCTCAGGGCATGGCCCGCCGTGGCCGCATGACGCTCACGCACGGCGTGGTGGAAACCCCCATCTTCATGCCCGTGGGCACCTATGGCACGGTCAAGGGCGTCATGCCCCGGAGCCTGCACGACATGGGCGCCCAGATCATCCTGGGCAACACCTTCCACCTGTGGATGCGGCCGGGACTCGACATCCTGCGCCAGTTCGGCGGGCTGCACGCCTTCGAGAACTGGCACAAGCCGATCCTCACCGACAGCGGGGGCTTCCAGGTATGGAGCCTCGGCGAGATGCGCAAGATCAGCGAGGAAGGCGTGCGCTTTGCCAGCCCCGTCAACGGCGACCGCCTCTTTCTCACGCCCGAGATCAGCATGCAGATCCAGACCGTGCTGAACTCGGACATCGTCATGCAGTTCGACGAATGCACGCCCTACGAGACGCGCGGCCACATCACCACCGAGGCCGAGGCCCGCGCCTCGATGGAGCTCAGCCTGCGCTGGGCCCGTCGCTGCAGCGACGAATTCGCCCGGCTGGAAAACCCCAACGCCCTCTTCGGCATCGTGCAGGGCGGCATGTTCGAGCACCTGCGCCAGGAATCTCTCGAACAGCTCGTGGAAATGGACTTCCCCGGCTATGCCGTCGGTGGCGTGAGCGTGGGCGAACCCAAGGAAGACATGCAGCGCATCACCGCGCACACCCCGCACCAGCTCCCCGCCCACAAGCCCCGCTATCTCATGGGCGTGGGCACACCGGAGGACCTCGTGCACGGCGTGCAGCATGGCGTGGACATGTTCGACTGCGTCATGCCCACCCGCAACGCACGCAACGGCCATGTGTTCACGCGCTTCGGAGACCTCAAGATCCGCAACGCCCGGCACAAGACCGACGCCCGTCCGCTCGACGAGACCTGCACCTGCTATGCCTGTGCGGGCGCAAGCGGAGTGCCCTATGCCGCCGGGGGACGCGATGGCTTCAGCCGTGCCTATCTGCACCACCTCGACCGGTGCGGCGAGATGCTGGGCCCCATGCTCACGACCATCCACAACCTGCACTACTACCTCCACCTGATGCGCGAGATTCGCGAAGCGATGGATGCAGGTGCCTTCGAGGCCTGGGTGGCACGCTTCCACGCCGAGCGCGCACGGGGCGTCTGAAGCCTGCCCCCGCCCGGTTTGGGGGCGGCGTGGTCCGGAAGGCTGTGGGTCAGAGGCCCGATTCGCGCTGCGAGCGCACCACCAGCCCGCAGAGCATGGCCAGCAGACAGATGCCCCACAGGTAGTACATGCCGCCTATGGGGCTATGGCGCGACAGCACGGTGATGAGCGGAAAGGTCACGCCCCCGCACACGGCATAGCACACGTTGTACGAGAACGAGACCCCCGAGAGCCGCACCGGCGCCGGAAAGCTGCGCACCATGGCGGCAGGCACCGCAGCCGCCATGCCGGTGCCGGCCCCCATGAGCACATACCAGAAGGCCACCGTCCCCCACGCCATGTGCCCCAGTCCCGTGTAGTAGAAGGTGCAGGCCACCAGCTCCAGCAGGCCGACGCCCAGCAGGGTGTTGCCCACCCCGAATCGGTCGCACAGTCCCCCCACGAGCACACAGCCGACCGCGCCCGCCACAATGGCCCAGCTCTGCAGCGTGAACGCAGTGGCCCGCGGCACATGGAAGGTGCCGCTCATGAGCTGCGGCGTCGACAGCAGCGCCACCATGATGCAGGCAGTCAGCACCCAGGTCAGCAGCATCGAGAGCACCACGCCACCGACGTGCCGGGTCAGCACCGCCTTGAGTGGGATGCCCTCGCAGAGGGCGCGCCGGGCCTGCATCTCGCGGAACACCGGCGTTTCCTGCAGCCAGCGGCGCAGGTACATGGTCACCAGCCCCAGCACCCCGCCCAGCAGAAAGGGCAGCCGCCAGGCCCCGTCATGGATGTCCGCCGGCGAGAAGCTGCGCTCCACCCCGAGCGCCACCAGCGAGCCGATGAGAATGCCCACGTTCAGCCCCGCGCACAGCACCCCGTTGGCCAGCCCCACATGCCGCTGCGGCACGTGCTCGGACACGAAGGTCCAGGCCGCCGGAATCTCGCCCCCGATGGCCACCCCCTGCAGGATGCGCATGGTTAGCAGCAAAAGCGGCGCCGCTACCCCCACGGCCGCATAGGTGGGCAGCAGCCCGATGGCGAAGGTCGGCAGCGCCATCAGCAGGATGGAGAGCGTGAACATGCGCTTGCGTCCCAGGCGGTCGCCGAAGTGCGCCATCACGATGCCCCCCACGGGCCGGAAGAAATACCCTGCCGCAAAGATGCCATAGGTGGTCAGCAGGGCCCAGAACGGATCGAGCTGCCGCGGAAAGAACAGCTCGCTGATGAGCTTGGCGTAGAAGACGAAGATGATGAAGTCGTAGAACTCCAGCGCCCCGCCCAGCGAGGACAGGGCCAGGGTCCGCATGTCCGAACGATCGAGCATACGGTGGGAGACGGTGGCAGGGGCTGAGGTGGCGGACATGGTGGGTTCCAGAAAAGCGGGCAGACGCCCGAAGCGCTCGGCGCCGCCTTGCCAGGCTGCGCCGGCGCGCAAGGCGCCACAGGGACGCCGGCCGCAGGCTCAGACGCGCTGCGTCAACACCCCGCGCTCGATGGCGTCGATGAACAGGGCCGCCACGTTGCAGCCCTTCTGGACCTGGATTTCCTGGAAGCAGGTGGGGCTCGTGACGTTGATCTCGGTCACCCGGGTGCCGATGATGTCGAGCCCGATGAGCGTGAGCCCGCGCGGCGCAAGCACCTGCCCGATGGCCCGCGCAGTGGTCCGGTCGGCCTCGGTGAGCGGCTGTGCCACGCCCTTGCCGCCGGCGGCGAGATTGCCCCGCACCTCGTTGCCCTGCGGAATGCGGGCCAGGCAGTAGGGCACGGGCTCGCCGTCGATGATGAGCACGCGCTTGTCGCCGTCGACGATCTCGGGCAGGTACTTCTGCACCATCACGCTGGTGCGGCCGCCCTGGTTGAGGGTCTCGATGATGCTGCCCAGGTTGAGTCCGTCCGCCCGCACCCGGTAAATGCCCATGCCGCCCATGCCGTCGAGCGGCTTGAGGATCACGTCCTGGTGCTCGGCATGGAAGGCGCGGATGTCGGCCGGATTGCGCGTGACCAGAGTCGGCGCAATGTACTGCGGAAACTCCATGATCGCGAGCTTCTCGGGGTGTTCGCGCAGCGCGCCGGGCCGGTTGAACACGCGCGCGCCCTCTCGCTCGGCCTGCGAGAGCATGTGGGTGCAGTAGAAGAACTCGCCATCGAAGGGCGGGTCCTTGCGCATGATGACGGCATCCATATCGCACAGCGCCACGCGCCGGCGGCGGCCTGCGGGTTCGGCCTCGGTGAACCACAGCGGCTTCTCGCCCGTGAGGGTGATGTCGCGCACCACGGCGCTGATCCTGCCGGTGGCGCTGTGGCTGTGCGCGGACCAGTGCAGGTCGCGCGGCTCGCAGGCGCTCACGGTATGCCCGCGGGACTGTGCCTCGCGCATCATGGCGTAGGTACTGTCCTTGTAGATGACGAAGGATTCGAGGGGATCGGCGACGAAGAGCAGTTTCATGCCGGCAAGTGTACGCCGGGCCCTTCGGTCCCGCGCACTCCCGCGCCATGCCCTGCCGGGAGTCAGGGGCACACGGAGCCCCACACAAAAAAACCGGCCGGACCTTGGAGCAGGCGGACCGACCGGGAGCACATCAGTGTGCGAAAGGGAAAGCGGAAGCCCCGCCGTGCAGCCACCACCAGGCTGCAGCGGCCACAAGGGCTCCCAGGCAGGCCCACCCCGACAGCAGCCAGCGCCACACTGCCAGCCGCGGGATGAAGCCGATGCCTCGCACCAGCCCCGCTGCCATGGCCCAGCCCAGCAGCATGAGGAGCAGGTGATCGGGCTTGCCGTCCGCCCGTGTCACGAGGGGCGGATACAGGCTCAGCCCCAGCATGAGCACCAGCCCTACGCACAGCAGGGGCAGGCTCAGGGAACCCTCGGGCGCTTCCTCCGCAGGGAGGGGCGCGGAAGGCGGTCCGTCATCGGGGCGGGGAGCGGATGCCATGGCCTGTGCCTGTGCCTGTGGCTCAGGCGTGTTCATCGGGCGAGGGAGCCGCCTGACGGTGTTCCTCGTGCTCGCCCCACATGGCGTTCAGGATGGCCAGCAGCACGGCAAACCCGACACCCAATATCCAAGCGAAGTACCACATGTGCATTCCTTTCAATACGCGGCATGGTCATTGGCGCGGATGTGCGCCACCGTCACCTTCCCGCGCATCACGCGGTAGGCCCAGCTGGTGTAGAAGATGATGATCGGCATGAAGATCATCGTGGCCCAGAACATCACGGTCAGGGTCAGGTGGCTCGACACGCTGTCCCACACGGTCAGGCTGGCATTCGGCATGGTGGAGGACGGCATCACGAAGGGGAACATGGCAGCCCCTGCCGTGCCGATCACGCCCAGAATGGAGAGCGACGACATCACGAAGGCCGTGAGGGTCTTGCCTGCGCGGCACAGGGTCGCTGCCAGCAGGGCCGATCCGATGCCCAGGGCAGGCAGCAGCCAGATGAGCGGCTGCCTGCCGTAGTTGAGCCACCAGGCGTCGGCACTGCGCACCACCGTCTTGGCCAGCGGGTCGGGCAGCCCGGCCGGATCGACCGGCGACGTGATCATGTAGCCCTGGATGCCGCCGAAGCGCAGCCACAGGCCGGCCGCCACGAAGCCCAGCGCCATCACCACGGCCGCCCAGGTGGCTGCAGTCTGTGCGCGGCGCTCGATGTCGCCTTCGGTACGGTGGGCCAGATAGACGGCGCCGTGCATGGTGATCAGGGCACTGCTCACCACCCCCGCAAGCAGCGCAAAGGGATTGAGCAGCTGCCAGAAGCTGCCGGTGTAGATGGGTTCGAGCAGCCCCGTGAAGTGGAAGGGCACGCCCTGCAGCAGGTTGCCGAAGGCCACGCCGAAGATGACCGGCGGAATGAAGCCGCCGATGAACAGGCCCCAGTCCCAGGTGTTGCGCCAGGTGGCGTTCTGGATCTTGCTGCGGTAGTCGAAGCCCACCGGCCGGAAGAACAGCGCCCAGAGCACCGCCATCATGGCCCAGTAGAAGCCCGAGAAGGCCGTGGCGTACACCAGTGGCCAGGCCGCAAAGATGGCGCCGCCTCCGGTGATGAACCACACCTGATTGCCGTCCCAGTGCGGGCCGACGGTGTTGATGACCACGCGGCGCTCGTCGTCGCCCTTGCCGACGAAGGGCAGCAGCGTGCCCACGCCCATGTCATGGCCGTCCATGACGGCAAAGCCGACCAGCAGCACGCCCACCAGCAGCCACCAGATGATCTTGAGGGTTGGATAGTCCAGCATTTGTGTTTGCTCCTCGTATTCCTCTTGGATGCGGGCGGCGCTCAGCCGTGCGCGACCTCGTTGTCATAGCGGCCCGTGCCGAGACTGCCGGGGCCCCAGCGCACGAACTTGACCATCAGATACATCTCCACGATCAGGAGCACCGTATAGAAGCCCAGGAACCCGGCGAGCGAGCCATACAGGCTCTGCACGGAGAGCGCCGACACCGACAGGTGCGTGGGCAGCACGCCATAGATCGTCCACGGCTGCCGGCCGTACTCGGCCACCAGCCAGCCCAGCTCGATCGAGATCCAGGGCATGGGCAGGCACACGATGGCGGCGCGCAGCAGCCAGCGCTTCTCGGTGAAGCGGCCCTTGAGCGTCTGCCAGAAGGCCAGCGCGAACAGCACCAGCATGGTGAAGCCCAGCGCCACCATGATGCGGAAGCTCCAGAACATGGGAGTGACGTGCGGCACGGTGTCGTCCACCGCCTGCTGGATCATGGCCGGGGTGGCCTGGGTCACGTCGGCGGTGTACTTCTTGAGCAGCAGACCGAAGCCCAGGTCGGCCTGGTGCGCCTTGAAGGTCGCAGCAGCCTGGACGTCATTGCGGTCACGCCGCAGGGCTTCAAGCGCCTGCACGGCCTGGATGCCGCTCACGATGCGCTCGCGGTTCTGCGCCTTGATCTCGTGGATGCCCGGAATGGTCTTGTCGAGCGAACGGGTGCCGATGATGCCCATCACCCAGGGCAGCTCCACTTCCCAGTCGTTCTTCTGCTCGGCTTCGTTGATGCCGGCAATCAGCTTCAGACCGGCCGGGGCGGGCTCGGTATTCCACATGGCCTCGATGGCAGCCATCTTGGTCTTCTGGGCCTCGCTGACCATGTAGCCGGACTCATCACCCAGCACGATCACCGAGCACACCGAGGCCAGCCCGAAGGCGGCCGCCACGCGGAAGCTGCGCTTGGCGAACTCCACATTGCGTCCCCGCAGCAGATACCACGAGGAAATGGCCAGCACGAACATGGCGCCGGTCACATAGCCGGCAGAGACCGTGTGCACGAACTTGGCCTGGGCATCCGGGTTGAACACCAGCTCCCAGAAACTCGTCATTTCCATGCGCATGGTCTGCCAGTTGAACGCCGAGCCCACCGGGTTCTGCATCCAGCCGTTGGCCACCAGAATCCACAGCGCCGAGAGGTTGGTGCCCAGCGCCAGCAGCACGGTCACCATCAGGTGCTTGGGACGGCTCAGGCGATCCCACCCGAAGAAGAACAGCCCGATGAAGGTGGACTCCAGGAAGAACGCCATGAGCCCCTCGATGGCCAGCGGTGCCCCGAAGATGTCGCCCACATAGTGGGAGTAGTAGGCCCAGTTCGTGCCGAACTGGAACTCCATGGTGATGCCCGTGGTCACGCCCAGGGCAAAGTTGATGCCGAA
Organism: Brachymonas moutaii (nom. illeg.); assembly: GCF_049977365.1. Classification (NCBI taxonomy): domain Bacteria; kingdom Pseudomonadati; phylum Pseudomonadota; class Betaproteobacteria; order Burkholderiales; family Comamonadaceae; genus Allobrachymonas; species Brachymonas moutaii (nom. illeg.). The sequence continues at coordinate 192,609 of NZ_JBNGEN010000003.1, read as the reverse complement.
AAGCTTGCCCCAGTAGCGGGTCATGTCCTTCCAGATGACCTTGCCGGTCATCACGTAGACGCTTTCCATGATCACCAGCATCCAGACCATGCCCAGCGTCAGGGGCACGAACAGGAAGTGGTAGAGCGCTGTGGCCGCGAACTGCAGCCGTGAGAGATCAACCAGTTGATCAGTTATCACTGCGAAGCTCCTGATGTCGAGGTGGACTGGGTGAAATGCTCTGCCACGCGCTCGCTGTCCACCGGAGCCTGCGCATCCCGAAAAAACACCCACCACAAGGCCGTCAGCAGAAGGATCTTGACGACGATCACCACCGTGAGATGGCGCATGAGACGGGTTCGGGGCATGAACATGACAAAGACCTTAACAAACTCCGTGCCAGTTTGCAAAACACATGACAATCAATGACTTGGAGCAAGAAACAAGAAGGGATGAAACAGATTGACGGTCAATTCCGGCCAATCTGGCAGCCATCTTGCCAAGATGGCGCACAGCGGCAAGAATGCAAGGCAATGCCCTTGCTGCTGTCATCACTTTGCCAGCCGCCGCTCCCCCTCGGGGGAAAAGCGGCTCTCCGGAGCAGCGGGACACTCGACACCCCCTTCTCCGGCCCTGGCGCCTTCCGTGCTCCATTACGCTCCATGCAGATTCCCAACAACCTGATCGCCTATCTCGAAAGCATGCCCGAGCCACACATCGTGTGCGACCGGCACTACACCATCGTGGCGGCCAATGCGGCCTACCGCCGGCAGTACGGCGACGGCAAGCCCCTGGTCGGGCGGCGCTGCCATGAGGCCTCCCACCACTCCCCCATGCCCTGCGACCAGGCCGGCGAGACCTGCCCGCTCGCACAGGCCCGCATCTCGCGCCAGCGCGAGCAGGTGCTGCACCTGCACCATACGCCTCATGGCAAGGTCTATGTGCGCATCGAGCTGGTTCCCCTGCATGACGCTTCGGGCGCGCTGCACTTCTTCGTCGAGAAGATGGAAACCCTGCCCGTCTCGCAGGGACAGGCCGGCCAGCACACGCTGGTGGGCGAATCCTCTGCCTTCCGGCACATGCTCGACCTGGTGGCCCGCGTGGCCCCGTCGCAGGCCAGCGTGCTGCTGCGGGGAGAATCGGGCACGGGCAAGGAAGGGGTGGCCCACGCGATCCACGCCGCCAGCCATCGCCAGACGCAGCCCATCGTGGTGGTCGACTGCGCCAGCCTGGCCGAGAGCCTGTTCGAGTCCGAGCTGTTCGGGCACGAGAAAGGCGCCTTCACGGGGGCCTCCCATGCCAAGCCCGGTCTGGTGGAAGCCGCCAACGGCGGCACGCTGTTTCTCGATGAGGTGGGCGACATCCCGCTGGGCATGCAGGTCAAGCTCCTGCGTCTGCTCGAAGCCGGCACCTATCGCCGCGTGGGCAGCACCGATCTGCGCCATGTGGACGTGCGGGTGGTGGCAGCCACCCACCGCAACCTGCGCGACATGGTGGCCGCCGGCACCTTTCGCGAAGACCTCTACTACCGGCTTGCCACGTTCCCGATCCGGCTGCCTCCGCTGCGCGAGCGCGCCGAGGACATTCCGCTCATCGCCCGCTCGCTGCTCGTGCGCATCGCTCCCCTGCGCCCGCTCTCCCTGACCCCGCAGGCCATGGCCCTGCTCCAGCTCCAGCCCTGGCCGGGCAATGTGCGCGAACTGCGCAACGTGCTCGAACGCGCCACCCTGCTCACCGAGGCAGATGCCATCGAGGCGGCCATTCTGCAACAGGCCCTGCTCGCCGACGCCCCCCAGCCCAGCCCCCTCTCCCTCGGCAGCGCAGCCCTGTCCCTGCCGGGTGCCCTGCCCGCATCCGCACCGCCCGCTCTGGCCCCCGGCACGCCGCCACGCAGCCTGCGCGCCATCGAGGAAGAGGCGCTGGTGCAGGCGCTGCATGCCCATCGCGGACGCCGCACCGAGCTGGCCCGCGCCCTGGGCATCAGCGAGCGCACGCTGTACCGGCGCCTCAAGGCGCTCGAAGCCTCGACCACGCCTCTCCCTCCTCCGGCCTGATCTTCCGTTCGAACCGCACCCCCCACCTTCCATGCGTCTGAATAGCCTTTGCCTATTGATCCATTAGATTAATAGAAATGGACTTGCGCGCTGCCCCCGCTATCATGGAACCCATGCGGCAGACACGTGGACACACGGTCTGTCACACTACGGCAGGGTGCCGGCGCCACACTGGGTGGCGCACGGTCTCTTCCGTGACCCTTCATCCGTTTTGCAACCCTGAACAAGGAGAAACCATGTCCCTCATCAACACCACCGTACTGCCGTTCAAGACCCAGGCTTTCCAGGCTGGCAAGGACTTCTTCGAAGTGACCCATGAAACCCTCAAGGGCAAGTGGTCCCTCCTCGTGTTCTACCCGGCCGACTTCACCTTCGTGTGCCCGACCGAGCTGGAAGACCTGGCCGACCACTATGCCGAGTTCCAGAAGCTGGGCGTCGAGGTCTACTCCTGCTCCACCGACACCCACTTCACCCACAAGGCATGGCATGACACCTCCGAAGCCATCAAGAAGGTGCAGTACGTCATGCTCGGCGATCCCACCGGCACCATCACCCGCAACTTCGGCGTGATGATCGAGGAAGAAGGCCTGGCTCTGCGCGGCTCCTTCCTGATCAATCCCGAAGGCCAGATCAAGCTGTGCGAAATCCATGACAACGGCATCGGCCGTGACGCCAGCGAAATGCTGCGCAAGGTCAAGGCTGCCCAGTACGTGGCCAACCACCCCGGCGAAGTCTGCCCGGCCAAGTGGAAGGAAGGCGACAAGACCCTGACCCCGTCCCTGGACCTGGTCGGCAAGATCTGATCTCGCCTGCCGGCACCGGCACCCTGCACCGCGCGCACTGCATGCGGCACAGGCCGCCGGGCCGGACTCCCTTTCCCAGGCTGGCGGCGCCGCCGGTCCGGGACAAGGGCCTGCTCACACTCCTGCTGAAAACACGCATGGGCACCTCCCCGGAGGCCCGGCAGTATTCGGTTTGCCTCCAGCAAGGAGTGTGAGCAGGCCTTTTTCATGCCCGTTACTTCCACGGATGCGTCCGTGGCCCGGCCGTGTGCCGGGTTCGTCCGCATCTCCCCTGCCATCCGAAGGGCCCCGGCCCTTCCCCATGAAGGAGCACATCATGCTTGAACAGGACCTCGCTGCCCAGCTGCGTCAATATCTGACCCTTCTGCGCCGCCCCATCACCCTGACCGCCTCGCTCGGCACGGACGACGGCTCGCGCCGGATGCGCGAACTGCTGACGGAAATCGCCGGCATGAGCGACCGCATCACGCTGTGGCTCGACGGCACGGCCACCCGCCGCCCCTCGTTCACCCTGACCAGGCAGGACGGCGAACAGCACCTCACGTTCGCCGCCATTCCACTGGGCCACGAATTCACCTCGCTGGTGCTGGCGCTGCTGTGGACCGGTGGCCACCCGCCCAAGGTGGAACCCGGCACGATCGAGAAGATCCGTGCGCTGCCCGACACCTACGACTTCAAGGTGTACATGAGCCTGTCCTGCCACAACTGCCCGGACGTGGTGCAGGCCCTCACCCTCATGGCCGTGTACAACCCCAAGGTGCGTGTGACGGTGATCGACGGCGGCCTGTTCCAGAAGGAAGTGGACGAGCTGCAGATCATGGCGGTGCCCACGCTCTACCTCGACGGCAAGATGATCGCCAACGGCCGCATGGGCGTCGACGAGATCATCGGTCTGATCGACCGGAACGCCGGAGTCCGCGATGCCGAGAAGCTCAGCGCCAAGGCGCCGTATGACGTCCTGATCGTAGGGGGTGGGCCGGCCGGCAGTGCCGCCGCCATCTATGCGGCCCGCAAGGGGCTGCGCACCGGCATCGTGGCCGAGCGCTTCGGCGGCCAGGTGCTCGACACGCTGGCCATCGAGAACTTCATCTCGGTCAAGGAAACCGACGGCCCCAAGCTGGTGGCCGGTCTGGAAGAACACGTCAAGCAGTACGACGTGGACGTGATGAACGTGCAGCGCGTCACGGCCCTCGCACCGGCCCCGCAGCCGGGCGCGCTGGCCCAGGTCACGCTGGAAAACGGCGCCACCCTGCAGGGCAAGGCCATCATTCTGGCCACAGGGGCGCACTGGCGCGAAATGCGCATCCCCGGCGAGTCCGAGTACAAGACCAAGGGGGTGGCCTTCTGCCCGCACTGCGATGGTCCGCTGTTCAAGGGCAAGAAAGTGGCCGTGGTCGGCGGAGGCAACTCCGGCGTCGAGGCCGCCATTGACCTCGCCGGCATCGTGGACCATGTGACGCTGTTCGAGTTCATGCCCGAGATGAAGGCAGACGCCGTGCTGCAGGCCAAGCTGCGCAGTCTGCCCAACGTGGACATCCTGACCCATGTGCAGACCACCGAGGTGGTAGGCAACGGTAAGTCGGTGCAGGCCCTGCGCTACCAGGACCGCACCACCGGCGAGGCGCACGAACTGGCCGTGGCCGGCATCTTCGTGCAGATCGGCCTGCTGCCCAACACCGAATGGCTCAAGGGTACGCTGGAGCTCAACCGCATGGGCGAGATCGTGGTGGACGACCACGACCGCACCAGTGTGCCGGGCGTGTTCGCTGCGGGCGACTGCACCAGTGAGCCCTACAAGCAGATCATCATCGCCATGGGCGAAGGCGCCAAGGCTTCGCTCTCGGCGTTCGACTACCTGATCCGCTCGGGCACGCCGCAGCAGACCGCCTGAGGCCACGCACGACGCGCCCCATGCCGGGGCGCGCGCGAATGCCCCAGATACGACAAAGGCCCATCGCAAGGTGGGCCTTTGTCGTTCTCCCCTCCCTCGCAACCGAGGGAGAAGAGCGCCCCCGGGCGGGAGCCATGGAGTCTGCCGGCTCAGCGACGCCAGCCGCCGGCATGCCAGACGTGACCGCCGGGTGCGGCATGCCACGCGCCGGGAGCCCAGCGGCTGTATCCGGCAGGCGGATGCGCCCAGTGACCGCCGCGCCAGCGATAGTTTCCGCCGTCCCAGAACCAGAGGCCGGGAATCCAGACCATGCCGATGGACGGCTGCACGGTGACGGTTTCCTGCACCATGGGCGGCGGAGCCGAGCCCACCACCACGCCGCCTTCAGTCACCACGCGCTGCCCAGGCACATAGACCGCACAGCCACCGAGCAGCGCCGCAGACAGGGCCACCAGCCCACCGATACGCCCGAGCGCAGGCCCGGTCCCGGCAGACGAAGCACACGCCCCACGGCGTGCAAGAGGAAGGAATGCAATGCGCATGACAGTCTCGCTTGTGAAAGAGATGCCGGATTGGAGCACGGGATGGCCCCTGCGGTTCCTGCCATCTGGTAAGGGGATGTAGCCCCTCCCGGCGGACTCTGGCCCGGCCCCGGCCTGGTTCCATGCCCCCTGCGGGGAGCCGGTCATTCGCCCGCGAAGTCGAGCAGCGTATACAGCGGCAGGCCTGCCTCGCGGATGCGACGGCTGCCGCCCAGGTCGGGCAGGTCGATGATGGCGGCCCCTTCGACCACCTCGGCACCCACCTTCTGCAGCAGGCGCAGGCCCGCCAGCATGGTGCCGCCAGTTGCGATCAGGTCGTCCATCAGCAACACGCGCTGCCCCTGCTGCACGGCATCGACATGCAGCTCCACGCTGGCGCTGCCGTATTCGAGGTCGTAGGTTTCCATCACCGTGTCGTAGGGCAGCTTGCCCTGCTTGCGGATCGGCACGAAGCCCACGTTGAGCTCGTAGGCCACCACGGCCCCCAGAATGAAGCCGCGCGCATCGAGCCCGGCCACCACGTCGGGCCGCAGGGCAGGATCGAGGTAGCGGTGCACGAAGGCATCGACCAGCACGCGGTAGGCGCGGGCATCCTGCAGCAGCGGCGTGATGTCGCGGAACTGCACGCCGGGCGCCGGCCAGTCGGGCACGGTGCGAATACGGCTGCGCAGAAAGTCTGCGGTGGAAGAAGCGATCATGGCGGCATCCCGGTGGAGTGTGTGCAGGGGAAACTGTACCGCATTGCGACCGGCTCCTTCCCTGCCCCGCGCCGCCAGCCCTGCGGCGTCGCCCTGCCCATGCGGTAGCGGCCGCTCAGTGGTCGGTGGGGCGGGAGAACATCGCGACGACCGTCTGCAGCTCCTGCTGGCGGCCGCTCATCACCAGCGTGTCGCCGGGAGCCAGCACCATCTCGCTGCGCGGCACCAGCGAGCTGCCGGAGGCCCGGCGCAGGCTCACCAGCGTGACGCTCTGGGCGGCCAGAGTGGGCTGGATCTGCGCAAACGTCTGCCCCACGGCGCAGGACGCAGGATCGAGCACCAGCGTGGACAGGCGCTCCAGATTCTCGGCGTCCTCGTCGTTCATGAACTCCTCGGCGTTGCGGAAGTAGCCGCGCAGCAGCCGGTAGCGCTGTCCGCGCTGGTTCTGCACGGCCCGCAGCACGCGGCGCACCGGCACGCCCATGAGCGCCAGGGTGTGACTCGCCAGCATGAGCGTGCCTTCCAGCGCCTCGGGCACCACCTCGGTGGCGCCGGCCTCGCGCAGGTCGTCGAGCTGGCGGTCGTCATGGGTGCGCACGATCACGGGCACGCTGGGCGCCTGGGCACGCAGCTGATCGAGCAGATGGAAGGTGGTGGCCGTATCTCCCATGGTGATCACAATGGCGCTGGCCCGCGACACCCCGGCCGCCTGCAGCGTGTTGGGCCGGGTGGCATCGCCGTACAGCACGCTGTCGCCCTGGTTGTTGGCCTGCCGCACACGCTCGGGATCGAGGTCGATCGCCACGTGCGGAATGGACTCCTGGTCGAGCAGCTGGCCGAGCGCGCTGCCGGTGCGCCCGTAGCCGCAGATGACCACGTGCCCCCGCCGGTCCATGCTCTGGCGGGCCATGGTGGTCATCTTGAGGGATTCATGCATCCACTCGCTGTTGACCAGCCGCAGCACGATGCGGTTGCTGTGCATGATGATGAAGGGCGTGGCAATCATCGACAGCACCATGCTCGCCAGCACGGCATTGAACAGTGGCGTGGGCACCAGCCCGCTGTGCAGCGCCAGATTGAGCAGCACAAAGCCGAACTCCCCGGCCTGCGCCAGATACAGGCCCGTGCGCAGCGCCACGCCGTTGCTGGCGCCCAGCACATACGCGCTCACCCACACCACCACGAGCTTGAACAGCACCGGCACCGTCACCAGAAACAGCACCCACTGCCAGTGCCGCACGATCTGGTGCCAGTCGAGCATCATGCCGATGGTGATGAAGAACAGCCCCAGCAGCAGGTCATGGAAGGGCCGGATGTCGGACTCGACCTGGTACTTGTACGGCGTCTCCGAGATCAGCATGCCCGCAATGAAGGCTCCCAGCGCCAGGCTCAGGCCCGCCTGCTCCGTGAGCCACGCCAGCCCCAGGGCGATCAGCAGCAGGTTGAGCATGAACAGCTCGTTGCTCTTGCGCCGCGCCACAATGAAGAGCCAGCGCCGCATGATGCGCTGCCCGCCGTAGAGCAGCACCGCGATGAGCACCACCGCCTTGCCCATGGCGATGAGCAGCTCCATGCCCATGTCCTCGTCGCGCGCGCCCAGTGCCGGAATCAGGATCAGCAGCGGCACCACCGCCAGATCCTGGAACAGCAGCACCCCGAGCACCCGCTTGCCGTATTCGGTATCGAGCTCCAGCCGCTCTGCCATCATCTTCACCACGATGGCGGTACTGCTCATGGCCAGCACCGCCGCCAGCGCCAGCGACCCCTGCCACGACAGCTTCCAGAGCGAGGGCATGAGCCAGCGCAGGGCAAACATGATCAGCATGGACAGCAGCATGGTCGCCCCCACCTGCACCGCCCCCAGCCCGAACACGTGGCGCTTCATGGCCCGCAGCTTGGAGAGGCTGAACTCCAGCCCGATCACGAACATCAGCAGCACCACGCCGAACTCCGCCAGATGGTCGATGCGCTTGTTGCTGTGCACCATGCCGAGCATGTGCGGGCCGATGACGGCCCCCACGGCCAGATAGCCGAGCATGGGCGGCAGCTTGATGCTCCGGAAGACAACCACTCCGAGCACCGCTGCGAGCAAATAAACGAGAACCAGTTCCAGCGAAGACATGTTCCGAGTGTAACCAAGGAGTTTCAACGACCTGACACAAAGACCACACCCTGTCACAAGTGCAATCCCCCACCTGCGGCACCGGCTCCCGCACGGGAGCCCGGCATCGCCTGCAGTCACATGTCCCAGAGCCAAGCACGAGCCATGCCATCTTGGCAGTGATCTCCCTCTGGGCACCTCCGTGCCAGCCCCTGTCCATGCCCCACGCGGCCCCCTGCCCTTCGCCGCCGGCAGCCCAGAGTCGCACCGGGCCACCGCAGCGCCAGAGCCTGCACCGCCCGCAGTGGCTCCTGCATCGCCTTACCATCGCTGACAAATCCTCACATTCCAGCCGGGACTTGCCGCAGGTCAACTGTCCAGAACGTCCTGCTGCCTGCGCGGCGGCTTTCGCCGCTACAGTAAGATGCGTGCCCCTGCGGGCACTGGCCTCGCCACTGCCTCCGTGGCAGAGTGTCCGGCCCGCCACCTCCCTGCCCAGCCCGCCCCGCCGTGGACAAGCTCAAACAGATCGAAACCTTCGTGGCCGTCGCCCAGCGCGGCAGCCTCACCGCAGCCGCCCAGTCCGAGGGCGTCGCGGCCGCCATGGTCGGCCGCCGCCTCGACGCGCTGGAGGCCCGGCTCGGCGTCAAGCTCCTGGTGCGCACCACGCGGCGCATCTCGCTCACGCACGAAGGCGCCGCCTTCCTCGAAGAAAGCGTGCGCATTCTGGGCGACATCGCCAACATGGAAGCCGCCGTCAGCGCCGGCAGCGTGCGCGCGAGCGGCCAGCTCCGCCTCACCGCCCCGGCCGGCTTTGGCCGCCGGCACGTCGCCCCGCTGGTGCCCCGGTTCCATGAGCTGCATCCCGAAGTGCGCATCTCGCTCAATCTGAGCGACCGCGTGGTCGACCTCGCAGCCGAAGGCTTCGACTGCGCCGTGCGCGTGGGCGACCTGCCGGACTCCTCCCTCGTCAGCACCCGGCTGGCCGACAACCGGCGCCTGTGCGTGGCCACGCCCACCTACCTGCGCCGCCACGGCCGCCCCGTCCATCCCCAGGACCTGCTCGACAGCCGGCGCTGGCACTGCCTCACCCTCAGCAGCGAAGCCTCGCAGACGCGGGGCTGGGCCTTCATGGAACACGGCGCCCTGCTCCACATCAAGCCCAGCGGCCCCCTGGACTGCAGCGACGGGCAGGTGCTGCACGAGTGGTGTCTGGCCGGCCACGGCATCGCCTGGCGCAGCACCTGGGAAGTCGCGCACGACATCCGCGAAGGCCGGCTCGAATCGGTTCTGGACGACTATGCCGCGCCCCCCAACGGCATCTACGCTGTCTTTGCCCAGCGCAAGCACCTCCCCTTGCGCCTGCGCCTGTGGATCGACTTTCTCAAAAGCCAGTACAGTAGCGAGCGCTACTGGCAGGAAGCTCTCTCCCGGTAAAAGGGAAAGGCTGGGAGCGGCAGAAACAGACACGCACAAGGGCACGAAGCGCCCGGCAGCCAGCGCGGCGAACACGCCAGCGCCAGCCGTGGGCCTTGCCATTCTCCTGTCGCCCGGCGCCCCGAGCCCCTGCGTACTGCGCGCGTGTTGCGCTCTACGCGCCGCAGGGCGGTGTGGTGTTCTCCTTGCCCGCCAGCGCCGTCGTCCGGCAGCTCTGCGCGTACCTGGCCGGCGCGCCCCGCCGCCCGCATGTGTCGCCATTCCCATTCCCGTACAACTCCACCCCAGCAGGAACCACCCCACCATGGACTCCACCACCCCCGTCACCATCTACCACAACCCCAAGTGCAGCACCTCGCGCAAGGTGCTCGACGCCCTGCGCGCCGCCGGCCTGCAGCCGCAGGTCATCGAATACCTCAAGACCCCGCCCGACCACGCCGCCCTGCGCGCCCTTGCCACCCGCCTGGGCCTGCCCGTGCGCGACATGCTCCGCGAAAAAGGCACCCCCTACGCCGAACTCGACCTCGGCAATCCCAAGTGGACCGAAGACGAACTCCTCGACTTCATGGCCCAGCACCCCATCCTGCTGCAACGCCCCGTCGTCGTCACCCCCACCCAGGCCCTCATCTGCCGCCCGGCGGAACGGGTGCAGGAAGTGCTGGGGTAAATAAGCTGTTGCGCCCAGATCTTTTGAAGAAAAGTCTGCAAAACCCAAGCCACCGAGCCGGATAAGGCAGCGGGCGTCGGGCGGTTTTCGTGATGCGAGATTCGTTCGCGCTGCTGCATTTTTGCCGTGGCTTTTTTGCGCTCGTCTCTGGGGGCTCGCGCACTCGTTTGGCTCCCCGCAGGCGCATTCATCCCTGCTAGCGCCACATGCCGATCACGATGCCAGAGCAGCCATGCGGTGCTAGACGAAACACATCAGCTGGGCTAAGTCTGCTCGCTTATCCCCGCGCACAAGACCTACATCCAGCAGCGGCATGTTTACGACGGCCAGTGCAAGGCTGCAGGGTTGAGCTATATGCACGGACTGCTGTATTGACCCACTGAAATCCTGCACAGGTATTATCGCGAAAGGAAGACAACGATGAGTACCTTGATGGAAGACGAAATCAAGCGCTGGACGGCCAAGCGCAAGACAGCGCTGGTGCTGGAGATCATTCAGGGCAAGACCACGGTGGCCGAGGCCAGCCGGGCCTTCGATCTGCCTGCGTCTGAGCTGCAACAGTGGGTGGATGAGGGCAAACGCGGCATGGAAAACGCGCTGCGCACCAACCCGTTGGATGTGCGCCAGTTGTACGAGAAGAAGCTCAGTGACTTGCAGGAGGCCTATGGCGAAGCCATGCTGGAGCTGCGTGCCCGAAAAAAATTGGCGTCCCTGCTGGGCGACGAGGACGAGAAATGATCCTCGACGTGCAGCAGGGACTGGCCGCAGAGGGCTATTCGGTCAGCCTGGTCAAGTTGTGCCGCTGCTTTGATCTGCCGCGGCGCACGCTGTATGACCGCAGCGTCAAATCTCCGCCCAAGGCGCAGGAGCAACTGGCCGAGCCGATCAAGGCCCTGATTGAAGAACACCCGTCGTTGGGCTACCGTACCGTGGCGCATCTGCTGGGCATGAACAAGAACACGGTGCAACGCATCTTCCAGCTCAAGGGCTGGCATCCACCAGCGCGTCGGCGGCGAAATCCATCCCAAGCAAGTCAAGCGCGCGCTGGAAGAGCTGATCGATCGCGGGGAAGTCCGCTTTGAGGGCAACAACCGCTGGCGGCGATACTGGGCGGTGGCATGAACAGCCTATCGGACAACCTGCGCGCTATCGCCGATAGATGGGTGATAGAAGCCGGGCGATACGTCGGCAACCGCCTGAAGGCGCAAGGATTTCTATCAACCCAAAACGAAGAAAGCAGGGAGATAGAACCCGGCCCTTTTGCCGTAACAACCCATTTCCTCCAGTTCAAGCATCGAGCCTGAGCCGGACCCAACGAATCAAAACTGGACTTTCAAGATGACAAGCAACGAACAACGCGCCGCCCTACAGCGCAAGATCTGGGATATCGCCAATGACGTCCGCGGTGCCGTCGATGGGTGGGACTTCAAGCAATACGTGCTGGGCACCCTGTTCTATCGCTTCATCAGCGAGAACTTCATCGACTACATCACCGGCGGCGACCCTGCTGTCAATTACGCCGCCATGGCAGACAGGGATCCGAACATCGCGGCTGCCAAAGACGATGCCATCAAGACCAAGGGCTACTTCATCTACCCCAGCCAGCTCTTCGTCAACGTGGCGGCCAATGCCAACACCAACGAACGCCTGAACACCGACCTGGCCCATATCTTCAAGGCCATTGAAGCCTCGGCCAACGGCTATCCCTCCGAGCAGGACATCAAAGGCCTGTTCGCAGATTTCGACACCACCAGCAACCGCCTGGGCAACACCGTCAAGGACAAGAACGATCGTCTGTCCAAAGTGCTCAAACGCGTGGCGGAACTGGACTTCGGCGGCTTCGATGCCAGCCACATCGACCTGTTCGGCGATGCCTACGAATTCCTCATCTCCAACTACGCCGCCAACGCGGGCAAATCAGGTGGCGAGTTCTTCACACCACAGCAGGTCTCCAAACTGATTGCGCAGCTGGCGATGCACGGCCAGTCCAGCATCAACAAGATCTACGACCCGGCTTGCGGCTCGGGCTCGCTGCTGCTGCAGGCCAAGAAGCAGTTTGACGATCACATCATCGAAGAAGGCTTCTTTGGGCAAGAAATCAACCACACCACGTACAACCTGGCGCGGATGAACATGTTCTTGCACAACGTGAACTACGACAAGTTCAACATCCAGCTCGGCGACACGCTGGAAGACCCGCAGTTCGCCTACGACAAGCCCTTTGACGCCATCGTCTCCAACCCCCCGTACTCGGTGAAGTGGATTGGCAGCGACGACCCCACGCTGATCAATGACGACCGCTTTGCCCCCGCCGGCGTGCTCGCGCCCAAATCCAAGGCCGACTTTGCTTTTGTGCTGCACGCGCTCAGCTACCTCTCCAGCAAGGGCCGCGCGGCCATCGTCTGCTTCCCGGGCATCTTCTACCGGGGCGGGGCCGAGCAGAAGATTCGCCGGTACCTGGTGGACAACAACTACGTGGAAACCGTGATCTCGCTGGCGCCCAACCTGTTCTACGGCACCACCATCGCGGTGAACATCCTGGTGCTGTCCAAGCACAAGACCGACACCACCACCCAGTTCATCGACGCCAGCGGCCTGTTCAAGAAAGAGACCAACAACAACGTGCTGCTGGACGCGCACATCGACCAGATCATGGCCGTGTTCGACAGCAAGGCGAATGTGGATTACTTTGCCCTGTGTGCGCCCTATGAGAAGGTGGCCGCCAACGACTACAACCTGTCGGTCAGCAGCTATGTGGAAGCCAAGGACAACCGCGAAGTGGTGGACATTGCCCAGCTCAATGCCGAGTTGAAGACCACCTTGGCCAAAATCGACAAACTGCGCAAGGACATCGATGCCATCGTGGCGGAAATTGAAGGCGGGGAGCTGGAGGCATGAGCTGCGTGAACTTCTTGGACAGGCTGCTGGCCGGCGTTGCCATCCAGTGGACGCCGCTGGGGGATCTGGGGGAGATATATGGTGGTCTCACTGGTAAAAACAAATCCGACTTCGATGGCGGAAACTCAAAATTCGTTACCTACAAAAATATATTCTCAAACATCGAGGTGGACTTTTCATCACTTGAGTCTGTGAAGGTTTCGGAATCAGAAAGTCAGCACGAAGTTAGGTATGGCGATATCTTGTTCACGGGGTCATCCGAAACCGCCGATGAGGTCGGCATGTCATCGGCTATCACAACCAAGCTTGACGGCAAGGTTTATCTAAATAGCTTTTCATTTGGTGTCAGGTTGCATGCGGGCGTCCCACTTGCACCGGAGTTTTCCAAATACTTGTTTAGAAGCAGATCGATGCGGCTTGAGATTGCCAAGACCGCAAGTGGCGTGACCCGTTTCAATGTTTCAAAGGAACGCTTCAGGAAGATCCTTGTCCCCATCCCCTGCCCAGACAATCCCAAAAAATCCCTTGAAATCCAAGCCGAAATCGTCCGCATCCTGGACGCCTTCACCGAGCTGACCGCCGAGCTGACCGCCGAGCTGACCGCCGAGCTGACCGCCCGCAAAAAACAATACAACCACTATAGGGATCAGTTGTTGAGTTTTGACGATGACGAAGTCGAGTGGAAGGCGTTGGGAGAAATTGGTACTTGGTACGGTGGCGGCACACCCTCGAAAAGCCAAAGTGAATTTTGGGAAAATGGCACTATTCCATGGGTTTCGCCTAAAGACATGGGAAATCCAATTGTTGACTCCTCGGAAGATTACATAACTGAGGAGGCCATTAAAAATTCTTCAACAAAGCTGGTGCCAGCCAACTCTATTGCAATTGTCGTTCGCTCAAGTATCTTGGATAAAAAATTGCCGAGTGCGCTAATTCCAGTTCCGGTTACTCTTAACCAGGATATGAAGGCGGTAACACCTAATAGCGATACCCTACCTGGATATATAGCGCATATAATTAGTTCGCGAGGCGAAGAAATTCTTCGGGTTGCAAGAAAAACAGGGGGGTCAGTCGCATCAATTGACAGTAAGAAGCTATTTTCCTTTCGAATCCCAATACCTCATATTGATGAGCAGCGTCGCATCGTATCTGTTCTCGATAAATTCGACGCGCTGGCCAACTCACTGACCGAAGGCCTGCCGCGCGAAATCGAATTGCGCCAAAAGCAGTACGAGTATTACCGCGACTTGCTGCTGAGCTTCCCCAAGCCAGAAACCGCTTTGGCCGCCGGTGCGTAAAGGGACACAGCCATGCCTAAACACCCGCTCACATTGCACGACCAAACCACGGAATTCCTGCTCTACACCGCCCCGAATGGCGCGATCAAGGTGGAGGTGCTGCTGCGCGATGAAAGCATCTGGCTGACGCAGGAACGGATGGCCCAACTGTTCGGCGTGCAGCGCCCGGCCATCACCAAGCACCTGAAAAACATCTTTGAAAGCAATGAGTTGCAGGAAGATGTGGTCAGTTCCATTTTGGAACATACCACTGCCCACGGCGCGATCGACGGCCTGACCCAGGTTCAGCGGGTGAAGTACTACAACCTGGATGCGGTGATTTCCGTCGGCTACCGGGTGAACTCGGCGCAGGCCACGCAGTTCCGCATCTGGGCCACCGCACTGATCCGGCAATACATCATCAAAGGCTTTGCCATGGATGATGAGCGCCTGAAAAATGGCCGCTACTTTGGCAAGGACTACTTTCGCGAACTGCTGGAGCGGGTGCGATCCATCCGCGCCAGCGAGCGGCGAATCTATCAGCAGATCACCGACATTTTCGCCGAGTGCAGCATCGACTACGACCCGAAGTCGGAAACCACGCGCCTGTTCTACGCCCATGTGCAAGACAAATTCCACTACGCGATTACCGGCCACACGTCCGCAGAGCTCATTGCCCTGAATGCCGACGCCGGCAAACCACTGATGGGCTTGAAGACGTACAAAAACGCACCGGATGGGCGGGTCTTGAAATCCGATGTGCTGGTGGCGAAAAACTACCTGGCTGAAGCCGACATCAAAAAACTAGAACGGGCGGTTGCGGCATTTTTCGATTACATCGAAGGCATCATCGAGCGGCGCAATACCTTCACCATGGAAGGCTTTGCCGACAGCGTGGACAAATTCCTGGCCTTCAATGAGTACCGAATTTTGGAGGGCTATGGCTGCGTCCAGCGCCAGCAGGCCGACGCCAGCAGGCCGACGCCAAGGCCATGGCCGAGTACGAGAAGTTCAACAAACAGCAACGCATCGAATCGGATTTTGATCGCGCCGTGAAAAAACTGCTGAAAAACAAGGGCGCGAAACAATGACGGATTACAAAACCATCGCCGAATCCAAGCATTTCATCGTTCTGGACAAATACAACCCGGACTGGAAGGTGGCGGAGGGCTACCAGAGCGAAGGCGATCTGGAGCACGAGCTTATCCAAGATCTGGTCAATCAGGGCTACGAATACCTGCCCAGCCTGAACACGCCAGAAAAGCTACTGGCCAATGTGCGCGTGCAGCTTGAAGCCTTGAACAAGGTGCAGTTTTTGGATGGCGAGTGGCTGCGTTTTGTCGAGACTTGGCTGGATAAACCCAGTGATGGCATCGTCGAGAAAACCCGCAAGATTCACGACGACTACATCCACGATTTTGTCTTTGACGACGGCCGCATCCATAACATCTACCTGCTGGACAAGAAGAACATCGCCCGCAACAAAGTGCAGGTGATCAAACAGTTTGAGCAGACCGGCAGCCACGCCAACCGCTATGACGTGACGATTCTGGTCAATGGCCTGCCGCTGGTGCAGGTGGAATTGAAGAAGCGCGGCGTGGCCATTCGCGAGGCGTTTAACCAGGTGCACCGTTACAGCAAGGAGAGCTTCAACAGCGAGCATTCCCTGTTCAAGTATTTGCAGCTGTTCGTGATCTCCAACGGCACCGACAGCCGCTACTTTGCCAACACCACGGCGCGCAACAAGAACAGCTTCGACTTCACCATGAACTGGGCGAAGGCGGACAACACGCTGATCAAGGACCTGAAGGACTTCACGGCCACCTTCTTTCAGAAACACACGCTGCTCAACGTGCTGCTGCACTACTCGGTGTTTGACGTCAGCAACACGCTGCTGGTGATGCGCCCCTACCAGATCGCGGCCACGGAACGCATTCTGTGGAAGATCAAGAGCAGCCATCAGGCCAAAAACTGGAGCAAGACGGAAAGTGGTGGCTTCATCTGGCACACCACCGGCAGCGGCAAGACGCTGACCAGCTTCAAGGCGGCGCGCCTGGCCACCGAGCTGGACTTCATCGACAAGGTATTCTTCGTGGTGGACCGGAAGGATCTGGACTACCAGACCATGAAGGAATACCAACGGTTCTCGCCGGACAGCGTGAATGGCTCGGACAGCACGGCAGGCCTGAAGCGCAATCTGGAGAAGGACGACAACAAGATCGTCGTCACCACCATCCAGAAGCTCAACAACCTGATGAAGAGCGAGGCCGACTTGCCCATCTACGGCAAGCAGGTGGTCTTCATCTTCGATGAGTGCCACCGCAGTCAGTTTGGCGAAGCCCAGAAGAACCTGAAGAAGAAGTTCAAGAAGTTCTGCCAGTTCGGCTTCACCGGCACGCCCATCTTCCCGGAGAACGCGTTGGGCGCAGAGACCACGGCCAGCGTGTTCGGCCGTGAGCTGCATTCCTATGTAATCACCGATGCCATCCGTGACGAGAAGGTGCTGAAGTTCAAGGTGGACTACAACGATGTGCGCCCACAGTTCAAGGCCATCGAGACCGAGAAGGACGAGAAGAAACTGAGCGCAGCCGAGAACAAGCAGGCCCTGCTGCACCCGGATCGCATCCGCGAGGTCACCCAGTACATTCTGAACAACTTCCGGCAGAAGACCCACCGCCTGCATGCGGGCAACAAGGGCTTCAACGCCATGTTTGCCGTAAGCAGTGTGGATGCTGCCAAGCTGTACTACGAGTGCTTCCGGGAACTGCAAAAGAGCAGCCAAAAGCCGCTGAAAGTGGCGACCATCTTCTCGTTCGCCGCCAACGAAGAGCAGGACGCGATTGGCGACATCCAGGACGAGAGTTTTGATGTGTCTGCCATGAACAGCAGTGCCAAGGAGTTCCTGAGCGCGGCCATTGCCGACTACAACGCGCTGTTCAAGACCAACTTCAGCGTGGACAGCAACGGCTTCCAGAACTACTACCGCGATCTGGCCAAGCAGGTGAAGGCCAAGGAGGTCGACCTGCTGATCGTGGTAGGCATGTTCCTGACCGGCTTTGATGCCCCCACGCTCAACACGCTGTTTGTCGACAAAAACCTGCGCTTCCATGGCCTGATGCAGGCTTACTCGCGCACCAACCGCATCTTCGACGCCACCAAGACCTTCGGCAACATCGTCACCTTCCGCGACCTGGAGCAGGCGACCATCGATGCCATCACCCTGTTCGGTGACAAGCACACCAGAAACGTGGTGCTGGAAAAAAGCTACCGGGAATATATGGAAGGCTTCACCGATGTAACCACCGGCGAGGCGAGGCGAGGCTTTGAGGAGGTGGTGAAAGAGCTGGAAACGCGCTTTCCAGACCCCGCTGCCATTGAAAAGGAGGCTGACAAGAAAGCTTTCGTGAAGCTGTTCGGGGAATATCTGCGCGTGGAAAACGTGCTGCAGAACTTCGACGAGTTCGCCAGCCTGAAGGCCATGCAAGCCGTCGACCTGAACGACCCTGCGGCAGTGGAGGCGTTCAAGGCCCAGCACTATCTGGACGATGCCGATCTGGCCGCCCTGCAGGCCATCACCATGCCTGCCGAACGGAAGATTCAGGACTATCGCTCGACCTACAACGATGTGCGCGACTGGCTGCGCCGGGAAAAATCCTCAGCCGACACGGCAAAATCGACTATCGACTGGGATGACGTGGTCTTTGAGGTGGATCTGCTCACTTCGCAGGAGATCAATCTGGATTACATCCTGGAGCTGATCTTCGAGCACAACAAGAAGATCAAGAGCAAGGCAGAGCTGGTGGAGGAAATGCGGCGCGTGATACGTGCCAGTCTCGGCCAGCGCGCCAAGGAGAGTCTGGTGGTCGACTTCATCAACCAGACTGATCTCGACCAGATCGGCGATAAGGCCAGCGTGATCGATGCGTTCTTCAAGTTTGCTCAAGCGGAGCAGCAGCGCGAAGTGCAGGAGTTGATCGACACTGAGAACCTCAACGCTGAGGCCGCCAAGCGATACATCACCACATCACTCAAGCGCGAGTTTGCCAGCGAGAACGGCACCGAGCTCAACGCCGTGCTGCCCAAGATGAGCCCATTGAACCCGCAATTTCTGACCAAGAAGCAGACTGTCTTCCAGAAGATCGCTGCCTTTGTTGAGAAGTTCAAAGGTGTAGGCGGGCAACTATAAGCACTCGATTTTCAGGGGGGAGCACATGTGGCATGACAACGAAACAACCACGGACTACTTGAATTTCGGCGTTGTTGCTGATGCCTGCGCAAAGCTTCTGCAGCAGGCGAACGGACAACCCATTTCGATTGGCGTATCGGGCGGCTGGGGTGTCGGAAAGTCCTCATTGGTACACCTTCATCAGTCCGGTGCAAGATCCATATACACGCCCATATTCACTTGCGCAGCGCTATCAAGCGTCGTTGCATGCAACGAGTTGAAATGAAAAAGCCCCGTATCCACGGGGCTTTGCGTCGTTTTCAGTGATGCACCTGTAAGCATGTGCAATCGCCTGAAATGGTTTGCTCGAATCACACATTGAACAAAAAGTTCATCACATCCCCATCCTTGACGATGTAGTCCTTGCCTTCGGCGCGCATCTTGCCGGCGTCCTTGGCGCCCTGTTCGCCCTTGCACTGGATGAAGTCTTCGAAGGCGATGGTCTGGGCTCGGATGAAGCCGCGCTCGAAGTCGCCGTGGATGACGCCGGCGGCCTGGGGAGCGGTTGCGCCGATGGGGATGGTCCAGGCGCGGACTTCCTTGACGCCGGCGGTGAAGTAGGTCTGCAGGCCGAGCAGGCGGAAGCCGGCACGGATGAGGCGGTTGAGACCGGGTTCGTCCTGGCCGAGTTCCTGCAGGAAGAGGATACGGTCTTCGTCGCTCATTTCGGCGAGTTCGGCCTCGATCTTGGCGCAGATGGCCACGACGGGGGCATCTCCGTGGGCCTTGGCGAAGTCGCGCAGGCGGTCGAGCAGGGGGTTGTTCTCGAAGCCGTCCTCGGCCACGTTGCCGACGAACATGGCGGGCTTGGCGGTGATGAGGCACAGCGGCTTGAGCAGGGCCTTCTGTTCGTCGGTGAGCGACAGGATGCGCGCGGGGCGGCCTTCGAGCAGGCCGGCCTGCACGAGTTCGAGCACCTTGACCATGGCGGCGGCTTCCTTGTCGTTGCCGCTCTTGGCGGCCTTGATGGAGCGCTGCAGGGTCTTTTCGACGGTGCCCAGATCGGCGAGGCACAGCTCGGTCTGGATGACTTCGATGTCGGCGATGGGGTCGACCTTGCCGGCAACGTGGATCACGTTGGGGTCCTCGAAGCAGCGCACGACGTTGACGATGGCATCGGTTTCGCGGATGTGGGCCAGGAACTGGTTGCCCAGACCTTCGCCCTTGCTGGCGCCGGCCACCAGACCCGCGATGTCCACGAACTCGACGATGGCGGGCACGATGCGCTCGGGGTGGATGATGTCTGCGAGCTGCTGCAGGCGGGGATCGGGCACTTCCACCACGCCGACGTTGGGCTCGATGGTGCAGAAGGGGTAGTTCTCGGCGGCGATGCCGGCCTTGGTGAGTGCGTTGAAGAGGGTGGACTTGCCGACGTTGGGCAGGCCGACGATGCCGCATTTGAGGCTCATGGAGATTTCCTGATGAAAAAGAGGGGGCAGTGGCGCGGGCGGGAAGGGGCGCACGGGCGGCACGGTCTCTGCCGGGAGCCGAAGCCACCCGGGCCATGCCGATGCAGGGGCCGGACGCCCCGGCAGGAGGCCCGGCTCGCGGGCCTGGTTGATCCGGCATTTTACCGAAGGGGGCATGCTGGGGGGAGGGGGAGCGGGTGGTGCGCGTCCTACAATGAATCCCTTTCAACTGCGGGGCGGCGCGACGCCCTCTGGCACCATGGCTTACAGCACCTATGACATCTGCATCCGCGGCAGCGGCATCGTGGGCCGCACGCTGGCCCTTCTGCTCGCCCGGCACCGCCTGCGCGTGGGACTGGTGGAGTCGCCCGCTCCGGCCAGCTCCCTGCCCGACATCCGCGCCTATGCGCTCAACCACCGCTCGCAGCGCCTGCTGGCTGGGCTGAAGTGCTGGCCGGCACCCGAGCTGGCCACCCCCGTGCGCGAGATGCGGGTGACAGGCGATGGCGGCGGCCATACCCGCTTCGAGGCGGAGGCCATGGGCGAACACGCCATGACCTGGATCGTGGACGTGCCCGCGCTGGAGCACATGCTGCAGCAGGCCTGCCAATACCAGAGCGGGCTCGATGTGCTCTCTGCCGACGAGGCAGGCCGCGTGCGCACGGCGCTGACGGTGGTCTGCGAGGGCAAGCACAGCGCCACCCGGGCCGAGCTGGGCGTGGATTACGACGTGACGCCCTACCGCCAGACCGCCATTGCCACCCGCGCCACGCTCGATGCGCCGCATGGCGGGGTGGCGTGGCAGTGGTTCAGCCACACCGGCAGCATGGGCGAGATTCTGGCCTTTCTGCCGCTGGGCGGCCCGCAGGGGCAGGAGGTGGCGGTGGTGTGGTCGGTGGACCGCGAGCGCGTGGACGACCTGCTGGCACTCGATGACGACGGATTTGCCGCCGCGCTGCAGCTGGCCTCCCACCTGCTGCCGGAAGCGGATGGTTCCTCCGCCGCTGCGGCCACGGCTGCGGCGCCGGACGTGGTGTCCGTGGCGCGCCGCATGGCATGGCCGCTGCAGCTGGGTCTGGCCCGGCGCTGGGCAGGCCTGCGCACGGCAGCGGACGGCAAGGCTGCCGGCAGCTGGGTGCTGGCCGGAGATGCCGCGCACAGCGTGCATCCGCTGGCGGGCCAGGGGCTGAACCTCGGCCTCGCGGATGCAGAGCTGCTGGGCGCGCTGGTCGGCGAACGGCCCTACTGGCGGGGCCCGGGCGACATGCACCTGCTGCGCCAGTACGAGCGCACCCGCAAGGCCGAAATCGCCCCGCTGGTGGCGGGCATGGACGGCATCCAGCAGCTTTTTGCCCACAACAGCGGCGCAGCACGCCAGCTGCGCAATCTGGGACTCTCCCTGTTCGACCGCAGCGGCCCGCTCAAGCAGTTCATCGCCCGGCGCGCCATGGGCTGAGGCCACGCCCTGCCGTTGGCCTGCCCCCGCAGGCGACCGCGCGGCGAACCGCGCAACAGATCCCCCCTGCGAATGGGGTACAGTGGTGCAGGTATGACATGGCTGTGCGGGCGCAGACCGTGTGTCCACATCCTGTCGTGGACTGATGGGTGATCCATTTCTCGATGCACCCATTGCCAGCTCGCGCGCGATTTCATGCCCTCCTGTGCCGCCCCGCTGCCGCTCCGTGCGCAGATCCGAATCCGAAAGGCTGCGGAATGGCACGTGGGGCTACTCCTTCTGCCCGGCGCGTGCCGGGGCTCTTTTTCTTTCGTGTCGGTTTCCATGATTGCCCTCCCCCGCCTCACCGCACTGGCCCTGTCGGCCGTGCTGCTCACTGCCTGCCACAACAAGCCCGCGGGCGATGCCTCGACGGCAACCGACGCCCCTGCCGCCGAACTCGATGCCAAGACGCAGGCCACCCTGCGCCAGACGCTGGCCGAGCGCGTGCCCCAGCTCCCGCGCATCGACGAAATCCGCTCCACGCCCATGCCGGGGCTCTACGAGCTGCGGGTGGGCGACGCCGACATCTTCTACACCGATGCCAAGGGCGACTACCTCATCCGCGGCTCGCTGCTCGACACCCGCGCCCGCAAGGACCTGACCCAGGCCCGCGTGGACGCGCTCACGGCCGTCGACTTCAAAAGCCTGCCCCTGACAGATGCCATCGTGACCAAACGCGGCACCGGCGCGCGCCAGCTTGCGGTGTTCGAGGACCCCAACTGTCCCTACTGCCACCGTTTCGAGGCCGAGCTGGCCAAGGTGAACAACGTCACCGTCTATACTTTCCTGATGCCGATCCTGGGGCCGGACTCGGCCACCAAGTCGCAGAACATCTGGTGCGCACGGGACCGCAACCGCGCCTGGGACGACTGGATGCTGCGCCGCGTGGCCCCGGCCCAGGCCACCTGCGACACTGCCGCACTGTCGCGCAATGTGGCCTTTGGCCAGAAGCACCACATCACCGGCACGCCCGGGCTGGTGTTCCCCAACGGCAAGCGGGTGCCGGGAGCCGTGCCGGCGGCAGAACTCGAGAAACTGTTGGATGAAAGCAAATAAACGCCAGCCCCGGACTGGTTTCTGACGATTTTCTGGCGGGGGGCTGCCCCCGGACGATCCGCTGCCCGGCTTTTGTCCCACAATGGCGTGGTTGAATTCATTCAGCAAATTGTCAACCTTTGACGCCCACCGCCGCACCGTGCGGCCCCTCCACCGGATCGGCTTCCGCTGGCGCCGGCAGCAGCTTCTGTCCGGGTGAGCGCCGCCCGATTTCCGGAACTCCTCGGCATGCTGCCAGAACACAGTCGCACCTTCATCCGCTCCATGACCTACCTGGGCACCATCCCGCTGATGGGCATGGCTGTCCTCATGTGGCTGGTGCATCACGAAGTGCACGGGTTCGTGGCCGTGGCCATGACGAGCTATGCAGGCATCGTGGTGTCCTTTCTGGGCGGCGTGCACTGGGGCATCGGGCTGCGCTCGGGCGTCAAGGCGCCCAAGCTGCACTTCATCTGGGGCGCCGTGGCCGCTTTCTTCGGCTGGTTCGGGGCGCTCATGGAGCCCTCGGCCGGACTGCCCTTTCTGGCCTTCATGTTCGTGCTGTGCTATGTCGTCGACGACCGCACCTGGGAGCACGCCGGGCTCAGCGAATGGATCAACCTGCGCTTTCACGTCACCGTGGTGGCCGTGCTGAGCTGCCTGGTGGGCGCTGCCGGCTCGCTGTAAGCCCTCGCCCCACAGCCCCGTGCGCCGCATGGAGTTCCTGCGGTTTCTGCACCCGGGGTGCATGCCAGGGACGGCAGTTCGATGCAGGGAAGTCGGGTATTCTTGCCCCATGTCTGCACCCTCCTCCCCTTCCGCGCAGGTCTCCGGGCCCGCTGTCGCCGCCCTGCACTATGCAGTGGCCCTGCCCGAGCCGCACACGCACCTGCTTCAGGTCACGCTCACCATCGCGCAGCCATCGGCGACCCAGACGCTGATGCTGCCGGTCTGGATTCCCGGCAGCTACCTCGTGCGCGAATTTGCCCGCCACGTGCAGGGCATGACGGCCCGCCAGAGTGGGCGCACCTGCCCGGTGACGGCACTCGACAAGCACCGCTGGCAGGTCAGCTGCCGGGCCGGGGTGCCGCTGGAGGTGCACTATGTCGTGTATGCGCACGATGCCTCGGTGCGCGCCGCCTGGCTCGATGCCGAACGCTGCTTTTTCAACCCGGCTGCCGTGTGCGTGCAGGCCGAGGGGCATGCCCACCTGCCCCACGTCCTGGCCCTGACCGAGGCCCCGGCCGGGTGGGAGCTGGCCACCGCCCTGCCGGCGCAGGAGGTGGATGCCCGCGGCCTGGGATGCTATGCGGCCCCGGACTACGACTCGCTGGCCGACAGCCCCGTGGAGCTGGGCAGTTTCTGGAGCGGGAGTTTCACGGCCCACGGCATTCCCCACCGTCTCGTCATCAGCCAGCCGCCGCCCTCGTTCGATGCTGACCGCCTGCTCGCCGATACGCGCCGCATCTGCGAGGCAGAAATGCGGTTCTGGCACGGCGGCACGCCCCCGGACGCCGATGCCCAGCCCTCGCCCGACATGGCTCCCTTCGACCATTACCTGTTCCTGCTCCACACCGTGCAGGACGGCTACGGCGGGTTGGAGCACAGCGCCAGCACGGCCCTGATTGCCAGCCGCAAGACTCTGCCGCGACCCGGCGTGCGCCCCGGCGACGACTACACCACCCTGCTCGGGCTCATCAGCCACGAGTATTTCCACGCCTGGAACGTCAAGCGCCTGCGCCCGGCCGATCTGCTGCCCTACGACTACACGCAGGAAAACTACACCAGCTTGCTGTGGTTCTTCGAGGGCATCACGAGCTACTACGACGACCTGCTCCTGCTGCGCGCCGGCTGCATCGACGCGGCCACCTACCTGCGCCAGCTCGATCGCGCCATCGAGCAGGTGCGCGCCACCCCCGGGCGCCATGTGCAGAGCGTGGCCGATGCCAGCCGCGATGCCTGGATCAAGTACTACCGCCCGGACGAGCACACCCCCAACGCCACCGTGAGCTACTACACCAAGGGCGCCCTGGTCGCCCTGTGCCTGGACCTCACCCTGCGCGAGGAAGGCCATGCCTCGCTCGACGACGTGATGCGCCTGCTCTGGCAGCGCTGCTGCCCGCAGGGCCACACGCAGAAGGGCCTCACCGAAGCCGACGTG
Source organism: Brachymonas moutaii (nom. illeg.) (assembly GCF_049977365.1). NCBI lineage: Bacteria > Pseudomonadati > Pseudomonadota > Betaproteobacteria > Burkholderiales > Comamonadaceae > Allobrachymonas > Brachymonas moutaii (nom. illeg.). The sequence continues at coordinate 167,934 of NZ_JBNGEN010000003.1, read as the reverse complement.
GCCGACGCGCTGGAAACCGTGGGCGGCCGCAGCTTCGCGCGCGAACTGCGCCAGTGGGTCCACGGCACGGCCGAACTGCCGGTCGAGAAGCTGCTCTCCCTGCACGGCGTGCGGATTCTGCGCAGCGCGGCGTCGCTGCCGCGCCAGTGGGGCCTGCGCTGTCAGGAAGGCCCGGCCGGCATCCAGATCCAGACCGTGCTGCGCGGGGGCGTGGCCGAAGCCGCCGGCATGGCACCGGGCGACGAGTGGCTCGGAGTGGAGCTGCCCGACCCCCTGCCCGGCAGCCATGGCGCGTGGCGCGTGGCCACACTGGCCGACGTGGAGGCCCTGCTGCCTCCGCCCGGCCCCTCCGGCCTGCGCGAAGTCACGGCGCTGGTGGCTCGGGATCGCCGCCTCCTGCGTCTGCCCCTGGGCCTGCCGGCCACCACCGTGCAGCAGTGGAAGCTCGGCTTCTCACGTCCGCCGGGCAACCGCGCCCACAAGCACTGGCCCTGGGCATGAGCATGGCAGCCCCCGTGACCGCGTTGCCCGACATCACCCATGTGCTGTACCTGCACGGGTTCCGCTCCTCGCCCCGCTCGGCCAAGGCCACCCTGACGCATGACTGGATGCAACGCCACCACCCCGACGTGACGTGGCTGTGCCCCCAGCTCCCCCCGTCGCCTGCCGAGGCCATGGCCCAGCTGCTCGCGGCCACGGCCGACTGGCCGCAGCCGCACAGCGCCGTCATGGGCTCCTCGCTGGGAGGCTTCTATGCCGCCGCCCTGGCAGCGCGGCGCAGATGGCGGGCGGTGCTGCTCAACCCCGCCGTCGATCCGGCCCGCGACCTCGCCCGCTACCTGGGGGAACAGACCTTCTGGCACGCGCCCGAGGAGCGCTTCTACTTCCAGCCCGCATACATCGGGGAGCTGCAGACCATCGACCGGGAGACCCGCGCAGACGAGCACCGTCGCGCGGCCGAAGGCACGCTGGCGCCGGCCTGTGCCCTCATCTGCCAGGGCGACGAAGTGCTCGACTGGCGCGAAATGGCAGCGCGCCATGCCCGGGCCGAGCTGCATGTGCTGCCCGGCGGCGACCATGCGATCAGCGACTACGCACGGCACTTGCCGCAGGTGATGGGCTTTCTGGGCTTGGGCGCACGGCCCTGACCGCCTTCGGGCGCCCTTCCCGCCCTGCGCTGCGGGAAAGCCCCTGCACACCCATGCTGCACCGCCGCATATCATGCAGGCGCACCACGGCGTGGCACCCAGGCAGGCGTGCCGTGGAAGTCTCATTTCACAGATCGATGCAAAATGTTTCAATGCCTGATGGCATTGACCGCTTCATACTTACACTTGAATCCATCACACCTGGCGAAATTCTTCTTTCGATTGACCGCATGCTCGCTCCCGTTGTCCACGCCATTGCCGGCCGCATTCCCTTCGATGCCCTGCTCATCGGCCGGGGACACCGCACCTGCGAGGGCCTGGTGCACATCGACGACATCCTGCACCTCCAGGGGTTCCCCGCCAGCTTCGTCGCCGAATACGACGCCGTCGCCCGGCATGACTCGGTGGCCCAGTTCTTTCTGGACTGTCCCTGGGAGCCCCAGGCCGTCTCCACGGCCGACTACGCTCCCGCCGAACCGGATGCAGCGTCTCTGTCTCCAGCGGGTCGACGCGCCTCGGCCGACCTGAGCCGCGCCATCGTGCACGACTATCTGGTGCGCCACGGCATCCGCCACTTCATGCTCGCCGGACTGGAGAGCAGCTACGGCCTGGCCTGGGCCACGCTGTACCGGCTGACGGACGACACCCCGTTTTCCTCGGCCGAATGCGAGCGGGCCAAGTTCGAGCTGCCGGGCCCGCTGCACCGCTGGCAGGAGGCCCATCTGCCCCGCACCGTGTCGCAGGACCATGCGGGCCTGACGCCCCTCACCCGGCGCGAGCTCGACGTGTGCCTGCGCAACGTGCGCGGCCAGGCGCCCAAGACCATCGCCGCCGACCTGCACCTGAGCGTGCACTACATCCGCGAAATCATCCAGAACGCACGCCGCAAGCTCGGCATTGCGGGCCGCAAGATGACCCTCCAGGATCTGGCCCGCCGGCAGGAAGGCGGATAGCCCTGCCGCCGCACCAAACATGGGACAATACCGCCCCATGTTTGCATTGTTCGAAGACGCCGGCAAATACCACGCCGGCCGCATCCTCTCCCAGACCGACACCAGCGCCCAGATCGAGCTCGACAGCGGCAAGCGCGTCAAGGCCAAGACGGCCCACATCGTGCTCACGTTCGACAAGCCCGCCCCGGCCGCCCTGCTCACCGAGGCCCGTGCCATGGCGGGCGAGGTGGATGTGCAGCTGCTGTGGGAATTCGCCCCCGACGAGCAGGAATTCAGCTTCGTCGACGTCGCGCGCGAATACTTCCAGGATCCCCCCACCACCGTGCAGCAGGCGGCCACGCTGTTCGCGCTGTTCGAGGCACCGCACTACTTCCGTCGCGCCGGAGGGGCCAAGGGCCGCTTCCGCAAGGCGCCGGCCGAGATCGTGCAGCAGGCCCTTGCCGCCATCGAGAAGAAGGCGCGCATCCAGGCCCAGATCGACGACTGGGCTGCCGAGCTGGTGGCCGGCGCCACTCCGGCCCCGGTGCGCGAGCAGCTCTACCGCATCCTGTTCCGCCCCGACAAGAACGCCCCCGAATACAAGGCCGTGGTGCAGGCCGCTCGCCAGGCCCAGCTCCCGCCCCTGGAACTGCTGCAGCGCGCGGGCGCCATTGCGTCGCCCTACGAGTTCCACTGGCAGCGCTTCCTGTTCGAGTTCTTCCCGCACGGCACCGGCTTCCCGACGCTGACCCCGCCCGGGATCGACGACTCCGGGCTGCCGCTCGCCGACGTGCAGGCCTTCTCGATCGACGACTCCAGCACCACCGAGATCGACGATGCCCTGTCCGTGACCGGACTCGGCACCGGCCGCGTCACGCTGGGCGTGCACATCGCGGCGCCCGGCCTGGCCGTGCAGCCCGGCGACGCCATCGACAACGTGGCCCGCCACCGGCTCTCCACCGTCTACATGCCGGGCTACAAGATCACCATGCTGCCCGACGAGGTGGTGCGCCACTACACGCTCGGCGAGGGACAGCCCCGCCCGGCCCTGTCGTTCTACGCCACCTACGACGAATCCACCCTGGCCCTGCTCGACACCCGCAGCCAGGTGGAGCGCGTGCCGATTGCCGACAACCTGCGGCTCGACGTGCTCGACCCGCTGGTCACGCCCGAATGGCTGGCCGCTCCTGCCGACACGCCCGCCGAACGCCCCGACCTGCAGCGCCACCGCGCCGCCCTGGGGTTCCTGTGGCGGCTCGCACAGACGCTCAAGGCCGGCCGCGAGATGGTGCGCGGCAAGCCCGAGAACTTCAACCGTCCCGACTACACCTTCCGCCTGCTGCGCGACGATGCCCTCAAGGACACCGCCCCCACCGGCGAGGAGGAGGTGCGCATCACCGTGCGCCAGCGCGGCGCACCGCTCGACCTGATCGTCTCCGAGGCCATGATCCTGGTGAACCACCACTGGGGCAGGCTGCTGGCCGACCACGGCGTGCCGGGCATCTACCGCAGCCAGGCCGCCCTGGCCCCGGGCGTCAAGGTGCGCATGAGCACCAAGGCCCTGCCCCACGCCGGCATCGGCGTGCCCTGCTATGCCTGGAGCACCTCTCCGCTGCGGCGCTATGTCGACCTGGTCAACCAGTGGCAGCTCATCGCCGCCATCCGGCACGGCACCACGGCGGCGCTGGCTGCCCCCTTCAAGCCCAAGGATGCCGCCCTGTTCGGCATCCTCTCGGCCTTCGACACCGCCTACTCCGGCTACAACGCCTATCAGGCCAGCATGGAACGGTTCTGGACGCTGCAGCACATCCTGCGCCACGACATGATGGAGCTCAATGCCAGCGTGATCAAGGACGGCCTGGTGCGGGCCAACGACCTGCCCCTCGTCATCTCGGTCATCGGCACCGATGGCCTGCCGCGCAACGCCCAGGTCCGCGTGCGGCTGGGCACGGTCAACCTCATGGCCCTCGACGTCACCGGCGTGGTCACCACCCGGCTCGACGACCTGCAGGCACCGGGCGCCCGTCTGGGCGAGGAAGAAGAAGCCGGCGACGGCGAGAGCGAGGACGACGCCCTGGCGGCAGGCCCGCTGTCCATTGCCATGGACGTCAACGATCCCGCTGCCGACGACAGCGGCGCTTCGGCCGGCTGAACGCAGCGCCGCAGCAGCACGGGCACGCATCGCCCGTGCCGCGACCGCTCCTGCACCTGTGTCCGCCCGGCCCCGATCCCTTATCATCCCTATTTCCCCGGTTTTTTCCGACACCCCCCGCATGAAGGCTGCCCTTTCCCGCATGAACCCGCTGGCGATCGCCCTGGGCGCCTCGGTGCTGCTGCACGCTGTGCTGCTCACGGTCCGATTCGTCGATCCAGAGGGCTTCAACCGCGTGTTCGAGGACACCCCGCTCGAAGTGATCCTGGTCAACGCCAAGTCCGACGAGGCGCCCGAAAAGGCCCAGGCCATTGCACAGAGCAACCTGGCGGGCGGCGGAGAGTCCACCGGAATGGCGACCAGCCCCCTGCCGCCTTCGGCCATGGACTCCTACGGCAACGACCTGCAGGCCGCACAGGCCCAGATCGACGCCATGCAGCAGCAGCAGATGGCCCTGCTCGCTCAGGTCAAGCAGCAGATCGCCCACCTGCCCGCCCCCGATCCGGCCCACCCGGCCACCACGCTGGCCGAGAAGGAACAGCAGCTCAAGCGCCAGCAGCTCTCGCGCCTGCTCGCCGAGATCGACCGCCGCATCCGCGAGGAAAACGCCCGCCCCCGCAAGCGCTACATCAGCCCCGCCACCATGAAGGGCGTGCAGGCCCTGTACTACGACACCCTCAAGCAGAAGATCGAGGACAAGGGCACCTCCAACTTCCCCGAGCAGGCCGGACAGAAGCTCTACGGCCAGCTCATCCTGATGCTCACGGTCAACCACGACGGGCGCGTACTCGACGCCACGGTGATGCAGTCCTCCGGCAACCGCACCCTCGACCGCCAGGCCCGCGCCATCGCCATCTCGGCCGGCCCGTTCGACAAGTTCGGCAAGGAGCTGCGCCACTTCACCGACGAGCTGGTCATCGTGTCGCGCTTCAACTTCGCCCACAACAACACACTGCAGGCCAACTTCGTCAGCACGCCGGCCGCAGCGGCGGCCCTGTCGGCCCCGCCCAAGCTGCCGCAGGCCAATGCGCCTGCTGCCGCGCCTGCTCCGTGACAGTCCCGAAAGGACGCCCATGTCCGCCCTCCAGACGCCTTCCGACTCCTTCCCGCCCCGACACCCTGCCGTTCCGGCACGCTATGGCGTGATCGGCCACCCGATCGGGCACAGCCGCTCTCCCTGGATCCACGCCGCCTTTGCGCGGCAGACCGGACAGGACCTCACCTACACGGCCATCGACAGCCCGCTCGACGGCTTTGCCGCCACGCTCGACCGCCTGCACCTCGAAGGCTATGGCGGCGTCAACGTCACGGTGCCGTTCAAGTTCGAGGCCCACGCCCTCGCCACCACGCACAGCGAACGCGCCACACTGGCGCAGGCAGCCAACACGCTCATGTGGCGCCACACACCCCAGGGGAGCGTCACGCTCCATGCCGACAACACCGACGGCGCCGGTCTGGTGCGCGACATCACCCACAACGCCGCCCTGCCGCTGGCGGGACGCCGCATCCTCGTGCTGGGGGCGGGCGGCGCCTCGGCCGGCGTGCTCGGCGCCCTGATCGCCGAGCGGCCCGCAGCCATCGTCGTCGCCAACCGCAGCCTCGGCAAGGCCGATCGCCTGGTCGTCCAGCACGCACAGGTCGCCGCCCGACACGGGGTGGCCCTCACCCTCTCCGGGCTCGATGCCGTGACCGCCGGTCCCACCGATCCCGCATCGCCCCTGCCGGCTTCCTTCGACGTGATCGTCAACGCCACCAGCACCAGCCTTGGCGGAGCGCCGCTGCGTCTGCGCCCTGCCTGTCTGGTGCCGGGAGCGCTGGTGTACGACATGATGTACGGTCCCGCCGCTGCCCCCTTCCTCGATGCTGCTGCCGGGCTCGGCGCCACGGTGCGCGACGGCCTGGGCATGCTGGTCGAACAGGCAGCCGAAGCCTTTGCGCTGTGGCGCGGTGTGCGCCCCGATACCGGCCCCGTGCTTGCGGAACTGCGCGCCACGCTGGACGGGGAGCTCCGGCCATGATGCGCCGGCTGGGACGCAACCTCGGCTGGATCGTGCTGGCCGCCGTGCTGCTGCAGGTCTACTTTCTGGCACGCATTGCCCTCATGCGCGTGGTCGACCCCGAATCCACCGCCCTGCAGCGTTCCGAGGTGCTGCGCGTCATCGGGGACGGCAAATGGTCCTGGGCCCAGCAGTGGGTGCCCTATGAGCAGCTCTCCGACAACCTCAAGCGCGCCGTGGTCGCCTCGGAAGACAGCGACTTCGTGAACCACGACGGCATCGAGTGGGACGCCATCCGCGAAGCCCGCGCGCGCAACGCCGAAGCCGAAGCCCGCAACGAAGCCCAGCGCCAGCGTGCCGAGGCCCGCCTGCGCCAGATCCAGGAACGCGCCCAGAAGAAGATCGAGCGCCTCGAAAAGCACGGCCGCCCGGTGAGCGAACGCCTGCGCGCCACGGCCAGCGGCAGCGGCGCCTCGGCCCCCGCCATGCCGGCCCCCAAGATCGCGGGCGGCTCCACCATCAGCCAGCAGCTGGCCAAGAACCTGCTGCTCTCCACCGAGCGCAACCTGTTCCGCAAGGGCCAGGAGCTGGTGCTGACCAAGTACCTCGAAATCCTGCTGGGCAAGCGCCGCATCCTCGAAATCTATCTCAACAACGTCGAATGGGGCGAAGGCGTGTTCGGGGCCGAGGCCGCCGCACGCTACTACTTCCACAAGCCCGCCAGCGCCCTCACCGCGCGCGAGGCGGCACGGCTGGCCGTCATGCTGCCCCGGCCCCGCTACTTCGAGCAGAACCTGGATTCCGGCTATCTGGCCTCCCGCAGCGGCGTCATCGCCGCCCGCGAAGGCGATGTCGAAATCCCGCGCTGACGCCCTGGACAGCCCTGCCATGCGCATCCTCGGCATCGACCCCGGCCTGCGGACCACCGGCTTCGGCGTGATCGAGGCCGATGGCCCCCGCCTGCGCTATGTGGCCAGCGGCACGGTGCGCACCGTCACCAAGAAGCAGGCCGACGACATGCCCCAGCGCGGCGATCTGCCGGCCCGCATCCGGCTGCTGTTCGAGGGCGTGAGCGAGGCCGTGCAGGTGTACCGCCCGGACGTGGCCTCGCTCGAAATCGTGTTCGTCAACGTCGATCCACAGGCCACCCTGCTGCTCGGCCAGGCCCGCGGCGCCTGTCTGGCCGCCCTGGTCTCGCAGGGACTGCCGGTGGCCGAATACACCGCCCTGCAGATGAAGAAAGCCGTGGCAGGCCACGGACGGGCGGCCAAGTCGCAGATTCAGGAAATGGTGCGGCGCCTGCTCAACCTCAGCGGCCTGCCCGGCACCGATGCCGCCGATGCACTCGGTCTGGCCATCACCCACGCCCATGCCGGATCGGCCATGGCCCGTCTGGCCGAAGCCGCCCCCCTGCACCGCAAGGCCCACGCCCTCTACAAGGCCGGCCGCAGCTACTGAAGCCTGCGCGGCGTGCCAGGACGCCCCCTTCCGCAGTCACGCTCTGCACCGCTGGTCACGGCCGGCGATGGGCTGCGTGCGAACTTACAGATGCTGGGCCACCAGCACGGCAAAGAAAAGCGCCAGCACCACCAGCGTCCACTGGAACAGGCGCTGGCCCTGCCGCAGGAAGCGCACCTGCCCGGTGAGCAGGCCCAGCCCCATGGTGCCGGCACTCAGCACCAGCATGAAAAACAGCAGAAAGCGGACGATGCCCATGGGATGCGATGCCAGACCGGAGGAAGATGCGCGCGGATCGACGGAAAGGGGGCAGACAGGCCTGCCGCCTCACCACTGCATGGCCAGATCGGCAAAGCCCTTGGGGGCCTGGCGAGCATGCTCGAAAGTGACGATCTCGTAGGCCCCTTCCTTGAGCAGGGCGCGCAGCAGCAGGTTGTTGAGGGCATGGCCGCTGCGGTAGGCGCTGTAGGCCGCCAGCAGGGGGTGGCCGACGAGGTACAGGTCGCCCATGGCGTCCAGAATCTTGTGCTTGACGAATTCGTCGTCGTAGCGCAGCCCGTCGGCATTGAGCACGCGGTAGTCGTCCATCACGATGGCGTTGTCGAGACTCCCGCCGATGGCGAGGCCATGGTTGCGCATCATCTCCACATCGCGGGTGAAGCCGAAGGTGCGGGCACGGGCAATGTCGCGCGTGTAGACCCCCGTGGACAGGTCGAACTCGACGCTCTGGCCCGTGGCATCGACCGCCGGATGGGCAAAATCGATCTCGAAGCGCAGCTTGTAGCCGTGGAAGGGATCGAGCCGTGCCCACTTGCCCTGGGCCCCCTCGCCCTCGCGCACCTCCACCGGCCGGGTGACGCGGATGAACTTCTTGGCTGCGCGCTGCTTGACGATGCCGGCGCTCTGCAGCAGGTACACGAAAGACGAGGCCGACCCATCGAGTATGGGCACTTCCTCGGCCGTGATGTCGATGTAGAGGTTGTCGAGCCCCAGCCCCGCGCAGGCCGACATGAGGTGTTCCACGGTGTGCACCTTGACGCCGCCCGCCGAGATGGTCGATGCCATGCGGGTGTCGGTCACGGCCTCGGCCGATACCGGAATCTCGACCGGCTCGGGCAGATCGACGCGACGGAACACGATGCCGGTGTCGATCGGGGCCGGGCGCAGGGTGAGTTCGACCCGCAGCCCGCTGTGCAGGCCCACGCCGACCGCCTTGGTCAGGGTCTGGATGGTGCGTTGTTCAAGCATGGGTCGATTGTAGAAGGGGCTGGCAGATGGCCACCCGAAGACCGGGCGGATCCCCTGCGCCGCAGACGGGCACACCGGGTGGTGGGTGCATCCCATCCTGCGGACCGGCTGTCCTGCCCGCAAGTGCCCGACAGGACACTCGACCGGACAGGCCAGCGCAATGAAAAGGCGGACACACAGGCAGGCAGAACCTGCGTGTCCGAAGGAGAGCAAGGTCTCCCGTGCCCATTGCCCCCAAGGCATCAGGCACAGGAGATGGCCCCGGCGCATCCCACAGGACGCACGGCGGGGACTGCCGACACCCCGACTCCGCATGGAGGAGCCGGGAGCACGGCACAGAGGGTGCAGCGCCGCCGGAAGACGTGCGCTGCCTCGGCCTCAGTCAGCCTGCTTGCGCAGGAAGGCCGGGATCTCGTAGTCGTCGAGCCCGCTGGAGGAGAGCTGGTTGACGCGCTCGGTGGCCTGGCTGCGTTCGCTGCGGCCGGTTCCCCAGACGCTGGCGCCGCCCACGGTGCCCGAGGGAGACACGTTGGTCATGACGGGCATGGGCGCAGCCGGTGCAGCGGGCTGCTGGAAGGCAGCGCCATGGGCATACATCGGACGGTCGTCGGTGCCGGTGCGGGCAAGGACCTGCATGGCGGGAATGGCCATGCGGGCACGGGCCGTCTGGCCGCTCAGGCCGGTGGCCACCACGGTGACGCGCAGCTCGTCGCCCATGGTGCTGTCGTAGGCCGTCCCGTAGATGACATGGGCATCGGGCGACGCATAGGCACGGATGGTGTTCATGGCCAGCTGCGACTCGCGCAGCTTGAGACTGCCCTGCGCAGCGGTGATGAGCACCAGCACGCCCTTGGCGCCGGACAGGTCGATGCCTTCGAGCAGCGGGCAGGCCACGGCCTGCTCGGCGGCGATGCGGGCGCGGTCGGGACCGGTGGCGGTGGCCGTGCCCATCATGGCCTTGCCGGGCTCGCCCATGACGGTCTTGACGTCTTCGAAGTCGACGTTGACGTGGCCGGGCACGTTGATGATTTCGGCGATGCCGCCCACGGCGTTCTTGAGCACGTCGTTGGCATGGGCAAAGGCCTCTTCCTGGGTGACGTCATCGCCCAGGACTTCCTGCAGCTTCTCGTTGAGCACCACGATCAGGGAGTCGACGTTGGCTTCGAGCTCGGAGACGCCCGAGTCCGCATTGGTCATGCGGCGGCCGCCTTCCCACTCGAACGGCTTGGTGACCACGCCCACGGTCAGGATGCCCATGTCGCGCGCGATGCGGGCGATGACGGGAGCCGCGCCGGTGCCGGTGCCGCCGCCCATGCCGGCCGTCAGGAACAGCATGTGGGCGCCTTCGATGGCGGTGCGGATTTCCTGCTCTGCCACCTCGGCACAGTCACGGCCCTTTTCGGGCTTGCTGCCGGCGCCCAGCCCGGTGGTGCCGAGCTGGATCACGCGGTCTGCGGTGCTGCGGCTCAGGGCCTGGGCGTCGGTGTTGGCGCAGATGAACTCCACGCCCTGGACACCACGGTCAATCATGTGCTGCACGGCGTTGCCGCCGCCGCCGCCCACACCCATGACCTTGATCTGGGTGCCTGCGTGGAACAACTCATCGGGTTCGATCATTTCGATTGCCATCATGCTCTCCTTGCTCTGCAATGAATCGGGGAAAAAATGCCTGTAGGGAAAAAAGAAAACTCTGTGAAGGGGTATGCCGGGTCAGTGGCCCTGGACCCGCTTCCCGCCAGAGGGCGGACATGCGGGCAGGAGCCGGCCGGCGGTCAGCGTATGAACAATGGCTGCTCCTTTCCGCGTCGTGTGTGACGCATGCACCCGCGGCCGCATGGCGGCACGGAGGCGTGAACGTGAGGGAGGGGGAAGCCGACAGGGCACGGTGTGCGCATCAGAAGTTCCCCACGATGAAATCCCGGATGCGCCCGAACCATCCCTTGACGGTCGAGTCGCTCTTGCGGCTGGCGGGGTAGCCGCCACGCTGCAAGGTCTGGCGGGCGTCTTCGAGCATGCCCATGACGACGGAGGCACGGGCCTGCGTGACCATGTCCGCCAGGGCGCCGTCGTAGTTGGGCGTGCCGATGCGCACCGGCTTGAGAAAGATGTCCTCGCCCAGCTCGACCATGCCCGGCATCATGGCGCTGCCGCCGGTGATGACCACGCCGGAGGACACCAGGTGCTCGAAGCCGGAAGCCTGCACTTCCTTTTGCACGAGGGAGAAGATTTCCTCCACGCGGGGCTCGATCACGCCGGCGAGCACCTGCTTGCTGAGCAGGCGCGGCGGACGGCCACTGAGGCTGGCCACCTCGATGTGGGTTTCGGGATCGGCGAGGAGCTGCTTGGCACAGCCGTTCTGCAGCTTGATGTCCTCGGCATCCTCGGTCGGGGTGCGCAGCGCCATGGCGATGTCGCTGGTGATGAGTTCGCCTGCCACCGGCAGCACGGCCGTGTGGCGGATGGCGCCGCCGGCAAAGACGGCAATGTCGGTGGTGCCCGCACCAATGTCGACCAGCACCACGCCGAGTTCGCGCTCGTCCTGGGTGAGCACCGAGAGGCTGCTGGCGAGCGGATTGATCATGAGGTGGTCCACCTCCAGCCCACAGCGCCGCACGCACTTGAGGATGTTCTCGGCCGCGCTCTGCGCGCAGGTGACGATGTGGACCTTGGCCTCCAGCCGGATGCCGCTCATGCCGATCGGCTCCTTGACCTCCTGCCCGTCGATCACGAATTCCTGCGGCTCGATGAGCAGCAGCCGCTGGTCGGTGCTGATGTTGATGGCCCGTGCCGTTTCGAGCACCTTGGCCACATCGGAGGGGGAGACGTCGTGGTCGCGCACGGCCACCATGCCGACCGAGTTGCGGCCGCGGATGTGGCTGCCGGTGATGCCGGTGATCACGCGCGTGATCTTGCACGCGGCCATCATCTCGGCTTCGCGCACAGCCTGCTGGATGCTCTGCACGCAGGCCTCGATGTTGACGACCACGCCGCGCTTCATGCCGTTGCTCGGCGCAATGCCCATGCCGAGCACCTTGAGGGCGCCATCGGGCAATACCTCGGCCACGACCACCATGATCTTGCTGGTGCCGATGTCGAGGCCTACGACGAGATCCTTGAGTTCTTTAGCCATGGTTTACGTCTTCGCTTTCTTGCCCGGGACGGGCGGAACGCCGGGGGGCTGGGGGGTGGAGCTGTCCAGCGTACCGATGCCCTTGAGTCGGATGGCGTAGCCGGTCTTGTAGCGCAAGTCGGCGTATTCCACGTCGGAAAACACCCGCCCGTAGCGCGCGGCCACCGGCGGGATGGTGAGCACGAACTGAGCCAGCCGTGCCGTGAGCTCCTCGGGCGTGCCCGACCCGAGGTTGATCTGTGTGGCGTCGCCCACGCTCAGGGTCCAGTAGCCACGGCGGTCGAGCCGCAGCCCCTTGGCCTCGGCATGCAGCGGAGCGAGGACAGGGTTGAGCCGCCGGTACATGGCGAGCACGGCAGCCGATTCGGCGTCCGGTCCTGCGAGCTCGGGCAGGTTCTGGCTGGAGGCCTCGTCGGGGTCGGCATCGAAGATGTCGCCCTGCTCGTTGAGGAGGCGGTAGCCCTCCTCGTCGTCGCCCCAGAAGGCTGCTTCCTTCTGCTCCTGGATGCGCACGGCGAGCCGGTTGGGGAACTCGCGCCTCACCACGGCGGCACGCACCCACGGCAGGGACTGGAAGGCCGACTGCACGTCTTCGAGCCGGATGGTGAAGAAATTGCCCCGCAGTTGCGGCAGCACCTGGTTGCGCACGGCCGCCGCAGTGCTGTGCTCGGTGTCACCCGTGACTTCGATGCCGGTGAGCGAGAACACGGGCAGCCGCATGAGACGCCAGCCCGCCACGCCGAGCGCGCCCACGACCACCAGCCCGATGAGCAGCGAGGCGGCTGCGTTCATCAGGCGGGCGTCCACGGGGCTGGACACGGGAGCGGAGGGCGAAGGGGTGCGGGTCATGCAGGCAACCGTGAAGGGAATGGCATCAGGGCGCGATGGCCCCGCTGTCGAGGCTGGCCGAGGCGAGGATCTGCAGGCAGAGCTCGTCATAGGGGATGCCGGACACGCGCGCCGACATGGGCACGAGGGAGTGGCTGGTCATGCCGGGTGCGGTGTTGATCTCCAGCAGGAAGGGCTGGCTGTCGCTGCCGCGCACCATCACGTCCACACGGCTCCAGCCCCGGCAGCCCAGCGCCTGGTAGGCCTTGACGGCCATGTCCTGGATGGCGGCCTCCTGCTCGGGCGGCAGATCGCTCGGGCAGAGGTAGCGCACGTCGTCGGTGAAATACTTCTGCTGGTAGTCGTAGTTGCCGTCGGGAGCGACGATGCGCACCACCGGCAGGGCACGGGCCTGGCTGCCGGTGCCGATCACCGGGCAGGTCAGCTCCTCGCCCACGATGAGGTTCTCGCACAGCACGGCGCCGTCCATGTGGGCGACCTTGGCTGCAGCCTCGTAGGCCTCCTCGGCGGTGTGCACCTTGAACACCCCGATGGACGACCCCTCGTGCGGGGCCTTGACGATCATCGGCAGCCCAAGGCGCTCGATGGCCTGGCGCACGAAGGCGCTGCGCTCGGCCTCACCGGCGAGCTGGCGCGAAGGGGACTGCAGGTAGCGGGGCGTGGAGAGCTCCTCGGCGATCCAGATGCGCTTGGACATGATCTTGTCCATGCCCACCGCCGAGGCCATGACGCCGGGGCCGGTGTAGGGGATGCCCAGGAGTTCGAGCGCTCCCTGCACGGTGCCATCCTCGCCATAGCGGCCATGCAGGGCGATGAAGCAGCGCTGGAAGCCTTCGCGGCGCAGGTCGGCAAGGTCTCGCTCGGCCGGATCGAAGGGATGGGCATCGACACCCCGGCTGCGCAGGGCGCCGAGCACGCCCTGCCCCGACATGAGGGAGATGTCACGCTCGGCGGAGCGCCCGCCCATGAGCACGGCGACCTTGCCGAGCGCTGCGGGCTGGATGACGGGAAGGGACACGGTACGTTGCAGGGACATGATCAGGCTGCCTTTTCTTCATTGAGTGCCACGAGACGGGCCGGCACGCTGCCGATGGAGCCCGCTCCCATGCAGAGCACCACGTCGCCATCGCGCGCCACGCGGCGGATGGTGTCGGGCATGTCGGCGATGTGCTCGACGAACACCGGCTCGACCTGCCCCGCGACCCGCAGGCCCCGCATGAGCGCCCGGCCGTCGGCGGCCACGATGGGCTCCTCGCCTGCGGCGTAGACATCGGCCAGCAGCACCATGTCGGCCTGCCCGAGCACCTTGAGGAAGTCTTCGAAGCAGTCCCGGGTCCGGGTGTAGCGGTGCGGCTGGAACGCCAGCACGAGGCGGCGCCCCGGGTAGGCTCCGCGCGCAGCGGCAATGGTGGCAGCCATTTCGACCGGGTGATGGCCGTAGTCGTCGATGACGAGGAAGCTGCCCCCGTCGCTGCTGGCCAGCGGGCCGTAGTGCTGGAAGCGGCGCCCCACCCCCTTGAACTCGGCCAGCGCCTTGAGCAGGGCGGCATCGGGAATCGCGAGCGCATGGGCCACGCCGATGGCCGCGAGCGCATTGAGCACGTTGTGCACGCCCGCCAGGTTGAGGCGCACGTCGAGATCGGGGGCATAGGAGGTGCCGTCCTCGTTGCGGCGCAGCACGGTGAAGTGCATCTGGCTGCCCTCGGCACGCACGTTGATGGCGCGGATATGGGCATCGACCGCCATGCCGTAGGTGGTGACGGGGCAGGTCACCTGGGGCACGATCTCGCGCACGGCCGGGCTGTCGATGCACAGCATGGCGCGTCCGTAGAACGGCATGCGGTGCAGGAAGTCGACGAAGGCCTTCTTGAGGTTGGCGAAGCTGTGCCCGTAGGTGTCCATGTGGTCGGCGTCGATGTTGGTGACGACGGCCATGATGGGCGAGAGGTTGAGGAAGGAGGCGTCGGACTCGTCGGCCTCGGCCACGATGTAGTCGCCGCTGCCCAGGCGCGCATTGGCGCCCGCACTGTTGAGGCGGCCACCGATGACGAAGGTGGGGTCGAGCCCGGCCTCGGCCAGCACGCTGGCCACCAGGCTGGTGGTGGTGGTCTTGCCGTGGGTGCCGGCGATGGCGATGCCCTTGCGCAGCCGCATGAGTTCGGCAAGCATGATGGCACGGGGCACCACCGGCACGCGGCGCTCGCGGGCTGCCACGACTTCGGGGTTGTCGGCCTTGACCGCCGTGGAGGTGACCACGGCATCGGCTCCGGCAATGTGCTCGGCCGCATGGCCCACATAGGTGTGGATGCCCAGCGAAGCCAGGCGGCGCGTGGTGGCGTTGTCCGCCAGGTCGGAACCGGAGACGGTGTAGCCGAGGTTGAGCAGCACTTCGGCAATGCCGCTCATGCCCGAGCCCCCGATCCCCACGAAGTGAATGTGCTTGACGGCGTGTTTCATGCAGTGAGCTCCTCGCAGGCAGCCACCACGCAATCGGTGGCATGCAGTTTTTCCATGTTCTTGGCCTTCTGGGCCCGCTCCAGCAGCTGGTCGCGGGTCACGTCTGTCAGAAATCCGGCCAGCCACTCGGGCGTGAGCCGGTCCTGGGGCACCAGCCAGCCCCCGCCCTGATCCACGAGATAGCGGGCGTTGGTGGTCTGGTGGTCATCCACCGCGTGCGGAAACGGCACGAAGACGGCCGCTGCGCCCACGGCAGCAATTTCGGTCACGGTGCTTGCCCCGGCACGGCAGACGATCACGTCGGCCTCGGCATAGGCCTGGGCCGTGTCGTCGATGAAGGGCAGCAGCGCCGCCTCGACGCCGGCAGCCTCATAGGCAGCACGCAGCGCGTCGATCTGCCGGGCGCCGCTCTGGTGCGCCACCAGCGGACGGTGGGCTGCATCGATGCGCGCGAGCGCGAGCGGCACGGTGTCGTTGAGAGCCTTGGCGCCCAGGCTGCCCCCGACCACCAGCAGCTTGAGCGGCCCGGTGCGACCGGCAAAGCGCGCGGCAGGAGCCGGCTGGTGCAGGAACGGCTCGCGCAGGGGGTTGCCCACCCACTGCACCTTGCCCTGCCGCCCTTCGGGGGCGGAAGCCGTGGCCGCAAGCACATCAGGGAACGCTGTGAACACGCGCCGTGCCACCCGCGCCAGCAGGCGGTTGGCCATGCCGGGAACGGAATTCTGCTCGTGCAGCACCACCGGCGTGCCCTGCAGGGCGGCGGCCACGCCGGCCGGCGCCGTGATGTAGCCTCCGAGGCCGATAACCACGTCGGGCCGGACGCGGCGCAGCACGGCACGGCTTGCCGAGATGGCGTGCAGCAGCCGCAGGGGCAGGCGCAGCAGCGTGCCCAGACCCTTGCCCCGCACGCCGCCGAAGGCGACGGTTTCAAAGGCAAATCCGCGCGCGGGCACGAGCCGGCTTTCCATGCTGTCGGGGCCACCGAGCCAGTGCACGGTCCAGCCGCGTGCGCGCAGCGCTTCGGCGACGGCGAGGCCCGGAAAGATATGCCCGCCGGTGCCGCCGGCCATGACCAGCGCCGTGCGCGTCCGGGCGGGGGAAGGTACGGGTGCGTTCACACGGCACCTCCTTTCATGAGGGTGCGGTTTTCATAGTCGATGCGCAGCACCACCGCGAGCGCGATGAGGTTCATGAGCACGGCCG
Organism: Brachymonas moutaii (nom. illeg.); assembly: GCF_049977365.1. Taxonomy (NCBI): domain Bacteria; kingdom Pseudomonadati; phylum Pseudomonadota; class Betaproteobacteria; order Burkholderiales; family Comamonadaceae; genus Allobrachymonas; species Brachymonas moutaii (nom. illeg.). The sequence continues at coordinate 151,360 of NZ_JBNGEN010000003.1, read as the reverse complement.
AGCCGCCATAGCTCATGAGCGGCAGCGTCAGTCCCTTGGTGGGCAGCGCGCCGAGGTTCACGCCGATGTTGATGAGGGCCTGGAAGCCCATCCAGAGCCCGACGCCCTGGGCCACCAGTCCGGCGAAGGTGCGGTCGAGCGCGATGGCCTGCCGCCCGATCTCCACGATGCGGCGCGTGAGCCAGAAGAACACCACGATCAGGAACACGATGCCCACGAACCCGAATTCCTCGCCGATCACGGCCATCAGAAAGTCGGTGTGTGCCTCGGGCAGCCAGTGCAGCTTCTCGACGCTGCTGCCCAGGCCGCGCCCGAACAGCTCGCCCCGCCCCACGGCGATGAGGGCGTGCGAGAGCTGGTAGCCCTTGCCCATGGCGTGGTCGAGCGACCAGGGGTCAAGATAGGCAAACACCCGCTCGCGTCGCCAGGGAGAGGTGGCGATCATGAGCGCGAACACCCCGACAAGGATGGCCGCGATCAGGAAGAACATGCGGGCATTGACGCCCCCGAGAAAGAGGATGCCCATGGCCACCACGGCGATCACGAGAAAGGCTCCCATGTCCGGCTCGGCCAGCAGCAGCACGCCCACGATGCCCACGGCGAAGGCCATGGGCGCCACGGCCCGCACGAAGCGCTCCACATCCCCCATGTGCCGCTCGCGCTCCTGCACGTCCATCTTGCGGCGGATGTAGTCGGCCGCATACATCAGGACCGAGAACTTGGCGAGCTCGGAAGGCTGGAAATTCATGATGCCGAGGGCGATCCAGCGCCGTGCGCCGTTCACCCCCTTGCCGATGCCCGGCACCAGCACGGCGACAAGCAGCAGGATCGAAACCAGAAACAGCCAGGGTGCCCACTTCTCCCAGACGCTCATGGGCACCTGGAACGCCAGCAGCGCCGCCACCGTGCCCATGAGCAGCGAGAACATGTGGCGCGACAGGAAGTGCGTGGAGGTGTAGTTGGCAAAGCGCGGGTTGTCCGGCATGGCAATGGAGGCCGAGTAGACCATGACCATTCCCCAGAGCAGCAGGCCCACGATCACCCACAGCAGCGCGGCGTCGATGCCGAGCCGCGACACCGACAGGTGCGTGGTGCGGCTGCGTCCGTAGCCGGCCTCGGGCATGCGCACGGGAATGCCGTCCTGGTCGCGGTGGAGATGGCCGAACGGCAGCTCGTGGGGCCAGAGCTGGCGCAGGCGCTCCTTGACGCGCGAACCGAGAGAGGCAGCTTGCCCGGGCGCAGCGGTGGTCATGCCACTCCCTCCAGCGGAGTGCCGGCCGCCTCGGCCTGCACCGCCACGGCGGCACGGAAGACCTCGGCGCGCTGGGCGTAGCCCGTGAACATGTCGAAACTCGCACAGGCAGGCGACAGCAGCACGGCGTCGCCGGGCTGGGCCGCTGCTGCGGCCTCGGCCACGGCAGCGGGCATGTCGGCCGCATGCCGCAGCGGCACGCCGCAGTCGCGCAGGGCTGCCTCGATGATCGGCGCATCACGCCCGAGCAGCACCACGGCCCGGCAGGTCCGCCGCACGGCAGGAGCCAGAGGCGAAAAGTCCTGCCCCTTGCCCAGCCCGCCCAGAATCACGACCAGCCGCCGATCGGCACCGAGTCCGCCCAGAGCAGCCAGCGTGGCTCCCACGTTGGTGCCCTTGCTGTCGTCGAAGTACTCGACCTCGCCGATCATGCCGACCGGCTCGACGCGATGGGGCTCCCCCCGGTACTCGCGCAGGCCGAACAGCATGGGGGCGAGCTCTGCCCCCGCCAGAGTGGCCAGTGCCAGGGCCGCGAGCGCGTTGCAGGCGTTGTGCCGTCCCCGGATGCGCAGCGCATCGGCGGGCATGAGGCGCTGCATGCGCAGCTCGACCTCGGCGGACTGCGGGGCACCGGCCCGGCCACGCCGCGGCGTGCCGGCCTCTTCGGCGGCCTCGGCACGCACCAGCCACACCATGCCGTTGACCTCTTCGAGCCCCCAGTCGCCCGGGCGCCGTGGCAGATCGGCCCCGAAGCTGCACCAGGCACGCGCGGGCGCGGCCCCCTTGCCGGAAACCGCAGGCACGAGCTGCGGCAGCAGGCCCATGACGAGCGGATCGTCCCGATTGAGCACGGCCGCCCCGGCGTGGCCGAACACATGGGCCTTGGCCTGTGTGTAGGCCTCCATGCTGCCGTGCCAGTCGAGGTGGTCCTGCGTGATGTTGAGAATGGTGGCGGCCGTGGGCTCGAACCGGGTGCAGTCGTTGAGCTGGAAGCTCGACAGTTCCAGCACCCACGCCTGCGGCAGCGCCTGCGCGTCGAGCGCGGCGGCCAGGGTATCGAGCAGGCTGGGGCCGATGTTGCCGGCCATGCCCACCGTGAAGCCTGCGCGTTCGAGCAGCTGGCTGGTGAGCGAGGTGACGGTGGTCTTGCCGTTGGTGCCGGTGATGCCGATCACCCGGGGGGCATAGCCCTGCTGCTCGTCGAGCAGGCGCAGGGCCTGTGCGAACAGGTCGAGCTCACCGCCCACCCACAGCCCCTGCGCACGGGCAGGATCGACCACGGGGGCGGCGACGGCGGGCGACAGGCCCGGGCTCACGAACACCGCGCGGGCTCCCGTGGAAGCCAGCAGCGCAGCATCGAAGGCTCCGGCCATGAACTGCACCTCCGGCAGCTCGGCGCGCAGGCGCTCCAGATGGGGCGGTGCCTCGCGGCTGTCGGCCACGGTGACCCGTGCACCCACCCGCGCGCACCAGCGCGCCATGGCAAGGCCCGAGATGCCCAGGCCGAGCACGAGCACCGGTTGTTGATCGAGGGTATGGCCCTGCATGGCGTTCTTCCCTTATCTCAGCTTGAGTGTGGACAGGCCGGCGAGGCACAGCAGCATGGTGATGATCCAGAAGCGGACCACCACCTGCGTCTCACGCCAGCCCTTTTTCTCGAAATGGTGGTGCAGCGGCGCCATCTTGAAGAGCCGCTGCCCCACGCCGTAGCGTTTCTTGGTGTACTTGAAGTAGCCCACCTGCAGCATCACCGAGAGCGCCTCGACGACGAAGATGCCGCCCATGATCCCGAGCACGATCTCCTGCCGCACGATGACTGCGATGGTGCCGAGCGCCCCGCCGAGCGCGAGCGCGCCCACATCGCCCATGAAGACCTGGGCCGGATGGGTGTTGAACCACAGGAAGGCCAGCCCCGCGCCCATCATGGCCGCGCAGAACACCAGCAGCTCGCCCGAGCCCGGGATGTAGGGGAAGAACAGGTAGGTCGAATACAGCTTGCTGCCGGTGACGTAGGCAAAGACGCCAAGCGCCGAGCCCACCATGACCACGGGCATGATGGCGAGCCCGTCGAGCCCGTCGGTGAGGTTGACGGCATTGCTCGCGCCGACGATGACGAAGAAGGTGAGCGCCACGAAGCCCCAGACTCCAAGGGGGTAGCTCACCTCCTTGAAGAAGGGCACCATGAGGCCCGCCTTGGGTGGCAGGTCGATGGCAAAGCCCGAACGCACCCAGTCGATCACGAGCTGGAGCACGCGCGCGTTGCTGGTCTCGGAAATGCTGAACACCAGGTACAGCGCCGCCGCCAGCCCGATGATCGACTGCCACATGAACTTTTCGCGGGAGGGCATGCCCTCGGGGTCCTTGTGCACGACCTTGCGCCAGTCATCGGCCCAGCCGATGGCCCCGAAGCCGAAGGTGACGACCATCACAATCCACACGAAGCGGTTGCTCCACTCGAACCACAGCAGCGTGGACAGGGCAATCGACAGCAGGATGAGCACCCCGCCCATGGTCGGGGTGCCCGACTTGGAGAGGTGTGTCTCCATGGCGTAGCCGCGCACCGGCTGGCCGATCTTGAGCTCGCGCAGCTTGCGGATCACCCAGGGCCCGGAGAGCAGGCCCATGATCAGCGAGGTCATGGCGGCCATGACGGCGCGGAAGGTGAGGTACTGGAACACCCGCAGAAAACCGAACTGCGGGTAGTGCTCCATGAGCCATTGGGTCAGTGCAGGCAGCATGGGGCATCCTTGTGCTGGGCAGGTTGATCGAAGACGGCGAGCACGCGCTCCATGCGCATGAAGCGGGAGCCCTTGACGAGCACGCTCGCGCAGCCGGGCAGCAGCCCACGAAGCGCGTCGAGCAGCACGGACAGTCCTGCCTCGGCATCGTCGCCACAGGCGCGGGCTCCGGGGCAGGCGGCTGCCGCATGGCGCGCCAGGGCGCCGAGCGTGAGCACGTGGTCGATGCCCCTGGTGGCCGCATAGGCGCCGATCTCGGCATGGAAGGCCGGCCCCTGATCGCCCACTTCCCCCATGTCGCCGAGCACGAGCACGCGCGGCCCGGGCAGCTCGGCGAGCACGTCGATGGCGGCGCGCACCGAATCGGGGTTGGCATTGTAGGTGTCGTCCACCACGGTGAGCGCGTGCCCGCCGAAGCGGGCCGCCACCACCCGCGAGCGGCCCTGCACGGCAGCGAAGCCGTCAAGCCCGGCCGCAATCGCGGACAGCGGCACACCGGCAGCCAGCGCACAGGCCGTGGCGGCCAGCGCATTGCGCACGTTGTGGCGTCCCGCCACCTGCAGGCGGAAGTGCAGCGGCCCCTGCGGCGTGGCCGCACGGACCTGCCAGGCCGCGTCCTGCCAGACAGCCTCGACGGCGTGCACATCGGCACCGCTCGCCGCGTCGGCCGCGAAGGTCAGGCTGCGGTGGGCACCCGCCAGTGTCTTCCAGATGCCGGTATAGGGTTCGTCGGCCGGATAGACCGCCACGCCGTCGGCAGGCAGTGCGGCGATCGATTCGCCGTTCTCGCGGGCCACGGCCTCGACCGTGCCCATGAATTCCTGGTGCTCGCGCTGGGCATTGTTGACCAGTGCCACGGTGGGCTGCGCCATGGCGGCAAGCACCGCCATTTCGCCGGGGTGGTTCATGCCCAGCTCGACCACCGCCAGCCGGTGGGACGGACGCAGCCGCAGCAGCGTGAGCGGCACACCGATGTCGTTGTTGAGATTGCCCTGCGTGGCCAGCGCCGCCTCGCCCGCAGCCGCATGCAGGATGCTGGCGATCATCTGGGTGGTGGTGGTCTTGCCGTTGCTGCCGGTGACGGCGATGAGCGGCAGAACGAACTGGCGGCGCCAGCCAGCGGCCAGCTCGCCAAGGGCGCGGCGGCTGTCGGCCACCTCGATGCCCTGCCAGCCCAGCGCAGCCAGGTGGGGACGCTCGCACAGGGCGGCCGTGGCCCCGGCCGCGCGGGCCTGCGCCAGAAAATCATGCGCATCGAAGCGCTCGCCCCGCAGTGCGACGAACAGGTCGCCCGGCTGCAGGGTGCGTGTGTCGGTATGCACACGGTCGACCGTGACGGCACCATCGCCCACCACGGTGGCGTCGGACAGCCATTGGGCCGCCTGGGCCAGTGTCATATGCATGGGCGTGTTCATGCGACGCCCTCCGCGCGGGCCGCAGCCCGGTTCTGCAGTGCCATGCGCACGTGCTCCTGATCCTTGAACGGGGTGCGTACCCCGTGTATTTCCTGATAATCCTCGTGTCCCTTGCCGGCCACGAGCACCACGTCGGCACGGTCGGCTCCGGCGATGGCGAGGGCAATGGCGCGGGCGCGATCGACCTCGACGCGGGCCTGTGCAGGCGCGGCCAGACCGGCCACCACCTGTGCCACGATGCGCTCGGGGGCCTCGCTGCGCGGGTTGTCGCTGGTAACGACCACACGGTCGGCCTGGCGCTCGGCAGCCTGTGCCATGAGCGGCCGCTTGACCGGATCGCGGTCCCCTCCGCAGCCGAACACGCACCACAGGCGCCCTCCGCGCTGGCGGGCGAGCGGGCGCAGGGCTTCGAGGGCTTTGTCGATCGCATCGGGCGTGTGGGCAAAGTCCACGGCCACGAGCGGCTGCCCGGGCAGGGTGAGACATTCCATGCGGCCCGGCACCGGCAGCAGTCCTTCGCAGGCCCGTGCCGCCTCGGCCAGCGGCACGCCCAGGGCGCGCAGCGTGCCCAGCACCCCAAGCAGATTGGAGACGTTGTACTGTCCGATGGTGGCCGTGGACATGGAGGCGGTGCCCCCCCCGGCCTCGGTCACCTCGAACGCCAGCCCGTGGTCGCCATAGCGCACGCCGCTGGCCTGCAGACGCGCCGGGGCCACCCCAGCCGCCGGCGGCAGGCACGACAGGGTCCAGAGGTCGAGTGCCCCTCCCTGCAGTTCCTGCGCCAGCAGGGTGCCATGGACATCATCGAGATTGACCACCGCAGCCTGCAGGCCGGGCCAGTCGAACAGGGCCCGCTTGGCCTGCCAGTAGGCTTCCATGGTGCCGTGGTAGTCCAGATGGTCCTGCGTGAAGTTGGTGAACACCGCCACGCGGATCGCCGTGCCGTCGAGCCGATGCTCGGCAATGCCGATGGAGGAAGCCTCCATCACGCAGGCCCCCAGTCCCTCGTCGACGAAATGGTGCAGCTCGCGCTGCAGCAGCACGGGGTCGGGAGTGGTCATGCCGGTATAGCGCAGCTCGGCCTGCCCACCCACGAAGCGGCCCACGCCCAGGGTGCCCACGAGGCCACAGCCCCGGGCACCATGCGAGAGGGCCTGGGCCAGCCACCAGGCGCTGGTGGTCTTGCCATTGGTGCCGGTCACGGCCACCACGTCGAGCCGACGCGAGGGCGTGTCGTAGAACGCGGCAGCGATCGGGCCCGTGGCAGACTTGAGTCCGGCATAGGCCGCCACACGCCCTGCTGCGACATCCGCCGCTGCAGGGCGGGCGAAGTCGAAGGCATCCATGCCATCGGCCTCGACCAGGCAGGCCGCCGCTCCGTGCTCCAGCGCGGCCAGCACGTGCACGCGCGCATCATGGGCGGCGCCGGGCCAGGCCACGAACAGGTCGCCCGCTTCCAGCCTGCGGCTGTCCGTCTGCAGGCGGCTGCCGTGCGCGCGCAGCCAGGCGGCGGCTTCGGCCGGGGTACTCAGAAGGGGCAGCATCGGGGTGCTCACAGGGATTCCTCCGGTTCATCGGTGATGACGCCGGGACGCACCGACATGTCGGGCTGCACGCCCAGGATGCGCAGGGTCTGCTGCACCACGTCACTGAACACGGGCGCCGCCGTGAGGCCCCCGTAGATGCTGCTCTTGGGTTCGTCGATCATCACGCCCACCACGATGCGGGGAGCCTCGATCGGCGCGATGCCCACGAAGGAGCCACGGTAGCGGCTGGTCGAATAGCGGGTGCCGTCGAGCTTGCGCGCCGTCCCGGTCTTGCCGCCGACCGAATAGCCCACGGTCTGGGCCTGCTGGGCCGTGCCGCCGGGCAGGGTCACGAGGTGCAGGGTGTGCAGGATCTCCCGCGCCACGGCCGGGCTGTAGACACGCACGCCACGCGACTTGTCGACGGGATGGAGGCGGCCGCTGGCGTCGGCCATGTTGTCCTGCACCAGCGTGATGGGCATCATCACGCCGTCATGGGCAAACACGCTGTAGGCACGCGCCATCTGGAACAGGCTGGCAGACAGCCCGTAGCCATAGGCCATGGTGGCCTTCTCGATTGGACGCCAGGCCTTCCAGGGCCGCACGCGGCCCCGTCCGATGCCGGGGAACGGCAGGTCGGGCTTCTGGCCCAGACCCATGTTCATGAAGTTGTCCCACATGTCGTGGGCTTCGAGGCGCTCGGAAATCTTGACCGTGCCCACGTTGCTCGACTTCTGCACCACGCCCTCGACGGTCAGGGTGCCGTAGTTGTGGGTGTCGCCGATGGTGGCACCGGCGATGGTCAGACGCCCCGGGCTGGTCTCGATGATGGTGTTGGGGGTGACCTTGCGCTCCTGCAGGGCCAGGGCCACCGTCAGCGGCTTGATGATGGAGCCGGGCTCGTAGGTATCGGTGAGCGCGCGGTTGCGCAGCTGCTCACCGGTGAGGTCGCGCCGGTCGTTGGGATCGTAGCTCGGATAGTTGGCGAGCGCCAGGATCTCGCCCGTGCGCACGTCGAGCACCACCACGCTGCCTCCCTTGGCATCCTGCGCCTTGACGGCATCCCGCAGCTTCTGCCAGGCAAAGTACTGGATCTTGCTGTCGATGGTGAGACGGATGTCCCTGCCGTCGACCGGGGGCACCTGCTCGCCCACGCCCTCGATCACGCGCCCCAGGCGGTCGCGGATGACGCGGCGCGATCCGGGCTTGCCGGCAAGCTGCTGGTCGAAGGTGCGCTCGATCCCCTCCTGACCCTTGTCTTCCACGTCGGTGAAGCCCACGATGTGCGAGACCGCCTCGCCCTCGGGGTACTGGCGGCGGTATTCCTTGCGATGGTCGATGCCCTTGATGCCCAGGGCTGCGATCTGCTCGGCCACCCCTTCGTCGACCTGACGCTTCACGTACACGAAGTTCTTGGCGCTGCCGAGCCGGGTGCCGAGCTCCTGGTCGCTCATGCCCAGCAGCTGCGCCATGCGGTGCAGCTTGGCGGCATCGCCCTCGCGGTCGATTTCGGACGGAAAGGCGAAGATGCTCTGCGCCGGCACGCTCGACGCCAGGATGAGCCCATTGCGGTCCAGGATGCGCCCGCGGTTGGCCGGCATCTCGATGGTACGGGCATAGCGCACCTGCCCCTGCCGCAGGAAGAAGGCGTTGTCGAAGATCTGGACATAGGCCGCACGCGCCACCAGCCCGGTGAACCCGAACGCCAGCCCGGCCACCAGCAGGCGGCTGCGCCATACGGGGGTGCGGCTGGTGAGCAGCGGATTGACCCCCACGGCGTTGTCGCGCACTCCCTTGGCACTGGTGACGCCCTTGAGGCTCTTCTGCAGGGCCTTTTCGTGGCGCTCCTGACGGGTGATCCACTTCATGGTGCCACCCTCCGGCCTGCTGCGGCCACGGGTGCGGAGGCAGTGCCTTCGGTTGCCACCGGCGTGCTGACCTTGACCTCGCCATCACGCACGGTCACGTACTGGGTGATGTCGGGCGTGGATTCCCGCATGCCGAGCTGGTCATGGGCAATGCCCTGCACCCGCAGGGCGGCCGTCTGGGCGCGTTTTTCCACCTCCAGCGTATCGCGCTCGGTTTCGAGCTTGCGCGCCGAGGTCTGCGCCTTGTCGAGCGCAGTGTAGAGCGTGCGCGACTCGTAGCGCAGATGCACCAGATAGAACGCGCTGCCGAGCACAGCCGCCAGCAGAAGCAGAACCAGCCGCATCATGCAGGCACCTCGGTGCGGACGGCGCAGCGCAGGATGGCGCTGCGCGAGCGCGGATTGCCAGCCACCTCGTCGGCGGTGGGGCGCACGCGCTGCACGTCCGTGAGGGGCATGGGAGCGGGCGCGGTGGCAAAGGCCGCCGGCAGGCGCCGGTCATACACCTCGCGCGAATGCTGCACCATGAACTGCTTGACGATGCGGTCCTCCAGCGAATGGAAGCTGATGACCACCAGCGTGCCTCCGGGACGCAGGATGCGCAGGGTGTGCTTCAGGGTCTGCTGCAGGTCTTCCAGTTCGGCGTTGATAAAAATCCGAAATGCCTGAAAGGTGCGCGTGGCGGGGTCCTGCCCCGGCTCGCGGGTCCGGACCGCACCAGCCACGAGCTGCGCGAGCTCCGCGGTGCTGGCAAGAGGGCCGAGCTCCTGTCGGCGAGCCACAATCGCCTTTGCAATCTGCCCAGCAAACCGCTCTTCTCCGTAGTCACGAATCACCTCCGCAATCTGGTCCGTTTCCGCACTTTCGAGCCAATCGGCCACGCTCTCGCCGCGCGTGGGGTCCATGCGCATGTCGAGGGGCCCGTCGTTGCGGAAGGAAAATCCCCGGGCCGGGTTGTCGATCTGGGGGGAACTCACACCCAGATCGAGCAGCACGCCATCGACGCTGGCTGCGGGCAGCTCGGCCATGGCGGTGAAACTGGCATGCCGGATCGAGAACCGCTCGTCCTCGATCGCGTGGGCGCTGGCGATGGCCTCGGGGTCCTTGTCGAAGGCGATCAGGCGACCGTCGCTGTCGAGCTCCTCCAGGATGGCGCGGCTGTGCCCGCCCCGGCCAAAGGTGCCGTCCACGTAGGTGCCATGGGGGTCGTGCACGAGGGCGTCGACCGCCTCCCGCAGCATGACTGTGGTGTGCTTCCAGCTCACTTCCTCAGACCTTTCAGAACACGAAATCCTGCAAGGCATCCGGCAGCGGCTGCTGACGGGCCTGGGCCTCCTTGGCCGCATACAGTGCCTTGTCCCAGAGCTCGAAGTGGCTGCCGTTGCCCAGAAGCAGGGCTTCGCGCCCCATCATGGCCGCCTCGCGCAGCTCGGGCGACAGCAGGATGCGCCCGGTGGCGCCATCCATGTCGAGTGCCACGGCATTGCCGAGCACGATGCGCTTCTGCCAGGCGGCAGAGGCAGGCCACTGGGCCACCCGCGTGCGGAACTGCACCCATTCGGACTCCGGAAAGAGCAGCAGGCAGTCTTCCTGGAAATGCCGGGTGATGTGCAGCTGGCCCTGGGCAGCATCCATCAGGTCGGCGCGGTACTTGGTAGGTATCGCAATCCGGCCTTTGGCATCCACCGAGAGGGACGAGGCGCCTTCGAACACGCTGGGGTTTCCTGGAAAAACAGTCTGGACGTAAGGGAAAGGGCAGTTTTTACCACCATTCCCCACTTTTCGACACTGTAGCAGGAAACAATCTGCTTCACAAACCGGCGCTTAGATGTTTTTCGAATGAAATCAAGCAGTTAGCATCCATCCTGAAGGCTTGTGAACCCAAAAAACCTTCAAAAATAACAACTTAAATTGTCCTATGGATGTAATGCTTGAGCGTGAACGTCCCGTGCCGGCATGCACTGCAGCACGAATTGATGCAAAAGTGCACACCTGTTCGCCCGCATCCCGGCTCAGGAGAAGGGCCGGAATGCCATCCGGCCCCGGCCTCAGAGGATGAAACGGGAGAGATCCTCGTTCTGGCTGAGCGCGCCCAGACGCTCCTGGACATAGGCGGCGTCGATGGTCAGCGTCTGCCCCTGGCGCTGTGCGGCATCGAAGCTCACCTCGTCGAGCAGGCGCTCCATCACGGTGGCCAGGCGGCGGGCACCGATGTCCTCGGTGCGTTCGTTGACATCGGCGGCGATGCGCGCAAGGCAGGTGATGGCCTCGGGTGCGAACTCCAGCGTCACCCCTTCCGTGGCGAGAAGGGCCTGGTACTGCTTGATGAGCGAGGCCTGGGTCTGGGTGAGAATGGCCTCGAAATCGGCCTCCGACAGGCTCTGCAGCTCCACGCGAATGGGAAAGCGCCCCTGCAGCTCCGGGATCAGGTCGCTCGGCTTGGAGAGGTGAAAGGCCCCCGAAGCGACGAACAGAATGTGGTCGGTGCGGATCATGCCGTGCTTGGTGTGCACCGTGGTGCCCTCGACCAGCGGCAGCAGGTCGCGCTGTACCCCCTGGCGCGAGACGTCGGCCCCGCTGCGCTCGGCGCTGCCGGCCACCTTGTCGATCTCGTCGAGGAAGACGATGCCGTTCTGCTCGGCATTGTCCACGGCCTGGGCACGGATCTCCTCTTCATTGACGAGCTTGGCCGCTTCTTCGTCGACGAGCTGGCGCAGGGCATCGGCGATGCGCACCCGGCGCGTGCGGCGACGCTCCTGCCCCATCGAGCCGAGGATGCCGCGCAGCTGCTCGGTCATCTCCTCCATGCCGGCGGGCCCCATGACCTGCATGGTGGGGGCTGCGTCGGCGAGGTCGATCTCGATCTCCTTGTCATCGAGCTGGCCTTCGCGCAGCTTCTTGCGGAAAGCCTGGCGGGTGGCGCTGTCTCCGGACGGAGTGGCGATCGGTTCGCCCGAGGCGGAACGGGCCGGCGGCAGGAGGGCATCGAGAATGCGCTCTTCGGCGGCGTCCTCGGCCCGCACACGCATGCGGCGCATGGCCGCCTCGCGGGTCTGCTTGACCGAGACTTCGACCAGATCGCGGATGATGGAGTCGACATCCTTGCCCACATAGCCGACCTCGGTGAATTTGGTGGCCTCGACCTTGATGAAGGGCGCATCGGCCAGCCGGGCCAGGCGACGGGCAATCTCGGTCTTGCCGACACCGGTCGGGCCGATCATGAGAATGTTCTTGGGCGTGATCTCGGCGCGCAGGCTGGCGTCGACCTGCTGGCGCCGCCAGCGGTTGCGCATGGCGATGGCCACGGCACGCTTGGCTGCGTTCTGGCCCACGATGTGGCGGTCGAGTTCGGAAACGATTTCCTGGGGAGTCATGGACGACATGGCATACGGGCGCCACGGGGCGCAGAAAAGAATCGGAAAAGCGTCAGCCCGCCTCCCCTGCCCCGCGCCAAAGTGCGCAGATCAGGCAGGAACCGGGCGGCGGGGACTCAGAGCACCTCGATGGTGTGGTGCATGTTGGTGTAGATGCACAGCTCGCCCGCGATGGCGAGCGACTTGCGCACCACTTCCTCGGCGGACAGATCGGTATGATCGAGCAGCGCCTTGGCGGCCGACTGGGCATAGGCGCCGCCCGACCCGATGGCCACGATGCCGTGCTCGGGTTCGAGCACATCGCCATTGCCGGTGATGATGTAGGACGAGGTGCGGTCGGCCACGGCGAGCATGGCTTCGAGCTTGCGCAGCACGCGATCGGTACGCCATTCCTTGGTCAGCTCCACGGCGGCGCGGGCCAGATTGCCCTGGTACTTGTCGAGTTTGGCCTCGAAGCGCTCGAAGAGCGTGAAGGCATCGGCCGTGGCGCCGGCAAACCCGGCCAGCACCTGCCCATGATGCAGCTTGCGCACCTTGCGGGCCGTGCCCTTGACGACGATGTGGCCCAGGGTGACCTGGCCGTCCCCACCGATGGCGACCTGCACGCCTTCGGGCGTCTGGCGCCGGACACTCAGAATGGTGGTTCCGTGAAATTGTTCCATGCGGCTCGGGCGCGGCATCGGCTGCCGCGCACTGAAAAAGAAGACAGTTCCGGCAGATGGGGGCAGCTGCAGCCATTGCAAGACAGGATGTCTCACCCGCAAGACACGCCGACACTGTGCCACGCCCCGGTGCAGCGTCGCGCGACAGGACGCTCGCCCCCTTCGGTCGCTTCAGTCGCGCCGCAGTTCGACCTGCGCTTGGCCGGTGATGCCCATGATGCGCCAGAACACGGCCACGAGCCGCTGCACCTGGATGAAGCGGATCGCCCCGTCTTCGGGCTTGCGCACGAGCAGCCAGGCGAGGAGTTCGGCTGCAGCCGCATAGTCCATGCGTTCCAGGGCGCTGCAGTCGATGGTGCAGCCCTGAGAGCCGACGGATTCCTGCAGAACCTGCAGCAGGGGCTGGATGCTGCCGGTAAAGGCTCCCTTCCACTCGAACGGGTGGGCCAGCTGACCCTTGCTCACCCCCTGGGGCGGCAGGCTGCTCGCGGGAGAGGCGGTGGGGGCCGGCACGGCACCCGCCATCTGCCAGTCGATGGCATCCGCATCGACATAGGTGCAGCGGGCAGGCGTCCACGAAGGCGGGGATTCCTCCAGGGCGATGCAGTAGTCGAGCGCCTGGGCATCGAAGGCTTCCTGCGCGCCGGTGATGCGGAGCAGCTCCAGACGCAGCATCCAGCTCAGGCTCTGGGTGGTGCGGTCTGCTGCGGCGCAGCCCTGCTCCAGGTGCTGCTCCAGCTGCGGCAGTCCCCACATCACCAGCCGCATGCGGCGCCCTGCAAGCTCGCGCAGGACCACCAGCAGCACCGGCAGGGCCATGGGCGTCAGGGCCTGCAGTCCGCGCCAGTCGATCAGGGCATCGGCGTCGGCTGCCAGCACCTGCTGCAGGGACAGCAGGTCGGGCACATCGATGGTGGCCGGTGCCTTCCAGCAGGCGTGCCCGGAGAGCTCCTGGGCAATGCGGGTCACGCCCATGAAGAACGTGGTGCCGCCGATCTGGCTCAGCCACGGATCGTCACCGGCATACTGGGGCGCGGAGCGGCCGAAGCGCTGCACCAGCTCCAGGCAGGTGGCATCGAACTTTTCCTCCTGTGCGGTGGCGCGGTAGAGATCGAGAAGCGCGAGCAGGGCGTCGGGCTCCTCGTCGGCAATGGCACTGGTTCCGCCCTGCCCCTGCGGCAGTTGTGCCACCAGATCGCGCAGGCGGGTTTCCGCTGCCCCATCCTGCCCCTGCGAGAAGAGGATGGCAGGCTCGTTGAGGGTGTCGCTGAGGGCATCGACCCGCGTGATGGCACGGGGCTCGCCGCCGGCGAGGTCTTCGAGCGGAAGAGCCTGCAGGGCTTCGTCGAAGCGGCTGTCGGAGGCCACTTCGTCCATGCGGCTGTCGCCCACGGGAACGGGCTCATCAATGAGGGGGATCCCAAGGTCCATCGAGGGGATGCTCTGGATCAGGCCCGGCTGGGTATCGGGGGCCAGTTCCGAATCGATCGAGGCGCCACTGCCTTCCGGGTTGCCGGTGCCCTGGATGGAATGGAAGGCATCGGGCGCGGCCGGCTTGCGCACCGAAGTGACCGACGGACTCCCTGCAGGCACGTCCACGGTCTCGAAGGGCACCATCGAATCATCGCCCCCTGTCAAACTGGGTCTCAGATCGACCTTGTCTTCGATCATGATCTGGGTCTTGAGGGTGCTGTCGGGCGGTGGTACGGAGAGGGGACCGTTCTTGTTCCACCACTGGTCGGTCATCTGCTGTTCGATGCTGTTGATCTGGCTCACATCGAAGTTGCTGCTCTCGGGCGTGTCCGTCGCTGCCCCACTGGACGAGGGACGCAGCAGCAGCGTGCTGTTGAGGTCGGCTCCCGGCTGGGCCGCCTCGGTCCCGCCGGAACGCAGCTGTCGCAGGGCGTTGAATTCGCGCTCGCGCACCTTGCGGTTGTAGCGGCGCCGCTGGCGGTGAAGCTGGGCCAGCTCCTCGGCGGTGATTTCCTCGGCGCCGGCTGTGGCTCCGGCCGCATCGGCGGCCGGGAGGGTATCGAGTGCCTTCCAGTCCGTCGTGGGGTTGGCCACGAAACGGGCAAGCTTGTTGAAGAAGGGAAGCTTTTCTGCGGGCTGCGACATGGGTGTATCAGGATCGGTGTGGACATCCCCCCGCCCGCGAACGGCGGCGCAGCGGGGAATCAGTCTCCAAACATTTTCTGCTTGAGTTCGCGGCGCTGCTGGGCTTCGAGCGACAGGGTGGCCGTGGGGCGCGCCAGCAGGCGGCCGATGCCGATGGGCTCGCCCGTCTCGGTGCAGTAGCCGTAGTCGCCCGAATCGATCTGGGCGATGGACTGATCGATCTTCTTGAGCAGCTTGCGCTCGCGGTCACGGGTGCGCAGTTCGAGAGCGTGCTCTTCCTCGATGGTGGCACGGTCGGCCGGGTCGGGCACGACCACGGCATCCTGACGCAGGTGCTCGGCGGTGGCGCCGGCGTTGTTCAGAATGTCGGCACGCAGCTGCTGCAGGCGGTGGCGGAAGAACGCGAGCTGCACATCGTTCATGTACTCGGACTCGGGCATGGCCAGCACTTCGGCATCGGAGAGCTCCTGGGGCGGCTTCTTCTTCCAGTTGTTGGCCAGTTTGGTGTCTTTCTTGGGAGTAGTCGCGGCGGTCATGTCGGTCTGGGTCGTATCAAGGAAAAAAGGATGCACGCGCACACGGCGCAGCGGCGGTTTCCATGCCCCGGACAGGCGGGCACGATCCTGGAACGAACATTCGGGCAGATGACGGATTCCCTGGCTGCTCTCTGTCCCCGAAAAGGAGGATGGAAAGGCACGAAGAAATCCGCAGGGCTCCCCTGAAAGTCCGGACGCCATGGACCGCCATCTGGACGGTTCACGATCGACGCGAAGTTCTCAATTTACCCTCGTTCGCTCTCGGGAAGCGCACGGATTGTAGGTGTTTTGTCGCAGAAAAGGGAATTTTTTACGCTTGCTCCCGCTGCCGCACCGCCCCGTTCAAGGGAGCGGTGCGCGGCCGGACGGGCAGTCGCTTCAGGAAACGGGGCCACGCGCGCCGCGTCTCGTCAGACGCAGCACTGGTCGAGGCCCTGTTCCAGAATTTCGCGCGGAAGGTCGACGCCGATGAACACCATCTTGCTGGAGCGCGGCTCGTCCTTGCCCCACTCGGGGCCCAGGTCGCTGCCCATGAGCTGGTGCACGCCCTGGAAGATCACCTTGCGGCTGGTGCCCTTCATGTCGAGCACGCCCTTGTAGCGGTACATCTTGGGGCCGTAGATCTGGACGATGGCTCCGAGGAAGTCTTCGAGCTTGACGGGATCGAAGGGGCGCGTGGCACGGTAGACGAAGCTCTTGACGTCGTCGTCGAAATGGTGGTGATGGGCATGGTGGTTGCAGGCTTCGCCCTCGGCATGGTGATGATCGCAGTCGGCTGCATGCGACTCGTGGTCGTGCGCCTCGTGGTCATGGTCATGGCCGCAGCACGCGCCGTGGTCATGACCATGGTCGTGCCCGCAGCAGCTGTCATGGGCATGGTCGTGCGCGTGGTCATGGGGCTCTTCCTCGGCGAGGAAGTCGGGGTCGAGGTCCAGCGTGGAATTGAGGTTGAAGCCGCGCAGGTCGAGCACATCGCCCAGAGGGACCTGGCCAAAATGCACGATCTTCTGGGTGGCGCGGGGGTTCATGGCGTGCAGGCGTTCCTGCAGGGCTCGCAGGTCGTCCTTGCTCACGAGGTCGGCCTTGCTGATGAAGATCTGGTCGGCAAACCCGACCTGCCGCTGCGCTTCGAGGCGCTCGTCGAGCTGCTGCATGGCGTGCTTGGCATCGACGAGGGTGATGATGGAGTCGAGCAGGTAGTTCTCGGCGATCTCGTCGTCCATGAAGAAGGTCTGGGCCACCGGGCCGGGGTCGGCGACGCCGGTGGTTTCGATGATGACGCGGTCGAACTTGACCATGTCCTTGCGGCGCTTGGCGGCCAGGAGCTGCAGAGTGTTGCGCAAGTCCTCGCGGATGGTGCAGCACACGCAGCCGTTGCTCATCTGGATGATCTGCTCGTTGGTGTCGGAGACGAGGATGTCGTTGTCGATGTTCTCGGCGCCGAACTCGTTCTCGATGACGGCGATTTTCTGGCCATGGGCCTCGGTGAGCACGCGCTTGAGCAGTGTGGTCTTGCCGGCGCCCAGGAAGCCGGTAACGATGGTGGCGGGAATGAGTGCCATGGAAATGGAGTCCTGAAAAAAAGCTGCAATGCCCGACGCCTGGATGCACGCACGGATGCGCACCACCCGATGCGGGAGACTGCCGGGTACATGGGGGCGCGTGCCGGTTTTTCCAGCACGGGCGGGCGCCCGCTCTTGCGGGGGGGCAGCCGGCCGGAACGGGTCAGGAACCGGATTTCTTGCCGTGAGCCCGGGGATGCGCCGCATCGTACACCTTGGCCAGATGCTGGAAATCGAGCCGGGTGTAAATCTGGGTGGTGCCGATGTGGGCATGGCCGAGCAGCTCCTGCACGGCACGCAGGTCGCCGCTGGACTGAAGCAGGTGGCTGGCGAAGCTGTGGCGCAGCATGTGCGGGTGCACGGGTGCATCGAGCCCGGCGGCACGGCTGCGGGCCTGGAGGCGCTGCCACACCGACTGGGGGGTCAGCCGGGTGCCCCGGCGCCCGATGAGCAGGGCGGGCGTGGCGCGGGCCACGGGCAGCAGGGCCCGTGCGGCGAGCCACGGCTTCAGGGCTTCGAGCTCCTGGTGGCCGAGCGGCACGGTGCGCCACTTGCCGCCCTTGCCGAGCACGTGCACCTCGGCGGCATCGAGATCGCACCAGCCACGGGCCTCCGGGCCGGGGTGGATGTCGAGTCCGACGAGCTCGCTCACTCGCAGGCCGCTGCCGTAAAGGAGCTCGACCAGGCAGCGGTCGCGCAGCTCCAGCCAGGCGGCATCGGGGTGGCGGGAATCGGGGGGGACATTGCCGCGATGGTCGGCAAGCCGCATGGCGTCGTCGACGGACAGGGCCTTGGGCAGGGGCTTGCCGGCGCGGGGAGCACGCACGTCCTGCACGGGGTTGTGGGCAATGAGACGTTCCTGCACCAGCCAGCGGTAGAAGCCGCGCCAGCCCGAGAGGATGCGGGCCAGTCCGCGCGGGCTGTAGCCGGCGCTGCGCAGCGTGGCCAGCCAGCGGCGCACGTGGGCCGTCTGCACGGCGTCCAGCGTGAGGCCCGCCCCGGCTGCCTGGGCCTGCAGGCGCGCGAGGTCTTCACCGTAGAGGGTGACGGTGCGCGCCGCCAGCCGCTTGCCCGAGCGCACATGCTCCAGATAGCGCAGCACCAGAGGGTCGGGCGCTGGCGACGCGGGGGCAGGAACGGCTGCAGAATCGGTCATGCCGGGGTGTTGGGAACGGGATCGGCCAGGGAATCGCGAAGGACGGGCGGCTCGATCATCAGGCGCGAGAGTGCGGCGCTGGCCAGCTCCCCGATGCGTTCGAGAAAGTCGGTGGCCATGTCGTCCTGATAGCGCTGCGAATCGGGCGAAGCCAGCACCAGAAGGCCGAAGGCAGGCGCCGTGGACTTGCCGGCCGGACGCAGCGGAATGAGGGCCAGCGAGGCCGCCTGGGTGGGTTCCGGCAGCCACTTGACGGCTTCCACGCCCACATGCATGCCGCAGTAGGGCGAGGTGAGAGACGAGGCAAAGCTGCGCGAATCGCCGCTCACGCCCTGGGTGAAGGGCAGGCCGGCATAGGGGCTGGCCACGTTCCAGACGCGCAGGGCTGCCTGCGGCACGCGGAAGTCGTCGATCATGGCCGCACAGATGGCTTCGGGCAGGGCAGCGGGGTCGTGTTCGAGCAGGAGCTGGACCGTCCAGTCGAGCAGGCGGTTGGTGGTGATGCTGTTGTCGCTGCCGTGGCGGATCATGTCCACGAGGCGGTGTTCGAGCACCTTGATCTTCTCGCGCAGCATCTCGGCCTGCCGTTCCTGCAGGTTGACCACCCGGCGGCCGTGGGAGCTGCCGAGCTGCACGGCAGCGAGCAGCTCGGCGTTGCGCTCGAAGAAGCCCGGGTTCTGGATGAGGTATTCGGCAATGTCGCGCTCGGTCAGGGGCGCCAGTTCATGAGGTTGCATGGAGTCGGGGAAGACAGTGGAGGAAGCCTGTCGGCGCCGCACACCGGGCGGCCGACGGGCTGGATTCAGGCGGCAGGAATGCCGGGGAGCTGCGGCGGATGCTCCGGCAGGTCGATCTCGCCGTGGAACACGGTGGTGGCCGGGCCCGTCATGCGCACCGGCGTACCGGCGCCCTGCCATTCGATGTACAGGGTGCCGCCCAGGGCATCGACCTGCACGCGGGAGGCAAGCAGGCCCTCGCGGATGCCGGCCACCACGGCGGCACAGGCCCCCGTGCCGCAGGCCAGGGTCTCGCCCGAGCCGCGTTCGTAGACGCGCAGCCGGATATGGCCGCGATCGAGGATCTGCATGAAGCCCACGTTGACACTTGCGGGAAAGGCCGGCAGGGCCTGGATGGCGGCGCCCAGCCGATGCACGGGGGCGGCCATCACGTCCGGCACCACGAGCACGGCATGGGGGTTGCCCATGGACACCAGCGCCACCTCGACCGGGGCGCCGGCCTGGGCTTCGGCATCGACCAGAGGCAGAAGCCACAGCGTGGCCTCGCCCTGCTGCCGGCTGGGCAGGGTGCCCGGCTCGAAGGGCAGCGCAGGCAGGTCGAACACGGGCGCGCCCATGTCCACGGTGACCTCGCCATCGGGCAGGGCATGCAGCACGATGGTGCCGCGGCGCACCTGCACGGTGATGGTGTCCCTGTCGGTGAGGCCCTGCTCGCGCACGAAGCGCACAAAGCAGCGCGCGCCGTTGCCGCAGTGCTCGACCTCGCCGCCGTCCGCGTTGTGGATGACGTAGGCAAAATCGGCGCCCTCCCCGACGGGGGGGCGCACGGACAGGATCTGGTCCGCACCGACACCGAAGCGCCGATCGGCCAGGAAACGGTAATGCTCGGGCTGCAGGCCAAGCGGGGCGCGGGTCTCGTCCAGCACCACGAAGTCGTTGCCTGCCCCCTGCATCTTGGTAAAGGGTATGCGCATGGGGGCATTATGACAAAATGACCCCGCCCGGGCAGGCCCGCCATGCCCCCTGCCCCCGGTGCAATCCGGCATGGCCCGGTTGCCCGACGTGCTGGCGCCCGCTGCCGTTTTCTGCCCATGCCCCGTTCCAGCCAGCTGCTCCACCCTCCCCTTTCCACCGTCACGCCCCGCCTTGCGGCCACCGTGCTGCTGTTCCGTGACGGGCCGGATGGCCCCGAGGTGCTGATGACCCGCCGCTCGGGACAGGCCGGATTCGCAGCCAGCCTATATGTCTTTCCCGGCGGTGCGGTGGAAAGCGCCGACGAGGCGGCCAGCGAAGCCCCCGATGGGGCCCGCTTCCGCGACGACCAGCAGGGCGAGGCCCGGGTCTGGGCCCTGGCGGCACTGCGCGAGAGCTACGAGGAAGTGGGGGTGCTGCTGGCCCACCGCGCCGACGGCTCGCCCGCCACGCAGGCGGATGTCACGGCGCTCGAAGCCGCCATCGGCCGGCGCAGCGATGCCGCCACCTTCCATGCCGCCTGCGTCTCGCTGGGGCTGCACCCAGCCGCTGATGCGGTGCGCGTGCTCGCACGCTGGCTGGCGCCCCTGGATCTGCCCAAGCGCTTCGACACCCCGTTTCTGGTGGCGCGCATGCCCCGTGACCAGACCCCGCACGCCGACGCCCACGAGCAGGTCGACATCCGCTGGGTCCGCCCGGCCGAGGCCGTGGCACTGCATGCGCAGGGGCAGTTCCCGATGATGTTCCCCACGGTCCGCACGCTGGAGCGCCTGGCGGCGCAGCCGTCGGTGGATGCGGTGCTCGACGCCTGTGCCGCTGGCCACCCTCTGTGGCAATACTGCCCGCGCGGCGCCCTGGATGCGGCTGGACACGAGGTGCGGCTGGTCAACGAGGATCTCGCCTACGGGGAGCTGGGGCTGGTGACGCCCTACGGGCAGGTAGCCCACAGCATCGTCTGGCAGCATGAACACCCGGTGCCCCTGCTGCGCAACGTGCAGCGGCTGACGGCGCCCAACGCCGGCGTGATGACCGGCCCCGGCACCAACACCTACCTGGTGGGCACGGCCGCGAGCGGGTTTGCGGTGATCGACCCGGGGCCCGCTGACGGCGAGCACCTGGGCCGCATCCTGGCAGCCACGGGCGGCGATGTGCGCTTCATCGTGTGCACCCATTCGCATCCGGATCACAGCCCCGGTGCCTTTGTGCTGCAGACACTGAGCGCGGCGCGTGCCGGCGCTCACCACCGTCCCCCGGTGCTGGGGCTGCACCACGGCCCCCACGCCCGGCTCGACAGCCACTTCGTGCCCGACGAGGAGCTGGCCGACGGCGCCGCACTGGTGCTGTACGAACCCGACGGCACCTCCCACACCCTGACGGCGCTGCACACCCCGGGGCACACGGCCAACCACGTGTGTCTGGCGCTGGAGGAAGATGGCCTGCTGTTCAGCGGCGACCACATCCTCAATGGCAGCACCACCATCGTCGATCCGCCCGATGGGGCCATGGGGGACTACCTCGCCTCGCTCGAACGGCTCGACGCGGCCTGCGTCCGCCACGGGCTGGAATTCATCCTGCCCGCGCACGGCTATGCCATGCAGCACGCCCGGGCCGTCATCGCAGGGCTGCGGGCGCACCGCCTGGCCCGCGAGGCTCGGGTGCTCGCCGCCATGCAGGGTTCGCCCTCCGGCTCGCTCGACGACTGGGTGGCCCATGCCTACTCCGACACGCCCTCCACGCTGTGGCCGCTGGCACGCCGCTCGCTGCTCGCGCATGTGGAACACCTGCGCATGACCGGACGGGCACCTTCGGCCTGACACGCGCAGAGCCCGCAGAGCGGGCGACAGGTTCAGATGCGCGTATGGATGTCGGCCTCTTCGGGCTCGGCCGCCGGCGCATCGAGCGCGGCGCGCAAGGCCGCGTGCTCGCGCAGCCAGGGCGACAGGGGAGCGAGCCGAATGTGCTCCCGCGACAGCAGCTCGCCCATCCAGTCGGAGGCGAGCACATGGAACTCGACCACCCGGGCCGTGGCGATGGGATCGGCCGGCACGGCATCCACGGCAGGATGGCACATCAGCACATCCCCCGCCTCGGCATGCACGAGCCAGTCGCGCAGCAGGCGCTGGTAGGCGTCCACGCCGCCCGAGAAGTCGTACACCCCGGCCAGCGCATGGCTCATGGGAAAGCCCTGCCGCCGCGCCATGGCCTGCAGCGGCACCGACCCGAGTGCCGCGATCACCCAGGCCTTGAACCGGTTGCCCACCCCTCCGCTGGGGGTCGCCAGCGGCTGGGTGTGGCGCAGCCAGGGCCGCTCGCCAGGCGCGTAGTGCATGGCGAGCACCTCCAGGAGCGCATCGCGCACCTGCGGCAGCTGATGCACATGCTGGTGGCCATCCACATACGCCGGCGGCCGGCGCAGGGTGGACTCGAAGGCGTCGAGCTGCCGCGCGATCTCGCGCCGCAGCAGGCGGCCATCGAGCCGGGCGCCGTAGCTGGCCAGAATCAGTTGGCGCAGCGGCCGGCGCGGCAGGAGGCCGGGGCGTGTCTGCGGTTCGGTGAGGTCGAGATGCAGCCCCACGTCGAGCGTGGCCGCAGGCACCTGGCGCAGCGCGGCCGCGCCCTCGGTCCATGCCACGCCGTCGACCATGGCGCTGGTGGCCCCGATCCGGCCCCGATCCACGAGCGCCAGCACCGCCTGGTTGATGGCGGGATGCAGCCCAAAATCGTCGACGCACAGGCACACCCTGCGCGACACAGGCATCGAATCGGGGAAAAGGGGCTGGGCAGAAGCAGTCATGCAGGCAAATCGGCGGGCGGTACTGCGGCCCATTGTGGCACGGGCTGCCGGCGGCGGGCCGACTACAATGGCGGCCATGCCCGCCCTGCCCCCTCCCCTGCGCTTCATCGTCACCGGCTGCGCAGCTGCGGCCGTGCATTTTGCGGTGGTGAAACTGCTGGTGGACGGTACCGGCATGCGCCCGCTGGTGGCCAATGTGCTCGGCTGGCTCACGGCCTTCGGCGTGTCGTTCGGGGGGCACTACGTCTGGACCTTCGCCCATCAGCAGACACACTGGCGGCACGCACTGCCGCGGTTCTTTCTGCTGTCGGCCTCGGGCTTTGCCCTCAACGAGCTGGCCTATGCGTTCGCACTGCGCTATTCGCCGTGGCGCTATGACGTGCTGCTCGCGCTGGTGCTGGTGGGCGTGGCCGTCGGCACCTACGTGCTCAGCAAGCTCTGGGCCTTCCGGGGCACGGCCTCCTGATCGCAGGGGGGCGACCCTTCGTCCCCTGCATATTCCTCCCCGCCGGTCGCGCCCCTATTGCCAGGTCACGCCCGGAGGCAGCTCGTCTGGCAGATCGGGCTGCGCCGTATTGGCTCCGGTGAGATCGGCCACGCTGGCACGCTGGCGGCGGCGCGGCAGTCCCAGACCGGCCTCCTCGGCCACGATGTAGACGGGACGGCGCTTGACCTCCTCGAAGATGCGGCCGATGTATTCGCCCAGCATGCCCAGAAAGATCATCTGCAGCCCCGAGAACAGCAGGATGCACACGATGAGCGTGCTCCAGCCCGACACCCGGTTGCCCCACATGAAGTAGTCGAACACCACCCAGGCCCCGTAGAGGAAAGCCACCACGGCCGACAGCACGCCCGTGCCCGTCACCACCCGCAGCGGCCAGGTGGAAAAGGCGGTGAGCCCGTCGAGCGCGAGGTTGAGCAGCCGCCACTTGCTGTAGTGGGTTCGGCCGGCATGCCGCTCCTGCGGGGTGTAGGGCAGCGCCACGTGGCGGAATCCCGCCCAGGCATAAAGCCCCTTCATGAAGCGGTTGCGCTCGGGCAGACGGCGCAGTGCGGCCACCACCCGGCGGTCCATGAGCCGGAAATCGCCCGCATCGGGCGGGATGCGGAAGCGCGCCCCCCGGTTGACCATGCCATAGAAGAGCCGCGTTCCGAGACGCTTGAAGAGTCCCTCGTCCTGGCGGTTGCGGCGCACGGCATACACCACCTCGGCGCCTTCGTACCAGTGCTGCAGCATCTGGCCGATGAGGTCCGGGCTGTGCTGCAGGTCGGCGTCCATGAGAATGACGGCATCGCCCCGGGCCGCATCGAGCCCGGCGGTGAGCGCGGCCTCCTTGCCGAAGTTGCGCGACAGGTCGAGCGCCCGCAGCGGTGCATGGATCTCGCACAGCCCGGCGAGCACGGCCGAGGTGTCGTCCGCGCTGCCGTCGTTGACCACGATGATCTCGAACGGATGGCCGGTGGCTTCGAGCGCCTGAGCCACCAGCGGCACCAGCCGGGGCAGGTTCTCGGCCTCGTTGTAGGCCGGCACGATGCAGGAGATGGTCTGGCGCCGGACGGCAGCCTCGCGTGCAGAGGCAGAAAGGGGGGAAGGAGTAGCGTTGGGCATGGTCGGACGCCGGCAGGAAAAACGGAATCGCATGACGGTCACAGGGACCGACCGGTCCGGGCCTGCACGCAGGAATGCACCCGGGGCACCCGCACGGGCACCAGCCAGTCACGGGCCTCCAGGCCCTGCATCATAGCGCAGGGCAGCCCCCGGGGAGGGTCGGTGGAATCACGGTCCACGTCACCGAAGGGATACTGCCGCCCGGCTGTCTCACCGTGCCAGTCACCGCCTGCACCGGCTTGGTGACCGGGTGAGAGTCCTGCGTCAGCTCCGCGTGGGCCTCCTCGGCCGAGGCGCTGCGCGGCGTGTTGTCCCACTGGCGATCGCCCGTCTCGATGAGCACGGCGCCGCAGCGGGCCACGCGGTCTCGCGGCACCCAGACACTCCAGGTGTAGTTGTTGCCGATGAGCACGAGGGGGCGCTCGGGCAGCTGCAGCGCCAGGGCACCGGCCACCCCACTGTCACCGATGAGCACGGCCACCGGATGTCCCAGCGCCTGCCGGGCCGGGCCGGCCAGGGCCGCCGCCACCCGGGGCGCATCGAAGGTGCGCCAGTGCCTGCTGCGCAGCCGCTCGGGCCCGAACGAAGAGGTGAGCACCGTGTGCGTCAGCAGCAGCACCTGCAGCACCACGAAGCTGCGCATCACGGCCGGCTGGGCCAGCACGGCGCTCCAGTTCACCCCACGCCAGCACAGCATCACGGCCGGCACCAGGAGCGGCAGGTAGGCCACGCCCCAGTGCAGCTGCAAATCGCTGCCCAGCACCAGCCCCATGCATTCCATCAGCCCCAGCGGCAACGCCCCCCACAGCAGCAGAAAGACGCGCGCCCGCGCCAGGGCATCGCCCCCGGCAGGCTCGGCACCTTCCTGGACCGTGGGCATCTGTCGTGGCGCCTCGGCCGGACGGGTCCGGCGCCAGCGCCAGACGCCGATGCCGAGCAGCAGCCATGCTCCCAGCGCCCGGTTGAAGAGCTGGTCGGCCAGCCAGCGCAGGCTCTCGCCCACGCTGCGCCAGCCATAGGCCGTGGCCGCGACCGACGTGCTCAGCGCATAGTCCATCGCCTCGCCGTGCGAACGCACCAGCCACAGCACATGGGGCACGAACACCAGAGCCGACACCCCGCCGGCCAGCAGCAGCCCGCGCAGCTGCTCCGGCCTGCGCCAGGAGCGCTCATGCAGCGCGAAGGCGATCAGGCTCAGCACGCTCAGGCCAATCTGGTACTTGCCCAGCGCCGTGATGCCCAGCGCAAACCCGAGCAGCAGCCACCAGCCCAGCCGCCGCCCCGTCCCGCCGAAGGCCTGCCACGCACAGGCCGCGCTGGCCACCGTGCCCAGCAGCAGCACCGTGTTGTGGTTGTAGTAGTACAGGCGTCCGGCATAGAAGGTGATGCACAGCACCGCGAGCAGGGCCAGCGTGGCCAGGCGGCTGCCCGCCATGTCCCGCAGCATCTGCCACAGCAGCCCCAGCGCCAGCAGGGTGACCACGGTGCCCAGCACATAGGTCACCCAGCCGTTCAGCCCGAACAGCTGCACCCAGGGCCAGAGCAGCGCCGTGGGCAGCGGGGGATGCTTGTAGTAGCCCCACTGCAGCGAGCGCACCCAGTCGAGCTGCTCGATGTTGTCCATGGGCGGCACCAGCGCCGTGCCCCCCAGCACAGCCAGCCACGCCAGCCCGAACACCAAGAGCAGAACCGCCACCTGCAGACCCGACACGGGTGGCTGCGGCGGAACAGCATCATGGAATGAAAGGGAAGAATCGGAAGAAGAAGGGGCGACCCCAGCCGGAATAGGAATACCGGCCGTTCCTGCCCCACCGGGGACTGCCATGCGCAACCTCGATGCCGAAAAAGCAGCCGCGTAGGCCGCTCCGGGGACAACAAACCGTTCCGCCCCCTCGGGCCCGGAACGGGAAAAAAGAAAAAACGAAGAAGTGAAGCCCGCCGATAAGCCGGATTCTGTGCACGCGGGTTGCCCCGCGCGTGACCGCCATTCATCTGGGCCGGGGGTCACCCCACCGGCTCGGTGCTGCCTACCCGCCAGCTCTGCGGAACCACATCGACGCTGGCCTACTTGGCATTGCTGCGCGCAGAGATTGCCCGTTTCACCCCGGGCCGAAGCCCGGACTCGTCTCTGTTGCTCTGATCCTCACCTTGCGCCTTGCGGCCTTCGGTGGAGAGGTGTTACCTCCTGCGCTGTCCTGTGCAGTCCGGACGTTCCTCCAGTGCCGTGTTTCCACGATGGCACCAGCGGCGGTCTGGCGGGCTTCACGGCGGCAGATTATCCCTCAGCGCGTGACAAAACGATAGGCCTGTGCCATCATCATTTGCTTTGCCCTGCCCGATCGACACGGGCCGCATTGCCATGATCCGACTCTCCGAAATCCGTCTTCCCCTCGACGCGGACGACGCCGCGCTGCGCGACGCAGCCGCTGCCGTGCTCGCCCTGCCTGCCACGGCCCTTGCCACCGTGCAGGTGCACAAGCGCAGCTTCGACGCACGCAAGAAGCACCTGCAGAAGGTCTACATCCTCGACGTGGCCCTCGCGGCCGACAGCCCCGAGGACGAGGCCACGGTGCTGGCCCGCCTTGCCTCTCATGCGCACGTGCAGCCCACTCCCGACATGACGTGGCACATGCCCGTGACGGCGCCGGCCGCGCTGCAGGACCGGCCGGTGGTGGTGGGCTTCGGCCCCTGCGGCATGCTCGCCGCGCTGTGTCTGGCCCAGATGGGCCTGCGCCCCATCGTGCTCGAACGCGGCCGGACCGTGCGCCAGCGCACGCAGGACACCTGGGGACTGTGGCGCCGCCAGGAGCTCACGCCCGAGAGCAACGTGCAGTTCGGCGAAGGCGGCGCCGGCACCTTCAGCGACGGCAAGCTCTACAGCCAGATCAAGGACCCGCGCCACCTCGGCCGCAAGGTGATGGAGGAATTCGTCCGCGCCGGAGCTCCCGAGGACATTCTCTACGTCGCCCGCCCCCACATCGGCACCTTCCGGCTCGTCAAGGTGGTGGAGAACATCCGCCACGACATCGAGCGCCTCGGAGGCGAGATCCGGTTCGAGCAGCGCGTCACCGG
The DNA here is from genome assembly GCF_049977365.1 of Brachymonas moutaii (nom. illeg.). Classification (NCBI taxonomy): domain Bacteria; kingdom Pseudomonadati; phylum Pseudomonadota; class Betaproteobacteria; order Burkholderiales; family Comamonadaceae; genus Allobrachymonas; species Brachymonas moutaii (nom. illeg.). The sequence continues at coordinate 123,970 of NZ_JBNGEN010000003.1, read as the reverse complement.
CCTCGTGACCGCTGCCGACGGCAGCCTGCGTGCCCTGCAGGTGCTCGACGCATCCACGGGCAGTGCCTATGAGCTGCCCGCACGGCAGGCCGTCATGGCCCTGGGCCACAGCGCACGCGACACCTTCACCATGCTCCACGAGCAGGGCGTGCCCATGCATGCCAAGCCCTTCTCGGTCGGCTTCCGCATCGAACATCCCCAGGGCCTCATCGACCGCGCCCGCTGGGGCGTGCACGCTGGCCATCCGCTGCTCGGTGCCGCCGACTACAAGCTGGTCCATCACGCCGCCAACGGCCGCGCCGTCTACAGCTTCTGCATGTGTCCCGGCGGCACCGTGGTGGCCGCCACCAGCGAACCGGGCCGCGTGGTCACCAACGGCATGAGCCAGTACAGCCGCGCCGAGCGCAATGCCAACGCGGGCATGGTCGTCGGCATCACCCCGGCCGACTTTCCCGTGCTGCGCACCGACATCCCGGCCCACGAGGCCCTGGCACAGGCCGAGGCCCTGCCCGCTTCTGTGCTGGAGCGCGATGGCGTGGGCGATGCCCGCACGCCCGTCCACCCGCTTGCCGGCATTGCGCTGCAGCGCATTCTGGAAAGCCAGGCCTACGTGCTCGGAGGCAGCTGCTACAAGGCCCCGGCCCAGACCGTGGGGGACTTTCTGGCCCAGCGCCCGTCCACCCGTCTCGGCGAGGTGTCCCCCTCGTACCGTCCGGGCGTGACACTCACCGACCTGACCCACGCCTTGCCCGCCTATGCCACCGAGGCCATGCGCGAGGCCCTGCCGGCCTTCGGTCGCAAGATCCGGGACTACGACTGGGCCGATGCCATGCTCACCGGCGTGGAAACCCGCACCTCCTCGCCCCTGCATATCGACCGCGACGCCACCACCCTGGAAAGTCCCGGCCTGCCCGGCCTCTATCCCGCGGGCGAAGGGGCCGGCTACGCCGGCGGCATCCTGTCCGCCGCAGTCGACGGCATCAAGGTCGCCGAGGCCGTGGCCCGTGCGGCCGTGGCCCTGCCAGCCGCCTGAGGGCGCCCGCGCCCGGAGCGGGCGCCCGTGCCCCGCACTGGCAAGGTTGGGGGCCTTGTCCTAGAATGCGGCTTTTTTCAGCATTACCCCGGTTTCCCGAGCCATGGCACAACATACCCTCCTGAGCGGCAAGATTCACCGCGCCACCGTCACCCACTGCGAGCTGCACTACGAAGGCTCCTGCGCAATCGACGAGAACCTGCTGGAAGCCTCCGGCATCCATGAGTTCGAGCAGATCGACATCTGGAACGTGGACAACGGCGAACGCCTGACCACCTATGCCATCAAGGCCGAACGCGGCAGCGGCATCATCTCCCTCAACGGCTCGGCCGCACGCCGCGCCGCCGTGGGCGATCTGGTCATCATTGCGGCCTTCGTGCAGCTCGACTCCTCCGAGATCGCCGGCCACGAGCCGAGCCTGGTCTTCGTGAACGAGCGCAACCAGCAAGTCGAGCTGCGCCACCACATCCCCACGCAGCAGGCCTGACCCTGCCTCCGCCGCGCCGGGCTTGCAGGGCACCCCGGCACGGCGCATGATCTCCCTGCGGGAACGCCCCCGCTCCCCTGGAGAATCGTGATGCTGCATCCCCTGCGCCATCTGACAGGCTCCCTGCTGCTGTGCACGGTCCTGCCCCTGGCATCCCCCGCACAGGCCCGGCCGGCCCTGACCGTATCCAGCCCCGATCTGCACCCCGGCGGCACGCTGCCGCTGCGGCAGGTCTATCGTGGCCACGGGTGCACCGGCGCCAACCTCTCCCCTGCCCTGCAGTGGGCGCATGCGCCTGCTGGCACCCGGAGCTACGCCATTACCCTGCACGATCCCGATGCTCCCCATCCCGGCGGCTGGTGGCACTGGGTGGTGTACGACCTCCCGGCTGCGACGACCTCGCTGCCCGAAGGAGCCGGACGGGCGGATGCAGCCCTGCTGCCTCCCGGAGCCCACCAGGGCCGCAACGATTTCGGCAGTGCCGACTACGGCGGGGCCTGCCCGCCCCCGGGCGACCATGCTCACCGCTATGTGCTCACGGTTCATGCGCTGGATGTGGCCTCGCTCGGGCTGCCGGCGGGAGCGCCTGCTGCCTCGGTCGCCGATGCCATTCGGTCCCACCAGATCGCCAGCGGCCAGCTGGTCACCACCTTCGCACGGCGCTGACCCCCTCCCCCAGACGCAGCCACAGCCCGCCGCGCTCAGGCGCCGCCGAATGTGCGCGAGACCTGCAGGGCTTCGGACAGCGTGCGTGCCACAGCCACCCCGCTGTGCCGTGCCAGGCGCTTGCGCAGGCGCAGCACGTAGCCGTCCTTGCTCAGCAAGAGGGCGCGATGGGCCACGGCCAGGTCGATGAAGCACTGGTCGTCGGCATCCTTGCAGATGGCGTGGCAGCGCGGTGCCGGAGGCTGCAGGTGCGCATGGGCATCCCACTGGGCCAGCACGCCGGCAGCCTCGCGTCCATGCCAGGCCATGCGCGGCGCGATCTGGGCATAGGCCAGCACCCGTTCGAGCTCGTCGCGCATGCGGGGCACGGCGATCCAGTGAAGCTGCCCGGCGGCCAGGGCCTCGCGCAGGGGAACCACCGCCGCATCGTCGAAGACGAACAGATCGAGCACGATGTTGGTGTCGATGACGATGGGTCGTGGAGCTGCCTGATCCGGCCGCTCCTGCAGGTGTGACACGTCCATGCAGGGGCCTCAGAATCCCGGCAGCGGCCCGGGGCCGCCTTCGGCCAGGGCGTAGTGTCCGTTGTGGAGCCGGTACAGCACGGTCTGCTGCACGCGCCGACGCTCGCCGGGACGGGGCGACACCATTCCCCGATAGCGGATGGAGAAGTCGGCCGAGGCTCCCTCGCGCGAGATGGGGCTGGCCTCGCCATGCAGGGCATAGCAGGTATGGCCGTCTGCGGTGCCCGGCGTTCCCCCCCCAGAAGCTGCACCGGATGCCGCCGATGCTGCAGCGGACAAAGCGCCGGCGCCGGCGGCACTGGCGGCTTCGTCTGCCCGCGCCATGGCGGCCTGCAGCAGGGGCGGCGCGATGACGGTGGGAATCTGCCCGCGCGCATCGGCCAGCCGGCGATGGCAGTCTGGCCAGGCCTGCACATTGCTGCCCGAGAGCTGCAGGCGCAGCGCCTCGCCCATGCCTGCGAGCTCCAGCCGATAGCCCTGCAGCCACTGGCTGCAGACCCGGGCCGTGCACACCACGGGCTCGAAGGTCATCAGATACAGATTGGGAGCGACCTTGTAGATCTGGCTGTCACCCGCCGTACCGGCCTGCCCGAGCTGGTCGACGGCGGGCTGAAAGCGGCTGATGGCCCACTTCTCGATCATGGCGGCGCCGTTGTCGGCGTCCGAGGCCGGGCGGGCTGCCACGCGCCGGAAATACACCACGCCCAGATAGGCTGGCGTACGGGTGCCATACCGAAGTTCGCCGGCGGTATCGACCGGAGCGGATTCGAGCACCAGCGCGGCATTGTCTTCGTTGATGCGCACCACTTCACGTGGACGCACCCGCACAGCCATGCGCTGGGGCGGGGCGACGACGCCCGCAGTCCCCGCATCGGGGCCGGAAGCCGACAGGGAGGCCGAGGCTGCCCTTGCCGCGCCCGCGCCCGCATCGGCACTGGCCGAATGGGCAGCGGGCTGCGACGCGGCAGCTGCAGGCAGTCCCGCATCCTGCGCACGGGCCCAGACGGGGGCCGGCAACGTCAGTTCGGCACGCCAGTACACGTCCTTGCGGCCGATGATCTGCTGGTCGCTGCCGAAGGCGGCGTCCATCAGCTCGGCGGGCTTGAGACCGGGGGCCACTCCATTGCGCGGAGCCGCCCCTGCATCGGTCGTGTCGGAAGCGGAATGGCAGGCCACGAGCGCAGCCACTGCCACCAGGGCGGCCGCCGTCCCCTGCAGGGCCAGCCGGGTGCGGCGCGACCACGAAGCCCACCCGCGGGTGGGCCTAGTCTGGTCGACCTGCGTCCGGTCCGGTCCCTGCGCACGGATCATGGCCGGGGGCTCCCGGGGTCTGCCGCAAGAGGCTGCCCTTCGGCCCCGGTGCCGGGGCGGCGGCGCGCCACCGAACCGGCCACCAGGTCGAAGCGGAACAGCCGGCATTCGATAGGGCCGTTCCACATGGGAATCTTGCGCGACTCCTGCAGCCGCATGCGGCGCGGCAGGGTCCGGTCGGGCGTGAGCATCCAGGCCGTCCAGCCGGTGAAGTGGTGCTTCCAGTGGCTCGCGAGTCGGGCAAAGAAGTCGTCCTGTCCCTCGTCGGCACGGCCATCGACCACGGCGCTTTCGCGCCCTCCGACCGCTGCACTGCGCCCGCGCAGGCCGAGCGTGCCGGCCATGCGGGGCACATCCTGCACCCGGTGCACGCGGTAGGCACGCTGCTCGGCCCGTTCGCCGGCCACCCCGGCAGCCGCAATGCGCTCGCCATAGGGCGGATTGACCAGCAGCAGCCCCGGCACTTCCGTGGGCGGCATGCGCTGCAGGGCATCGCCGCCGCGCAGCTGCAGGGCGTGGGCCACGCCGGCACGCGCCGCGTTGCGCTGCGCGAAGTCCACCATGCGGTGGGCGACATCACTGCCGAACACGGTCACTTCGGCGGGCCGCACCTCGGCCGCTCGGGCCTGCTCGCGCAGCGTCTGCCACACATGGGCCTGATGGGGCAGCAGCCGCTCGAAACCGAAGCGGCGCTGCAGCCCCGGCGCCATGTGACAGGCCATCTGGGCCGCCTCGATGGCAATGGTGCCGCTGCCGCAGCAGGGGTCGTACAGGGGCACGCCGGCATCGGGCTGCCAGCCGGAGGCCGCGATCATGGCGGCGGCCAGGGTTTCCTTGAGCGGGGCATCGCCCTTGTCCTCGCGCCAGCCGCGCTTGAACAGCGGCTCGCCGGAGGTGTCGATGTAGAGCGCCACCCGATCCTGCGTCAGGTGGGCATAGATGCGCACATGCGGCTGTCGGGTGTCGACGCTGGGGCGGTCGCCGCTGCGGGCACGGAAGCGGTCGGCCACGGCGTCCTTGATGCGCAGGGTGGCGAAGTTGAGGCTGCGCAGCGGGCTGTGCTGGGACGTCACGTCCACCCGGAAGGTGTGCGTGGGCGCCATCCAGATCTCCCATGGCACGGTGCTGGCGGCCTCGTAGAGGTCCTGCTCGGTCGCATAGGGCGAGCGCGAGAGCTGCACCAGCACCCGCTGGGCGAGCCGGCTGTGCAGGTTGAGCTGCAGCATGGCACGCCAGCTGCCCCGCACGAGCACTCCGGCACGCAGCGCCTGCACGGCTCCTGCGGGAAGTTCCGTGATGCGAGACACCTCCTCTGCCAGCCAGGACTCGACTCCGGCCGCACAGGGCAAAAACAGCTGCAGATCATTCATGGGCGACACCATAACAGAGTCTGACTGTTTTCTGGCAGACATGTGTCAAAGGACCTGCAACATGCGTTCCCTTGTGTCACTGGCGCACACTCCAGGGCGCAGGGCGGGGGTGTCCTGCCCCTTGCGCATGGGGCATGCAAAGCACCGGAACACCGAACCACCGGCTCCATCCCATGGACCGGAGGGCGCAGGCTCAGTCCGGCCAGGCCACCCGCCGCACGGCCTGCGCGGCGTCGATTTCGGCACGGATGGTGTCGAGCACCTGCTGGCGGCCGTCGCGGTAGAACAGGTTGTAGGTCTCGAAGGGAATCATGCGCCCATCGGGGCGGGCCATGTGGATGCAGCTCTTCTTGAGCGCGCGGATGTCGAGCGACTGCGCATCCATGAACTGCACGATCAGCACGCGGAACACGTTGCGATACCCCAGCGCCCGGGCATCCACCCCGGCGGCGGCCACCTGAGGCAGGCAGCACATGAGGGAGCCCAGGCAGTCGGCCTGCGATTCGGGCGAGTGCTGGGTCGAGAACAGGCGGAAGACCTGGTCCTTGAGGGATTCGTCGCGCTCGAACACGATGGTGTTGCCGCTGCCCTCGACCAGCGTGCGCGGATCGACGTAGCGGGTGAGCGGCTGCAGCCGGTCGCCCACGCGCAGGGCATAGGCCATGGCCAGGGTGTCGGGGTTGCAGGGCACGGGCACGATGTCCTCGGGAGTGAAGAGCCCCGTCTGCTCGACGATGCGGCGGCGGATCTCGCTCACGGTAAGGCGGTGCTGCGCGGGATCGTAGCCTTCGCAGCGCCCGGCGTCCTGCACCGGCTGCAGGGTGACGCCGCGCACGCACGACAGCCCCTGGGCAAAGCGGATCACATCGCCGATCTCGTGGTCGTTGACACCGCGCTTGACCGTCATCACGAGCGTGGTGGAAATGTCGAGGGCCTCCAGCCGGGCCAGGGCGTCCTGGCGGATGCGGCGCAGGTCGGCCCCGCGCAGATCCATGAGCGCCTCGCGGCCGAGCGCATCGAACTGCAGGTAGACCTCCAGCGCGTGCGGGCCATAGCTGGCCAGCCGCTCGGCAAAGGCGGCATCCTGGGCAATGCGCAGGCCATTGGTGTTGATCATCAGATGCCGGATGGGACGGGCCCGGGCGGCATCGAGAATCTCGAAGAACTGGGGATGCAGCGTAGGCTCGCCACCGCTGATCTGCACCACGTCGGCCTCGCCCTCGCTGGCGACCACCGCGTCGAGCATGGCTTCGACCTCCTGCAGGCTGCGGTGCGTGAGCCGCTCGGGGCCACTGCCGGCGTAGCAGGTGGGACAGCGCAGGTTGCAGTGGTCGGTGATCTCGACGATGGACAGGCAGGAATGCTGCATGTGGTCGGGGCACAGCCCGCAGTCGTAGGGACAGCCGTAGTGCATGTCCGTTTCGAACCGCTGGGGCATTTCCGGGTGCTTGACGAAGACCTCGCGCCCGAGCCGGTAGTACGCCACATCGTCGCTCATCAGCACCCGCTCGGTGCCGTGCACGGGGCACCACTTGTCCATGTAGACCCGGTCATCCTTGAACAGAATCTTGGCCTCCACCGGCCGCAGGCAGGTGCTGCACACGCTGCTGGTGGTGTCATAGAACATGTAGGGGCGATTCTTGCGCATGGCGGAGGGATCCTGATGGGTCATGGCCCTGCCGGGCCGGTGACGTGACGAAAGAAAGAACAAGGAAAAAGCGGACGCAAGAGGGGCATCGCTCCCTCACGGGGCCGGCCCGGAAGCGGGGCGGAAGACGGCCAGCCCGTGCGGCGCCTCGCTGAAGGTCGGGGCGGCCGGATAGCGTGCCGCCCAGGCAGCAGCCTGCTGGCGATAGCGCCGCACAAGCCCGCGCCGCAGCTTTTGGCCGGCAGGAGAAAGCGCCGCTGAACGGGGCGTGGCAGCCGGGACTTCCGGCAGGCCCTGCACTTCCCGCAGGGCCTGCACGCAGGGTGCCGTGCCATCGGGCCGTCCATCCGAGTCCGCCAGGAGCGACGCCGCACTGCTCCGGCAGGCGGGTAGAGACACCCACTGCCGATCCTCGGTCGGGCCCGAGGCCGGACACCGCGCATGGTGCCAGGCCTTCCATGCCCCGGCCAGATCCAGCACGGGGCCGGCACTGCGCTCGGGCAACCCGCTGGCACGCGCCTGCAGGGCAGTGCCCACGCGGGCGGCCATGTCGACCGGGCCAGCGGACGCCTTCCCCGCCCCCAGCAGCACGCAGCCCTGCTGCATGGCCTGTGCGGCTTCCGCAAAGCCGGGGAAACCGTCTTTCCAGGTGGCTGCCTCTGTAGCCGTGGCTCCCTCGACCAGCAGCTCGGCCTGCCGGTAGGCGGCATAGGCATGGCCCTGTGCCGCCAGCTCATGCAGATACCCGAGCGCCTCCTGGCGATCGGCCCTCCGGGTGGACCAGTCGTGTCCGTCGTCTTGCGAGAGCAGGTGCTCGGCCAGGGCCAGACGCACCTGCGCATCGCCCTGCCGCGCCTGCTGGCGCAAGGCATCGGTCTGGGTCTTCCAGGCCACCTGCCGCTGATGCAGGGCGCGTGCCGAGGCTGCGGATTGAATCGAGCCCACCACCGTCATGGTGACGCACCCCGAGCCTCCCACCACGAGCGCGCACAGGCCTCCCAGCGTCAGCAGACGCCATGACACGGGCCGTGCGGCACGCCACGTCTGCACACGGCAGACCAGCACCTTGCGTGCGTTCATGAATGGTTCCCTTTCTGCGCAAAACGGGCCGTCCCTGCGGCACACCGACGCGCATCGCGCCAGGCCAGTGCGGCCATGACCAGCAGCCCGCAGGCACAGACCCACTGGATGCCGCTCCAGCCCCAGGCGTAGGCATAGGGCACCGGCTTGATGCCATCCACCGCCAGACGCCACAGCAGGTAGCCCGCCATCAGCAGCCGGAATCCCCGTCCCGGCTCGGCTGCCAGCGCCGGGCGCCACCGCTGCCAGGCCCAGAGCGCGCCCAGTGCGAGCAGCATCTCGTAGAGCTGCGTGGGGTGCCGGGGAATGCCATCGCCGAAATCCACTCCCCAGGGCAGCCCGGTCGGCACGCCATAGGTATCGTCATACAGGCCTGCCAGAAAGCAGCCCAGCCGGCCGATGACCACACCCAGCAGGATGGGAGCCACGAAATCATCGCCCGTGCGCACCGTGATGCCAGCCGCACGCTTGGCGAGCTCCACACCGATCCAGCCCCCCAGCAGCCCGCCCACGATGCTCTGCCCGGCAGCCAGATAGTGCAGAGGATGGGTCACCTGTGCGGCCAGCTGGGGCTGTTCGATCCAGAACACCAGCTTGTTGCCCACGGCGGCCCCCAGCAGGCATCCCACCGCCAGGCGGAAGCCCTCGCCCTGCAGCAGGGAACCCTGCTGGCGCTGGCGCCGCTCCCGGCGGTAGAGCCAGGCCCCTGCGGCCAGGGCCAGCCATTCGAGCAGGCCATGCACCAGCAGGGCGGTCTCAGGATTGCGGATCGTCATCATGGGAAGTCGTCTGCGCCGCAGCGTTGTGGTGGACGGCAGGGGGAAGGGTCGGGCGAACGCGGGCCGCAGACGCAGTCGGGCGGCCGCGTGACCGAAGAAGCCCGCGAATGGCAGCCATGGCTGCCCAGGCCACCGCCCCCGCCAGCAGGGCCCCGAGCAGAAGCGTCCAGGGCACCACGTCTCGTGTTTCCCCCGCTGCAATGAACATGGCCCCGCAGGTGCCCAGGCCCACCATCAGGGCCGCACTGCCCAGCAGCACCCAGGCGGAAGCCAGCACCCCGAGCCACCGCAGCACGGTCAGCAACATCGACAGCCCCTCGGATCCCTCCGGCTTGCGGGGGGCAGGCGTGTGGTCAGGCATGGAAAGGCTCCTTTGCAGAAGGCAGGGGAAAACCGCAGGGGAAATGAGAAAATGCCGGCAATCGGGCATACAGCATGCCGGCCCCGGTGAACCGGAAGGCGGCATGAAGCAGAAAGTATACTTTCACGATACCCGGCAGCCTATTGGATGCTCCCATGTCTTCCACCCTCTGCCCACTCTGCGGCCATCCCAACCAGTGCGCCATGGCCTCCGGCCAGGACGCAGCCACCTGCTGGTGCATGCAGCGTCCTGCCCCCGATGCGGCCCGGCTGCGCGCGGCGCTGCCCGCAGGCACGCCCCGGAGCTGCCTCTGCCCCCGCTGCCTTGCTGCCCTCGCGGCAGCAGATCCCCTGCCACCGACGGACTCCAACGCCTCGCCGCACTGAGCAGCCCTTTTCTCCCTTCTCCCTTTTCCCTTTCCGCCTTCCTGCCATGTGCCAACTGCTTGGAATGAACTGCAACACGCCCACGGACATCACGTTCAGCTTCAGCGGCTTTGCGCAGCGGGCGGGTGTGACGGACCACCACAGCGATGGGTGGGGCATTGCCTTCTTCGAGGGGCACGGCGACGCGGACGCAGGCGCCTTCGACAAGGGGCTGCGCCACTTTGTGGACCACGCTCCGGCCAGCACCTCGCCGGTGGCGCGGCTCATACGCGAGTACCCCATCAAGAGCCGGCATGTGATCGCCCATATCCGCAAGGCCACGCAGGGCGTGGTGGCGCTGGAGAACTGCCACCCCTTCGTGCGGGAGCTGTGGGGGCACTACTGGGTGTTTGCCCACAACGGCAATCTGGCCGATTACCACCCCCACCTGCACAGCCATTTCCAGCCTGTGGGCGACACCGACAGCGAACGCGCCTTCTGCTGGATCATGCAGGAGATATCCAAGTCGCACGCCTGCATGCCGCCCGTGGAGGAGCTCAACCACACCCTGCGCGAGCTGCTGCCGCGCATCGCGCGCCACGGCACCTTCAACATGCTGCTGTCGAACGGCGCGGCCCTGTGGGCCCATGCCACCACCGACCTGCACTACGTGGTGCGGCAGTATCCGTTTGCCACGGCCGAGCTCAAGGACGAAGACCTCGCCATCGACTTCGCTCGCTGCACCACGCCCCGCGACCGCGTGGCCGTGATTGCCACCCAGCCGCTCACCGTCAACGAGCAATGGACCCGTTTTGCCCCGGGCGAGCTGCGCGCCTTCGTCGACGGTGCGCCCCTGTCCGCCTGAGGTCTGCGGGTCTGCGGCCCTGCCGCTCCGTATCAGAGCACGCCGCGGATGGCGCGCTGTCCCTGAGGAGGCAGCCATCCCCCGCGCAGTCCGGCCGATGCCTCCACCTGCCCGTCTGCGTGCATCACCACGAAATCGCGCACGCCCCACTGAGCCAGTTGCCGGGCTGCCGCGCGCGGGCCGGCCACCATGGCCGCCGTGCCCAGTCCGTTGACCTGCTCGGCGCGTGCCCCCACCAGCGTCACCCCATGGACGCCCTGGGTGGAGCGTCCCGTGGCGGGGTCGATGATGTGGTGCAGGCGCGTGCGCCCCAGGTCGATATAGCGTTCATAGTCCCCGGAAGAGGCCACCACTCCTTCGCGCAGCGGAACCATGGCCAGCAGGCGATCGGGGTGGGCGGCATCGCGGATGCCGATTCTCCAGGGCTGCCCGTCGGACCGCGCCGTGGCGAGCACATCGCCGCCGCCATTGATCATCACCCCATGCAGTCCCATGGCCTGCAGGCGCGCCACCCCGACCTGGAGAATCGGCAGCTTGGCTACCCCGCCCAGATCCAGCCGTGCCTGGGCATCGACCAGACGCGCCGTCTGCCGCTGTCGGTCCAGCACAAGGGCCTGCGGGCGCGCATGGGGCAGCAGGCGCCGCAGCTGTGCGGCATCGAGCAGGCCCCTGCCGGGATCGATCTGGGAGGTGAAAGCCCCCAGGGCAGGATCGAAGCGCCCCCCGGTTCGCTGGGCCAGCGCCTGTGCCTGCACGAGCACCCGCATCAGATCCCGCGTGACGGGCACCGCCGTCCCGCGCCCGGCCAGAGCATTGATGCGGCTGACCTGGCTGTGCGGGTCGAAGCGGCTCATCACGGCTTCGAGCCTCTGCATCTCGTCAAGTGCAGCCTGGACCTGACGCTGCACCTGCGGAGTGGGGCCGGCCTCCACCACCACGTCCACCAGGGTCCCCATGAGCGGCCGGCGCACACGGTATGGCGCGCTGCCCGCCTGCACAGGCAGGCAGACCAGGGGAGCCAGGGCCATGCCGGCTCCCAGCAGCAGCTGCCGACGCGACAGCGCAGGGGCTGCGGCCGATGGGGAAAAGACTGTATCGAGATGCATGGAAAATGCTCCTCAGGAGAATGAGGCAGGACGTGCGGATCATTATGTATTCATAGAATACATAATGATGAATTGATTACCAAAAAAGCACACAGCCTGCTGAAAAACCCTTTTGACCAGCCCTGCAGTGTACGCATGCGGTCTTGAACCGCGTGTATTTCACCGAGAAAGAAAATACCTGCACGTTCTCTGCTTGATTGCAGTCAAGCGGCGGGCATCCACTCAAAAATCCCCCCTTCCGGAGCGCCCTGGGCCGCATTACGATGCCTTGGCTTCATTCAAATGGCATGCGGAGTCCATGTCACTCCACAGCCTGCGGTGACCATTTTCCATTTTGCAAGGAGCGTTCAAATGAGCCACACTTCCGATACCCATGATCAGCCTCTGTCTTCCGGGATCGGCCGGCGCCGATTCCTGAATTCCGCTGCCGTGCTGGGCGCGGCGGGGGTGGGGCTCGTGGCCTGCAAGGAGGATCGGACGGACGGAGGCGGCGCCGCATCGGCTGCGGGCGGCAAGGCGGCTTCCGGCGCAGACGCGGCGCGCGGCAATGTCGGAGGAGCGGGCTCGGTGGACATCAAGCCCGGCCAGCTCGACACCCACTACGGCATCTGGAGCAGCGGGCATACCGGCGATGTGCGCGTGCTCGGCATTCCGTCCGGCCGGGAGCTGCTGCGCATTCCGTGCTTTGTGCCGGATGCGCTGATCGGCTGGGGCATCACCAACGAGTCCAAGGCCGTCATGGGCACCAATCCCGATGGCTCGCTCAAGTACCACGTGGGCGACACGCACCATGTGCATGGTTCCTACAAGGACGGGGTATACGACGGCAAATATGTATGGATCAATGACAAGATCAATGCCCGGCTCGCCCGTATCCGGCTCGATTACATGGTGTGCGACAAAATCACCAAACTGCCGAATGTGCAGGGTTTTCACGGCATATTCCCGGACAAGCGGGATCCTGTCGATCCAAAAATCAATTACACCACCCGTGTATTCTGCGGCCAGGAGTTTCATGTTCCCCTGCCGAACAATGGCAAGAACACAAATGACCCCAAGCAATACCACTGCCTTTTCACCTGTGTGGATTCCAACAGCATGGAAGTGAAATGGCAGGCGCGAATCGATGGAAACTGCGATCTGGTGGCCACGTCCTATGACGGCAAGCTCGCTGCCACCAATCAGTACAACACCGAAAATGGGGTGCATTATCAGGAAATGATGGCCGCCGAGCGCGACGCCTGCCTGTTCTTCCATATCGAGCGCATCGAAGCGGCCGTGAAAGCCGGCAAAACCACCACCCTGGGAGATTCCAAGGTTCCGGTGGTGGACTGCACGGTGGATGCCAACAAGGACCCCAAGACCGCCCTGTGCGTCCGGGTGTCCGTGCCCAAGAATCCGCACGGCGTCAATGCCTCTCCGGATGGCAAATACTTCATCTGCTCGGGCAAGCTCTCGCCCACCTGCACCGTCATCGAGCTGCAGAAGGTGCTGGACTGGTTCGACGGCAAGCTGGCCAGCCCCGACAAGGCCATCGTGGCCGAGCCGGAAGTCGGTCTCGGGCCATTGCACACCACGTTCGACGGCCGGGGCAACGCATACACCACGCTTTTCCTCGACAGCCAGATCTGCAAGTGGAACATCGACAAGGCCATCAAGAAATACGCGGGCGACAAGACCATCAACCCCATCGTCGACAAGATCGACGTGATGTACCAGCCAGGCCACATCAGCGCCACGCATGGGGAGACCCGCGCCGCCGACGGGGTCTGGATGGCGGTGGGCAACAAGTTCTCCAAGGACCGTTTCCTGCCGGTGGGGCCCATGCACCCCGAGAACGACCAGCTGCTCGACATCACGGGCGACAAGATGATCCTCGCGCACGACAATGCCGTGCGTCCCGAGCCGCATGACTTCATCCTGTTCAAGCGCGACGTGCTGCACACCAAGCAGGTCTACGACATCAACGAGTTTCCCCTCGCCACCAAGGACCCCAAGGACACGGGGCTCAAGCGCGAAGGCCACAAGGTGACGGTCCGCATGACCTCGCAGGCGCCCACCTACAACCCGGCGGAGTTCAACGTCAAGGTCGGCGACGAACTGACCATCATTCTCACCAACATCGACAAGGTGGAGGATCTGACCCACGGGTTTGCCATCCCCGAATACAACATCCAGTTCCTGGTCAATCCGGGCGAGACGAAGTCGGTCACCTTCAAGATCGATAAGCCCGGGGTCTTCTGGTACTACTGCACCAACTTCTGCCACGCCCTCCACCTGGAAATGCGCGGGCGCATGCTGGTGGAAGGCTGATCGGCACGGCAGCAGCTCCGTGGGGCCCCGACAGAAGGTGTCCCACGCGCAGCAGCCCAGGGTACTACGGGTACGGGGCCGGTGCCAGCAGTGCATCCGGCCCTGTTCGTTTTGCGGAGTCACAGGCTCATGCGGCACCGGCTCCGGTGTCGGTGAGGGAGCCCTGTGGGCCTCCTCCGGCAGCAAGGATGGGACAGGAGTCACAACCATGACGTGGATGAATCGGATCCGCCATATCTGGCGCAGGGCATGGACGACCCTGGCACTCGCAGGCGTGGCCGCCCCGGTCATGGCCGGCGCCGCCGGCTCACAGGCCTACGAGGCGCATCTTCCCCCCGATCTGGCCACCGCGAGCGACCTGTGCGCGCGCGTGCCCTGCAAGGAGGTGTTCCCCGGGGCCACTTCCTTCTCGCTGCGCAAGGGACAGCCGCCCTATGTCGAAGCCTATGGCGGCGCCGACGGCAGGCACAAGCTGGGGTATGTGATGCTGTCCACCGACATCACCGATACCCCTGCCTACTCCGGCAAGCCGGTGGTCACGCTCATCGGCATGGACACTGCGGGCAGGTACGTGGGCATCAAGGTGCTCAAGCATTCCGAGCCCATCCTGCTGCTGGGCATCCCGGAATCCGCCCTGCTGCACTTCAACCAGCAGTATGTCGGAAAGTCGGTCAAGGACAAGATCGAAGTGGGGCAGTCGCGCCCCGACGAAGGCGTGCTGGGGGTGGATGCCATCTCCGGCGCCACCGTGACGGCCATTGCCCAGAACCAGGTCATCACCACGTCGGGCACCACTGTGGCCAAAGAGGCCGGCATCATCGCCCCGGTCGTGCGCCAGCCCGTGCGCTATGTGGATCCCCAGGCCGGCGCTGCGCTGCCCGACTGGTCGGCACTGGCCGCCCAGGGAGCCGTGCAGCGCATGGTGGTGCAGCCCGAGCAGGTGGGTCTGGAGCGCACCGGGGAGCCGTTCATCGAGCTGTGGTTCGGGACGCTGAATTCCCCCATCGTGGGCCCGGCCGTGCTGGGCGATGCCTCTTGGCGCTCGCTCATGGGGCAGCTCAGGCCCGGCGAGAACGCGATCTTCATCATCCGCACCGCCGGCAAGGAATCCTTCAAGGGATCGGGCTTCGTGCGGGGGGGCATCTATGACCGCATCCAGGTCCGCCAGGACGGGGACACCTTCACCTTCCGCGACACGGACGCCATGAACCTCTACGGCATCGAGGCCAGGGGAGCGCCCGCATTCACCGAATCGGGCATCTTCATACTCCGCTCCAAGGCGTTTTCTCCCGCCTATCCGTGGAAGCTCACGTTCCTGGGCAACCGGGTGGACCGCGCCACGGGCACCAAGACGTTCACCAATTTCGACACCGAATACTGGCTGCCCGCAGCCTACATGGTGGGCGGCCACCCCACCATCACGCGCCCCGACCCCAGCTGGCTCAAGGTGTGGAAGCAGCGTGCCCCGCAGATTGGCCTGTTCGCTGCGCTGCTGCTGGCCGTGGCCGTGGTCTATGGCCTGCGCGAGCGTCTCACCCGCCGCGCCACGCACCGCAACAAGTGGCCAGTCAATCTGTTCAAGTACAGCTTCTGGATGATCTTCATCGTCTGGATCGGATTCGGCGCCATGGCCCAGCCCTCCGTGACGCAGGTGCTCACCTGGCTGCATTCGCTGCTGTTCAAGTGGGAATGGACGCTGTTCCTGAGCGATCCCTTCCTGTTCCTGTACTGGATCTTCATCTTCGTCACGATCTTCGTGTTCGGCCGCGGCCTGTTCTGCGGGTGGACCTGTCCCTTCGGCTCGATGCAGGAAGTCACGCACAAGGTGGCGGGGCGCCTCGGACTGGCCCGCTTCCAGTTCCAGGTGCCGCAGCGCTGGCATGACCGGCTCAAATGGGTGAAATATGCCGTGTTCTTCGGGCTGGTTGCCACCTCCCTGTTCTCGATGGGGCTGGCCGAGAAGCTCGCCGAGGTGGAGCCCTTCAAGACCACGTTCCTGGTCGGCATCACCCACCGCAGCTGGCCCTATGTGACCTTCGTGCTCGCTATCTTTGCCTTGTCGCTGTTCATCGAGCGCCCCTACTGCAAATATGTCTGTCCGCTCGGGGCCTCGCTGGCCATGCCGAGCACCTTCCGCTGGTTCGGCCTCCGGCGCAAGGCCGACTGCAACAGCTGCAAGGCATGTGCCAAGGGGTGCGGCGCGCAGGCCATCAATGCGGCCGGCCAGATCGATCACCGCGAATGCCTGCACTGCCTCGACTGCATGGTGCTGTATACCGACGACACGGGCTGCCCCCCGCTGGCCCGGGAGCGCAAGCTGCGCGAACGCGAAGGCCAGCCTCTCACCGCCATCGGACGCGACGGGTACTTCATCCCCATCGTGCCGGTCGAGGAAGACCGCGCCCAACGGCACGCCCGCGAACTGCTGGGCACCGGCCCCGATCCCCGCTGGCCTACGCCACGGGCGCAGCCCCCCGTGGGCACCCTGCATGGCCTGCGCCGCCTGGCCGGCGAAGCCTTCGACCACCTGTGGCCGTTCAGCCGCAGCGGCTGGCAGACCGGTGCCGTGCTGCAGGCTGCGGGAGTGGCTGTGGCCATCGCAGCCACGCTGGTGTGGATTCTGGCCGCACGCGGCAGTGTGTCGCCCCTGGTGGTGATCGGCTGCTGGTTCGGATGGAGCGTGTTCGAGGTGCTTGTGCGCCTGCGCCAGAAGCGCTATGTGAAGGACGGCCCATGGTGGGGGCAGACCTATCGGCGCGCCAATGTCATGGACATGATCGCCTACGTCGGCTTCAAGAACCTGCTCATCGGTGCGGCCCTGTTCTGGATGCTGCGTGCAGGAGGCGTGCAATGGGTGTAGGCGCCGGAACCTGCAGCCTCCATCCCCGCTCCAGCCGGGGACGCGTCGGCCAGTGGCTGGCCCGCTGCACCCTGGGACTGATGCTGGCGGGGGCGCCCCTGTGCGCGGTGCAGGCAGCGCTGGTGACGGTGCGGCCCGGACAGCGCATCCAGCAGGCCATCGACCGGGCCCGGCCCGGGGACATCATCGAGGTGCACCGGGGGCGTTATGCCGAAAACCTCGTCATCGACAAGCCCCTGACGCTGCATGGCATCGACCGCCCCACCATCAGCGGATCGGACAAGGGAGACACCATCCGCGTCAAGGCCACCGATGTCACTCTCGAGGGCCTGATCGTCAGCGATTCGGGCGACAGCCTGCTGGCCCAGAATGCGGGCATCTACATCCAGCCTGGCGCACACCGGGCCCGGGTGCAGCATTGCTTCCTGAGCTACAACCTGTTCGGCCTGTGGATCGAACGCGCCGACGACGTGCAGGTTCTGCACAACAACATCACCGGCAAGCGCGACTACGACAGCGCCCAGCGCGGCAACGGCGTGGAGCTCTACAACACGCAGGGCGCGCGCATCATCGACAACGAGATCAGCTTCGTGCGCGATGCCCTCTACATCGACGTGTCGCACCATGCCGTGTTCCGCCGGAATCGTCTGCATCACAGCCGCTACGGCACCCACTACATGAACTCCTACTACAACGTGTGGGAGGACAACGACACCTGGGAAAACCGGGGCGGCCTGGCCCTCATGGAGGTACGCAACCAGGTCATCCGCAACAACCGCGCCTGGAACAACCAGGACCACGGCATCATGCTGCGCACGATCGAGGATTCCGTCGTCGAGGGCAACATCGTCATGGGCAACGCCCGGGGTCTGTTCGTGTATGACGTCGAATACACCCAGCTGCGCCACAACGTGATCGCGGACAACCAGATCGGCGTCCATCTGTCGGGATCGGCCCGCAACACCTGGGACGGCAACGACTTCATCGACAACCACGAGCAGGTCAAGTTCGTCGGCGCGCGCGATCAGGAATGGGGCGGCACGGTCGGCAACTACTGGAGCAACTACCGGGGCTGGGACCGTAACGGAGACGGTCGCGGCGACATTGCCTACGAAGCCAACGACATGGTCGATCGCCTCACCTGGAAATACCCGATCGTGCGGCTGCTCATGGCCAGCCCTGCGGTGCAGGCCCTGCGCATGGTGGGACAGCAGTTCCCGCTGCTGCGGGTGCCGAGCATCGTCGAGGCCCACCCCCGCATGCTGCCCCTCTCCACCTCCTGGGCGCAGTGGCGCGCCCGCGTGCTCAAGGATCCCGACCATGCCCCTGCCCCCTGAAACGCTTCCTGCCGCCTCCTCGCACGGCGCCCCGGCTCCGGGCGGCGGCGAAGCCCTCATCCGTCTCGCGCAAGTGACGCGCCGCTTTGGCGATTTCACGGCCGTGGACCACGTGAGCCTCGACATCGCGCGCGGCGAGGTGTTCGGCCTCATCGGCCACAACGGCGCCGGCAAGAGCACCCTGTTCAAGATGATGCTGGGGCTGCTGGCACCCAGCGAAGGCCAGATCCACATCGCCGGGCAGTCCGTGGCCGGAGCCTCCTCGCGCGAGGTGCGCCGCCGCCTGGGATACCTGCCGGAAAACGTGGCGCTGTGGGACAACCTCAGCGGGCTCGAAACCCTGCGCTTCTTCGCCCGCCTCAAGCAGGTCGACACGCGCGAATGCCAGCCCCTGCTCGAACGGATCGGGCTGGGTCACGCCGGCACCCGCGCCGTGCGCGCCTATTCCAAGGGCATGCGCCAGCGTCTGGGATTTGCCCAGGCACTGCTCGGAACGCCACAGGTGCTGTTCCTCGACGAACCCACCACCGGGCTCGATCCCAGCGCCATCCACTTCTTCTGGGACACCCTGGCCGAGCTGCGCGCGCAGGGACTCACGATCGTGCTCACCTCCCACATCCTGGCCGAGCTGCAGAACCGCGTGGACCGCGTCGCCGTCATGACCAACGGCCGCGTGCAGGCGCTGGGCAGCATCGAGGAGCTGCGGGCCGGCTTCGATCTGCCGGTGACGGTCCGGGCACGCCTTGCCCTCCCTGCCACCGCCGGCACCGAAGCCCTGCACGCCCTGCTGCCTCCGGCCCTGTCCGACATCGTCTTCCACACGGAAGACGACGGCACGGTGCTGTGCCGGGTGGCCCGGGGCCGCAAGCTCGACCTGCTCCGGGCCCTGCTCGGCGAATCCGGTCCCGTGCGCGACATCCAGGTGCAGGAACCCTCGCTGGAAGACATGTTCTTCAGCCGCACATCCCCCGCCAGGTCCCGTCCCGGCCACACCGATTCCTCCAGGGAGACCCAACCATGATGCAAGTTCCACAGACCCTGGCCGTGGCCTCGAAGGAATTCCGCGACCGGCTGCGCAACCGCTGGGTGCTGGCGGTGGCTCTGGTGTTTGCCGTGTTCTCCCTCGTCATCGCCTACGCGGGCGGCGCACAGCAGGGCACCGTGGGCCTGCGCTCGCTGGAATTCACCATCACCAGCCTGGTGAGTCTGGTGATCTATCTCGTGCCGCTCATTGCCCTGCTGCTGGGATTCGACGCCATCGTGGGCGAGCGCGAACGCGGCTCGCTCGATCTGCTGCTTGCCTACCCCATCACCCGGGGCGAACTGCTGCTCGGCAAGTATCTGGGGCTGGCCTGTGCCCTGGCACTGGCCATGTGCGCCGGACTGGCCGCAGTCGGCGTGGTGCTCGGCTGGCAGTTCGGCTCGGCCGCCCTGTTCCATTACACGGGCTTCGTGTTCAGCGCGCTGCTCATGGGGCTGGCCTTCCTGAGCATGGCCGTGCTGATTTCGGTGGTGGCACGCGACCGCACGCGCGCCTCGGGCGCAGCCATTGTGCTGTGGTTCCTGTTCGTGCTGGTGTTCGACCTCGTGCTGCTGGGCGTGCTCGTGGCCACGGCGGGCCACTATGGCGGCGACCTGTTTCCATATCTGCTGCTGTGCAACCCCACCGATGTGTTCCGCATCCTGAACGTGTTCTCGGTCGACGACGTCCGCAGCGCCTATGGACTGGTCAGCATGGTGCCGCCGCTGCTGTCGAACGCGGGCGTACTCACCGGCGTCATGCTGGGCTGGATCGTCTTGCCTCTCGTCATGGCGAGCTGGCGCTTCAAACCCTGAGAATCGACACACCATGAAGCCATATACCTGCCGCTGCTGCCAGGGGCGCAATGCCCGGCACGAATCCGTCTGTTCCGAACACCGGCTGCTGCTGGGCATGCTGGCACTCGCTGCCGTGGCGCCACTGGCCGCCTGCGGCGGGCGGGGCGAAAGCCGGGCCAGCGTGGCCCCGGTTGACTTCACCCGCAGCACGGCCTGCGAGCTTGACGGCATGCTGCTCGCCGACTACCCCGGGCCCAAGGGCCAGATTCATTTCGCCCAGGCCGACAAGCCCGCCTTCCACTGTGACACGGTCGAGGTGCTCAATGCCCTGCTGCAACCAGAGCAGGTGCGCAAGGTCAGCGCCGTCTACGTCCAGGACATGGGCAAGACCGACTGGGAGCACCCCCAGGGCGCATGGATCGACGCCCGCACGGCCCTGTACGTGCAGGGCAGCCGGCGCCACGGCTCGATGGGGCCGACCTTTGCCAGCTTCAGCCGCGAAGCGGACGCCCGTGCCTTCATCCAGCAGTACGGAGGCAAGCTGCTGCGCATGTCCGACATCCGACCGGAGATGGTGGACCTGCGCGGCGGGGCCAACACCGACAGCCACATGTGAGAAGCCCTTTCCCTGCTGCCATGCTGCCCATGCCCCCGCTGCCCCGTCCTCCTGCCCCTGCATCCGCCGTCTCCGCCGCTCGGAGCCGGCGGTGGTTCTGCATGGCAGCGGGCGGAGCATTCGCCACGGGTGCGGCGGGCTGGTTCACTCGCCGGCACTGGCTGCCCCTGCTCGGCACGTCGCCCGCCGGCGCGCCGGTGGCCTCGGCGTCCGCGTTGGAAGATACGGTGTGCATCACGGCCCCGGCCATTGCCCATGATCCCCGCAGCGGACTGCCACCATCGGCACCCCGCCCAGTCCCTGCCTCGGCACGCTGCCCGGTCTGCGGCATGTTTCCGGCGCGCATGCCGCGCTGGGCGGCACAGGTGCTGTATGCCGACGGTGCCGCTCACTTCTTCGACTCCCCGGTGGATCTCCTGCGCTTCCGGCACAACGTCGCCCACTACAGCGCCGGGCGCCCCGCCTCCGACGTGCGCTCTCTGTGGGTCACCGATCTGGCCACTGCCGCCTGGGTGCCGCTCGACGCGGCCTGGCTGGTGCAGGGCTCCAACACGCTGGGCCCCATGCGCAACCCCGACCTCCCCGCATTTGCCGACCGGTCACGGGCGCTGGCCCACGCACGCCGCCATGGAGGCCGCGTGCTGCAGGCCAGCACCATGACACCCGCCCTGCTGGCCCCCCTGGGTTCTGCACGTCAGGAAGCCATGCGCCGATCCATGCACGACACCTGATTTTTTCCCCCTCCACACACTGCTCTTCAGGAAAGCCTTTATGCGCAAACTGGTCATTGGCGCTTCGCGCGCACTCTCCGCACAGCCTCTGGGCACCCTGGGCGAGGAGCATGTCTTCTTCGACAGCCACGGCCTCGGCAAGCAGGCCAATCCCGTGCTCCATGCCAGCCATATCAGGGGCACCACTGCTGCAGCGGGGTGTTTCGTGCGTCCGGAGTCCGGCATCGAATGCCTGACGCTCGTGCTGCACGGGGCCCTGGACGTGCAGGATTCCGCTGGTCATCACGCCCATCTGCAGGCCGGAGATGCCGAATGGAGCACGGCAGGACACGGCACGCTCCACCGCTACGCGGACGCGACGGACACCCCGGTCGAAGCCCTCAGCGTCTGGCTGAACCTGCCTGCCGCCTACAAATCCACGCCCCCCCACAGCCAGCCCCTCCGGGCAGCGGACATCCCTGCCGTTCCCCTGCCGGATGATGCGGGATCCGCACGCATCATCGCCGGCGAATGGCAGGGCCAGATCGGCCCGGCCGAGACCGCCACCCCCGTGCAGTGCTGGGACGTCCACCTGCGGGCAGGGCATACGCTCGACGCGCCCCTGCCGCGCGGGTGGTATGCCAGTGCCCTGATAGTGGCGGGTGAAGCCGCCGTCGATTTCTGGCCGGGCAGCCTGGCGGCGCCCTCCCTTGTGTTCTTCGATGCGGCGGGGGATCAGGTGCAGATCCATGCCCTCGCCGACACGCGGCTGCTGCTCCTGAGCGCAGCGCCCCTGGAAGAGCCGCTGGCCACAGCCGACGCCATTGTCAGCAACAGCCCGGCCGAACTGGAGCAGGCGCTGGAAGCCGTCCGCACGGGACTCTGGGGCAGCCTCCCGGCCTGAGGAGTGCCCGCCCCATGCAGCGCCTCAGCGCGGCTTGCGGGCAGGGGCCGATGCGGGCTGGCCTGCCGTACTGGCTCCGGTGGCGGATCGGCGTGCCACCGTGGTTTTCTTGATGCCGGAAGCAGCCGCAGCAGCCTTGGGCCGTGCGGCGCTGGTGCGGGGCGTGTCGCTGCCGGACTTGGCCCCGGCCGCCCTGGAAGGACGCGCCGATGGGCCTGCCCCTGCAGGGGCCGCAGAGGCCGCCTTGCGTGCAGGACGGCGCGGGCTCGCCGCACGGGCAGCAGCAGGAGCCTCGCTCGTCGGGTCGGCCGCGGTGTCAGTGGCAGCATCCGCTGCGCCCGCCTGCTCGGTCAGAGAAGACGCCATGTCCTGCTGTGCACGGGCAAAGGCTTCCTGACGCTCAAGCACATCGGCCTGCGCCTGCTGCGCAATGTACTGGAAGGTCTGCAGCATGCCGGCCCACCACTGCCCCGCCTGGGCAAAGGCGGCATGGAGCGCTTCGGTTCCGCCCTGCGGAGGGGCCGCTGCATCCTCTGCCGGTGCAGACGGCTCCCCGGCCGCACTCTCCTCGGGGGAAGCACCGAAGCTGGCCCCGGGGGTTGCACCCACGGACGATGCCGCAGCCGTCGGCTCGGCGGGGGTGGAAAAATCGGCATCAGGCTGGCGTGCACCGGCACTCACGGCCTGGGTCACGCTCGACATGGTGTCGGCCATGCCCTGCTGGAACACCTGGGCCATGTCCGTGAGCCCCACGTTCATGGTGCGCAGCGTGGTCAGCGTCATCTTCTGCACTTCCAGCGCCTGAATCGTGGCCTTGAGGGCGGTGGTGTTCTGCTCCAGCCAGAACTGCACGGTCTTGAGCTCGTCGATGCGGCGCTGGATCTCCTCGGGATCCACCGTAGGGGCGACCCACTGTGCGGGAGAAGGCGTCAGGCCACGCGGCTGCGTGATCTGCTTGAGAAAGTCGAAGCCCGGAACGAACTTGCTGAAATCGAATCCCGCTGCATTGGCGCTCATGCTCTTGTCTCCTGAAATGGCGGATTGCACCCTGCACGGCACGTGCACGGCCCTGATCCACACAAGGATACTGCAAGCCCATCGGCCTGCATGCACGGGATAGTCCCGAACGGGGCAAAGAGCAGACACCAGTTCAAAAGGACGCACGCCACGGCCGCCAACATGCCCCGGAAAGAGGTGAAATCATCGGGCAGGGGCTGGGCGCGCCGGGCTCCACTCAGCAAGGGGAGCACGCGCCAGAACGGCCGCTTGCATGGCGTGCGTCAAATCATGAAAACACTTCCCGGCAGAGGCCCGTGCAGACCCCGGCCGGACTCAGGGGCACCTGCCCCTTGCCTTACGGATGGGGCATGGCCATGCCTCCGTGCATGCCGGGAGCATGGGCCGCAGCGCCGGCACCCGGCGTCATGGCCTGTACCGGCACCTGCAGCGTGCGCTGGAACTGCTGCCCGCGCGCATTGCGCAGCTCCAGCGTCAGGGGCACCGTGCTGCCGGCCGCGAGCGGCTTGTCCAGATCCATGAACATGATGTGGTAGCTGCCCGGGCGCAGAGACACGGTTTGGCCTGCGGGCAGGGGCAGCACCGGCAGGTGGCGCATCTTCATGACGCCGTGGTCCACGGCCATTTCATGCACCTGCACCACATGCGTGATGGGGCTGCGCGCCCCCACCAGTTCGAGCGGCTCGCTGGCCCGCAGCTCCATGAAGGCTCCGGTGGCTTTCTGCCCCGCCACCGTGGCCCGCACCCAGGGATGCTGCACCGACAGCAGATGCTCGCCAGCCACCGCCATGCGTGCCAGCGCATGGCCCGCATGGGCGGGTGCAGGCACCTGTGCCTGCACTGCGGCGGATGCGCCCAGCAGCCCGGCCAGCACGGCAGCGCCCCAGGCCATGGAAGAAGAAAAACGGAAAGAAGAGAAGGAAGACAGCGATGCAAAAGACATGACACACCTCAGAAGGCAGATGCAGGTTGCCCGCTCTGCCCTGTACACCGGGCATGCACGGACGAAGCCGTGGCCCGCCCGACAGCGCAAGGCGACGCAGCAACCCGCCGTTTCCCCGGATCACGGATCCGGAGGAAACAGACAGGAAAAACAAGGGAACGGAAAAAAGGGAACAGCAGACAGACACCTCGACACCCGACCATCCTCCGTCTGCCCATCTCATCGGAGACAGAACACACAGGGCGAATGCCTCGGTCTTGCCGGGTGCTCAGAGCAGGCGGGATGCAGGTGGGGCGCGGGCCAGCCGATGGGCCGGGAATCGGGCCGGGACCGAGGCCGGCAAAGTCGCCACGGGCTCCGCCACCGGGAGCGTGGCCGCAGGCACCACGGGCAGCAGCGCCGGTGGCGGCGCCATGGACACCGGCATGCAGAAGGCGCAGGTGCGTCCATGCAGCAGGGCATGCGACAGGTCATCCTGCGTCTCGGTCACGACGAGGACACCGCTCTCTCCCCCGGAGCAGACCACCTCGAAGGCCTCGGCCTTGACCAGAGGCGAGAACCATCCCGCCGCCAGAGCCAGCAACACCCCCCACAGCCAGCTCCGGGCGGAACCGGCCGGCATGCGCAGGACGCGCTGCAGGACTGAGGGAGAAAAAGCGAGCACCATGAAGCCCATTATGCGTGCAAACCCCTGACGCTCCAAGGGTCTTGGCAGACGGGCTGCCGTTCCTTGACGGACATCATGCGGTCCTCACCGGAGATGGCCCCTGGAGCGCACGCTTGCGGCGCCCCTCGCCGTGTGCGCCTTCGCCTGCAGCGCACGCAGCACTCACGACGCTGCGCTGTCCTCGTCGGCGTCGGCCTCGCCCTGCCCTTCGGGGCCTGCCAGCACCTGGTCAATGGCACCGAACAGACTGCGGCCGTCACGCCCTTTCATTTCGATGCGCACCGAATCTCCGGGCACCGGCCAGGCCGTCATGGCCTCGCCCTGCTCCAGCGCCTCGGACATGCGGCGATCGGCCACGCAGGCATAGCCCTTGCGGTTGTCCCGGTTGCTCGCCGCACCGGAGCCCATGACGCTGCCGGCGCGCAGAGTCCGCGTACGGCACACATGCGCCAGCAGCTCATGCAGCCCCCAGCGCATGTCGCTGCCGACATCGCACATGCCGACGCGGCGGCCGTTCCAGTCCACCTGCAGCGTCCCATGGACACGCCCTTCGCGCCAGCCCTCGCCCAGCTCGTCCGGCGTGAGGGCCACAGGGCTGAACACCGTGGCCACCCGCGCGAGCAGCACCCCCATGCCGCGTGCAAGCTCCCACTCCTCGATGGTGCGCAGACAGATGCTGTTGGTCAGAGCCAGAAGCCGAATGCCCTGCAGCGCGCGCTCGGCGCTGCACCCCATGGGCAGGTCGGCGGTGATGGCGGCCAGCCCCGCCCCGAAATCGGCCCCCGCCTCCGCAGGACAGCGCACGGGAGCGCAGGCTCCCCGGAAGTCGTCACTCGCCCCCTGAAACAGCAGCGGAGCCGCATCCGAGGGGATCGCCCCGGCAGGCAAGGCCATCCGCACCCGGGCCTCCTGGCGCGGAAAGGCACAGCCCTCCACCCACTGCGCCGCGCGCGGCAGGGGCGCCATGCAGCGCGCGGGCTCGAAGGGGAAGGCCTCGCGCGCACGTCCGGCGTTGAGCGCGTCATAGACATCCTGCAGCTGCGGACCGATGTAATTCCAGTCGTCGAGGGCCTGCTGCAGACGGTCGGCAGCATGGGTGGCATAGTGGGCCTCGCGCAGGTCACGCGACACCACCACCAGCACCCCGTCACGCGAACCGTCCCGGTAGGTGGCCAGTTTCATGGGGAACCATTTCTTTGGATGCGCTGCCTGCCGCCCCGCCGGGACCGTGCAAACAGGCGCTTACACAACACCGGGCAGGAACCCCCTGCCCGGGGGAATCGGGCATTCTAGAATAGGCCGGCTCTTTCGATCGCCTGTCCATGCCTGTCCTGCCTCCTGCGTCCCCGCCCTCTCTGCCACTGTCTCGCCTGCGTATCGGGCGCCGTGGCGCGCGCGGCCGCGCAGCCGTGCGCTGGCTGCCGCTGCTGGCCGCCACGGCCCTGGTGGTGACGGCACACGGGGTGCTGCTTGCACCGGGACTGTTCCTGCCGGCGCAGCCGGACACTGCTGCCACTCCGGCCGTCATCCGGATCGCTCCGGTACAGACGCGCGTGGTTCCGGCCCCGGTCCCCGAGACTCCGCTGCCGGCCTCCCCGACGCCGACACCAGCCCCCTCCCCGCACCTGGACACGCCTGCGCCGGCCCTGCATCTGCCCACCCCCCGCCTGCCGACCCCGGTCCGCTCCCGCCTGTCTGCCCCTGCCGCAGCGGCAGCCCCCACCGGCAGTGCCTCCGCTGCGGAGACTGCTGCCTCGGCCGCCTCTGCAGCCCAGCCGGCCGCTTCTTCCGCTGCCAGTGCACCGGCCCTGCCCGATCAGCCCTCCATGCCCGCCATGCCGGCATCTGGAGCAGCCCCGGCGGCTGCCGTGCCCCCGGCCGTGGCCGCCATGGCCCGGCAGCCGGCCCGCGTGCCGCTCGCCTACGAGCTGGCCTATGCAGTCACGGGCAAGCGCACCACCTGGAACTACCACGCCAGCTCGCGTCTGCAGTGGAGCAGCGACACCCAGGGGCGCTACCGCATGTCGTTCACGGTCAGTGCCTTCCTGATCGGTTCCCGCACCCAGGCCAGCACCGGCCTCCTGACTGCGAACGGCCTGCAGCCCGACCGACTCAGCGACGACTGGCGCGGCGGCCATGTCACCACGTTCGTGCGGCCTGCCGACGGCGCACAGGGCGCTGGCGGCCATATCGCCTTCTCCACGGGCCGGCCCGACGCCGCGCTGATGCCCGGCGCCCAGGACGAGGTCAGCGTCTTCATGCAGCTCGCGGCCCTGCTGGCGGCGCATCCCGGGCTGGGCCAGCCTGGCAGCACGCTGCCGATACAGGTGGCCGAACTCCGGGGTGCCTCGGTGTGGAACTTTGGGGTTCTGCCGGCCGACACCGTCACGGTGGATGGCAAGCCCCTGCAGACCGTGCACCTGCAGCGTGCGGCCACGCCCGATGCCTCCCGCACGGTGGACGTGTGGTACGCCCCCTGGAAGGCCGGCTCCGGCGAAACGGTCTACCTGCCCGTGCGGCTGCGCATCTCCGAAGCCTCGGGCGATTACGTGGAGCAGCTGCTGGAGCGGATGCCTGCCACGGCCCCCTGACCCGCGCATCCACCCTGCCTGCAGAAGAACGGGAACTTCTGCAGGAAATGCACATCCAATCCCCCAATCGGGGGAAGCTTTCCTGCACAGATTGCCAATTGACGCTACATTTCTGCCTTCATACGATGTGATGTAAGGGAAAAATGCACAGCAGCAGAATTTTTCTGCACATTCCCGTGTCCACCCCTGTTCTTGAAAGTGCCCATATGGACTACCATATCTTTGCCATGAACAACGAAGACAAATTCAGCCAGTCCACTGTGGGCATGAACACCCTCTACGACTCGGAAGCCTTCGCCGTAGTCCACATGCAGCCCACGCCCGAGCTGGACGCCGATGAAGCCATTCGCATGGATGGGCGCGCCCATCTCGCGCTGGCCCGCCACGGATTCGAGATCGTGGACAAGCGCTGCGGCAAGCACGTGTATCTCGACGGCAGCTGGGCCGAGCTGTTCCAGCAGCAGATCACCCGCTGGCAGGAAGAAACCCCCACCCAGGAAGAGGTCGAGGACATGCTCGACCACTACTCCGGTCTGGCGGGCAGCCCCGTCATGCTGCACTGACCGCATCGCGGGACATGCCGCACTGATCCGGCAGCGGGAGTGGCACCGCCATTGCCGGCTGTGCCCTGTTCCCGGCGCATGCCTCTGCCCCCTGCATCCCCGGCACGGAACCAGAGGGGCAGGATCACTACAATCAGGTGTTCTGGGCCCCACAGGCGCCGATATGGTGCGCGGGGGCTGTCCTTTCGGTCTGCGCCGTCCGGCACGGGCATGGCCCACCCTGATCTGTCATGACTCATCCCTACATCCTCACCCTGTCCTGCCCCGATCGGAAGGGGCTGGTACACGCCGTCTCCGGCTTCCTGATGGAGCAGGACGGCAACATCGAAGAGGCTGCCCAGTACAACGACTCGGGCACCGGACTGTTCTTCATGCGCGTGGGCTTCGTCTGCCCCGAGCCTGATGTGGCCGTGCTGCGCCGCCGTCTGGCCGAGTTCGCGGCGCCCTTCCAGATGCAGGCGCGCCTGTACGCCACCTCGCACCGCATGCCCACCGTCATCATGGTGAGCAAGGAAGGCCACTGCCTCAACGACCTTCTCTTTCGCTGGAAGAGCGGGCTGCTGGCCATCGACATCCGCGCCATCATCAGCAACCACCGCGACTTCTACCAGCTCGCGGCCAGCTACAACGTGCCCTTCCACCACCTGCCCGTGACGCGCGAGCACAAGGAGCAGGCCGAATCACGGCAACTCGAAATCATCGAGCAGGAAGGCGCCGAGCTGGTGGTGCTGGCCCGCTACATGCAGATCCTCAGCAACGACCTGTGCGAGCGCCTGTCCGGCCGGGCCATCAACATCCACCACAGCTTCCTGCCCAGCTTCAAGGGCGCCAAGCCCTACTATCAGGCGCATGACCGTGGCGTCAAGCTCATCGGTGCCACGGCACACTATGTCACCGCCGATCTCGACGAAGGCCCCATCATCGAGCAGGACGTGGCCCGCGTGGATCACAGCAAGACCGTGGAGGACCTCACCTCCATCGGCCGCGACACCGAGAGCCAAGTGCTCGCGCGCGCCGTGAAGTGGCACAGCGAACACCGTGTGCTGCTCAACGGACGGCGCACCGTCATCTTCCGCTGACGCCCTTGTGGCCGATGTGCCTGCGCTCCGTGCGGGCGCATCGGCCCTGCTGCCATGGCCCTGCGCATTCCCCCCATCCAATGTCTGCTGACCTTCGAGGCGCTGGCGCGTCTGCGCAGCGTCACGCACACGGCCGAGGAACTGTGCGTGACGCCCAGCGCGGTCAGCCACCGCATCCGGCAGCTCGAACAGCTCATCGGCACGCGGCTGTTC
The DNA here is from genome assembly GCF_049977365.1 of Brachymonas moutaii (nom. illeg.). Classification (NCBI taxonomy): domain Bacteria; kingdom Pseudomonadati; phylum Pseudomonadota; class Betaproteobacteria; order Burkholderiales; family Comamonadaceae; genus Allobrachymonas; species Brachymonas moutaii (nom. illeg.). The sequence goes on along the minus strand of NZ_JBNGEN010000003.1, from coordinate 94,744 downwards.
GGCCGGGCCGATTTCTCCCTCACCACCGAGGGCAGCGAGTACCTGTCGCACGTGCGCGAGGCGCTCACCATGCTGGAGCGCTTTCCGGGGCGTCAGGGCGCGCTGACGCGCCGCAAGCTGCGGGTGGCGGTCACACCCACCTTTGCGCGCAGCATCCTGATGCCGCGGCTGCGCCATTTCCTGGCCCTGCACCCTGAGATCGACCTCTCGCTGCACGTCAGCATTCCGCTGCTGGACGTGGTGGCCGAGGACGCGGATTTCACCATCCGCTTCGGCACCGGCCGCTATGCCGACATGGAATCGATCTGCCTGCTCGAAGACGCCATCACCCCCGTGGCCTCGCCCGAATACCTGCAGACGGCAGGGCCCTTTCCCTCGGTGCACGACCTGCAGCGCGCGGCCCTGCTGCGCAGCCCGCTCGAACCATGGCGCACCTGGTTCGTGGCCCACGGACTCGACTGGCCCGAGCCGGTGGACGGTTCCTCGTTCAACGATGTCGGCCTGGCCTGCGATGCCGCTGCCCAGGGGCTGGGGGTGGCGCTGGTGCGCCTGCAGCTCGCGCGCCCCTGGCTGGCCAACGGCACGCTCGCCCGCCTGTCCGAGCGGGAAGTGGCCAGCCCGCACGCGCACTACCTGTGCTGGCGGGCCGGCACCATGGACCGCTGGGAATGCACCGCCTTTGCCCAATGGCTGCAGGAAAGCCTGCGCGATGCGGCCACGACCCTCCCCGCCCCTCCGGCCGCGCCGACCTGAAGCCGCTGCACGCGCAGCCTGGAATGCCGCGTTCAGCCGGCCGTGTACCCCATGTCATCAAGTACCCGGGCCACGAAGTCGGCCGTGTGCGGCACGGCCCGCCACTTGTCGAGGCCGAAGAGCCCGAGCCGGAAGGTGCGGAACCCCTCAGGCTCTCCACACATGAGGGGCACCCCGCTCGCCGCCTGCATGCCCTGCGCCACAAAGGCACGCCCGTTCTGCATCTCGGGATCGGTGGTGTGGCTGACCACCACGCCGGGCGCCTTGTAGCCCTCGGCAGCCACGCTGGAGAATCCGCGCGCCTCCAGCAGCGCCCGCACCTGTGCTCCCAGCGCCAGCTGGCGCTCGCGGGTGAGGGCGAAACCATCGGCACGCGTCTCCAGCATGGCGTCGCGCAGGCGCACGATGCCGTCGGTGGGCATGGTGGCGTGGTAGGCATGCTGCCCCTGGGCATAGCCCTCGGCAATGGCCACCCACTTGCGCAGGTCGCAGGCAAAGCTGTCGCTCGTGGTCTGTTCCAGCGCGTGGCGTGCGCGCTCGCTCAGGCAGACGATGGCGCAGCACGGCGTGCTGCTCCAGCCCTTCTGCGGGGCTCCCAGCAGCACATCCACCTCCAGCGTCTGCATGTCGGCCCACATGGCTCCGCTGGCAATGCCGTCGAGCACCATGAGGGCCCCGACCTCGTGGGCCGCCCGTGCCACCGCCTGCACATAGGCGTCGGGCAGCAGAATGCCGCTGGCCGTTTCCACATGGGGCGCGAACACCACGGCAGGACGGTGCGTGCGGATGGCAGCGACCACCTCGTCGACCGGAGCAGGCACCCAGGCCGCATCCACGTCGGCCGTCAGGGGACGTGCCGTGCAGACCTGCACGTCCTGCGTGAGCCCGCATGTCTCCAGAATCTGGCTCCAGCGGTAGCTGAACCAGCCGTTGCGCACCACCAGCACGCGGCGCCCCCGGGCAAACTGCCGCGCCACCGCCTCCATGCCGAAAGTGCCGCTGCCCGGCACCAGCGCCGAGACATGGGCACCGTGCACCTCGGCCAGCACGGACTGGATGTCCTGCATCACCCCGACGAACCGGCGGGACATGTGGTTGAGCGCGCGATCGGTATACACCACGGAATATTCGCGCAGGCCATCGGGATCGACAAAGGGCAGCAGGCCGGACATGGGAGACTCTCCTGAAAATCGGGAAGGGAAGCGCCGGAACAACGGCCCGCACAGGCGGGCCGCCACGCGGACGGGCTGTGGAGTGCATGGTACGGGCAAACGGGAGCGCCTCCGGTGCGGCTCCGTCACAACACCCGTGCAGCAAAGGGGTGCAATGCCCGTATGCTTCTGGGATGCGTGCCTTCTATGCCCCGGTGGGGCTGACACCCTACGAAATCTCCGACATTGCCGAAGCCCTCGCGCCCCTGGCGGGCGCTGACGGGCCCGATGACGCGCCCGAGTGGAAGGCTGCGCCGCCGGGACTGGCGCCGGACCTCTATCTCACCCATCTGCGCTGCGTCGACCTGGACGACGACGGCCAGCAGGGAGCCGACGGCCCCGCCGACACGGCCATCGGATTCAACCGCTACATCCAGCGGGTGGCCCTGGACCCCCAGGGCCACTACCAGGGGCTGCCCGCGTGTCTGCTCGGCGAGGACGAGGAAGCCCATCAGGAATGGCGCAACAGCACTGACCACGCCGGCGAGGAGCTGGCGCAGAACCTCACCGAGAGCTTCGGGGGGCTCGATGCACTGCGCAGCCGCTACGCGCTCATCACGGCCATGGTCTCGCAGCGGGCCTCCTGGGGCTGCCATCATCTGGTGTGGCGCGATCCTGCCAGCAGCGCCCTGGTGGCCGTGGTCTCTGCCTCCCGCCGCAAGGTATGGCGCCAGCAGCATCTGCCGCTGGCAGCCATGCGCGGCGCCATGCTCTCCACCATTCCCTACGCCGAGGGCTGGCGCTTCGATGCCTCGGGCATGGAGGAGCTCTCGTTCTGGGAGCTGCTGTGGGAGTACACCCTGCGCTGCCCGCTGCCGCAGGTGCATGCCATGCTGCCGCCACGCCTGTGGCGCTACACGGTGCACGCCCACCGCACCTACCATCTGCCCGACCGCGTGCTGTCCGATCCGGCCCGCCATGTGCTCGCCCAGGTGCAGGATGGCCACCGGCTGCGCATCACCGATGCCCTCAGCCACCCGACGCTGGACACCGGCGAATTGCTGCGCGCCGTGGCCGGCCTGCTGTTCACGCGGGTGCTGGCCATCGACTGCAGGGCACTGAACCGCAAGGCGCCACCACGCCTGTTCGATCCCACCACACTGCACGCCACCGACGGCATGGACTGACGGGCAAGGATCAAGGCCTGCCACGCGCGGCGGCCCTGCGTATCAGGCCATCAGGCCATCAGGCCATCAGGCCATCAGGCCATCAGGCAGCGTCCTCCGGCGCCTGTGTCTTGACCGGACGCGCCCCGAAGATGGCGGTTCCGATACGCACCATGGTGCTGCCGGCTTCCACCGCTTCTTCCAGATCGGCACTCATGCCCATGGACAGGGTGTCCCAGCGCGGCAGCCCGAGCTGCCGGCCGACATCGTCGAACAGGGCGCGGGTGTCGCGGTGCACCGCCAGCGTCTGCTGCGGGTCGTCGCTGGGGTCGGGAATGCTCATGAGGCCGCGCAGCTCCAGCCGCGGCAGGGCCATGACAGTGCGTGCCAGCGCCAGCACTGCATCGGGCGCCACGCCGTGCTTGGTGGCCCCGCCGTCCATGTTCACCTGCAGGCAGACCTGCAGCGGCGCGCACGTCTCGGGACGCTGGCGGTTCAGGCGCTCGGCCAGCTCCGTGCGGTCCAGACTCTGGAGCCAGTCGAAGTGGGTGGCCACCAGCGCGGTCTTGCGACTCTGCAGCGGACCGATGCAGTGCCACTCCAGCCCCCGCGCGCGCAGTGCCTCGATCTTGGCCACGCCTTCCTGGACGTAGTTCTCGCCAAAGGCGTGCTGGCCGGCATCGGCCGCAGCGGCCACCGCCTCGGCGTCGAAGAACTTGGAGACCGCCAGCAGGCGGATGGATTCCACGGGACGTTGTACACGCGCCGCAGCCTGGGCGATTCTGTGCTGCACGTGCTGCAAATTCAGGGCAATCGGGGCACTGGAAAACATAGGGAGTACATTTGGATGTGGCAACTGGCTACCATGGAGGCAGCCAGGGGGCCTCGGCCGAAAGGGGACACGACAGCGAATCCGCTGCGGGCATGGGCAGCACGGGTGCGCCACAGGTGCATGATGAAGCACCGCAGGCCGTAACCCGGCCTTCGAGCCGGACAGGCCCCTCCTGCGGCCAGGGTGCCGCAGGGCGGCACCAGAGGCCGACTCTGCCCCGCATTCTTCTTCGACCAGGGATTTCCGTGGATATTACCCAACTTCTCGCATTCAGCGTCAAAAACAAGGCATCTGACCTGCACCTCTCGGCAGGGCTGCCCCCCATGATCCGCGTGCACGGCGACGTCAAGCGCATCAACCTGCCGCCCATGGAGCACAAGGAAGTGCACGCCATGGTGTACGACATCATGAGCGACACGCAGCGCAAGCAGTACGAGGAGGAACTGGAGGTCGACTTCTCGTTCGAGGTGCAGGGGCTGGCACGCTTCCGGGTCAACGCCTTCAACCAGAACCGGGGCGCTGCAGCCGTGTTCCGGACCATTCCGAGCAAGGTGCTGACGCTCGAGGACCTCAACGCCCCCAAGATCTTTGCCGAGCTGGCCATGCGCCCGCGCGGATTGGTGCTGGTCACCGGGCCGACCGGCTCCGGCAAGTCCACGACCCTGGCCGCCATGATCGACTACCTCAACGAGAACGAGCAGGGCCACATCCTCACGGTGGAGGACCCGATCGAATTCGTGCACCAGTCCAAGAAGTGCCTGGTCAACCAGCGCGAGGTCGGCCCCATGACGCACAGCTTCAGCGCCGCCCTGCGCTCGGCCCTGCGGGAAGATCCGGACGCGATTCTGGTGGGGGAAATGCGGGATCTCGAAACCATCCGCCTGGCCATGACCGCCGCCGAAACGGGCCACCTGGTGTTCGGGACCCTGCACACCTCCAGCGCCGCCAAGACGATCGACCGTATCATCGACGTGTTCCCGGCCGAGGAAAAGGAAATGGTGCGGGCCATGCTCTCCGAGTCGCTCGTGGCCGTGATCTCGCAGACCCTGTGCAAGACCAAGGACGGCAGCGGCCGCGTGGCCGCGCACGAGATCATGCTGGGCACCCCTGCCATCCGCAACCTGATCCGCGAGGCCAAGGTCGCCCAGATGTACTCCACCATCCAAACCGGCAACTCCGTGGGCATGCAGACGCTGGACCAGAACCTCACGGAGCTGGTGCGCCGCAACCTCATCTCTCCGGCCGAAGCCCGCAGCAAGGCCAAGATCCCCGAAAACTTCCCCGGCTGACCGGCCCCGCGCCCGTCCGCCCCCGACCAGGAGACTCCCTATGGATCGCGACCAGGCCAGTCAGTTCATCCACGAATTGCTCAAGCTGCTGGTGAGCCGCAACGGCAGCGACCTGTTCATCACGGCCGAATTTCCCCCGGCCATCAAGGTGGACGGCCGCATCAACAAGGTGTCGAGCCAGCCGCTCACGCCGGCCCACACGCTGGCGCTGACGCGCTCGATCATGAACGACCGCCAGATGAGCGAGTTCGAGCGCACCAAGGAATGCAACTTCGCCATCTCGCCCCCGGGCACCGGGCGCTTCCGCGTCAACGCCTTTGTGCAGATGGGCAAGGTGGGCATGGTGCTGCGGGTGATCCCGAGCAAGCTCCCCACCATCGACGACCTGAGGCTGCCCCCCATCCTCAAGGACATCTCCATGACCAAGCGGGGGCTGGTGATCGTGGTCGGCGCCACGGGATCGGGCAAGTCCACCACGCTGGCCGCCATGGTGGACTGGCGCAACGAGAATTCCTACGGGCACATCATCACGATCGAGGACCCGGTGGAATTCGTGCACCCGCACAAGAACTGCATCGTCACCCAGCGCGAGGTGGGACTCGACACCGAGGACTGGGAAATCGCCCTCAAGAACACCCTGCGCCAGGCCCCGGACGTGATCCTGATGGGCGAAATCCGCGACCGCGAAACCATGGAACACGCCGTGGCCTTTGCCGAGACCGGGCACCTCTGTCTGGCCACACTGCACGCCAACAGCGCCAACCAGGCGCTCGACCGCATCATCAACTTCTTCCCCGAGGAACGTCGCACGCAGCTGCTCATGGACCTCTCGCTCAACCTCAAGGGCATGGTTTCGCAGCGCCTGCTGCCGCGCGAGAACAGCAAGGGCCGCGTCGCGGTCATCGAAATCCTGCTCAACTCGCCGCTGATCTCCGACCTGATCTTCAAGGGCGAGGTCGGCGAAATCAAGGAAGTCATGCGCCGCAGCCGGGACATCGGCATGCAGACCTTCGACCAGGCCCTGTTCGACGCCTTCGAGGAAGGCACGATCTCCTACCAGGATGCCCTGCGCAACGCCGACTCGCAAAACGACCTGCGCCTGCAGATCAAGCTCAACTCCAAGCGCGCTGCCACCTCCGACCTGGCCGCCGGCACCGAGCACCTCTCGGTCATGTAAGCCGCCTCACCGCCGCCCTGCTCTACGACCCCAGTGGGAAGTAAAAAGAAACGGGAACGGAAGGCCAAAGGGGGAGAGAACCAGCCCAGGTTCCCTCCCCCTTGTTGCGCATGCGTTCAGGCTCAGGCCATCAGATCAGGTGTCCTGGTTCCAGGCCCATTCATTTTTCTGTGGACACACCCTCTACGACCTACACACCCAGATCGAGGCGCTGCTGCAGCAGCATGCGCTCCACGGTGCGCTGGCGCAGCAGATCGGTGCAGGAGGCGGCTGCCGGGGCATCGGCCTCGCGGCGCCGGAACACGAAGGGCTTGCCCGGCAGGGCCGGGTGCGTGCCCACATAGTCCAGCGTGGGCGGCGCCATCAGGGGCAGCATGCCCGCCAGCGACTCGTTGCTGCGCAGATGCGTGGGCCAGCGGTTCTCGATGCCGTTGAAGCACTCGCTGATGAACAGCAGCCCGCCCTCGCCCACATGGCCGGCCACCCCCTCGAAGAACTGGGCCGGATCGGGCACATGCTCGATCACCTCCAGGCACACCACTGCGTCGTAGGCGTGGGTCACCCGGTCGACCACCCGCACCGGCAGCTTGCGGCCCCGGCGCGACGCACGCACGGTGTCGAAATGGCGCGCCGCCACCTCGGCCATGCGGGACTGGTCGTAATCCACATAGGTCACGGAAAATCCCGCCAGCGCAAACCGCAGCGAGTCGATGCCGATGCCGTCACCCAGCGCCAGCACGCGGGGGCTGCGCTGGTGCTCGCGCTGCCATTCGTCGAGCGCCGAGACAATGAAGGCCGCCATCTGCAGCCGCCCCGGGTCTTCGCAGGTGGCCGCCAGCTCCACGGCCAGACCCAGCCCGTGCCGGTAGAGCCGGTCCATGCCCGCGGACATGACAAAGGGCACCACATCGAAGCGCCGGAGGTCCTCCGCCACGGCGGTGCCGGGCTGCTGGCGCTCAGCCTCGATGCGGGCCACCACGGCAGCGGCGTCCTGCTTCACCCCTTCGCGCCGCCCCACCTTGGCAATGGCTGCAGCCATGTCCGCCGTATCGAGCGGCAGGTGCAGCACGGGCTTGACCCGCTCCACCAGCGCATCGAGCCGGGGTGAACCGATGGGCACGCGGTGCTCCAGCGCCCCGGTCAGCGTCCGCTCCAGTGCCTCGGCCACGCTCTGGCGGTCGATGCGGGCCGCCAGCGTGTCGTACTGCTGGCAGGCCTGCGCCACCTGATCGGGATAGTGGGCAAACACCTGTTCGAGCGCCCGCACGCAGCCTTCGAGGTCATCCACGTCATACAGCAGGGAAGACGGCAGCAGCCCCTGCGGCCCGCCCGAGCGCGACGCCACCACCGGAATGCCCCGCCGGAGCGACTCGGGCACGGTCAGCCCGTAGGGCTCGGTCGTGGCACACACCAGCGTGACCGTGCGGGTGGCGATGTTGATCGCATACGGATCGGGATGGTGGTCGAACACCCGCACCGGCACCCCGCGCTTCTGGATCATGCGCCCCAGCCGGCCGTCGGCACTGTGGGCCGAACCGATGATGTCCACACGCACCGGCACCCCCCGCAGCGCCAGCGCCTTGGCCACATCCAGCGCAAAGACGGCATGCTTGCGGTGCGAGCGCGTGCCGATCACCTGGATCACGTTCTCGCCCGCATCGTCGAAGGCGCGCGGCTCCACGGCCTGGGTGTAATCGAAGGGTTCGAGCACGCGCAGCGGCGCCTGCAGCGCCTCGGGGAACTGCCCGGCCACGAAGTCCGAGCACGCAATGATCCCGCTGGAAGACTCCCCCACCATCGCCAGATACGACGCCCGCGACAGCGCCACCGGCATCAGCTCCTCGTCCTGCAGATATTCATGCACGTAGTGCAGGTGCGGAATGCCCAGATACCGCGCGATCCACGCTCCGTGCAGAATCGCCAGCGTGTTGGACAGGGCCAGATCGTAGGCCCCCTCGCGCAGCACGCGCACGATGTCGGCCAGATCGAGCCGCGCATAGTGCAGCAGCGCCCCCGAGACATCCGGCAGGGCAAAGGGCACCGGCAGGTGGTAGCAGCGATGGCCGCGCTCCGTGTAGTAGGCCGCCTCGCCCCGCTCCAGATCAGGCAGGATGATGTCCACCTCATGGCGCTCGGCCAGCATCGCCACCAGATGGCGCAAGGCATGTTCGGCCCCTCCGGGCCCCCCGCTGTGGGCAAATACGATGATTTTCAAGGCTGCTCCTGTCCTGTCGCGTACAGGGCCACACGGCCCCATGCACCCCCGATTGTCCATCAGCGCCCAGCCCTTCCCGCCGTGCGTGCACACCGGGGCGGGAATAGGTCACGGAGGACAGTGAAGAAGGACAGAGAGAAGACAGCACCATCATGGAAAACGGCGCCGTGCATGCACGCAATCAATTTCTCAATTCGAGCCAATGGGAAGATAGAGCGTCCGTGCCGATGTGCCCGTGCACCGAAAGCCGAAGCTCTCGTAGAACGCGGCTGCCCGCGCATCCTTGGCATCCACGACCAGCACGCGCACGCCCATCGTCTGCCGCACGGACAAGGCCCGATTGACCGCATGCCCCAGGAGCAGCCCACCGTACCCCTTACCCTGCTCAGCACGGGAGACAGCCAGCCGGCCTACGCGAATGGCCGGCACCGGGTACGCGGGCAGCCGCTTGCGGTCGTCCTCGCGGAGCTCATGCAGATGCAGCTGCGCAGCCGACAGTGCGCAGTAGCCGAGAATCCGGGCCGGCTCGGTGTCGTCGATCAGCACGTGGGTGGTGGCGATGCCATCGCGCTGATGCTGCCCGGCGCGGCGGCGCAGATAGTCGTCCAGCGCGGCCACGCCGCAGGCGAAGCCTTCGCGATCGTGCTGGCGTCCGTCCAGGACGGTGAAGGTCAGCGCCATGCCTCAGCGCTGCGTCAGGCCAGCAGCCGACTCCATCGCCTGCTTCAGGCGGGCATTGGGGCGGAAAGGCGCGTCCAGCGCGTCCAGGAAGCGGCGCGATTCGGCCTCGGACAGCGTGACGACGGTATCGGCGGCGATGGCGGCATCGGCTTCACGCAACACGGCATTGCGCACGAACGACGACAGCGGCATGCCGCGCAGAGCAGCCGCCTTGGCGATGCGCTCCTTGTCGCGGGCTTCGAGACGAAGGTCAAGACGAGCGGAATTTGCGTTCATGAGATACCCCTATTTGTACGGAATGGTACCGTACAAATCGAGTGCCAGCACATCCTCATGCTCTTGTGCGCTAGATTCGGTGCGACGACGAATGACGTCGGCCATCTCGAAATGTTCAGCCATGGCCCCGGCACTCCCGCCAACTGCACTTGGCGGCCTTGAAGGAGCTGAGACAAGGCCAAGACGACATCAGCCATCTCAGGCGTCTCGGCCCACCAGGAGGCAACTGGTCTGCGTGTGCACGACCAGGAGGCCCTGGACTCCATGGCGGACTTGATGAACAACCGCCCCAGGCAGATGTTCGATTGGCGCTCGCCCTACAGGCCTTTGCACAGTGCATGACATGGCCGCTGTGGAAGACAGAAACTCCTCTGCCCTTCATCGAACATCAACCTGCAGTGTTGCGCTTCGGATTGGAGACCGCCGAGCGTATGATCGTTCGGGATGTGACAACAAAAGGAATCACCATGCTGCTTCACGACAAAAGCTATCTATCCGCCATTCATGAACTTCTGGAAAAGGCTGACTCAGCATGCGTAGCTGTTGCCTTTTGGGGGGAAGGCAGTGAGTCTATCTTTAAAAAATGGCAAGGTAAATCGCTGCGCATTCTGTGCAACCTTTCCATGGGGGGAACAAATCCTTCTGTCATCCCGAAGTTACAGGCTTTACAGAATATGGAAATTAAACAGGTAGATACCCTCCATGCAAAGCTTGTTATGACAAACAAGGCCATGGTGGTAGGGTCTGCCAATATGTCCTGTAATGGACTTGGCTTGGAAGATAACGAGGTGGATGGATTTCATGAACTTGGCTTGTGCACCAAAAACTCTGCGCTATTGGAACGGGCCAGTGTATGGTTTGATGATCTGTGGAGTGAGGCGCGCCCCATCACGCAGGCGGATCTCGATGCCGCCAACGAGGCCTGGAGAAGGCGACGCGCTACGCGCAACCCTAACAAAAAGAATCAGACAAGTTTGCTGGAGCTGTCACCTGAAGACATGAAAGACCGAGAAATCTATTTCGTGTTTTTTCGCGATCATGTTAGTGACACAGCCCTACGGCATCTTAAGGAAACAAACAGTGCGTTGACACAGCAATCTGGCGTGGAACACGATGTACTCGATGTGTATGAAGGCTGGAAAGAGTCCGAGCTTCCGAAAGACCCCAACGCTATTCTGATTCCCGTCTATTGGGGGAAAAAAGGAGCGATACGTATTGATGCGCCGCAACGGCCGATCCCTGACCTAGAGAAAATTTACGTCAAAGATGGGGAAACGATTAGGCTCGACTTCACGACGTATGTGCAGAATCCAGAAACACTGGAGACTCCTTTGGAATACCCGAAGAAAGGGAACAAGGACAAGAAATTGTGCGAGTGGCTGAAAAAGTGGCTGCAGTCTATGCCAGATCGTGTTGACAAGGATGGCGAGGTTGCGTTTTGTGAACCTGTCCATGCATTTCTCGCCTGGTACAGGGATAACAGAGCTGAGGAGTAAACAGGGAAATCGAAAAAGTGGCGAAATCCACAATCACGTCAACCCTCCTCGGCAAGACCCTGCAATGAGGCAGGCAGCCCCCTGTCTGCCCCAACGCACAGAGTCTTCTCCTGCCCCTATGCCTGATGGAACACCAGATCCTCGACTGGCTGGCCGCCTACGAGGTGCTGGGCGATGATGCGGTCCATGTTTTCGGGGGTGACGTTGTAGTACCAGGTGCCGTCGGGCTGGACGCAGACGACGGGGCCGCCCTTGCAGGCGGCGAAGCAGCTTACGCGGGTGCGCTTGACGCGGAGGTCGCCCTGATCGAGGCCGGCGGCCTTGAACTTGGCGCCGAGGGCGTCGAAGAGCTGCTGCGATTCGCCGTGCTGGGTGCAGCGTGGGCCGGTGCACACGAGCAGGTGGCGGCGGTAGGCGCCGATGCGCGGCTTGACGACGCCTTCGGCCGGTGTCTGCGGGGCAGCCGCGCCGGAGGCCGGCTCTGTGCCGGTGCAGGGTGCCGCGACAGGGGCGGGGTCTGCTGCCGTGCAGGCGCAGGAGGGCTGCGGGGTCTGCTGTTCGCTCATGCTTCGGTCTTCCCGGCGGCGGCGGTGTCGTCGCTCTCGGGCTGCAGGGGATCCTGCAGGGTGATGCGGATGTAGTCGGCCGGCAGGCGGTACTGGTGGGCGAGCTGGTCGATGGTGGTGCCTGCGGCGTGGGCGGCCTGGAGGGTGTCGAGCCAGCCGTGGAGGCCGGTGGACAGCGAGCGGCCGGCTTTTTCGCCTTCGTGGGCGGTGCCATCGCCGGCGACGTCGTACTTGTTGGCATAGCCACGGGGGGTGACCATGAGACCGTCGCGCACGAAGGTGTTGCTGTTGCCGATGAGCACGGTGCTGAGCATGCCGATGTCGTGTTCGGCCATCTGCGCGAGGGTGGTGAACTGGATGGACTGGCGGCGGCGGTAGGCGCTCTTGACGATGGCCACGGGGGTGTCGGGGCTGCGGTGGCGCAGGAACAGGCGCTGGGCTTCCTGGATCTGGCGCGTGCGGCGGCCGCTCTTGGGGTTGTAGAGCGCGGTGACGAAGTCGGCGGCGGCGGCGGCGTCGAGCCGGCGGGCGATGACGGGCCAGGGAGTGAGCAGGTCGGAGAGCGAGATGGCGCAGAAGTCGTGCGTGAGGGGGGCGCCGACGAGCGCGGCGCAGCTGTTGAGGGCGGAGGCACCGGGGACGATTTCGACTTCGACATCGCCCTCGGGTGTCCAGCCGGCCTGGAAGAGCACTTCGTAGGTGGGGCCGGCCATGCCGTAGACGCCGGCGTCGCCGGAGGAGATGAGGGCGACTTTCTTGCCGGCGCGGGCGGCTTCGAGCGCGCTGACGGCGCGGTCGAGTTCCTCGGTCATGGATTTGCGGATGATTTCCTTGCCTTCGACAAGGTCGGCCACGAGCTTGATGTAGGTGACGTAGCCGATGACCACGTCGGCCTCGGCGATGGCTTCGCGGGCACGGGCGGTCATGTGGTCGACGCTGCCCGGGCCGATGCCGACGAGCGCGATGCGGCCCACGGCGGCAGGGGCGGAAGGGGAAGGAGTGAGGACGGTATCGGTCATGAAAGGTCTGCAGGGAAAGGGAAAAGGGCCATGGAGACGGTGGCGTTGCGGCCGTCGGCTCCGCGAAGTTTGTGTTTCTCGATGACGAGGGCGGCGGGCGGCGCGGGGTGTGTGCCGCCTCCGGCGGCCAGCAGGGCGGCGGCTTCGCTCACCGAAGGGGTGCCGGTGTACTTGCGCACGGTTTCGCTCGGGTGGGGCACGGGCACGGCAGCCAGCTCGGCCGGGGCATGGAAATGGATCTGCCAGCTCTGCTCGGCCGCGAGGGCGAGCAGCCCGGGCTCGTCGGCCTTGAGGGTGATGCTGGCCACGGCGGCAATGTCCGACCAGTCACGCCCCAGCTGCGCGAGCGCCTCGGACACGGCCTGCCGCAGGGTGGCGACGGGAGTGCCCCGGTCGCAGCCGAGTCCCAGCGCGAGCCGGGGCAGGTCTGCGGCGGGGGGGCGGGAGGTGCCTGGTGTGCTGGAGGGGGCTGCGCTCATGCGGCGGGCTCTTCCTGCGGAGGGCGGTACACCACCAGCCGCTCGGCCCACTGCTGCCAGAGGGCGTCGTCGACGGGGCGCTGGGTGATCCAGAGCACGGCGGCGTGGCGGGCGGGGTCCACGTCCTCGAACCGGGTGAGGCGCTCGATGTTGGCCGGCAGGGGCGTGGGGCGGGTCCACCAGTGGGGGCTGCCGGCTTCCTGCACCACGGCGATGGGCTCGCCGTTGACCACGTGGGCCGAGACGCGGGTGATGTTGATCTTGGGGGCTTCGACACGCCAGCCCAGGTGCCGGCCCAGGATGTCGACCGGGATGGTGCGGCCCACGTCCGAGGCGGTGGTCAGCACGGGCGCCGCGCCGAGCAGGTCGGCCACGCGCTCGCTCCAGGCGTTGGCTCCGCCGACATGGCCGGAGAGCACGGGGATCACGTACTGGCCCGCATCGTCGACCACGATGATGCCGGGGTCGACGTCCTTGCTCACGAGGTGGGGCGCGATGAGGCGCACCACGGCGCCGAGCGAGACGAAGAAGACGATCTGGTCGTAATGGGCAAAGAGGGGCGCGATTTCATCCCGCAGGGCGCCTTCGTAGATGCGCTGGGGCTGCGGCAGGCTGGCCCATTCGGCGGCGAACTTGGCCGAGGTGCACAGCGTGGGCGGCGGCAGCTCTTCGGGCCAGCGGCTGGCCAGGGTGCGGGCCTGCGCCACGCCGTGGCGGGTGATGGCGACGATGCACACGCGCGTGGCTTCGGGCGGGGTGGCGGGGGCGCTGGTGACGACGGTGGTGTCCTGGCTCATGCGGCGTTCTCTTCGTCCGTAGGGGCTGTGGGGGTGGAAATGGAGGGAAAAATGGCGGAGGCGGAGGGAGCTGCGTCAGGGCCGGCCTTGCGCAGGCAGCCCTTGATGCGCTCGCCGCGCACGCGGTGCGGATGGCGCACGATGAGCAGCGAGAGGTAGTTCACCCGGGTGCCGCGCAGCGCGCGCAGGGCGGTGCCGCTCATGCGGCGTTCGTCCTCGGCACCGACGCGCTCGATGAAGTGCGCGCCTTCGAGCAGCTGGCGTGCTTCCAGCCAGTCGATGAGCTCGTCGAGGATGGGCTTGATCTTCATGAGCACGAGCGTGTCGAAATCCGGCAGCAGGCGGTCGACGGCGCTCACGCCGTAGGCAGCGGGCACGATGGCCACGGTGTCGTCCTGCTCGGCGAAGGGCACGCCCGCATCGGCGCAGGCAGCGGTGAAGGAATTGACGCCGGCGATGATCTCCACCTGCACGCGCGCATCGAGCCCCTGCACGGTGCGGGCCAGATGGCCAAAGGTGGCGTAGGTGCTGGCATCGCCCTCGACGAGGAAAAGCACGTCCAGCCCCGCTGCGAGCCAGGGCAGCACGGTGTCGGCGGCCTTGAGCCAGGCGCGTGCGAGCTTTTCGCCGTCGTGCGTCATGGGAAACAGCAGCAGGCCGTGGGTGTCGGGGGGCGTCAGGCCGGCGCGGGTGACGATGTCGAGCGCATAGCTCGGCGTCTTGCCGCTGCGGGCCGGGTACACCCAGGCGCAGTCGCGGCGCTGGAGCGCCTCCCAGGCAGCGCGGGTGATGAGGCCCGGATCGCCCGGGCCGAGCGACACGCCGATGAGCCGGCCCAGGGGCTGGCCGGCAGGGCGGGCAGGCAGCGCCGGAGCTGCTGCGGAAGAAGGCGGTGTGGAGAGGGTCATGTCTGGGGTTCCTCGCGGGAGGCGCACACGATCCAGACCGGGTTTTCGGCGGCCATGCGGTGCATGTGAAGGATGGGACGGCTGCGGGCGGCCTGCAGCTGGAGCACGTCCCACTGAAGGGCGGGATCGGTGTCGGCGGCTGCGGCCAGGGCGGCCGTGGCGGTGGCGAGGTTTTCGAGGGTGACGAAGTTCATTACCAGATGGCCGCCGGTGCGCAGCCGGCCCAGGATGAGGCCGATGAGGCCCGCCAGCTCTCCGCCCGAACCGCCGATGAACACGGCGTCGGGGTCGGGCCAGGCGTCGAGCCCTTCGGGGGCACGGCCATGAAAGAGGCTGTAGTTGCTCACTCCGAAGGCGGCATGGTTGCGGCCCGCGATGGCGTGGTCGCCCTCGTTCTTCTCGATGGCGTACACGTGCCCGGCCGTGCACAGACGGGCGGCTTCGAGGCCGACCGAGCCGCTGCCGGCGCCGATGTCCCAGACGGTGCTGTCGCGCCGCAGCTGCAGCCGCGCGAGCGACACGGCCCGCACCTCCTGCTTGGTGATGAGTCCCTTGTCGGGCTGCCGCTGGTGGAAGGCGCCATCGGGCAGCCCCAGCAGCACGGGATCGGGGCGTGGCTGCAGGCGCCACAGCACCACCACGTTGAGCGGGGCAAAGGTGCCGGAGGCCGCTTCCTGCACGGTGAGCTGTGCATGCACGCGCTCGCCGGGCTGGAGCAGGTTCTCGGCCACGGCCATGGCAAAGGCGTCGCCCAGCCCCTCGGCCAGCAGCAGGCGGGCAATGCGGGCGGGCGTGTTGTCGGGGCTGGTGAGCACCAGCAGCCGGTCGTGGGCACGCAGCGCCTGCGCCAGCGCATAGAGGCCGTGGCTGGGCGGAGCGCCTGTCTGCCACTCGCCCGCGTCGCGCGCATGCACGGAGACGATGCGGGCATCCTGCCAGGCCAGCCCGAGGCGGGCACACGCGAGCTGCAGGGTGCTGAGGTTGGGCAGGATCTCCAGCGCCTCGATGCACAGGCGGCTCGCCAGATACGGCGCGATGCCGTGGCAGAGCGGATCGCCGGTGGCCAGCACCACGCAGCGCTGGTGGCGGTCGCGGGCTTCGCGGATCCATTCGGGCACCTGCGCCAGGTGCCCGGTCAGGTCGCGCCGCACACAGTCGGCTCGCAGCTCCGGCCCGAACAGAGCCAGCGTGCGGGCACCGCCGATGACCACATCGGCCGTGCGCAGGTGCGCGAGCGCCGTGGCACCCAGGCTGGCCACGCCGTCATCGAGCACGCCGATGACGCGGCAGCGGTTGGGATCGGGAGAGGAGGAGACAGAGGAATCAGAAGAATCGGTCATGGACTGCAGAAGAACAGAGGATCAGAAGGAAGAGCCGGCTGGCGCACACCGCACGGGATCGCGGCTCATCGGGAAAGGGGAGGAACTGGAGGGAGCGTGGCACCAGCATCGGCATCAGCGCCCACCTGCTCCAGCAGCTGGCGCACCACGCGCGGCACGCCCACGGCCGCCCGCTCGGCCACGACGTGCACGCCGGACAGGCCCGGCGCCGGATGGGGGTCGATGAGGTACACGGGGGCATGGGCGGGCGCATGGTGCACCAGCCCTGCAGCCGGGTAGACCTTGAGCGAGGTGCCGACCACCAGCACCACATCGGCCGCCTCGACCTGGGCCACGGCCTCGGGCATGAGGGGCACTTCCTCGCCAAACCACACGATGTGCGGCCGCAGCGGCGCGCCCCAGGGGTCGCGCTGGTCGGGGGTCTGGTCCTCGTGCCAGGCGATGCGCCAGTCGGGCCGCGCGGTGCTGCGCAGCTGGGTGAGCTCGCCGTGCAGGTGCAGCACATGGCGGCTGCCTGCGCGCTCGTGCAGGTCGTCCACGTTCTGGGTGACGATGCGCACCTCGTACCCTGCTTCCAGCGCCACCAGCGCCTCGTGGGCGGCGTTGGGCCGCACCACGCGCAGCTGGCGCCGGCGGACGTTGTAGAAGTCGATCACGCGCTGCGGGTGGGCTGCAAAGGCCTCGGGCGTGGCCACGTCCTCGACGCGGTGTCCCTCCCACAGGCCGCCCGCCCCCCGGAAGGTCTGCAGGCCGCTGTCGGCGCTGATGCCTGCGCCCGTGAGCACGACGCAAAGGGGTTTGCGCACAGGATTCATGCACCACCCTTCATGAGATCGTCCATTTCCTGCACGGACCAGCAGGAAGTCTGCCCTGCTTCGAGCGCCAGCAGGGCGCGCTTGCGCTCCACGCCGCCGGTGTAGCCGGCCAGGCGCCCATCGCTCGCGATGACGCGGTGGCAGGGCACCACGATGGCGAGCGGGTTGCGCCCGTTGGCCATGGCCACGGCCCGCACGGCGCCGGGCTGCCCGAGCGCGTGGGCCTCGTCGGCATAGCTGCGCGTGTGGCCGTAGGGCACGACCCGCAGCACCTGCCAGACGGCGAGCTGGAACGGGGTGCCGTAGGGCACGAGGGCAAGATCGAACTCCCGGCGCGTGCCGTCGAAATACGCGGTGAGCTGGGCCACGAGCGCCTGCAGGTGGGCCCGGGCCTCGCGGACCTCGAACTCCTCTCCCGCCGCGGCTGCGGGCTGCTCCATGCCGTGATGGGCACGCACGGCCTCGCGCGCAAGCCGGAAGCCCCGCGCCTCGGCACGGTCGGCATAGTCGAGCAGATGCACGCCCTGCGCACTGCACAGGGCCAGCATGTCGCCAAGGGGGGTGAAGAAGGTCTGGGCCAGCAGAGTCATGGGAGCCTCACTCGGTATCGAAGTCGGCGCTGTGCGTGTGGCCGATGCCGGTGCGCCCCGCCGTGGCGGGCAGCGCATGCGGATCGGGCGGTGCCGACCACACGTCGGCCACCTTGTGGCCCGCGAAGTCGCACACCAGCACCCGCAGCTGAAAGGCGTGTCCGTAGCGCTCGGGGGCGGTGAGCGTGTCGATGGCGGCCTGCGCGAGCGCCCGGTGGAACGCATCGCCCAGCCCGCGCTCGACCATCAGCTCGGCCCCGAAGCGGGCCGTCTCCGCGCCCGCGATGGCGGCGCAGTCGGCCTCGCTGGCGCCGATGTCGCGGGCGATGCGCGCCACGAGATCGGTGTCGACCACGTTGCGGTTGGCATGGGTGATGGTTTCGCCCTGCGCGATCTTGGTGAGCTTGCCCACCATGACGCCCAGCACCACGAGCGGGATGCCCTGCGCCACCGCCTCGTCGAGCGCATAGCGCAGGAAGTCGCCCATCTGCACGAAGCAGGCCGCCGGCAGGCCGGGATGGTCACGGCGCAGCTCGGCCATGACGAAGGTCTCGGTGCGCCCGCCGGTGGTGAGGGCCACCAGATCGTGCTCCACCGTGGCAGCCACCTGCACGCCCTGCACCACGCTGGCGCGCCAGGCGCTGGTGGAATAAGGCTTGACGATGCCGGTGGTGCCCAGAATGCTGATGCCGCCCAGAATGCCGAGGCGGGCATTGGTGGTCTTGCGGGCCATCTCCTCCCCGCCCGGCACGCTGATGGTGACCTCGAACCCGTGCGTGGCGAGCAGTCCGGCTGCCACCTCGCGCAGGTTGTCGGCGATGTTCTGGCGCGGCACGGGATTGATGGCCGGGCCGCCCACCTCCAGGCCCAGTCCGGGCAACGTCACGGTGCCCACGCCGGGGCCGTTGCGGTACACGATGGCCCCGGGCTGGCCGGGCAGCAGCCGCAGGTCCACGGTAAGGTGGGCGCGGTCGGTGCAGTCGGGGTCGTCGCCGGCGAACTTCTCGATGTAGGCATGGGCGGCGCGCGCGTCGCCCTCCCCCTCCACATGTCCGTCCCCCACGGCAAAGGTCACGTGGTCGCCGTTGGGCAGCACGCTGGTGACCTGCGCAGGCACGGTGCCCTCGATCAGGCCGATGGCGCAGGCACGGGCCGCCGCGGCCGAGCAGGCCCCGGTGGTGAAGCCGGTGCGGGTTCCACGGGCTGGTGCTTTGTCCATGCTGGTGCTCCCCTGACTCAGGCGGCCTCGGCCTGCTTCTGGCGTGCCTCGGCCACCGCCAGCAGCGCGTGCAGGGTGGCCACCACCAGAGTGGAGCCGCCCTTGCGGCCGTCGATGACGATCCAGGGCACGTCCTGCACGCCGGCCATGAGCGCCTTGCTCTCGGCGGCCGACACGAAGCCCACCGGCATGCCGATGACCAGCGCGGGGCGGGCGCCCTCCTCCCGGATCAGGCGCTCGATCTCGATGAGCGCGGTGGGGGCATTGCCGATGGCGACGATCGCCCTGTCCAGCAGCCCCAGCCGGTGCGCCTTGCGCATGGCCTGCACGGCGCGGGTGGTGTCTTCGGCGCGGGCCTGGGCGATCACGTCGTCGTCGCTGATGAAGTGGTGCGTGGTCATGCCGAAGTGGCGCAGGCGGGGGGCCGACAGGCCCACGCAGATCATCTCCACATCGGCCACGACGGGCGTGCCGCCGCCCAGAATGGCCTGCAGCGCGGCATCGACCGCAGCCGGATGGAAGCGCGTGAGGCCATTGAAGTCGAAATCGGCATTGGCGTGGATCATGCGGCGCACCACGGGCCACTGGTCGGCCGTGTAGGCGTGGGGGCCAGCCTCGCGGTCGATGATGGCAAAGCTGTCGTGCTCGATGGCCTGCCCGGCGCGGGTGAGCTGTTCGGTGATGGTGTTGACGGTGCTCATGGTCGGATCACTCGGAAAAAGAGAAAACGGAAGGCCGGCACCCCGGGGTGCGCGGCAGATCGGCAGGCGTGCGCCCTGCCCTCAGGCCGGATGCGCCGGGTGCACCGGCTGGCCGGGTTCCGGCGTGCGGTGGGTGCAGTGGCGGGCCGCATCGTTGCCGTCGTCGGCGGGTAGCGGGGCAGCGCCGTGCGCGTGGTCGTGATCGTGGTCATGACCGTGCCCCTCGGAACCATGGGCGTGTGCGTGATCATGCCCGTGTGCATGGTCATGGTCATGGTCATGACCGTGTGCGTGCTCATGGCTGTGGTCATGGGCATGATCGGGACCGTGATCGTGGTCGGCGCCATGGTCATGGCTGTGGGGGGCGTACAGATGGTGGTCGTGCCGCACCGTGGCATGGGGCGCGCCGCGCTGCCAGCGGTCCACGCGCTCGTCGAGCAATGCAAAAATCTCGGGCTCGAAGCCGAAGTACGACGCATGGGCAAAGCGCACGCCGGGGTACTGCCGGGCCAGATGCCCCATCTGCCGGTCGATGCGCTCCATGAGCGTGCCGGTGAACAGGTAGTACGGCAGCACGACGACCTGCGTCATGCCCAGCGTCACTTGCCGCTGCACCACGCGCTCCAGTCGGGGGTGGGTGATGCCCGTGAAGGCGATGTCCACCAGCTCGTGGTCGCTCTCCTCCCACAGCCAGCGGGCCATCTTGGCCACCTCGCCGTTGGCCTTGCGGTCGCTGGAGCCGCGCCCCAGCAGCACCACGCCCGTGCTGCGCGGATCGGGCACATCGAGGCGGTGCATGGCATGCCGGAGCTTGCGCCGCAGCACGGTCAGGATCGGCTCGCCCGCTCCCAGATGCGGAGCCTGGTCGAAGCGCACGCCGGCATGGCGCTGGCTGGCGGCCTCGATGGCGCGTGGAATGTCGCCCTTGACGTGCCCGGCCGCGTTCAGGATGAGCGGCAGCACCAGCACGCGGCCGGTGCCGGCACGGGCTGCGCGCGCGGCGCGGTCCAGCCCCTCGTCGAGCAGCACATCGGCAAACTCGATGAAGCCGACCTCGATGTGCCAGCCCGGATGCCGCTCGCGCCAGCGGGCCGCGAACTGTTCGATTTCGTCGTTGCCGCCCGCAGCGCGCGAGCCGTGACCGACCAGGAGAAGAGTGTCTTGCATGGAGTCAGGTTCCGGAATGTTCCGTGGGCGGAACAGAAGCGGCAGAGGATGCCGCAGAAATTGCAGGTGCGGACTCGGCAGGGGGCGCGTCGTGCCCCGCAGCGGCCGGAGCCGGGGATGCTGGCGTGCTCGCGCGCCGGAAGCGGTGCGTGAAGCCCGGATCGTAGAGCTTGGAGCGGGCCAGCGTCTCCCACTGGCTCGCGCCCAGAGTGGGACTCGCCACGATCATGGCCTGGCTCACGATGCCCGCCTCGCGGCAGCGCTGCCGGATGTCGGCCAGCGTGCCGCGCACGACTTTTTCCTGCCCGGGCCAGCTCGCCTTGTGCACCACCAGCATGGGGCTGTCATCTGCCCATCCGGCCGCGCGCAGGCCGGCTTCGACCTTGTGCAGCAGCGTGATCGACAGGAACAGGCACAGCGTGGTGTGGTGTGCGGCCAGCGCGGCCAGGTCCTCGCCCTCGGGCATGGGCGTGCGCCCCTCCACGCGGGTGAGAATCACGGTCTGCGTCACCTCCGGCAGGGTCATGGACTCGCCCGCCGCCGCCATCGAGGCCATGGCCGAGGACACTCCCGGCACCACGGCCCAGGCCACCCCCGCCGCATCGAGCGGGCGCGTCATCTCGATGAGCGCGCCGTACAGTCCCGGATCGCCGGTCTGCAGCCGCACCACCGTGTCGTGCTGGCGGGCGCGGGTGATGAGCCATTCGGTCATCTCCTCCAGCGTCATGTCCTTGGAATCGCGAATCTCGCAGCCCGGGGGGGTATAGCGGGTGGCCGCCTGGTCCACCAGCGACCCGGCGTAGAGCACGGCACCGGCCCGCTCCAGCAGACCGCGTCCCTTGACGGTGAGCAGTTCGGGGTCTCCGGGACCGGCTCCCACGAACCAGACTTGCGCTTGCGCGGCATCCATCATGCCGGGCCTCCTTGTGGTTGAGAATGAAGAAAGAATGCATCGGGCAGTGCCTGCACCGCCCCGAGCAGGGCCGCCATGCTGCGCACCGACGGTGCCGCCGGCAGCAGCCCCCGCCTCACCAGCGCCGCCTGCCACTGCGCTGCCTGGGGCAGCGGCTGGCCTGCGGCCTGCAGTGCCTCGGCATGGTGCGGCAGCTCCGCCGCCGGCACCGAGGCCACGCAGCGCCCTGCCCGCAGCAGGTGAATCGCGTCGGCCCAGCCATAGGCAAAATCCACGTCGTGGGTCGAGAGCAGCACCGTCATGCCGTCCGCCACCAGCCCGTCGAGCAGCGCCGCGAGCTCCTGCTGCATGCCGGCATCGAGCCCAGCCATGGGCTCATCGAGCAGCAGCAGCCGGGGCCGCATGGCCAGCACGCCGGCAATGCACACCCGCTTCTTCTGCCCGAAGCTGAGCTGGTGCACCGGCTTGCGCGCCAGCGCCGTCATGCCCACGGCCTCCAGCGCCTCGGCCACCCGGGCGCGCACGGTGGCTTCGTCGAGCCCCAGATTGAGCGGCCCGAACGACACATCCTCGATGACCGAGGCCGAGAACAGCTGGCGATCCGGATTCTGGAACACCATGCCCACCTCCCGCCGCAGCGCATGCAGCCCCCGGCGGCCATAGTCGAGCGGCGTGCCATGCACGCGCACCGCTCCCGACGCCGGCCGCAGCAGGCCGTTGCAGTGCTGCAGCAGCGTGGTCTTGCCCGCGCCGTTGGCGCCCAGCAACGCATTGCGCGTGCCGGAGGCAATGGCCAGGGTGCAGACATCGAGCCCGGCGCTCCCGTCGGGATAGCGGTAGGACACCTCCTGCGCCTCCAGCAGCAGATTTCCCTCCGCCGCCGTCATGCGAGACCTCCGCGCAGGGCCACCATGCCCGCCAGCAGCACCGCTCCGGCACAGCCCGCCACGCGCAGATCGCGTCGGGCATGGGCATAGTCGGGTGCCAGAAAATTCAGCGGGCCGTCGCCATTGCGCGCGCTCGCCGCTGCCTGCAGCGCCAGGGCGCGGCTCCAGATCTGCGCGGCCAGATTGGCCGCCAGCAGCGCCAGCGACCGCACCGAGCGCCGGAAAGGCCCATAGCCCAGCCGCGCCGCCTGCGCCGTGACGCCGTCGTCCCACGCCTCCATGAACACGAACACCATGCGGTAGCACAGCACCATCACATCGACCAGCACCTCGGGCACCCGCAGCCGGCGCGCCAGTCCGATCAGGTCACTCAGCGGCGTGGTCAGCACCAGCCCCACCATGGCCGCCAGCGCCGCCATGGCCCGCGTGCCCGTCAGGGCGGCCTCGGGCCAGCCGGCCGCATGCCAGTGCACCTCCGGCCATCCGCCTGCCGAAGGCGCCACCGCCACCAGCAGCGTCGCGCACGACAGCACCACAAAGCTGCCCGCAGGGGCCACCACCCGCGCATACAGCCGCGCCGGCACCCGCGCGCCACCCAGCGTCACCGCCGCCAGCAGCGCCGCCAGCAGCAGCTCGGCCTTCCAGTCCGGCGCGACAAAGGCCGCCGCCAGGCCACAGCCCGCAAACAGAGCCTTGGCCACCGGTGTCACATCGCGCCAGCGATTGGCATAGGCAGCCTGCTCAATCCACACGGGCCACTCCGGCGGGGCCCGCAGCAGCAGAGGTACGCTCCTGATGGGGGGACTGCTCCGGCGCATGGCCGGCTGCCTCCCGCTCGCGGCGCTGGCGTTCGCGTTCGCGATGGCGCGTCACCGACGCCCCGAGCCAGTAGCCGATCACCCCCGCCCCAATGGCCGCCTGCAGCGCAAACAGCATCGAGGCGATTTCGGGCCCGGGCTCCATCAGGGGCGCAAACCACGGGCGGTAGTGCGGTGCAATCACCGTGATGGCGTCGCGCGCTGCATCGTCCGACCCGCCAAAAAGCGCCTGCGCCTTGCCGTCCGGCCCCAGCGCCGGCGTGCGCACGAACAGGAGCGGCGCCACGGTCAGCACCACAACGCATGCCGCAATGATCCAGAATTGCCGCTTCATGCCCGCACCTCCTGCCCTGCATACAGCGGCAGACCGCGCAGATCCTCGCCCTGCAGGCGCGTCATGGCCTGCACCACCAGCACCGTCAGCAGCCCCTCGCTGATCGCCAGCGGAATCTGCGTCACGGCAAAGATGCCGCCGAACTTGAGCATCGAGCCCGCCACCCCGCTGACCGCATCGGGAAACGCCAGCGCCAGCTGCAGCGAGGTCACCACATACGTCACCAGATCAGCGAGCGTCGCCGCCAGAAACACATTCACGCTCAGCGGCAGGCGCAGCACGCGCCCGACGCGGAACACCGCCGCCGCCATGAGCGGCCCGGCAATGCCCATCGAGAACAGATTGGCCCCCAGCGTCGTCAGCCCCCCATGCGCCAGCAGAAGCGCCTGGAACAGCAGCACCACAAAGCTCACCGGCACCATCGCCAGCGGCCCGAACAGCAGAGCACCCAGCCCCACTCCCGTGGGATGCGAACAGCTGCCCGTGACCGAGGGCAGCTTCATGGCCGAGAGCAGAAAGGAAAACGCCGCCGACACCCCCAGCAGCATGCGCCGCTCCGGGTGATCGCGCAGACTGCGGCGCGCCGACCAGATGCCCGCTGCCAGAAACGGCGCCGAAGCCGCCGTCCATGCCACCGCGTGCTTGAGTGGCAGAAAACCTTCCATGATGTGCATTCGAAACCTCCCGTCGAACCGTGTGATGTGAAAGACACGAGCGCACCACGGCAACAGGAAGATGGGAAGGGAAAGTCTGGGCAGGCCGGCACGGCAGCCGCGCCCCGCCGTTTCCGCAGGGAGGAAACACAGAGGCGCACGCCAACGCGCGGCAGCAGACTCCCAGATCCCCCGGGGAATGGTGCTGGCTCGTCGCGGGCCGGTATTCTGGCTTGCCCTCTTCCTAGTCCGCGCCTTCCCGCGTCGGAGGACGCAGTGGCGTGAGGCGGAGTCGTCAGGCTTACAGCAGCGGGGGCTGCGCCGGAATGGCCACTAGCTGCATGGCGTCACCGGCTTCCCGTTTAACGCAGGCGCCAGACCCGAAGCCCGGCAACCCACGCACCCGTGCCGCCATTATAGGAAGGGAGGTGCGTGCTGGGGAGGGTGCTTGGCTGCGAAGCGGGCTGCCTCGAGCAGCCACTCCCCTGCGTCACCCTGCAGCCCCTTTCGCCCGGAGGTTGCCAGCAGCTCAGGCTCCAGGCACCATGCCATCCCAGACGCAAACAAAAAACATTGACACATGAGCGCAAATAATGCACACTCATCACAAAGGAGATAACCTCATCTGTCTCATCAAAATGGAGAAAGTGATGGCAACACTGTTTCTGAACGTGGACGACTCCCTTCTGTCTCGCGCACTGCTGAACAGCCAGGAACAAGGCATCAGCCTTGAGGCCTGGGTACATGAGGCGCTCAAGGCAGCCTCCCTTAGCCAGGCTCCCGATGCCCCGCACAAGACCGTGAATGTGGACAGCCTCATCTCTAGGCTCTTGGAGAAGGCACGCGCCGTAAACATCAAGGGCGAATTCACTCTGAACGAATTATGCGACGACAGTGACTGGAATGCACTCACGAGCGGAGAGCGCAAAAGCTTGGGCAAGGCCTTTCGCAAAGCCCTTGAAGACACCCATTCTCATCCACCCATTGCCAGGTTCGTGAGGCGCAACAGCGCCAACAAAGCCATTTATCAACGTATCTGACATCCACACCACAAAGCCCCAAGGAGTATTTGCATGTTGAAAGCTGCCTACCTGAGCGCACCCCACGTCCAGGATTTCATCGCATGGGTAAGCAATAACCTGTGCAACAGCACTTTCGCTCACAGCTACATCAACCGCAAGAGCAAAAAGGCCTGGAGCTGCAGCAGCCTTTGCGATGCGTACCACAAGTACCACTGGCCGGCCACTCCTACGCCCTTGGTGCGCGCGCATTCTTCGGTCACTGCCGGCACAACCTTTGCCACCAATGCAGCCATTCTGAGCGTGCTGCAAGCTGAACTGAATACCGGGCTGAGCGCGAACAACCTCAAGCAGGTCACTGACGCCGCAGTGGATGTCATGACCTGGGGCGGTGTACGCCTTGGCAATGTGAGCTGGCTGCTGCGCCCCTCTACTCAAAAGGAATTGCTGGATATTCTGCAAACGACCCGCACGGCACTCAACTCGGGGGATACAGGTCACCCTCCACTCACTGCATCTTCCCTGCGCTTCAACGCAGGCATGTCGAAAATCTACTCACTGATCTGCGATGACTTCATCATCTATGACAGCCGCGTGGGTGCAGCTTTGGGATGGATGGTGGTCAAATTCTGCACCAGCCACCACCTTCACGCAGTACCTGCCGAACTGAATTTCCCCTGGTCTCCCGCCAAGGAATCTGCCCATGCCCTGAACCCCAAACAGCGCAATCCAAGCACGACGCTGTTGCAGTTTCAACGTCTGAAGTCTGGCCCGCACCATGCAGAATGGAACTTGAAAGCCAGCTGGATTCTGGACGCAATTTTGAAGCATCCCACAACTGCTGCATGCACAACTGCCTGTTTTCATGCTCTTGCACCCAACCAGCACCTCCGCGCTCTGGAAGCCGCCCTGTTCATGATTGGCTACGATCTGGGTGGCACTGCATCGCACGGCACTGTTCCCGTCACGTCCACTGCCAGCAGCACCACCAAGGCCCACTCGATGGGAGCTGCATCTTTCTTTAACTGGATTGATGCCTCCACCATTTCCAACAACGTCGCCTTTCGCTATCGGGTGACGCCTGCCGCCATCGAAACACAAGAACAAGACGCTGCCGGCAATTGGGTGACTGGCCCCATCTTTACGGCAGCAATCATCGATGCCACCCTGGCCAATCTCCGGAAACAGTTCCCCTCTGGGGCCAGTTTCCCTCTGTCCAACAGCGCGACTGCGGTGCGCGCAGGAACGGCCACTCCAGGTATCGGCACCGCCTATTTCGCTGCAACAGGAAAATCCGGCAATCCGCCCGATACCAGCAAGCTGGCCGTCATTCTGGAAGACCTGGGTGCCATCATCCCCGTGGATCCCAGCAAGTTCCGTGGGCGTCGCTGGACGATCCCCGCCACATACATCACCAGCATTGTCCCGATGCTTTCGACGTATCTGGCCTACGAGGACGAGTTGTAACCTGCACTTGATGCGGAGGCGGCCGCAAGGCACGGCGCCGCGCCGCGCCGCGCCCACCGGCATAGAATGCCCCCATTCCGCCCTGTTCCGTGGGCTGATGGCGGGCCGGGGGTCTGCGGGGCACACGGGAGGGGGTGCTTTTGTGTTCTGTCTTTGTTGCTGGGATCATGACTACTCCTTACGCTGCTTTTCCTGCTGGTCGTCCGCGCCGTTTGCGTGTGGATGACGCTACCCGCCGCATGGTGCGCGAGCACCATGTGAGTGCCGATGACTTCATCCTGCCGGTGTTCGTGCACGAGGGCACGCAGCGGCGCGAGGCGGTGGGGTCGATGCCGGGGGTGGAGCGGCTGTCGATCGACCTGCTGCTGCGGGTGGCCGAGCAGTGCGTGGAGCTGGGCATTCCGTGCATCGACCTGTTCCCTGCCATCGATCCGTCGCTCAAGGACCCGGAGGGGCGAGAGGCGCTCAATCCCGAGGGGCTGATTCCGCGCACGATCGCGGCGATCAAGCAGGAGTTTCCGGAGCTGGCCGTGATGACGGATGTGGCGCTCGACCCCTACACCAGCCACGGGCAGGACGGGGTGCTCGACGACAGCGGCTACATCCTCAACGACATCACGGTGGAGCTGCTCACGCGCATGTCGGTGCTGCACGCACAGGCGGGGGCCGACATCATTTCGCCGAGCGACATGATGGACGGGCGCATCGGGTCGATCCGTGCCGCGTTCGAGCGCGAGGAGCTGGTGAATGCGCGCCTGATGGCCTACAGCGCCAAGTATGCGAGCGCGTTCTACGGCCCGTTCCGCGACGCGGTGGGCAGTGCCTCCAATCTGGGCAAGAGCAACAAGAAGGTCTACCAGATGGACCCGGCCAACAGCGACGAGGCGCTGCGCGAGGTGGCGCTCGACATTGCCGAGGGGGCCGACATGGTGATGGTCAAGCCGGGGCTGCCGTATCTGGACATCGTGCGGCGGGTGAAGGAGACTTTCCACGTCCCCACCTTCGTCTACCAGGTGAGCGGCGAATACGCGATGCTCAAGGCGGCGGCGCAGAACGGCTGGATCGACCACGACGCGGTGATGATGGAGAGCCTGTTGGCGTTCAAGCGGGCGGGGGCCGATGGCATTCTGACCTACAGCGCGCTGGAAGCGGCGCAGTGGCTGCGCACGCACGGCCGCTGAGGCCGGGCGGTTTTCGTTTTCGCACCGTTCGCCGGTACACCTGCCCCTGCTGCCTGCCATGCAGATCGTCGAATTCACGGCCGATACCTTGCGCTTTGCCGACGCGGTGCCTGCGGCGCTGCCGGCAGAGGGCTTTGTGTGGCTGATTCTGGACCGCGAGGAGCTGCCTGCCCTGCTGCCGACGGTGCAGCAGGCGGCACAGCACCTGGGCGGGTCGCAGCTGTTCGATCTGCACTGCCGCGATCTGGCGTATGCGGCCCATCCGTCGAACTACGATTACACCTCGGTGTATGACCTGATCATCTTCCGCCGTCTGGCCACCAAGGGCGAGATGCGCGGCAGCGCCGAGGACCGGGAGCTGCAGGACCTGACGGCAGTCCCCTCCTCCGCGAGCGCGGCCCGAGGCGGACGCCCCAAAGGCGAGGAGGCCCGCGAAGGGGGCCGCGCCTCGCTGGCGACGTTCCGCCGCATCCGGTCGATGGCCGTGGGGTTTGCGGTGTTCGACCGGCTGCTCATCAGCGTGCACCCGCTGCACTGCCACTCGGCGCACGAGTACATCGACCGCTACCTGGCCGATGCGCAGCTGAGTGTGGACAGCGGCGGCGCGTCTGCGGCTGCATCTGCATCCACCCCCACGGGGGTGCGCAGCCGCCTGCCGTTCAGCCCGGCCGATCTGGTGCTGCGCATGATCAACACCATGGTGGACAGCTACCTCGACGTGCGGCGCGAGCTGACGCAGCAGCTCGACCACTGGCAGGAGGCGCTGCTCAAGACGACGAGCCAGTTCACCGACTGGAGCACCCTGCTGATGGCGCGCAACCAGCTGCACATGCTCGAAGACCTGTGCGACGAGCAGCACGATGCCATGCAGGAGTGGCTCGACAGCCTGCGCGAGCAGCCGCTGGCGGCCGGGGCGACCAAGGAGGCGCGGCGCCTGGCGCAGCTGCAGCACGACCAGCTCATTGCCCGCGCGCGCGACATCATCGAGCACATCCAGCGCGTGGTGCACCACGTGCAGCGGCTGGAGCAGTCGGCCGAGACGGCGGTGCAGATTCACTTCAGCGTACAGAGCAACCGCACCAACGACATCATGAAGGTGCTCACGACGCTCACGGCCATCTTTCTGCCACTGAACCTGATTGCCGGGGTGTTCGGCATGAACTTCAAGAACATGCCGGCGCTCGACTGGCAGGACGGCTTCTGGATCACCCTGGGGGCGATGGCGCTCATCACGGTGGCGCTGAGCCTGTGGTTCTGACGCAAGCGCTTTCTGGACCGGGTGTAGGGCAGGCCCTGCCACGGATCACTGCAGGTTCACCGCCGCCGCATCACCACAGGGGCGCGGTGATGCGGAGGGTGCAGGCCCGTGCACGGCACTGCTTTCGGCACTGTGCCCGGGTTGTGCTGCGGCTCCACGGCTGCAGCAGTGCGGTGCGGCATGGCTGCGGTATGGCTAGCGCATGCAGGGAGGCTGCTGGATGTCGTCGGAGGTGGCGGGATCGGTGGTGAGGGGCGGCACGGCGGCCGGCGGTCTGGCGGAGGTGCTGGTAGCCACGAACTGCCCGAACGCGTCATGGTGGGCCATGACCACGCGCTCGGCCTGCCAGCGTTCCAGCTCGTCGGTCGAAATGCCCGCGTAGTGGGAGACTTCTTCGAGCGTGCTCGGCCCGCGGGGAGCCCCGAGGCGGTCGTCCTCGTTGCGCCTTTCCAGCCATTTCCACGCCACCGAGAGCATCAGCATGAGCGCGACGGTGAGCATCACCAGCAGGTAGAGGTCAAACAGGCCCAGCCCCGTGCCGCCGAGGGGTGCGCCAGATACCTGCGCCCACACATACCACACCACCAGCGCCCAGCACACCACCAGCACCACGGGTCGCAGGTAGTGGAACCAGACGAAGTAGCGCTCGGCACGACGGGGCCAGCGCCGGCGGTAGCGGTTCATGGATTCCTGGGAGATGTCGATGATGGGCATGTCGGCCTTGCGCGCGGCCAGGATGGCCTGCTCGTATTCGGGCGAAAGCACTTCCTCCTGGGGTGCCTGGTTGGGGCGGGGGGCGTGCAGCAGGGGGTCGGATTGTGTGCTCATGTCGTTTCTCCTGTTCCGATGCCCCGGTCGGGGCTGCGCCAGATGGCGCGTTGTGCACCGCTGCGCAGCAGGGCCTGCGGCACTGCGGTGATGATGCTCACCGTGTTGATGAGCCAATAGGCAATCGGATACCAGATGGTCCAGACCGCGTAGCGCAGCAGGTCGCGGTCGTAGTAGCGGTCGATCCACAGGCTCACGAGCATCTGCAGCACGCAGGTGGTGCCCAGCAGCGCGCCGTGCCAGTGCGGCAGCAGGGCCGTGCTCCAGCCGGGCAGCACGTCGGTGCCCACCACCCGGGCCACGACGGCCATGCACGTCAGGCACAGGAAGCAGTAGGACCAGAACACGCTCAGGAGGTATTCCATGCACAGCGGCCACATGCGCCACTGGCGCCAGTGCAGCAGCGCCGGGATGTGGCGCAGCACGGTCTGGATGCCCCCGAGCGCCCAGCGCAGCCGCTGCTTCCACAGCCCGTGCAGGGTTTCGGGCATGAGAATCCAGGCCAGTGCCCGGGGCTGGAAGCACACCCGCCAGCCGGCGAGCTGCAGGCGCCAGCTCACGTCGATGTCCTCGGTCATCATGCCGGGGTGCCACAGGCCGACTTCGAGCAGGGCCTTGCGCCGGAACATGGCAATGACGCCCGAGACGGTGAACAGCCGCCCCCAGAGCTGCTGGCAGCGCTTGATGAGGCCGATGGTGGCCGAGAACTCGCCCACCTGCATGCGGCCGAGCAGCGTGGTGCGGTTGCGGATGCGGGGGTTGCCGGTGACGGCGCCCACCCGGTGGTCCTCCAGCATGGTGTCCATGAGCCAGCCGATGGCGTCCGTGTCGAGCAGGGCGTCTCCGTCGATGCCCAGGATGTATTCGCCCCGGGCGAGCAGCGCGGCGGTGTTGAGCCCCACGGCCTTGCCCTGGTTGTGCGCGTTGTGGACGACGCGCAGGTGGGTGGGATGCAGGCTGGCGAGCTCGTCGAGCAGGGTGCCGGTGGCATCGGTGCTGCCGTCGTTGACGGCAATGATCTCGAACGCGGGATAACGGCTGCGCAGCAGCTGCCGCACCACCTCGCGGATGTGGGCGGCCTCGTTGTAGCAGGGAATGAGCACGCTCACCATGGGGGTGGAGGGCAGCAGCGTCACGGGGTTCTGGTGCCAGTGGCGCCGGCGCTCGAAGATGAGGGCGAATGCCAGCCCCCCGGCCATCCAGATGTAGGCCATGAGGAACGGATAGTAGAAGACGAAGGCCGACATCACATCTGCCAGCGTGGGCAGAGGCATCTGGATCCAGGAGAAGGCGTTCATGATGCGGCTCCCTGCAGACCGGTGAAGGGGGGCCGGCCAGCGGCGGCCGGTGCGGCGGCACGCGGCAGCGCCAGGCCCGTGGCCTCGGTGGCTACCGACAGCCCCGCACGCAGGGCCGCGAGCGAGGGCTGATTGGCCGGAAAGTCGTCGGGATACCACCCGATGTGCCGGATGCCGCTGCGGCGCAGCAGCGCGGTCTGCGCGACGAGCACGTCGTCGGGCACCGGCTGGCGCGTGCGCCAGTCGCGGGTCTGCAGCTCGAACAGCACCCGCTGGGCGGCATCGGGCTCGGCCAGGGCACGGTGCGCCAGCTCGGCCAGCCAGCGGTCGGGGTCGGTGGCGCCTTCCATGAAGGGCATGGCCATGACGGCGGTGTAGTCGTAGCTGCGCAGGGCCTCGCGGTAGTCCTGCGCCATCCAGTCGCGGGCGGCAGGTTCGAGCACGGTGCGGGCGTACAGGTTGCGGGCGGTGCGCAGCCGAGGCTGCCACTGCCGCAGGCGTGCCGCCAGCTCCAGGGTGAAGCGGGTGAGCGCCTCGGTCTTGCCGGCAGCCCAGCGCGCGGCCAGCGCCGGATCGCGCCGGATGGCCGGAATGTCGCGCGGCAAGCCCCAGGAGGCATAGGTGTCGAGCGCGGCAGGGCTGGCGTCCTCGTCGTCGGCCAGGGTGGCATCGTCATGGAAGAGCACGCCGGCAAACGCGGCATGGCTGCCCAGGTCGTCGTAGAGGTCGAGGATCAGGCGCCGCACGTCGGCATCGAAGGGCGAGAGCCGGGCATAGCGGTCCTGGTGGGCGGCGCCGCCCCTGTGCACGGCTTCGGCATGCACGCGGGCATCGGCCCGGACCACGCGCCCAGCCAGCGGATGCCCTGCCGGCAGGCGGAATGCCAGCACCGGCATCCAGGCGTACACGTCGACCTGTGCGCGCGTCCGGATCTGCCACGCGGCCCGGCTGAACAGGTCGGCCCGCATGGGCAGGTGCCGGTTGGGGAAGTACAGCGCGTCGGCCACGCCGTCCCCGTCGGCATCGGCATAGGCCTGCAGGAACACGGTGCGGGGGCCTGCGGCCTTGATGCGGTCGAGCAGGGCCGAGAGATTGCGCTCCTGCTGGGCCGGGTCGGGGTCGTACACGTAGTCCAGATCGACGTGCAGCACGCGCTGGGCGGGCCGGATACCGGCATCGGAGTCCGGCTGCCGCAGCAGGGCGGCGTAGTCGGCCATGGTGGTGGAGTAGGACGCGTAGGCGCGGCCGATGGCATCGAACGGGGCATCGACGCGGTTCGGTCCGTCGCGCAGCGTGGCCATGACAGGCAGGCCGACCCTGCGGGCCGCCTCCTGCGTATGCGCGTTGTAGCTGCCGTAGGGCCAGACCACCATGCGCGGCCGCTGCCCCACCTGCCGGGCAATGATCTGGCTGCTGGTGGCCAGGTCACGCTCCACCCGCTGCCGGTAGGCCGCCACGGTTTCGTAGCGGCGGGTGGCCGGATCCCAGGCGAGAGACACCCCGGCGGGCAGCTGGTTGCCCTGGGGGTTGGCCTGCTGGCCGTGGTGCAGGTCATGGCTGTGGCTGGCGATCTCGACCAGGCCGGACTGCACCATCTCGCGGGCCTCGGCCCAGCTCACAAAGTCGGCACGCGGGCGCAGGCGATCGCCGTAGGGCACCTGTCCGCCGGCGGGCGTCTCCATCCAGCGGGTGACGAGCGCCAGCACGGCCGGATAGCGGTACATGCGCAAGAGCGGGTACACCTTCTGGTAGAAGCTGGCGTAGCCGTCGTCAAAGGTGAGCAGCAGCGCCCGTGCGGGCAGCGGCGTGCGCCCCTCCCGCGCATCGAGGAGCTGCTGCACGCCCACCGGATGATGCCCGCTGTAGCGCAGCCACTCGAAGAATTCCGCCAGCGAGGCGCTGTTGACCGCCGCATCCTCGGGGTCGACGGCAAAGCTGGCCTTGACGTCGGCACGGATGTCGTGGAACACGATGGCGCGGAAGGTGCGGCCATCGCCCGGATCGTCGACCAGGGTCAGCGCGCGGGCGGGCAGCGCCGCCACCACCGGCAGGGCCCCGGCCATGCGCAGGAACCTGCGGCGTCCGGCCGACGGCTCAGGGACGGAGGCAGAAAATTCCGCAGAGAAGTCTGCAGGGCCGGGAGCAGGGACAGGATCAGGAATCGTGTGCATGATGTCACCTCAGCGCCCAGGTCAGTCCGGCAAAGAGGGCGCGCCTGCGCTCCTTCACCCCGTCGAAGGGGCGGTCGGCCCAGCTCACCCCGTAATAGAACCCGGTCACGGGCGACAGTGCCCAATCGTGCTGGTAGCGCACATCCAGGGTGCCCTGGCTGCCGTAGCCCCGCTGCCGGTAGGAGCCCACCCCCACCTCCAGGGTCTGCATCATGCGGCGGTCGCTGTCCTTCCAGGTCAGCACCTGCAGCCGCCCTCCCAGGCGGACATGTGTGTAGTGCTCAGGACTGAAGTAGGCCACGTCCTGCCGGCCGAAGCCGCCATCGGTCACGCTCAGGCGGGTGCCGAACTGCACCACGGGCCCGCTGTACCAGCGCTCCTCCCAGCCGGCCACCCACTCGTGGCCCCGGTTGCCGTCGCCGAGCCGCAGCTGGCTGTAGCTCCCCTCGACGCGCCGCGATTCGCTGGGCGCCCAGCGCACGCCAGCCTCGTAGCGCTTGCCGGTCACCCCGGCATCCCAGCCGCGCCAGGGCACATCCACCACGTTGGTGTCCGCTGCCGCATGGATCTGCCAGGCGTCGGTGAGGCGGTAGCTGCCGTCGAGCGCCACGCCGGTCGCGTTGCCATGACGGCCATGCAGCGACTGGTTGAGCTCGCCCTGCACGGCCCAGGGCCCCGACACCCACTGCGCCCCCAGCCCCACCCGTCCGTGCAGCGGGCGCTGGTCGTCATAGGTGCCGCTGGCCCACACATGGTGGGCAAACAGCCGCCAGTGATCGCGCAGCAGAGGCGAGTACAGCCGGGTGTCGACCAGCCGGTCGTCATTGGCGAGCGTGCCACCGTCGCGGCCGGCCGCCATGTCGATCTGCACATAGGCGGCAGCCCGCTGCGCGTATTCGCGCTCCATGCGCTGCACCCGCATGCTGTCCCCTTCCTGGGTGCGCAGCTGGGCGATCTGCTCCCGGGCCTCTCCCATGTCGCCCGATTCCATCAGCACATGGGCATAGCCGGCACGGCCCTCGCGGGATTCCGGGTGGTCGGTGAGCAGGGCCCGGTACAGGGCCCGCGCCCGCTCGGGACGCTGCCGCATGGCCTGGGCCTGCGCCGCCCCTGCGGCAAAGCCGACGTTGCCGGGAGCCGCCTCCACCAGCGCGGCATAGGCCTGCTCGGCCTGGGCCAGCCGGTCGCTGTAGAGCAAGGTGTTGGCCCTGAGCTGCTGCACCTCGTCATACTGTGCGTTGTGGGTGCCCGCCACGGGCGCCAGACGCTGCTGCCGGGGCGTGCGCGCTGCGATCCACGCCACCATGCGGTCCGCGTCGTCGAACCGCCCGGCGTCTACATAGGCATAGACCGTATCGGTGTACAGGTCTGAGGGCACTGCAATGGCACTGCCCCCCTCGCGCAGCGCCTCGTCGTAGAGCCCGGCCGCCACCCGTGCCTCCTGCCGGGCCGCATGGGCCCACGCCAGCGCGGCCTTGCCGTAATACGGCAGTGGCAGTCCTTCGGCCTGCGCCCGTGCAGCCAGCTGCTCGATGGCCTCCGGCTGCTCGCGCTCCCTGTCGGCCTGCATCCGGTCGGCCAGCGCAGATGCACGCAGAGCCTTCCAGGCGGGCGTGTCCCAGTCGGCTCCCGCTGCTGCACGCATGCCGGCATCCTGCCGGGCATAGTCGGCATCCAGGGCATTGAGCGCCTCGAAGCGGGCGGCCCCGGTGTGCTGATCCCGGCTCGCCACGGCCCAGCGCAGACGCGCAGCCAGACCGGCCAGTGTAATGCGCTGCCGGTCCAGCGGGCCGAGCGTGGTCAGCATGCGGCCCTGCGGGTCACGCGCATCGTCGCTCAGGGCCCCCGGAGCACGCAGTGCCAGAAGGGCCGCCACCCGTGCATGCTGGGCATAGGCGTTGTCGGGGTCGAGCGCCAGCTCCGCCTCGTACCACTGCACGGCCTGCAGCAGATCGCCCTGCGCCTCGGCCCGTGCCGCCCGCAGCTCCAGCACATCGAGCCGCTGCCGGAGCGGGCCATGGGCTGCGCGGGCCTGCAGGGCTTCGAGCGCCGGGCCGGCCTCGGTCTGCTGCCCGGCATCGATCATCCACTGCACACGCCGCATGGCCGGCTCCCACGCGCCCGGCGAGAGCGCCTCCATGCGGGCGATGACCCGGCCCTGCAGTTCCGTCTGCCGGACGGTGCGGCATGCCGCCAGCAGCGCAGGCAGGGCATAGTCCGCCCAGCCTTCGCCTGCCGTGCCGCCCTGGGACGCCGCCAGGGCCACGACCTGCCGGTCCAGCGCCACGCGGTGCCCTACCACCAGGGCATCGGCCACCACACGCACACGCTCCGGCCCGGCTGGCAGCTCCTGCGCCCAGCCCCGCAGCGTGGCAAAGACCTGATCGCCCCGCGCCCGGCCCGCGCGCCAGTCCGCCACCAGCGCGTCATGCGCCTGCGCGCTGTAGGGCGCTTGCCTGTCCGCATCGGACGCTGCGGGCTGCCGCTCCGGCGCCCTGGGTGCACCACCCTCCTGCGCCTGTGCCCAGGGGGCGGCACCGGCCAGCAGCGCAGCCATGGCTACCCCTTTCCATGACGCCTCCCGGGCCCGAGGGAACGGGGGCGCACGACGGCAGATCGAATGGCTCATGGCAGACCTCCCTGCGACGGACAAAGCATCGCCTGTAATCGTTGTTGTGCAGTGCGAGCAGATGGTTCGATTGTCTGAGAAACATTTATTTACATATGGTCATCTTGTAACAAACGCCACATCTCTCCCGTCGCACTCCGTCTTTATGCCCATCCCGCATGCACTTAGCAGGCCCAGCTCATGTGAAGGCACATCGCTCGCATCCGCCCTCGGGACGGTACCCATCGGCTCCACTCGCCCCTTTCTATGTACCATAGCCCGGTCATTCGTAACAAACTGTACCTCATCCATGACGGAAACAAGACAGTTCGCTCAGCAGGCGGCCCCGCAGCGCCCCATGACGTCCCGCCTCTCCCCTCGTCCACCTGCCGGGAGCCAGCAAGGGTAAGTACGGAGCGACGGGGACTGCGCGCGGCCTTACAGTGGCGCCACTCGCTCTGCATTCCGGTGCAGCCACGAGGGACGAGGAGACATACCCCCAGAACGCCAGACAGGCGTCCCCAGGCCGGCACGACAGTGCCGGCCTTTTTTGCGCCCGGACGTTGCCACGAAAAAAAGCCGCCACGGAACTCCGTGGCGGCTCGGGAGATGCGGCCCCGGGCACAGGGCCCGGAGCACATGCATCAGCTTGCTCAGCGGTTGTAGGCTGCTTCGCCGTGGCTGGTGATGTCCAGACCTTCGCGTTCTTCGTCTTCGGGCACACGCAGGCCGAACACCAGATCCACCAGACGGTAGGCGATGAAGGACACGATGCCGGACCACAGGATGGTGATGATCACGCCCTGGAACTGCACCCACATCTGGTGCGCCATGTTGTAGTCGGCCGCGCCGGTGCCACCCAGGCTGGGAGCCGTGAGCACGCCGGTCATCAGGGCGCCCAGGATACCGCCGACTCCGTGCACGCCGAAGGCGTCGAAGGCGTCATCGACATTGAGCAGGCGCTTGAGGCCAGTCACACCCCACAGGCAGACGGGGCCAGCGATCAGGCCGAGGACGATGGCGCCCATGGGGCCCACGGTACCGGCAGCCGGCGTGATGGCCACGAGGCCGGCCACGGCGCCAGAGGCAGCACCCAGCATGGAGGGCTTGTGCTTCTTGAGCGCTTCGGTGCCGATCCAGGACATGGCAGCCATGGCGGTCGCCAGCAGCGTGTTCACGAAGGCCAGAGCAGCGATGCCGTTGGCTTCGAGAGCGGAGCCGGCGTTGAAGCCGAACCAGCCCACCCACAGCAGAGAGGCACCCACCATGGTCAGCGTCAGGCTGTGGGGCATGAACGCTTCCTTGCCGAAGCCGGTGCGCTTGCCGATGACGTAGGCACCCACCAGACCGGCGATACCGGCATTGATGTGCACCACGGTGCCGCCTGCGAAGTCGAGTGCGCCCGCCTTGAACAGGTAGCCGTTGCCGCTCCACACCATGTGGGCGATCGGCGCATAGCTGAAGGTGAACCACAGGGCGGAGAACGCCAGCACAGCCACAAAGCGCGCACGCTCGGCGAAGGCACCCACGATCAGCGCAGCGCTGATGGCAGCGAACGAGCACTGGAAGGCCACAAAGGCCAGCTCGGGGAGCTTGGCATCCGGGCTGAAGGTGTCGGCCAGAGAGGTCGGCGTGACGCCTGCCAGGAAGGCCTTGCCCAGGTCACCGATGAAGTAGCCGCCGCCGTTGAACGCCAGGCTGTAGCCGTACAGGGCCCACAGCACGCTCACCAGCGAGAACACCACGAACACCTGGATCAGCACGGACAGCATGTTCTTGGCACGGGCCAGACCGCCGTAGAACAGGGCCAGACCGGGAATGCTCATCATGATGACGAGCACGGTGGACACCAGCAGCCAGGCGGTATCGCCCTTGTTGACGGTGGCCTTGACGGCAGAAGCCGCAGCCGAGGCAGCCGGAGCGGCTGCGGAAGCGGCGTCCTGCGCCCAGGTGCTGCCGCTGGCCAGAGCCAGCCCGGCACCGGCCAGGGCCAGGAAGGGAAGGAACGATTTCTTCATGATGAAATTCCTCGATGCATTGCAGCCTTGCGGCCCTTACAGCGCCACGCTGCCGGTCTCGCCGGTGCGGATGCGGATGACCTGCTCCAGCGGAGACACGAAAATCTTGCCGTCGCCGATCTTGCCGGTGCGGGCGGCATTCTCGACAGCCTCGACAACCTGGTCGACCAGGGTGTCTTCGACGGCAGCCTCGACCCTGACCTTGGGCAGGAAGTCGACGACGTATTCGGCGCCGCGGTACAGCTCGGTGTGGCCTTTCTGGCGACCGAAGCCCTTGACCTCGGTCACGGTGATGCCCTGCACGCCCACATCCGACAGTGCCTGGCGGACTTCGTCGAGCTTGAAGGGTTTGATGATGGCGGTCACGAGTTTCATGGTGTATGGATCCTTGTTCAGATGATCAGAAGGTGTACTTGACGCCCAGGATGGCCTTACCCTTGTTGACGTAGCCATAGCTGCTGGACTTGTCGGCGCCCACGAAGGCAGCGGTCAGAGTGGTCTTGGGCATGAAGTCCCAGGCCACGCCCACGCTGTAGTCGGTGTAGCTGGGCAGACCGGCGGCGCGCACGTCGCTGGTCATGAAGGTATGGCCCACGGAGGCGTTGAGCGTGAGGCCGTCACGCAGGGGATGCGCCCAGGCCAGGTTCAGGTAGCCGGTGTTGCGGCCGTTCTCAAGACCGAAGTACTTGCTCGACACGGTGTGCGAGTACTTGAGCGTGAGTTCCTTGTAGGTGGCACTTGCGTACAGCTCGGTGGTGCTCAGGGCATTGGCACCGGGGTACTGGTAGCGCAGCACGCCGACGTCCCAGCCCAGGGGGCCGGTGGCGAACTTGTAGCCGCCGTAGAAGTCCATTTCCACGTTGGCATTCTTGCCGGAGGTGCTGGTGGGATCGGGCAGCTTGATGGTGGAGTTCCAGTTGCCGAGATACAGCCCATTGGAGAACGCGTAGTCCACGCCGCCCTGCAGGGCCGGACGGGAATAATGCTCGCTGCCCGTGAAGTACTGGTCCTGACCACGGTACTTGTACAGGCTCACCAGACCGATGTTGAAGGACAGCGGGGAGCTGGCCTCTGCCGCAGGCGCCGGGGTGGCGGCGGCAGAAGCGGGAGCTGCGGCAGCAGGAGCGGCTGCATCTTCAGCCCAGACGGCGCCGCAGGAAGCGGCAGCAGCCAGTGCGGCGAGGGAGAGGAGCGATTTCTTCATGGACGTTGCTTCCATTGCAGTTGATGATGCGGACGGTGTAGCAGGAACCATGCCAACACATTTTGGCACCAGGTGCACCAGGGACGTGCATCCGGCATGGTGCACTCCATCCGCCAGTCAGCCGGTGCCAGGTGCAACTTGGGGCGCCTGCCGGAGCCACGGGCTGGCCGGCCTGTCCGCCCCGGCCAGCACGCACCGCCCCTGTCCTTCATTCTTGCGCATGCACTCCGCGCAAAAGATGCAGATACGCATCCTGCTTTTGTGCCTGCGCCAAAGGAGGTTGCAGCGCAGCATGGAGCTTTCCGGCAGCTTACGGCACGCCTCTGGTTCCCCTGTACCGGCCTGTTGCTCGGTACGGTGCCTCACGGGGCATGAGCGCACCAATACAGTGCGAAATGTATCCTGTGTTTGCACCCGGGCGTCCATGGCATCCGCGCACGGGGCCTCTGGAGCCGCCTTGGCGCATGCCTCGCGCACGGCCGGACGCCGCTCCGGAAGCGCCCAGGGTGGCCGAGGCCATCGCGGGATAGGTATCATCCACAGTCATTGCCGCCCCTGCTCCGGGGGCCGAGCCCCTTCCGGTGCCCGCCTTGCGCGGCGCATGCGGAGATGATCATTTCCGAGGTCGCATCTTGTCTTCCATTTCCACTGCGGGCGAGGCCCCTATTTCCGACACACCCGATACCGCCACGCCCCCGGCCATGTGCCTGTCGGGGCTCGAACCCCTGGTGATCGGCAAGGGCCATCTTTTCGTCAACATCGGCGAACGCACCAACGTCACGGGGTCCAAGGCGTTTGCCCGGCTGATTCTCAACGGCCAGTACGAGGAGGCCCTGGCGGTGGCCCGCCAGCAGGTGGAAAACGGCGCCCAGATCATCGACATCAACATGGATGAGGCCATGCTCGACAGCAAGGCCGCGATGGTGCGCTTTCTCAACCTGATCGCCAGCGAACCCGAGATCGCCCGCGTGCCCATCATGGTGGACAGCTCCAAGTGGGAGGTCATCGAGGCCGGTCTGCGCTGCATCCAGGGCAAGGCCATCGTCAACTCCATCAGCCTCAAGGAAGGCGAGCAGAAGTTCCGCCACGAGGCCCTGCTGTGCAAGCGCTATGGCGCGGCCGTGGTGGTCATGGCCTTCGACGAA
Source organism: Brachymonas moutaii (nom. illeg.) (assembly GCF_049977365.1). NCBI lineage: Bacteria > Pseudomonadati > Pseudomonadota > Betaproteobacteria > Burkholderiales > Comamonadaceae > Allobrachymonas > Brachymonas moutaii (nom. illeg.). The sequence goes on along the minus strand of NZ_JBNGEN010000003.1, from coordinate 54,305 downwards.
CAGGGCCAGGCCGACACCTACGAGCGCAAGACCGCCATCTGCGAGCGGGCCTACCGGCTGCTGGTCGACGAGATCGGCTTTCCGCCCGAAGACATCATCTTCGACCCCAACGTCTTCGCCATTGCCACCGGCATCGACGAGCACAACAACTACGCGGTCGACTTCATCGAGGCCACGCGCTGGATCAAGGCCCACCTGCCGGGCGCCAAGGTGTCGGGCGGGGTTTCAAACGTGTCCTTCAGCTTCCGCGGCAACGAGCCGGTGCGCGAGGCCATTCATACCGTGTTCCTCTACCACGCCATCCAGGCGGGCATGGACATGGGCATCGTCAACGCCGGCATGATCGGGGTGTACGACGAGCTCGATCCCGATCTGCGCACCCGCGTCGAGGACGTGGTGCTCAACCGCCGCCCCGATGCCGCCGAGCGCCTGCTCGAAATCGCCGAGTCCGCCAAGGGCGCCGCCCGCGACGACAGCCGCAAGCTCGAATGGCGCAACGCCCCCGTCAACGAGCGCCTGAGCCATGCCCTGGTGCACGGCATCACCGACTTCATCGTCGAGGACACCGAGGAAGCCTACCAGGAGGTGCTGCGCAAGGGCGGCCGCCCGCTGCATGTCATCGAAGGCCCGCTCATGGACGGCATGAACGTGGTGGGCGACCTGTTCGGCCAGGGCAAGATGTTCCTGCCGCAGGTGGTCAAGTCCGCCCGCGTCATGAAGCAGGCCGTGGCGCATCTGGTGCCCTACATCGAAGAGGAAAAGCGCCAGCAGGAAGCCGCCGGCATGGACGTGAAGTCGCGCGGCCGCATCATCATGGCCACCGTCAAGGGCGACGTGCACGACATCGGCAAGAACATCGTCACCGTCGTGCTCCAGTGCAACAACTTCGAGGTCGTGAACATGGGCGTCATGGTGCCCTGCCACGAGATCCTGGCCCGCGCCAAGGCCGAAGGGGCGGACATCATCGGCCTGTCCGGGCTCATCACCCCGAGCCTGGAGGAAATGCAGTACGTCGCCTCCGAGATGCAGAAGGACGACCACTTCCGCCTGCGCCACATTCCGCTGCTCATCGGGGGCGCCACCACGAGCCGGGTGCACACGGCCGTCAAGATCGCCCCGCACTACGAAGGCCCGGTGGTCTACGTGCCCGATGCCTCGCGCAGCGTGGGCGTGGCCCAGAACCTGCTCGGCGACGCCCACGATGGCTTCGTCGAGAACCTGCACACCGACTACGAACGCATCCGCCAGCAGCACGCCGGCAAGAAGCAGCAGGTGCTGTGGCCGCTGGCCAAGGCCCGTGCCAACGCCACGCCGATCGACTGGACGGCCTATGTGCCGCCTCGCCCGCACTTCATCGGGCGACGCGAATTCCGCCACGTCGATCTGGCCACGCTGCGGCCCTACATCGACTGGGGACCGTTCTTCCAGACCTGGGATCTGGCCGGCAGCTTCCCGGCCATCCTGCAGGACGAGGTGGTGGGCGAGGAGGCCCGCAAGGTCTATGCCGACGGCCTCGCCATGCTCGACCAGATCATCGAGCACCGCTGGCTGACCGCCAACGGCGTGATGGGGCTGTGGCCCGCCAACACGGTGCACCACGACGACATCGCTCTCTATGCCGATGAGTCCCGCTCCACCCCGCTGCTCGTGTGGCACGGCGTGCGCCAGCAGACCGAAAAACAGGTGATCGGCGGCGTGCAGCGTCCGAGCCGCTGCCTGGCGGACTTCGTTGCCCCGCGCGACCGCCTGCCGGTACCGGCTCCCACCGACTTCCCCGCGGACGGAGAACCGGGCCGCGACTATCTGGGCGCCTTTGCGGTCACGGCCGGCATCGGTGCCGAAGTGCGGGAAGCCGTCTATGCCGCCACGCACGACGACTATTCCAGCATCCTGTTCAAGTCCCTGGCGGACCGGCTGGCCGAAGCCTTTGCCGAATACCTGCACCAGCGCGTCCGTACCGACCTGTGGGGCTACGCACGCGACGAAGCCCTCGACAACGCCGCCCTGATCGCCGAGTCCTACCGCGGCATCCGACCTGCACCGGGCTACCCGGCCTGCCCGGATCACCGGGTCAAGAAGCCGCTGTTCGAGCTGCTGCAGGCCGAAAGCATCGGCATGGGCCTCACGGAAAGCTACGCCATGACGCCTGCAGCCAGCGTCAGCGGCTTCTATTTCAGCCACCCCGAAAGCACCTACTTCAGCGTGGGCAAGATCGGCATGGACCAGGTCCGCGATCTGGCCGAGCGCAGCGGTGCGCCCCTCCCCGAGGTCGAACGCGCCCTCGCGCACCAGCTCGACCTGTAAAGATAAGATGCAGCCGAGGTACGTCACTCTGCACAACAACCATCTTCTCTACTGCTGCAGACACTGCAATCTGATCTCCACGTGAGAGCATGAAGGCAGGTATTTAAGTAACAAATTGCATCAAAACAAGGGTGAGCATGAGCTTTCGCACCGCCGAACCTGCATTGAAAGATGTCCTCGATGGAATTGCATCGGGACAAATCCAGCTTCCTGATTTCCAGCGTGGCTGGGTCTGGGACGATAGCCATATTCGGTCATTGATTGCGAGCCTTTCGCTGTCCTACCCGATTGGAGCGGTCATGTTTCTGGAAGCAGGTGGGGTTCCATTCAAGCCCAGACTGTTTGCCGGTGTGAACCTGCAACCTGCGCCTGCTCCCAAGACCCTCGTACTTGATGGTCAGCAACGTTTGACTTCCATGTACCTGGCGCTGCGCAGTGGCCAGGCAGTGCCAACACGCACGGAGAAAGGCGCGGATATTCGTCGTCTTTATTTCCTCGACATGAGCAAATGCCTGGATGAATCGGCGGACCGTGAAGATGCCGTACTCTCGGTGCCGGAGACGCTGCAAGTCACGTCGGATTTCGGCCGAAAGGTCGATCTGGACGTCAGCACGCCACATCTGCAGTACAGCCAGCGGCTCTTCCCCGTGGCATTGTTGTTCGACATCCAAGGGTTCATGGCCTGGGAAAGCGGCTTCAGCGCGCACCATCAATTCACCACGGAAGCCATGCAGTTCATGCAGCGGTTTCGCAACGAAATCTGGCTGCGCTTCCAACAGTTCAAGGTGCCCGCCATCGAACTGACCCAGGACACGCCACGCGAAGCCGTGTGCCAAGTCTTTGAGAAGGTCAATACCGGCGGTGTCACGCTGACCGTGTTCGAGTTGATGACCGCCACCTTCGCAGCGGATGAATTCAACCTGCGCGATGACTGGGATGAGCGGCAGGAGCGACTGACCGCCAAGCACGATGTGCTTACGGCGGTGGATGGCACCAGCTTTCTCACCGCAGTCACTCTGCTGGCCAGCTATCGGCGTCACAAAGCGCTTGGCACATCCGTCAGTTGCAAGCGTGCAGACGTGCTGAAGTTGCCGCTGGCGGACTTCAAGGCGTTGGAATCCGATTTGGAGAAAGGCTTCAAGCGGGCTGCCGAGTTGCTGGCAGAAGAAAAAATCTTCGATGACCGAAGCCTGCCGTATGCCACGCAGCTCGTTCCGTTGTCGGCCATCTGTGCGCACCTAGCAGACCGTACGACGCAACATGGCGTCAAGCAAAAGCTGCTGCGCTGGTACTGGAGCGGTGTTCTGGGCGAACTGTACGGCGGCGCCAACGAAACCCGTTTCGGCATGGACATCCAGGATGTGGTCGCCTGGGTCGAAGGCGGCAGCGAACCGCGCACGGTGCGCGACGCCAACTTCGCGCCGACGCGCCTACTGTCGCTGCAAAGCCGCCTCGCAGCTGCCTACAAGGGGCTGTCCGCCTTGCTCATGAAACACGGTGGTAGGGATTTCATCAGCGGTACGCCGATCGACCTCAACACCTACTTCAACAACGCCATCGACATCCACCATGTGTTCCCCCGGGCCTGGTGCGAAAAGCAGAAATTGCCCAAGGAAAAATGGAACAGTGTGGTCAACAAGGCCCCTCTGGCTGCTAGCACCAATCGTTTCATCAGCGGGGATGCGCCCAGTGTGTACCTCGCACGCATCCAGAAAGTAAAGCAGGTGGCCCCCGATAGTCTGGACGAGTTTCTGGTCTCCCACGTGATTCCGGTGACTGCGCTGCGCTCGGACGACTTCGATGCGTTTGTCCGCCAACGCGCCGCCGCACTGTTGAAGCTGATCGAACAGGCTATGGGGAAAACCATTGCCGGGCGCGATAGCGAAGAAACGGTCAAGGCATTTGGGGCGGCTCTCTCTTCATAAGTCGCCAACGGTCTGTATTTACCGATACGAGCAAGGGACGCAATGGATGTCCCAAACACCACCTACCATTGGCCAATGGTACGGGCCAACGCTACGTCGATCGAATGGACGATCTGTGTACTGCTTCGCTCGCACTTCATCGTGTACCGCGAATTCTGCCATGTTGATCTGGCCACGCTGCTACCTTACAGCGGCTAGCTGCTGCAACCCTCGACAACGCCGCCCTGATCGCCGAGTCCTACCGCGGTATCCGACCTGCACCGGGCTACCCGGCCTGCCCGGATCACCGGGTCAAGAAGCCGCTGTTCGAGCTGCTGCAGGCCGAAAGCATCGGCATGGGCCTCACGGAAAGCTACGCCATGACGCCTGCAGCCAGCGTCAGCGGCTTCTATTTCAGCCACCCCGAGAGCACCTACTTCAGCGTGGGCAAGATCGGCATGGACCAGGTCCGCGATCTGGCCGAGCGCAGCGGTGCGCCCCTCCCCGAGGTCGAACGCGCCCTCGCGCACCAGCTCGACCTGTAAACGGCTCTCCGCGGCTCCGTGCCGCGAGCGTCTGCAAGACGGCTCCCCTCTGCCGCCCCCGGTGCTCTGCCCCGGGCGGTTTTATTTTGTCTAGGGCCGCTCATGGCGGCGCCTGTTCCATGCCCGCAGCCGTATAAGGGCCGATCCTCTCTCTGACTTTTCGACAGCCCCAGAGCAGCCCCTGCACCCTCCTGCCGCCTCCAGGAGGTCCCGCATCGCCCTGCTTTTGTCGGCGCCGCATCCCAGACGTCGGTGCGGCATGGGCTGAAAAATCGCTTCGCCATGTGATATTCATATTATTCAACAGGCGATGGATTTAATATATCTTTCACGCTTCATCATTTTCATTCACCGCCCAGCTCGATCTCCATTCTGGTGCACAAATGGAACCCGATATATAAAACTTCCGAGTTACAAATACTCACAATGCAAAGGCACGATTCTTGCTTTTCATTCTATGAATGTAGAATATTTCCCACGTCCTGCCCCATCCAGCCACGAGAAAGCAGCATAGGAACTTCGTTTAATTTATTAAAAAATATAAAAGAATCATTCCAGGCAGCTTCCAGAAAGTTCCTCGACACCTTGCGATAAATCAAACAAAAACAACAGGTTGCATGTAAAGTGCAGCCCGCGTTCTCGCCGTTCTCCGCAGCGCACATCCCGGTGAGGTACGGGATTGCGCACATACAGATGCCCTTCTTTCATTCATTTATCTTTCATATAGAAGAAGGGGAATTCTTCTATCATCCCGTCTTCGCCAGATACGCTTTTTCTCATCCAAAGCCTGATTTATGATGCATGGAAAATCAATATCTCCATGCCTTCATGGACGCAATGCCTGAATAAAACGCCCGTTCATTTCGCCGATATTTGAAACATTGCCGTCCAGATCGTGCCATGTGCGTACTGCGCCCCCTTTTCACGAGTCGCCACCATGCTGTCCTTCCATCCTGAAACTCCTTCCAAGTCCGCATCCATCGCGCACCGGGGCTTCACGCTGGTGGAAGTCATGATCGTGGTGGCAGTGGTGTCCATCCTGGCGGCAATCGCCTACCCGAGCTATACCCGCTACGTGCTGCGCAGCAAGCGCAACGCCGTCGAGAGCTACCTCATGGAAGTGGCCAACCTGGAGCAGCGCTATCTGCTCGACGCCCGCAGCTACACGGCCAACCTGTCCACCGATCTCGGCACCTCGGTGCCCTCCAACCTCACCAGCAGCTACACCGTGACGGCCACCGTCACCTCCACGCCGCCGGGCTTCACGCTCACCGCCACGCCCACCGGCGCCTAGCTGGCCGACACGGACTGCGGCACCATCACCCTGGATCAGGCCAACCAGAAGACGGCCTCCGGCAGCGCAGGAGCGGCGTCATGCTGGTAGTGCGCCGCCCCAGGGTCAGGGGCTTCACCCTGATCGAAATGATGACGGTGGTGGTCATCGTGGCCATCCTGGCGGCGTTTGCCGTTCCGAATTTCCGGCAGTTCGTGGTCAACCAGCGGGTGCGCAACGCCTCCTTCGACCTGACAGCCACCCTGCTGCTCGCACGCAGCCAGGCGATTTCCGAGAACCGCAACGTCAGCATGGTGCAGAGCGGCTCGTCCGGCAGCGGCTGGATGGGAGGCTGGAACGTGACGGACGGTACCACCATCCTGCAACGCAACATGGCAGTGTCGGGCGTGTCGATTTCCGATTCCGCCAGCCTGAGCACCGTCACCTACGCACCCAACGGCCGCACCTCCACCGCGGCCACCCGGTTCACGGTGCAGGCATCCCCCGCCCTGGACGGTGTCTCGCCGCGCTGCGTCACCATCGCGCTCAACGGCATGCCGAGCGCCAAGACAGGAGCATGCTCATGAACGCCCGACAGAGAGGCATCTCGCTGATCGAGGTGCTGGTCACGCTGATCATCCTGCTGGTGGGGCTGCTCGGGCTTGCGGGCCTCGTGGCCCACTCGAACCAGTCCGAAATGGAGTCCTACCAGCGCGTGCAGGCCCTGCAGCTCATGAACGACATGGTGAGCCGCCTCAACGCCAACCGCCAGGTGGCCAGCTGCTATTCCAACAGCACCACGGGTGTCACCCTGGGCACGGGCGCCACCTCGATCCCCACCTGTGGCACCGGGTCCTCGGCACAGCAGACCCAGGCCACCAACGACCTCACCGAGTGGGACACCCTGCTCAAGGGCAGTGCCGAGCTCAGCGGCACCTCCAGGATCGGGGCCATGATCGGCGCGCGCGGCTGCATCACGCTCGACGACGCCACCAACAATGTCTACATGGTGACGGTGTCGTGGCAGGGACTGGCTCCCACCGCGGCCCCCCTGCTGTCCGACGGGGTGACGCCCTTCCCGTGCGGCAACGGCCAGTACAGCAACGAAAGGCTGCACCGCATCGTCACCGCCAAAGTGCGCATAGGGAAACTGTCATGACGCGCTCGACCCTGCTCCCCGTGTCCGGGCGCCGGCAGCGCGGCCTGACCCTCATCGAGCTGATGGTGGCCATCACCATCAGCCTGTTCATCATGGCGGCACTGGGCAGCCTGCTGGTGTCGAACACCAACACGCGCACGGAGCTGGACCGCTCCTCCCGCCAGATCGAGAACGGCCGCTATGCCGTGCAGCTGCTCACGCAGGAAATCGAACAGGCCGGGTACTTCAACTACCTCAGTGCCAAGTCCTTCAATGCCCTGGGAATTCCCACCGCCTGTGCCACCTCTACCGACGGTCTGGGATATGTATCTGGGACGACACTGCCCCTCCCGGTCTACGATCCGGGCACCATCCCTGGCTCCACCTGTCTGCCCAACGCCAGTACCACCACGCCGGTGCTGATCGTGTCGCGGGTGTCGTCGGTGGAACTGGCTGCCGCCAGTGCCGTCACTGGCGAGACGTATCTGCAGACCTCGCTGTGCAGCAGCGAAACCCAGCCCTTCATCGCAGCCACCACCGCATCCGGCGGCACCCCCTATACCCTGACCACCAAGGACTGCAGCACCAAGGCACCGGTTCACAAGGTGATGCAGCGCATCTACTACCTGGCCACGTGCAACGACTGCGGCACCACCACCAACGACCACGTGCCCACGCTCAAGGTGGCCGAGTTCGTGAACGGCGCCTACACCGTCACCCCGCTGGTCGACGGTATTCAGGACCTGCAGTTCGACTACGGCATCGACATGGACAGCAACGGCTCGCCCGACTGCTATGTGCATGCGCCCGGAGCTCCCGATGTGACACAGATCACTTCCACCCGCTGCCCCCTGCCCACAGCGGGCTATGACTGGCTCACCACCCCGGCCAACAACTGGAAGAACGTAGTGACGGTGCGTGTGCACGTGCTGGCCCGCAGCACCGAAACCAGCCCCGGCTGGACCGATACCCGCACCTACCAGATGGGCCTGCCGGCGACCGGCACCACCCTGGTGACGGATGGCCCCTACCGCGATGCCTACAAGCGCCATGTCTACACCGCCACGGCCCGCCTCTACAACATCGCCGGCCAGAGGGAGTGAATCCATGGCAGCCCGTCTCCATCCCCTTGCCCGTCGCCCGCATGTCTCCGCCCGCCATCAGCGGGGGATCACCATGATCGTGGCCCTTGTGTTTCTGGTCATCATGATGATCGTGGCGCTGTCCGCCATGAAGGTGGCCACGCTCAACACCAAGATCGTGAGCAACCAGCAGTTCCAGACCGAAGCCGACCTGGCAGCCCAGCAGGGTCTGGAGTACACGGTCAGCAACGACTTCTCGACCATGACCTCGGCCTACACCATGCTGGTCGACTCCAACGACAGCGGCAAGACCGGCGCCCAGTACACGGTGACGGTGCAGAAGCCTTCCTGTCTGGGCGTCACACCCATCAGAATCAGTGACCTCGATCTGGCCAAATCCGAAGACAACGCCTGCACCGGCAGCCTGGCCTCCACCACCTCCGGCATCGCAGGCACCTCATCGACCGGAGCCTCGCTGTGCTCCAACTCCAACTGGGACCTGCGCTCCAGCGCCGCGGGCAGCACCGGCAGCGCCACGAGCACCACTGTCCATCAGGGCATGGCCATGCGCGTGCTCGCCGGCACCTCCTGCCCCAACTGAACCGAACCCGAGACTGGCCTTTCTGGGACCCTTCATCATGAACGTCCGACACCTCCTTCGCACCTCGCTGCTGACTTCGCTGCTCGCGCTGTGCGCGCTCCAGGGCCACACCGAAGACATCGACATCTACAACGGCGTGCAGTCCAACGCGCCGCCCAACCTGCTGATGATCCTGGACAACTCGGCCGCAGCCGACTCGTCGGTGAACAGCTTCACCTGCCCGGTAGCCAACCTGCCCTTCGATGGAGGCAAGGTCTTCGGCATCGACAAGTGCGCGATCTACAACGCCGTGTCGTCCATCGTGAGCAACCCGGTGCTGTACGGCAACATCAACCTGGGGCTGATGTACTTTCCTCAATCAGGCAAGAATGCTCCGCCTTTTAGCAGTGGCGGGCAGTTCGTGGTGCCGGCTTACTCGCCCACGCCTTCGGTCCTGCCGCTCATGAACGGCACAGCCCCCACCCTCACTGCCAACTCTGCTTCAGGCGGCACTGGGGGCATCGGCACCATGCTCACTTCGCTCTTCAACCTGAGCCTGGCCAACAACAAGTCGAACAACAACCAGATGGGCCAGACCATGCAGGAGTCCTGGGCGTTCTATGGCGGACACACGGGGCTGTCGGGCCTGACCTACCCGGGCGTCAGCTCGGCCAACTGCGCCAAGAAGTTCGTGCTCTACATCACTGCGGCAGCCGGCAACGGCAAGGGCAACGCCACCAAGCCGCAGGATCCGGGCGGACTGGCCGCCAGCGCACTCAACACCGCCTATGCCAGCGCCAGCGGCGGTTCCTCCAGCTACCCCCAGATCGTCTCTCCCCAGTGGCCGCAGAACTGGAAATCCCCGATCTCCGGCGTCACGGCCTCCAGCAAATACCAGAGTGACCCGAGCGACGAGTGGGCGCAGTTCATGTCGCGCTACAACAACGCCATCACCACCTACACCATCATCCTGAGCGATGGCACCAACCCCGACTACGAGCAGGCCGTCGTGAGCATGGCCAGCAACAGCGGGGGCAAATACTTCATCATCAACCCCAACTCCACCTCGGCCATCAGCCAGCTCACCAACGCCCTCACCCAGATCTTTCTGGAAGTGCAGGCCGTCAACAGCGTGTTCGCGGCCCCGGTGCTGCCCGTGAGCTCGAACGCACAGGGCTCCTACGCCAACCAGGTCTTCATCGGCATGTTCCGCCCCGACCCCCACGCCAACCCGCGCTGGATGGGCAACCTCAAGCAATACCGCATGGGCGTCAACACCACCGACGCTTTCAACACCCAGCTCTATCTGGCCGACGCCTCGTGGGGCCCCTACCCTTCCGGGTTCGACTCCAACGCGGCCCTGAGCTCGGCGGGCACGGGCTTCATCTCGCCCTCGGCCGTGAGCTTCTGGACCTCCAAGGACACCAGCCACTCTCCCGATGCCTACGGCGGCTTCTGGACCCATGCCACCACCATCCAGGGCGGCAAGGACGGCTATGACTGGGCCGACGGCCAGATCGTGGAAAAAGGCGGTGTGAGCCAGCGGCTGCGCCTCAGGTACCTGACCAACACGTCCGACACCAGCGGCAACTACAGTACCACCATTCCGCTCTACACCTGCACCACGAGCGGCTGCTCCAACGGCAGCAACACGACTCTGAGCAGCATGCCCTTCAGTGCCACCACCGCCAGTTCCAGCCCGGCCATCGTCCTGGACTTTTCCAAGCTGGTCGCCAATGCCGTGGCCAACATCAAGCAGCTCATCGGTTGGACGCTGGGCCGCGACCCCTCCGTGGTCAGCGACACCCTGGCCGGCGCCGAAATGAGCGCCCCGCCCGTGGTCACTTCACCCGACACCGCCATCACCGTGCGCGGCTCGATCCATGGCGACGTGCTGCACTCGCGGCCGGCCGTGGTGAACTACGGCGGCACCACCGGAGTGGTGGTGTTCTATGGCGCCAACGACGGCGTGTTCCGCGCCGTCAACGGCAACCAGCCCCCCTCCAGCAACACCAGCCCCGCCCCGCTCGGCACCTGCACGCTCTCCAACACCTGCGCCATCGGCACCACCGAGCCCGGCGGTACGCTCTGGGGCTTCATCGCGCCCGAGTTCTATACCAGCCAGACCTCGCCCAAGCCCAACACCCCGCTCGGCCGCCTGTACCTCAACAGCCCCCCGATCGGCCCCTCCGTGTTCAATGCGGATGGCACGTTCGCCACGCGTCCCAAGCCCTATTTCTTCGACGGCTCCCCGAGCTACTACCAGGACTTCACCACCGACCCGAACAACAAGAAGGTCTGGCTCTTCCTCTCGGCACGCCGGGGTGGCCGGCTGCTCTATGCCCTGGATGTCAGCGACCCCACCAACCCCAAATTCAAGTGGAAGCTCGACAACACCGCCACAGGCATGTCCGAACTCGGCCAGACCTGGTCACAGCCCAAGGTGGCCTTCCTCAAAGGCTATACCCGGATTGTCACCAATGCCGACGGCACCCCAAAGACGGTACCCAAGCCCGTGCTGATCTTCGGCGCCGGCTATGACCAGAACGAGGACGGCGAACCCCCGGGCTGCACCGACTACACCACCGACCCGCCCACCAACATCAACCTGCCTGCCTGCAAGGGCAACTACGCGTCCAACGCCAAGACTAAGCAGATCCCCGACTCCATGGGCCGCGGCATCTTCGTGCTCGATGCAGACACCGGTGCGCTCCTGTGGTCGGCCAGTGCGAGCGCCACCACCAACACCACGACCTGCACCTCCGGCACCAACGCCTGCAACGTCAACGTACCTGGCATGACCCATGCCATTCCGGCCGACGTGACGCTGGTGGACCGCGACTACGACGGCTACATCGACCGCCTCTACACGGCCGACACGGGCGGCAACATCTGGCGCGTGGACATGCAACCGGACGGCAAGAACGGAACAGGGGCCTTCAACACCTGGCGCGTGACGCAGATCGCCGCTCTGGGCGGGCTGCTGTCGACCGACCCAACGCCCCGCAAGTTCTTCTACCCCCCGGACGTAGCCCCGGGCAAGACCTACGACGCCGTGCTGGCCATCACCGGCGACCGGGAACACCCCATCGCCACCAACCAGGCCAATGCCATTGTCAACCGTTTCTACATGCTCAAGGATGACTCAGGCTATATCGAACAACGTTATGCCTCCTCTAATCCGTCGGTGCCAAATGGCGTAAATGACGCCACCAGCTCCACCTCGACGGACACGCCCACCAACCTGTTCAACGCCACCAGCGCCACCTACGACGGCAGCGGACAGGGCTTCTTTGTCTCGCTGGCGGGCGGCGCGGGCGAAAAGGGCGTCAACGCGCCCACCGCCTTCGGGGGTGTGGCCTACTTCGGCACCAACCAGCCGCAGTCGGTCCAGTCCGGGCAGTGCAACGCCAACCTGGGCGTGGCACGGTCCTACTCGGTCAACTACCTCACGGGAGCCTTTGTGAGCAACGTGCTCGACGGCGGGGGTCTGCCGCCTTCGCCCGTGACCGGCTTCGTCAACGTCACCGTCAACGGCCAGGACGTGACACTGCCCTTCGTGATCGGGGGACCGGGCAGCCAGTCGGCCTTCGGCGCCGTCAAGCCCACGATTCCCATCAACAGCAAGCGCTACCGCACCTACTGGTACCGCGAAAAGGATCAGTGATCCCGGGCCGGGGGCCCTGCGCCCCCAGCCGGGTCACCGACGCCTGCGAGTGAAACGGAAGCGGTGCCACCACCGCTGAATGGCCCGCTCGGCCTTCACGGACGGATGCAGCCCTCGGCGCTCCAGGCTGGCCACGAACTTGGCATCCGGCTTCAGAATATGGTCGCGCAGCCACTGGCCAATGATCTGCATGAGCTGCTGGTTCACCCCCATGGGCGCCATCGCCGCCTGCTCGCTGAGCACCCGCAGCTCGGCCAGGAGACGGTCATGGGCGCGCTTGTGCGCCGCATAGTCCTTGAAGTTCAGGATGCGCATGAGGGACTCCTCGGTGGCAAAGTGGACCGACGTGTAGTGCCCCAGGTGGCCCAGGATGCGCAGCGTCGTCTCGCTGCTGGCGTGCTGCTCCATGGCGTCGCACAGCTCGTTGTAGATATCGATCAGCTCCCTGTGCTGCTGGTCGATTTCCGGAAAGCCGAGCGCGATGGATTCATTCCAGGTGATCTTGTCCATGATGGCGATGTCAGAGCATTCTGTGACGACGGAACAGCCCCCTCCGGGCCGCTGCCATGCCCCTCGCATGGCTTTCCGTCATATGGGATTGCCATTGTGGAGATGAACATCTGTCCAAAACACCTCCATCTGCGCATATCGTGCAGCCGCGTGCCATAAGTCACGCTCTGGATGGCACCAAATGCCGACAGTGGCGTTGCTTGTCCACAGCACCGCACGGATGTCCCTCCCCACCCGCACATCGACAAGCAAGAAACGCTCCTCCGTTGCGCAGCTCTGGGAGCGCCGAATGCAGCACCGGCACACGGTCTGCCGCGCTGCCAGACCATGGAACCCCCGTAGAATGAAGGCCATCATTCCATACCCCCATCACAGACAAGCAAGGAGATAGGCATGCTGTTCAAATTCAAATCCCAGGCCGCAGGCGACGTGATCATGCTGGCCCCCCATGCCCACCAGGTGCTCGAAGCCATCGGCAAGGAACCGACCGAGCGCGGCGTAATCCTGGCAGCGGACATGCCCGCCGCCATCACCGCCCTCGAACAGGCCATGAAGGCCTCTGAAGCCCAGGCCCAAAAGCCCGATCAGGACGTGGATGAACAGGGTGAGGCCGATGCCGACGACAGCGTGCCCTTCTATGCCCGCGCCCAGCCCTTCCTGGATCTGCTCAAGGTCAGCCACCAGCAGGGCAAGGACATTGTCTGGGGCGTGTAACAGACCTCTTTTTTCTTTGTTTTTTTACAACAAAGAGCCTTCTCAAACCCGCCGCATGGCGGGTTTTTTGTCGTCCCCATTTTGGAGCACGATGTTGCCATTCCCCAAAAAAGCTCTCGCAACTGCATGAATTCATGAGGAATTGTGAAATGCGGCATTCTGTGTGCACCATACCCGCAGAAACATGCCCATGCACTGCACCAATTGATGGCGCCCACGCACCCCCTTGATGCCAGAAAAAGGCGTAACAACATCCACAAAGTCTTGACAAGCAATACCTGAGTGCAGTGCCCCCTTGACAAGGGTTTCCCCCAAACGGGGTAGACTGCCCCCGCACTTCTGTGAATTGCCGTCTAGCCCTTCGGGGCTGCACGCCTCTCCCATGCGGCGGATAGTGACTGCCCCCTCCCGGCGCTATCGTGGCATTGTTCTCGACCAAGGAATCGCATCATGGCTTCGCAAAAATACAAGCAGTACTCCGTACTGTTCGCCAGTACGCTGGCGTTCACCATCTGTTTCATGATCTGGATGATGTTTGCCGTCATCGGCATCCCGATCCAGCAGAAACTGGGCCTCAACGCCACCGAATTCGGCATGCTGGCCGCCACGCCCGTGCTCTCCGGCTCCCTGATCCGCGTGCCCCTGGGCATCTGGACCGACCGCTTCGGGGGTCGCATCGTGTTCTTTGCCCTGATGCTGGCCTGCGTGATTCCGGTCTTTGCGCTGCAGTTCGCCACCGAATTCTGGCAGTTCCTCGCCATCGGTCTGGTCATCGGTCTGGCTGGCGGCTCCTTCTCGGTCGGCACTCCCTACGTGGCCCGCTGGTTCCGCAAGGAGCAGCAGGGTCTGGCCATGGGCATCTTCGGTGCCGGCAACGCCGGTGCCGCCCTTACCAAGCTGCTGGCTCCGGTCATCATCGTGGCTGCCGGCTGGCAGATGGTTCCCACGGTCTACGCCGCCATTCTGCTCGGCACGGCCCTGCTGTTCTGGGTCATGACCTACTCCGATCCCAGCCATATCGTGTCCAGCAAGGTCACGCTCGGCGAGCAGCTCGCGCTCATGAAGAACCCCAAGGTACTGCTGTACAGCCAGCTCTACTCCGTGGTGTTCGGCGGCTATGTGGCCCTCGCGCTGTGGATGACCAAGTACTACGTGGGTGAATACCACTTCGACCTCAAGCATGCCGCGTTCCTGGCTGCAGCCTTCTCCCTGCCCGGCGGCGTGCTGCGTGCACTGGGCGGCTGGTTCTCCGACAAGTTCGGCGCCCACAAGGTGACCGAAGTGGTGCTGTGGGTCATGATGCTGGTGTTCTTCATCCTCTCCTATCCGCAAACCGACTTCGTGATCCAGACCACCAAGGGCGCCACCGCCTACCACCTCGGCATCACGCACGAGTGGTTCACCATCCTGCTGTTCTTCGTGGGCGTGGCCATGGCCGTGGGCAAGGCTTCCGTGTTCAAGTACGTGGCCGACGACTTCCCGGGCAACATCGGTGCCGTGTCCGGCATCGTGGGTCTGGCGGGCGGCATGGGCGGCTTCCTGCTCCCGATCATGTTCGGCGCGCTGCTCGACATGACCGGCGTGCGCAGCACGGCCTTCATGCTCCTCTTTGGATGTGCCCTGGTGGGTGCCGTGTGGCTAAACTTTGCCGAGCGCAAGCACCACTACGGCGAAAAGGACGACGCTGCCCGCAAGGCCGTTGCCGCCCAGGCCTGATTCCCTCTGCCGCACTCCTCCTGCCCCGGGAGGAGCCACAGGCACCCCAGCCCGACCGCCCTGCGGCCGGGCTTTTTTTCGTCTGTCCTCCCCTACCCGATTCAGAGAACCGCAGCGCCACGTTCATGTAACACACAGGGGGGATCATGGCTGGCTCCCCCAAAAGGGGGAGATGGCTTAGCTCCTCTGCCGCTCCCCTTCGCCCCCACTGGGGTATGGGCGCGTGGCATGCCCCTTCCTAGACTGGAGGCACCAGATCGGTGGGGTATCTGCCGAGGCTGCATGCATTCTTTCTGACCATAGGGGTCCCATGGGGCCCGGGAGGTTCTACTCATGTCATCTCATGTCCTGACCCGCTGGGAGCCGGAAGATCCGGTCTTCTGGCAAAAGGAAGGCCACGCCGTTGCTCGCCGCAACCTGTGGATTTCCATCCCCGCACTGACGCTCGCCTTCGCCATCTGGCAGGTCTGGAGCGTGGCCGTGGTCAACCTGCCCAACATCGGCTTCAAGTACACCCCCAACCAGCTCTTCTGGCTGGCAGCGGCTCCGGCCCTGTCGGGCGCGACGCTGCGCATCTTCTACTCGTTCATGGTGCCCATCTTCGGTGGACGGCTCTGGACCACGCTCACCACGGCGAGCCTGCTGGTTCCCGCAATCGGCCTGGGCATGGCCGTGCAGGATCCCCAGACCAGCTACGCCAGCATGATGCTGCTCGCGCTGCTGTGCGGCTTCGGGGGCGGCAACTTCAGCTCCAGCATGGCCAACATCAGCTTCTTCTTTCCCAAGGCCGAAAAGGGTGCCGCGCTGGGCATGAACGCCGGCCTGGGCAACCTGGGTGTGTCCATCGTGCAGTTCGTGGTGCCGCTCATCATCACCATGGGCGTGTTCGGCGCGCTCGGCGGTGAGCCCCAGACCTGGACCAAGGGCGCGCAGGTCAAGCACCTGTGGCTGCAGAACGCCGGCTACATCTGGGTGCCGTTCATCATTCTGTCCACGCTGGCAGCTTGGTTCGGCATGAACGACATCGCCTCGGCCAAGGCCTCCTTTGCCGATCAGGCCGTGATCTTCAAGCGCAAGCACAACTGGCTGATGTGCTGGCTGTATCTGGGCACCTTCGGCTCGTTCATCGGCTTTGCCGCTGGCTTCCCGCTGCTCATCAAGAGCCAGTTCACGGGCATCAATCCCACGCAATACGCCTTCCTGGGCGCGCTCATCGGCGGTCTCACCCGTCCCTTCGGCGGCTGGCTGGCCGACAAGATCGGCGGCGCCCGTGTGACGCAGTTCGTCTTCCTCGGCATGATCGTCGGCGTCTTCGGCGTGATCGCCTTCCTGCCGCACGCCGGACAGGGCGGCAACTTCTGGGGCTTCTTTGTCTGCTTCCTGGCGCTGTTTGCCCTCACCGGCATCGGCAACGGCTCGACCTTCATGCAGGTGCCCACCATTTTCCTGACGCTGCACCAGCGCATGGCGGCCGGCAAGGGTGAGGCTGCGCAGCACAAGGCCATGGGCGAAGCCAACAAGGAAGCGGCTGCCGTGCTCGGCTTCTCAGCTGCCCTGGCTGCCTACGGCGGATTCTTCATCCCCAAGAGCTATGGCACCTCGCTCGAAATGACCGGCAGCGTCGATGCAGCGCTCTATGCCTTCATCGCCTTCTATGCCACCTGCGCGCTGGTGAACTGGTGGTTCTATGCCCGCAAGGGAGCTGAAGTACCCTGCTGATACGCTCAGGCAATCCTGTTCTGTACCATGGGGATGGCTGCACTGCCATCCCTTTTGGCTGCAGGACTTTCCCGCCGTATTCCCCAATTGGCGGATACGGTTTAGCTCCTCTGCCGCACCCGGGCGCCCCCACTGGCGAATAGTCCCCCGGACGGCACTTTTATAGACTTCTGTTCATCGGCCCATACGGCGCGCCCCGCGCGCCACACGGCGACTCTGGAGGCACTATGAGCCATTTTCTCGACCGACTGAAATTCATGAGCAAGGTGAAATCCACCTTCTCCAATGGCCACGGCGCGGTAGTCAAGGAAGACCGCAAGTGGGAAGACGCCTACCGCCAGCGCTGGCAGCACGACAAGATCGTGCGCTCCACGCACGGCGTGAACTGCACCGGCTCCTGCAGCTGGAAGGTGTACGTCAAGAACGGCCTGATCACCTGGGAAACCCAGCAGACCGACTACCCACGCACCCGGCCCGACCTGCCCAACCACGAACCCCGTGGCTGCCCCCGTGGCGCTTCCTACAGCTGGTACGTGTACTCCGCCCAGCGCGTGAAGTACCCCATGGTGCGCGGCAAGCTCATGCAGATGTGGCGCGAGGCCCGCAAGTCCCTCGGCCCGGTGGCGGCCTGGGAGAGCATCAGCCAGGACCCCGAGAAGGCCAAAGCCTACAAGAGCCGTCGTGGCCAGGGCGGCTTTGTGCGCGCCTCGTGGGATGAAGTCAACGAAATGGTGGCCGCAGCCAACGCCTACACCATCAAGACCTACGGCCCGGACCGCGTGGTGGGTTTCTCCCCCATTCCGGCCATGTCCATGGTCAGCTATGCGGCCGGCAGCCGCTACCTGAGCCTGATCGGCGGCACGCCGCTGTCGTTCTACGACTGGTACTGTGACCTGCCTCCGGCCAGCCCGCAGATCTGGGGCGAGCAGACCGACGTGGCCGAATCGGCCGACTGGTACAACTCCACCTACCTGATGGTCTGGGGCTCCAATGTCCCGATGACCCGCACACCCGATGCCCACTTCTACACCGAAGTGCGCTACAAGGGCACCAAGACCGTGGCCGTGTCGAGCGACTACGGCGAAATGGCCAAGTTCGGCGACATCTGGCTCGCGCCCAAGCAGGGTACCGATGCGGCCATGGCCATGGCCATGGGGCATGTGATCTTCAAGGAATTCCACCTCGAAAATCCCTCCGAATACTTCACCGACTACATCCGCCGCCTCACCGACATGCCCATGCTGGTGAAGCTCCGGGAAGAAGGGGGCCGCTACCTGCCCGAATACTTCCTGCGCGCCAGCCAGCTCGCCGACCAGTGCGGCCAGGACAACAACCCCGACTGGAAGACCCTGATGCTCGACGAGCTCACGGGTGAGCTGGTGGTACCCAATGGCTCGATCGGCTTCCGCTGGGGCCAGCCCGAAGGCAAGACCGGCCGCTGGAACCTCGAAGCCCGCGAAGGCGGGGCCAGCCGCGAAGTCAAGGGCACCCTGTCCCTCCTGGGCAAGCAGGACGAGGTCGTGGGCGTGGGCTTCCCCTACTTCGGCGCCGAGCATGACGACGTGATGGTGCGCAACGTGCCCGTCAAGCGCATCACTCTGGCCGACGGCAGCAGCGCCCTCGTGGCCACCGTGTTCGACCTGATGGCCGCCAACTACGGCATCGACCGCGGCCTGGGCGGCGGCAACGTCGCCAGCGACTACCTCGACGACGTGCCCTACACGCCCGGCTGGCAGCAGAAGCACACCGGCGTCAAGCCCGAAATGGTCATTCAGGTGGCCCGCGAATTCGCGCACAACGCCGACCAGACCCACGGCAAGAGCATGGTCATCGTGGGTGCCGGTCTCAACCACTGGTACCACATGGACATGACCTACCGCGGCATCATCAACATGCTGATGATGTGCGGCTGCATCGGGCAGTCCGGCGGTGGCTGGGCCCACTATGTCGGCCAGGAAAAGCTCCGTCCGCAGAGCGGCTGGCTGCCGCTGGCCTTCGGTCTCGACTGGCACCGTCCGCCGCGCCAGATGAACGGCACGAGCTTCTTCTACGCCCACACCAGCCAGTGGCGCCACGAGAAGCTGGGCGTCAACGAGATCCTGTGCCCGACCGCCGATGGCAGCATGGCCAACATGTCGCTCATCGACTACAACGCCAAGGCCGAGCGCATGGGCTGGCTGCCCTCCTCGCCGCAGCTCACCACCAACCCGCTCGACATCACCCGCATGGCGGCCGAAGCCGGCAAGGATGTCGTGAGCTACACCGTCGAAGGGCTCAAGAACGGCTCGCTCGACATGAGCTGCAACGACCCGGACAACCCCAAGAACTTCCCGCGCAACCTGTTCGTGTGGCGCAGCAACATCCTGGGCTCCTCCGGCAAGGGCCACGAGTACTTCCTCAAGTACCTGCTCGGCACCAAGAATGCGGTCATGAGCGACGAGACGGCCTGCATCAAGCCCACCGAGGTCACGATGCGCCCCGCCGCCGAAGGCAAGCTCGACCTGCTGGTGGTGCTCGACTTCCGCATGTCCACCACCTGCCTGTACGGCGACATCGTGCTGCCGACGGCCACCTGGTACGAAAAGGACGACCTCAACACGTCCGACATGCACCCGTTCATCCACCCCCTGTCCGAGGCCGTGCAGCCGCTGTGGCAGAGCAAGACCGACTGGGAAATCTACAAGGGCTTCGCCAAGGCGATCTCCGCCATCGGCAAGGACTACCTCGGCGTCCAGAAGGACCTCGTGCTCACCCCGCTGATGCACGACAGCCCGCAGGAGCTGGGCCAGCCCTTCGACGTGCGCGACTGGAAGAAGGGCGAATGCGACCCCATCCCCGGCAAGACCATGCCCGCCATGACCGTGGTCGAGCGTGACTACGGCGCGATCTACGACAAGTTCACCACCATCGGCCCGCTGATGGAAAAGGTCGGCAACGCCGGCAAGGGCCTGGCCTGGAAGACCGGCCACGAGATCGAGCAGCTGCGCAAGATGAACAAGGTGGCCAGCGAGGGTGCCGGCAAGGGCCAGCCCCGCCTCGACACCGCCATCGACGCCGCCGAAATGATCATGACCCTGGCCCCCGAGACCAACGGCCACGTCGCCGTCAAGGCCTGGGAAGCACTCGGCAAGGTCACCGGCCGCGACCACACGCACCTGGCCATCCCGCGCGAGCACGACCACATCACCTTCCGGGACATCCAGGCCCAGCCGAGGAAGATCATCTCCTCGCCGGTCTGGTCGGGCCTCGAAAGCGAGGAAGTCAGCTACAACGCCGGCTACACCAACGTGCACGAGCTCATCCCATGGCGCACGCTCACCGGCCGCCAGCAGTTCTACCAGGATCACCAGTGGATGCGCGCCTTCGGCGAAGGTCTGTGCCTGTACAAGCCCGCAGTCAACCTCAAGACCACGGCGCCCCTGCACAACCACAAGCCCAACGGCAACACCGAGATCCTGCTCAACTGGATCACCCCGCACCAGAAGTGGGGCATCCACAGCACCTACTCCGACAACCTGCGCATGCTCACGCTGTCTCGCGGCGGCCCGCACGTCTGGCTGTCCGAGGTCGACGCCCGCAAGGCAGGCATCGAGGACAACGACTGGATCGAGATCTTCAACGTCAACGGCACCATCACGGCCCGTGCCGTGGTCAGCCAGCGGGTTCCCGAAGGCATGACGCTGATGTATCACGCCCAGGAACGGATCATCAACATCCCCGGCGCCGAAATCAGCGGCCAGCGCGGCGGCATGCACAACTCCGTCACCCGGACCGTGCCCAAGCCCACCCACATGATCGGTGGCTATGCCCAGCTCGCCTACGGCTTCAACTACTACGGCACCGTCGGCGCCAACCGCGATGAATTCGTGGTCATGCGCAAGATGAAGCATGTGGACTGGATGGACCAGCCCGCGTCCAAGCAAGACTGAGAACCGGACCCTCGATTCAGGAGAATTGACAATGAAAATCAGAGCCCAAATCGGCATGGTGCTCAATCTGGACAAGTGCATCGGGTGCCACACCTGCTCGGTCACCTGCAAGAATGTCTGGACGAGCCGCGACGGCGTGGAATACGCCTGGTTCAACAACGTGGAAACCAAGCCCGGCATCGGCTTCCCCAAGAACTGGGAAGACCAGGACAAGTGGAAGGGCGGCTGGGAACTCGACGCCAACGGCAAGCTGCGCCCCCGCCAGGGCGGCAAGGCGAAGATCCTCTCCAACATCTTCGCCAACCCCAACCTGCCCGCGATCGACGAGTACTACGAGCCGTTCACCTACGACTACGAGCATCTGCAGAACGCCCCCGAGATGCAGACCCAGCCCACCGCGCGGCCGGTGTCCGTGCTCACGGGCAAGAAGATGGACAAGATCGAATGGGGCCCGAACTGGGAAGACGACCTCGGCGGCGAATTCGCCAAGCGTGCCAAGGACGCCCTGTTTGAAGGCATCCAGAAGGAGATGTACTCGGCCTTCGAGAACACCTTCATGATGTACCTGCCCCGCCTGTGCGAGCACTGCCTCAACCCCACCTGCGTGGCAAGCTGCCCCTCCGGCTCCATCTACAAGCGCGAAGATGACGGCATCGTCCTGATCGACCAGGACAAGTGCCGCGGCTGGCGCATGTGCATCTCCGGCTGCCCCTACAAGAAGATCTACTACAACTGGACCTCCGGCAAGGCCGAGAAGTGCATCTTCTGCTACCCCCGCATCGAGGCCGGCCAGCCCACCGTCTGCTCCGAGACCTGCGTCGGCCGCATCCGCTACCTGGGCGTGCTGCTGTACGACGCCGACAAGATCGAGCAGGCCGCCAGCACCCCCGACGTGAAGGACCTGTACCAGTCGCAGCTCGACGTCTTCCTTGACCCGAACGACCCTGCCGTCATCGCCGAAGCCCGCAAGCAGGGCATCCCCGAAGCATGGCTCGATGCCGCCCGCAAGTCGCCCGTCTACAAGATGGCGATGGAATGGAAGGTCGCCTTCCCGCTGCACCCCGAATACCGCACCCTGCCCATGGTGTGGTACATCCCGCCGCTGTCCCCGATCCAGAGCGCGCTCGAAAACGGCCTCATCGGCGAAAACGGCATCATCCCCGACGTCAAGGACCTGCGCATCCCGATCCAGTACCTGGCCAACCTGCTCACCGCAGGCAAGGAAGAGCCCGTCATCAAGGCACTCGAAACCATGGTCGCCATGCGCCGCTACATGCGCAAGAAGAGCGTCGAGAAGGTCACCGACCCCTCCACGCTCGCCGGCACCCATCTCACCCCGGCCCAGGTCGAGGAGATGTACCAGGTCATGGCCATCGCCAACTACGAGGACCGCTTCGTCATCCCCACCAGCCACAAGGAAGTGGTGGAGAACACCTTCGAGGACAAGGCCGGCTGCGGCTTCAGCTTCGGCAACGGCTGCTCCGACGGCGTCACGTCCGAGAGCCTGTTCGGCCGCAAGAAGGCCTCGCCCATCGTGTTCCACGACATGCGTCGCGCCCTCAAGGAAAACCGCGAGAAATGACCTTTTCGCCCGCCGGACGCCAGCCTGCCGCCCTCACCCGGCACCCGGCTGGCCCCGGCCGCAAGGAGCACACCCCATGACCCCCATGCACTTTCAGGCCTTCTCGGCCCTGCTGAGCTACCCCGAGCAGGACCTGCTCGACGCGCTCGGCGAGATCCGTGCCGCACTCGCCACGGACCCCGCCATCGCCGCGCAGATCGAACCGCTCATCGCCCACCTCGAAGCCGGCGACCTCATCTCCCTCCAGGAAGAATACGTCGCCACCTTCGACCGCAACCCCTCGCACTCGCTGCACCTGTTCGAGCACATCCACGGCGAAGACCGCGCCCGCGGCCAGGCCATGGTCGACCTGCTCGAGGAGTACAAGTCGCAAGGCTTCGAGCCCGTCACCAGCGAGCTGCCCGACTACGTGCCGCTGTTCCTCGAATTCCTCTCCCAGTGCGAAGCCGGGGAAGCAGCCCACCTGCTCGGAGACGCCGTGCACGTCCTGCACCACGTCGCCAGCCGCCTGCAAGCCGACGGCTCTCCGTATGCCGCACCGCTGCAGGCCGCCGTCAGCCTCTCGCCCGTCGAGCCCCAGCCCCTGACCGTGCCGCCCGTGCGCGACATGGACGAGGCCATGGAAACCTTCGGCCCCGGCCCCGACGGCGTCGAACCCCTGCTCAAGCCCGCCATGCCGGCCATGGCGCCGATCCACTTCTACCCGCCCGCCGCAGCACACGCCGCGTAAGCGCAAGGAGCCTCTCATGAGCTATCTGCATCAATTCGTCTTTGGCATCTATCCCTACATCGCGCTGTCCATCTTCCTGCTCGGCAGCCTCATCCGCTTCGACCGCGAGCAATACAGCTGGAAAAGCGAATCCAGCCAGCTGCTCCACCGCGGCAGCCTGCGCATCGGCAGCATCCTGTTCCACGTCGGCATCATCGGTCTGTTCTTCGGCCACTTCGTTGGCCTGCTCACCCCCGTGGCCGTGTGGGACGCGCTCGGCGTGCCCCACAGCGCCAAGCAGGTGTTCGCCATGCTCGCCGGCGGCGTCATGGGCCTCATGTGCCTCACCGGCCTGCTGATCCTGATCTTCCGCCGCTTCGGCAACGAACGCCTCGCCGCCAACACCACCTGGCGCGACAAGCTCGTCGTCGGCTGGATCCTGGTCACGCTCCTGCTCGGCCTGTCCACCATCTTCGTCTCCGCCCAGCACCTGGACGGCCACGAAATGGTGCAGCTCATGACCTGGGCACAGCACATCGTCACCTTCCGGGGAGACGCCGCCAGCTTCATCGCCGAAGCCTCCCCCGTGTTCAAGTTCCACCTGTTCATGGGCATGTCGCTGTTCGTGATCTTCCCCTTCACCCGCCTCGTGCACGTGTGGAGCGGCTTCGCCAGCGTCACCTACCTCACCCGCGCCTGGCAGCTCGTCCGCCCCCGCCGCGTCTGAGCCGGAACCCGAACCCCATAACAACAACCTCTTTTTCACCTCTTCGCCGCCCTTCGGGGCGGCTTTTTTGTGGACGGTGCAAACAGCCCTCAAGGCATCGGGACTTCACATCGGGGGAGGAAGGCTGGACAGGCGGCAAACCAGCCCCCCAAAAAACGCACTGCCCCGGCGCCTGGACAGCGATCGGGGCAGCAGCCTGCAGCGCACGCCGCAGGGACATGCAGGAAATTACTTGGTGGTGTAGCCCCCATTGATGAGTATCGTCTGCCCCGTGATCCACCAGCCCTCACTGACCAGATGGCGGATGAACGGCACCACATCCTCGATATCCGTCAGCCCCGTCCGGCTGAAGGCCGAAAGCGCAGCCGCCGTCCTGTGATAGCGCACGGCATCAGCCCCTTCCTGCCCGTAGAAGAAGGGGGTATCCATCGGCCCCGGGCCGACGGCCGTCACCGAAATGCCACGCGCCCCGAACTCCTTGGCTGCCGCCCGGGTGAAATGCTCGACCGGCGCCTTGGTGCCCGCATAAGCCGCATAGAACGGAGTGAACGCCCCCAGCAGCGAGGTGACCAGTGTGCAGATCTTGCCATTGTCATTGACGTGCCTGCCTGCTTCCTTGAGGAAGAAGAAGGCAGACTTGGCATTGATCGCACTCATTTCGTCATACTCGCCCTCGGTGATGTCGGCAATGGGCTTCTTGAGCACCTTGCCCACGGTATTTATGGCAATGTCGGGCCGCCCTACAGCCGCCACCGTGTCGGAGAAAAGCTGCTCCATCGCGCCCGCCGTGGTGAGATCGGCCTGGAACGCCACGGCTCTGGCACCGGCCTTCTCGATCGCAGCCACCGTGTCCTCCGCATCGGCCTTGTCCGCCGCGCGGTGGTAATGAATGGCCACTGCCCGCGCACCCTGCGCCGCAAGATCGCGTGCAATCAACCCTCCCAGATTCTTGGCTCCGCCCGTGATCAGGACGACCTTGTCTTGGATGCTGTGTGTGGACATGGGAAACCTCTGCATGGTGAGTGATGGGATGCAGAAGATTCTATTGAGCGAAAATAATCCAATAAATCAGCGATTTTCCACATATCTGTACATGAATCACTACCAATCATGGATCTGATCGAACAACTCCGCATCTTCAGGCGAGTGACGGAAAGCGGCGGCTTCACCGCAGCAGCCGAACAGATGGGCGTGCCTCGCCCTACCGTCTCGCTCGCCATCCGGCAACTGGAATCCCGGCTGGGCACACGCCTGCTCCATCGCACCACGCGGCGCGTGAACGTGACCCCGGACGGCGAACTCCTGCTGGAACGGGCTGCCGCGCTGGTGGCCGACAGCGAGGAACTGGAACAACTCTTCCGCCCTGCCGATCAATCCCTGCAGGGGCGCTTGCGCGTGGACCTGCCCAGCCGCATCGCTCGCCGTCAGGTGGCCCCCGCCCTGCCGGATTTTCTGACACGGTATCCCGGCATCGAACTGGAAATCGGGTCCAGTGATCGCCTCACGGACCTGGTGCGCGAAGGCATCGACTGCGCGTTGCGTGTGGGCGAGATGGAAGCCAGCAGCCTGGTGGCACGGCCGCTGGGAAGCATCCGGCTCATCAACTGCGCCAGCCCGGCATACCTCGACCGCCATGGCGTGCCCCGCCAGCCCGGCGATCTGGTACACCATCTTGCGGTGAACTACATCTCGTCTGCCAGCCACAGGGCTGCTCCCTGGGAATGGATGGCCGACGGCGCACGGCATGTGCAGCCGATGCCGTCCCGCGTCGCGGCCAACAACGTCGAAACCTACATCGCCTGCAGCCTCGCCGGCATGGGCCTGATCCAGATCCCCGCCTTCGATGTCCGCGAACACCTCGAAGCCGGAGCGCTGGTGGAAGTGCTCCCCGAATGGCCCGCCCCCTCCATGCCGATACAGATCGTGTATCCCCACCGCCGGCATCTATCCCCCCGTGTCCGCACGTTCTGCCACTGGCTCGCCGACATCGTCACGCGCGAATGTCTGGAAAGGCAGATGCCAGCGGATGAAGCCTGAAGACCCCCAGACGCTGGCACATTTCATATTCAGAGCCACGGATGGCACAGCACTCCGGCAACCGGACTACCGCACCGCTTCCCTGGATGCAAATGGAAAAAGCTTCTGATGCTCGCGGCAGAACTGCTGTCCGTGGAAGCGCTGGCTCTGATGCCAGCAATACATGCCTTCTTCGTAGCTGATCTTGCAGCCGCAATGGGCACAGATGCACTTCTTTTCGCCCGGCACAGCATAAGGCATGGGAACTTGGCTATCCGGGGGAGGTGCGTGTCTGGCCTCAGGCTGTCTGCTCCTGGGGGAAGGTCGCCGTGTCACTGCAGCGGCTGGCTCCTGCACCTTTCGACGGGCAGGCGCAGGTGCCGCCTCGTAAGACACGGGAGCGGGTACAGGCGGAGACTGGGGACGCATGAAATCCGGCAGAGCCAAAAGGTCCACCGGCTGGTGGCAGCGCATCAGCGCCTTGCCCCACTCGGCAATCGTGTCCTGCCCCCGCAGGGTGGCCAGGGCCTTCAGCGTGGCTCCCACTCCGAGTTCACGTTCCACGAAACGATTGATCCAGGAAGGGAAGGCATCTGCCTTGATCACCATGCTGGTGTCAAATGCCTTGGCATCCGGTCGGTGAATGATGGCCTGGGGATGGAACATCACCACATTGCGAATGTCCACTGCCGTGCCAAAACGGGATTTGAAGCCGAGCTGATCCAGCACGGCGCGCAGCGCACGCTCGTGCCGATGGCTCTGTTCAATGGGAGAAGCCACCCCGAACCTGGAATGATTGCCGTATTCGACTGTGAATTCTCCATGGTCGTTGATCCACACATTGCAGGCCCAGTTCTTGGTTTCCACCAGATAGATGAAGGCACGGCCAATGACCAGATGGTCGATCTGAACCACTTCACCCTGCACCATGAGCCGCAGATCGTGCAGCACCATGTGGTTGGGACTCTCCTTGAAATAGCTGTCGAGGTAATACGCAGCCTCTCGCTCGCCCGTCATCCCCTTGGCAAGGTTGCTCAGCTCCTCTGCCAGCCATTTTCTCTGGCTGCTGTCCAGGCAAGGAGACTGCTGCAGGTCCTTGAGCAGAGCCATCCGCTTGGTCTTGTCATCTGCGCGCTTGAGCAGCATGGTGCAATCCCGTCCTTATTCACGCATCGATATTCATCGCCCGCAGGGCGTTGGATTCGATGAAGTCGCGGCGGGGTTCGACTTCGTCTCCCATGAGCATGGTGAAGACGCGGTCGGCTTCGATGGCGTCCTCGATCTGGACGCGCAGGAGGCGGCGGACGGTGGGGTCCATGGTGGTTTCCCAGAGCTGTTCGGGGTTCATTTCGCCCAGGCCTTTGTAGCGCTGGCGGCTGGTGGTGCGTTCGGCCTCGTTGAGGAGCCAGAGCATGGCGCTGCGGAAGTCGGTGACTTCCTGCTCCTTGCGGCGCTCGCCCTCGCCGCGCACGACGCGGGCGCCTTCGCCCACGAGTCCGCGGAAGGTGTGTGCGGCCTCGGCCAGGGTGGCGTAGTCGGCGCCGTGGACGAATTCCTGCGAGAGGATGCTGCTCTTGATGTTGCCGTGGTGGTGGCGGCTGATGCGCAGGAAGGGCTTGTCGGTGTGGGGGTCGTGCTCGTAGGTGACGGTGGCCTGTTCGCCGGTGGTGTCGAGTTCGCGCAGGCGTTCCTGCAGGGCGCGGGCGCTGGTTTCGCCCTCAGCGGTGGTGTCGAGGCGGATGTCCACGCCGTCGACGATGGCGCGCAGGGCTTCGGCGTCGAGGAAGGCGGAGAGCCGGTGCACGACGCGCTCGGCGAGCTGGTGCCGGGTGGCCAGGGTCTGCAGGGTGTCGCCCGAGAGGGTCTGCGGCTGGCTGCCACCGGTGTAGACGCTGGCGTCACGCAGGGCCACGCGCAGCAGGAAGCCGTCGAGCGCAACGGAGTCCTTGAGGTAGAGCTCTTCCTTGCCGGCCTTGACCTTGTAGAGCGGCGGCTGGGCGATGTAGATGTGGCCGCGCTCCACGAGTTCGGGCATCTGGCGGTAGAAGAAGGTGAGCAGCAGGGTGCGGATGTGGGCGCCGTCCACGTCGGCATCGGTCATGATGATGATGCGGTGGTAGCGGAGCTTGTCGATGTTGAAGTCGTCGCTGCCGGAGTTCTTGCCGTTGGCTTCCTCGGCGGCCTTGCCGATGCCGGTGCCGAGCGCGGTGATGAGGGTGACGATTTCGTTGCTGGTGAGGAGCTTTTCGTACCGGGCCTTCTCGACGTTGAGGATCTTGCCGCGCAGGGGCAGGATGGCCTGGAACTTGCGGTCACGGCCCTGCTTGGCGGAGCCGCCGGCGGAGTCGCCCTCCACCAGGTAGATTTCGCACAGGGAGGGGTCTTTTTCCTGGCAGTCGGCGAGTTTGCCGGGGAGGCCGAAGCCGTCGAGCACGCCCTTGCGGCGGGTCATTTCGCGGGCCTTGCGGGCGGCTTCGCGGGCCTTGGCGGCTTCGACGATCTTGCCGCAGATGATCTTGGCGTCGTTGGGGCGTTCTTCGAGATAGTCGGTGAGGGCCTTGGCAACGATGTCCTCGACCGGGGCGCGCACTTCGCTGGAGACGAGCTTGTCCTTGGTCTGGCTGCTGAACTTGGGTTCGGGCACCTTGACGCTGAGCACGGCGCACAGGCCTTCGCGCAGGTCATCGCCGGTGACGTCGACCTTGGCCTTGCGGGCGAGGTCGTTGTCGGCGATGTACTTGCTGATGACGCGGGTCATGGCTGCGCGCAGGCCGGTGAGGTGGGTGCCGCCGTCGCGCTGGGGGATGTTGTTGGTGAAGCACAGCACCTGTTCGTTGTAGCCGTCGTTCCACTGCATGGCCACTTCGACTCCGATCTCGGTGCCGGGGATGCCGCCGTAGCTTTCGGCGGGCCGGCTGCCGGTGGCGTAGAAGGCGTTGGGGTGCAGGACTTTCTTGTTGCCGTTGATGAATTCGACGAAGCCCTTGACGCCGCCACTGCCGGCGAAGTCGTCTTCCTTGCCGGTGCGCTCGTCCTTGAGGCGGATGCGCACGCCGTTGTTGAGAAAGCTCAGTTCGCGCAGGCGCTTGCTGAGGATTTCGTAATGGAACTCGTTGTTTTCCTTGAAGATTTCGGTGTCTGGCAGGAAGTGCACCTCGGTGCCGCGACGGTCGGTGTCGCCGGTGATGCGCATGGGGGAGATTTCTGCACCGTCGACCTGCTCCAGGATGCGGTCCTGCACCACGCCATGGGCGAACAGCAGGGTGTGGATTTTGCCCTCGCGGCGCACGGTGAGGCGCAGCTTGGTGGAGAGGGCGTTGACGCAGGACACGCCCACGCCATGCAGGCCTCCGGAGACCTTGTAGCTGTTCTGGTTGAACTTGCCGCCGGCGTGCAGCTCGGTGAGGGCGATTTCGGCAGCGCTGCGCTTGGGCTCGTGCTTGTCGTCCATCTTGACGCCGGTGGGGATGCCGCGTCCGTTGTCGACCACGCTGATGGAGTTGTCGGTATGGATGGTGACCAGAATGTCGTCGCAGTAGCCGGCAAGGGCCTCGTCGATGGAGTTGTCCACCACCTCGAAGACCAGATGGTGCAGGCCGGTGCCGTCGGAGGTGTCCCCGATGTACATGCCAGGGCGCTTGCGCACGGCTTCGAGCCCTTCGAGAATCTGGATGGCCCCTTCCCCGTAGCCGTCGGCACCGGGAGAGGTTGGGTTGGGGGAGGGATTGGTGGAAGGATTCTGCGATTCGCTCATCCTTTCATTTTCGCAGATTTACCCCTCTCCCGCACCCCCTGCACACGATGGGGGAATAGGCAAAAATCCGTGCGGCGGCAAGGGGTTGGACCACTTGCCGGGGCAGTCACCGTGCCTCCTGCGCCGAGCGCGCCAGCCGCTGGCCCGAGCGGCCACGACAGCGGGCCTGCAGGGAGGCTGCGGCCTGCCCTGCCGACCCGACCGGATCAGCTGGCAGTGGCCACCGGAATGGCGCCGCACAGCCGCTGCAGCTCGGGCTTGCAGGAGCCGCAGACGGTGCCGCAGCCGAGCTTGGCCTGGAGCACGGCCATGTCGGGTTCCTCGCGCCACTGCGCCTCGATCTGGGACTGCCGCACGCCCTTGCAGCTGCAGACCACGCGGTCGGCCACGGCGCCTGCGCGGGGCGCGGCGAACACGGTGATGTGCGGTCCCTGCCAGGGAGAGCGTTCCACCAGCTGGGCGATGAGGGCATCGCACTGGGGGGCCTCGGGGCCGGCCATCACGACGCCTTCGAGGTAGTCGCCACGCCAGCCTGCACGCTTGTAGATGGCGCGCCGCTCGTCGCGGTATTCGAGGGCGTCGTCTCCCGCCGGCAGATCGGCCAGCCGCACCAGCTCCTGCAGCCAGCGGGGATGGGCCTTGAGGGCGGCAGCCCGCACCACCACGACCTGCTCGCCCGCCAGGCTGAAGCTGGCGTAGTCGACCTGCGACAACAGGGGCTGCAGCTTCTGCTGGAGCGCAATGACGTCGGAGGTATGGCAGGCCAGGGTGCAGTGCCACGCCACTTCGAGCGGCTGGATGCGCACGGCGGTGTGCTTGAGCTCGGGCTGGCGGGACTGCGGACAGGTGGCGCTGCCCATGGTCTCGTTGGAGCCGCTGGTGTTGAGCACCTGCCCGCTCCAGTGCATGGCAGCGAACACGGTGCCGGGGGGGACGTCCTCGGTCACGGCCAGCGGCATGACGAAGGCGCCCTGCCGGCTCGACACGCGCACCAGGGCCCCGGCCTGCAGGTCGCGGCTGGCGGCATCGCGTGGATGCATGGACAGCTCGGGAAGGGGGGCATGCTGCCAGAGCTGCGCCACACGCCCGGTACGGCTCATGCCGTGCCACTGGTCGCGCAGGCGGCCGGTGGTGAGGTGGAAGGGGTAGCGCGCGCTGGTGGCGTCGGCCACGGGCTGGTAGGCGGTGGGGAAGAACTGTGCCCTGCCGCTGGCGGTGACGAATTGCCCGTCGGTGTAGCGGCGTGCCTGGCCGGTGGAGGCGCCAGCCGGATAGGGCCAGAACTGGGGGCCCTCGCGGTCGAGCAGCGCGTGGCTGAGGCCGGAGATGTCGAGGTCGCGTCCTGCCGTGAGGCGGCAGTATTCGTCGTACAGGCTCGCCTGGTCGGGCCAGGCGAACAGATCGGGCTCATCGGGATGCAGGCGTGCCTGCAGACGCTGGCCGAAGTCGATGGCGATGCGCCAGTCGTCACGGGCCTGGCCGGGGGCCGGCACGGCCGGACGCACGCGCGAGATGCGGCGTTCGGTGTTGGTGACGGTGCCCTGCTTTTCGCCCCAGGTGGTGGCGGGCAGGGCCACGTCGGCGTAGGCCATGGTGTCGATGTTGGCAAAGCAGTCCTGCACCACGACCAGCTCGGCCTGCCGCAGGGCCTGCCGCACGAGGGGCAGGTCGGGCATGGAGTGTGCGGGGTTGGTGCAGGCGATGTAGACGGCCTTGACCTTGCCGGAACGGATGGACTCGAACAGGTCGATGGCCGGCAGGCCCGGGGTGGCGCTCAGGCGCTCGAAGGGGATGCCCCACTGCTGCGCGACCTCGGCCCGGTGCTGGTCGTTGGCGATGTCGCGGTGCGCCGCCAGCATGGTGGCCATGCCGCCGACTTCGCGGCCGCCCATGGCGTTGGGCTGCCCGGTGAGCGAGAAGGGGCCGGCTCCGGGACGGCCGATCTGGCCAGTGGCCAGGTGCAGGTGGATGAGGGCGAGATTCTTGTCGGTGCCGCGGCTCGACTGGTTCAGGCCCATGGTGTAGAGCGACAGGCTCGCAGGGCTGTCGGCAAGCCAGTCGGCTGCCTGGCGCAGGTCCTCGACGCGGATGCCGCAGATGTCGGCTGCCAGCTGCGGGGGGTAGTCGCGCAGCACGGCCTTGAGGGCCTCGAAGCCCTCGGTATGGGCGGCGATGTAGGCCGGATCGGTCTTGCCCTCCCAGATGAGGTGGTGGAGCATGCCGTTGAACAGCGCCACGTCGGTGCCGGGCTGGATCTGGAGGTGCAGGTCGGCCTGGCTGGCGGTGTCGGTACGGCGGGGATCGACCACGATCCACTTCTGTCCGCGACGGGCACGGGCTTCTTCGAGGCGGCGGAAGAGGATGGGATGCGCCCAGGCAGTGTTGGTGCCGGCAAAGAGCACGCAGTCGGCGAGCTCCATGTCCTCGTAGCAGTTGGGCGGGCCGTCGGCACCGAAGGCGAGCTTGTAGCCCATGACTGCGCTGGACATGCACAGGCGCGAGTTGGTGTCGACGTTGTTGGTGCCGATGAGGCCCTTGGAAATCTTGTTGAAGACGTAGTAGTCCTCGGTGAGGAGCTGGCCCGAGAGGTAGAAGGCAACGGCATCGGATCCGTGGGTGCGGATGATGTCGACAAAGCGGTCGGCCACATGGTCGAGCGCTTCGTCCCAGCTCACGGGGCGGCGTTCGGCATTGCGCTCGGTGCGCAGCTCGGGTGTGAGCAGGCGCCCGGTGAGGCTGGCGGCGGTGCGCGCCAGATTGAGCCCCTTGCTGCACAGTCGCCCGGCGTTGGAGGGGTGGCTGGGGTCGCCACGCACGCCGGTGACGCGCTCGCCGTCGGTCTCGATGAGCACCCCGCAGCCCACGCCGCAGTAGCAGCAGGTCGAGGCGATTTCCTGTCTGGCGCCCCGGCTCCCCTCGCGGTCAGTCTGGAGGTCGAGACGGATCGGCTGGGTGCCGGTGGCTTCCAGGTCGAGAATGCGCGATGCAGCGCTCGGCGCGGGGCTGCCCATGGGCCTTACTCCTTACTCCAGCGCCAGCAGCACGCTGCCCGCTTCGACACGAACGGGGTAGCGGCGGGCGCAGCCCACATCGGGCGCCTTGGCCTCGCCGGTGCTGAGGTCGATGTTCCAGCTGTGCAGCGGGCAGGTGACGCTTTCGCCAGCGACGATGCCCTGCGAGAGGGGGCCGCCCTTGTGCGGGCACTTGTCGAGCAGGGCAAAGACGTTGCCGTCGGCGGTACGGAAGATGGCGATGTTGCCGCTGGCGCGCTCCACCACCCTGCTGCCCAGCAGCGGGATGTCTTCCACGGTGCAGATGCGCACCCAGTGGACGGCGGAGGAGAGGTTGTCGGCGTTGAGAGTGGTTTCCATGATGGATGAATCAGGGGTTACGGGAGGTCTGCTGGCAAAGAAAAGGAGTGCCCGCGACGCTACGGAACGCCGAGACGCCCACAGGGGCACCTCCTGGTTCCGCGCGTCCGCGCCGTCTGTCCGTCCGGGCATGCGGACGGACGGACTGGATACTCAGGCCGGCACGGTGAGCGGCGTGAACTCGTTGGCCTGGAAGCCTTCCACGCGCTTCTTCCACGGATCGGGCAGATCCTTGAGAGCATAAAGCAGCCGTTCGTAGAGCGCCTTGCGGTTGGCCTCGTCGTCGAGCACCTTGGACTTGGCATAGTCCAGACCGACGCGTTCGAGCCAGTGCACGGTGCGCTCCAGATACCAGGCTTCCTCGCGATAGAGCTGCAGGAAGGCGCCGGAATACTCCTTGACTTCCTCGGGCGTCTTCACCTTGACGAAGAACTGGGCCACCTCGGTCTTGATGCCGCCGTTGCCGCCGACATAGATTTCCCAGCCGCTGTCCACGGAGATCACGCCCACGTCCTTGATGCTGGCCTCTGCGCAGTTGCGGGGGCAGCCGGAGACGGCAAGCTTGACCTTGTGGGGGCTCCACATGTTGCCCAGCATGGTTTCGAGATCGATGCCCATCTGGGTGCTGTTCTGGGTGCCGAAGCGGCAGAACTCGCTGCCCACGCAGGTCTTGACCGTGCGGATGGACTTGCCGTAGGCATGGCCGGAAGACATGCCCAGGTCGCGCCACATGGGCACGAGCTGTTCCTTGCGCACGCCCAGCAGGTCGATGCGCTGGCCGCCGGTGAGCTTGACCATGGGCACTTCGTACTTGTCGGCCACGTCGGCGATGCGGCGGAGCTGCTCAGGGCTGGTGACACCGCCCTTCATCTGCGGGATCACGCTGAAGGTGCCGTCCTTCTGGATGTTGGCGTGCGCGCGCTCGTTGATGAAGCGGCTCTGCGGATCGTCCGTGGCCTCATGGGGCCAGGTGGACACGAGGTAGTAGTTGATGGCCGGGCGGCAGCTGGCACAGCCATTGGGCGTGCGCCATTCCAGGAAGTCGTAGACCTGGCGGTGCGTGAGCAGCTTGTGCTCGCGGATGGCCATGCGCACTTCTTCGTGGGTGTGGCTGGTACAGCCGCAGATGGGCTTGAGGCGGGGAGATTCCTCGTAGCTGCTGCCCAGGCAGTTCATGAGAATCTGCTCCACCAGACCGGAGCAGGACCCGCAGGAGCTGGCCGCCTTGGTGTGCTTCTTGACCTCGTCGATGGTGAACAGGCCCTTTTCCTTGATCGCCTTGACGATCGTGCCCTTGCACACGCCGTTGCAGCCGCAGACCTCGTCGGTATCGGCCATGGCAGCCGCACGGTTCTGGCCCTGGTGGCCGGTGTCGCCGAGGTTGGTCTCGCCAAAGATCATCTGCTCGCGCATGTCGGCGATGTCGCGCTGTTCGCGCAGGAGCTTGAAGTACCAGGCGCCGTCGGCCGTGTCTCCATACAGGCAGGCCCCGACCAGCTTGTCGTCCTTGAGGACGAGCTTCTTGTACATGCCGCTGGCCGGGTCGGACAGCACGATCTCCTCCGTACCCTCTCCGCCCATGAAGTTTCCTGCCGAGAACAGGTCGATGCCCGTGACCTTGAGCTTGGTCGACAGCACCGAGCCCTTGTACTGCCCGATGCCGAAGTTGGCCAGGTGGTTGGCACAGACCTTGGCCTGCTCGAACAGCGGTGCCACGAGGCCATAGGCCGTGCCACGGTGGTTGACGCACTCGCCCACGGCATAGATGCGCGGGTCATAGGTCTGCATGGTGTCGTTGACCACGATGCCGCGGTTGCAGTACAGCCCGGCCGCCTCGGCCACGGTCACGTTGGGGCGAATGCCCACGGCCATGACCACCAGATCGGCGGGCACGACCTCGCCGTCCTTGAAGCGCACGGCGGCCACGCGCCCAGATTCACCCGCCACGAGCTCGGCCGTCTGCTTCTGCAGCAGGAAGCGCAGGCCCTTGTCCTCCAGCGACTTCTGCAGCAGGCGTGCGGCAGTCTCGTCGAGCTGGCGCTCCAGAAGCCAGGGCGCAATGTGCACCACGGTGACATCCATGCCGCGCAGCTTGAGGCCGTTGGCCGCCTCCAGGCCCAGCAGGCCGCCGCCGATCACGATCGCATGGCGATACACGCGGGCGGCCTCGATCATGGCCTCGGTGTCCTTGATGTCGCGGTAGCTGATGACCCCCGGCAGGTCCGCGCCCGGCACGGGCAGGATGAAGGGATTGGAGCCGGTCGCGATCAGGAGACGGTCGTACGGGAACTGGCGTCCGTCTTCGGTCTCCACGGTGCGGCGGCCGCGGTGAATGTGGGACACCTTGGTATTGAGTTCGAGCTGGATGCCGTGGTCGGCATACCACTGCACCTGGTTGAGGATGATGTCCTCGACCTGCTGCTCTCCTGCCAGCACGGGCGACAGCAGGATGCGGTTGTAGTTGGGATAGGGTTCCTCGCCCAGGACAGTGATGTCGTACATGTCAGGCTCGAGTGCCAGCAGCTCTTCCACCGTGCGCATGCCGGCCATGCCATTGCCTATCAGTACCAGTCGCGGTTTCGCCATGTCAAAAATACCTTCACAGTTGATCCAGAGTGGTGCATTGCAGCTCGCCATTGCCACGGTGTGCTGCTGGGTAGACTAGTACAAGCAAATTCGATGCCAAAGATGCAGATGACGTGCATCTCCCTTCATGACAGACAGAGGAACGTGGAAGATTTCGGCCCCGGCGGGCCAGACAGACGGCACTTGAGGTGGCGCTGGCGTGCCTCCGAACGCTCCCCGCTGCTGCGCAGGCCCCATGCCAGCGTCGGTGTCCCAGGCGCTCGGCATGCACCGAAGGGGAGATTCATGCACCATTTCGGATGGCGCGTGGACGCTTTCGCCTCGCCTCGCCTCGCCTCGCCTCGCCTTGTGCTGTGCCGTGCGAGCGAGCACGCAAAAAAAAGCTGCCTCCCCTGACCGGGGCGGCAGCCACGCCCTCCACGCGGAGGGCCACAGAGCAAGGGGAACGGTGCGCTGCTCAGATGCGCATGGGCATCACGACGTACTTGAAGCGGTCGTTGTCGGGAATGGTGAACAGGGCCGAGCTGTTGCCGTCCTGCAGGGCCACGGTGACCATTTCCTGGCCCATGTTGCCCAGCACGTCCATGAGATAGGTGACGTTGAAGCCGATCTCGATCGGGTCGCCCTCGTAGTCCACGTCGAGCTCGTCCACGGCCTCTTCCTGCTCGGCATTGTTGCAGGCCACGCGCAGGGTGTTGTTTTCGAGGGTGAGGCGCACGCCCTTGAACTTGTCGCTCGTGAGAATGGCGATGCGCTGCAGCGTGCTCAGGAAGGGCTGGCGTCCCACGGTGAGGTGGTTGTGGTGGTCCTTGGGAATGACGCGGTTGTAGTCGGGGAACTTGCCCTCGACGAGCTTGGTGACGAACTCCATGCCGCCAAAGGTGAAGCGTGCCTGGTTGTTGGCGAACTGCATCTCGATGGCGCCGTCCGCGTCGCTCAGCAGGCGCTGGAGCTCCAGCACGGTCTTGCGCGGAAGGATCACTTCCTGCTTGGGCACCTCGGTTTCCAGCGTGGCGCTGCTGAAGGCCAGCCGGTGACCGTCGGTGGCCACGAGACTCAGGGTGTTGCCCTCGGCCACGAACAGGATGCCGTTGAGGTAGTAGCGGATGTCGTGCACCGCCATGGCAAAGGAGACCTGCGAGAGGAGCTGCTTGAGCGTCTTCTGGGGCACGCTGAAGACGGGGCCGAAGTTGGCCGATTCCTGCACGAGCGGAAAGTCCTCGGCCGGCAGGGTCTGCAGCGTGAACTTGCTCTTGCCACCCTTGAGGAGCAGCTTGCTGTCCTTGGTTTCGAGGGTGACGGTCTGGTCCGACGGCATGGTGCGCAGGATGTCGATGAGCTTGCGCGCGCCCACGGTGGTGCTGAAGTCGCCCGGATCGCCGCCGAGCTCGGCCGTGGTGCGGATCTGGATTTCGAGGTCGCTCGTGATGAGCTGGAGCGTTTCGCCATGCTTGCGCAGGAGCACATTGGCCAGGATGGGCAGGGTGTGGCGCCGCTCCACGATG
Source organism: Brachymonas moutaii (nom. illeg.) (assembly GCF_049977365.1). Taxonomy (NCBI): domain Bacteria; kingdom Pseudomonadati; phylum Pseudomonadota; class Betaproteobacteria; order Burkholderiales; family Comamonadaceae; genus Allobrachymonas; species Brachymonas moutaii (nom. illeg.). Next base: position 16,974 of record NZ_JBNGEN010000003.1, on the reverse strand, counting down.
CCCGCAACCGATTGCAGGGCGTTCAAAACCTGGGCCTGGGGTGCTTTCAAGACTTGCATGGTGATTCCGGATGCTCTGGATGCCGACAAGCAGGGGGCCGGGGATCACACGCAACGCACCGCGTCCGTGCGGCCCTGCCGCGACCTGCGCACAGCCTCGCGCGCCGCCTGCGGGCGCAAGACACTGATTTTCAATTGTAGTGCAGCGCCGGCTCGCCCTGCCCGCAGCGCCCCTCCAAGCCCCCAGCCATCGCATAGGGGCCCACCAGGGGTGGCAGCAGACGCGACAGGGGCAGCCCCTCGGGCAGATGCATCTTTGTGCATCCGTCCTTGCCTGCCGCGTTGGGTGGGCCACAATGGGGCCACCGTCCCGGCTCCGGCCACCTGCCCAGGCTTCGCCGCAGAGGGCCACCGGGAGAGAGTTTCTTTTTCTTTTTTCTGCCACCTTCCGAACAGGAGCACACACCATGCAGGACAGCATCATCCTCTTGACTTTCAGCGAACCGAGCAAGGCCTATCAGGCACTGGGCGAGCTCAAGGAAGCCCATGCGCAGGACAAGCTCCAGCTCAAGACCGCTGCCGTGGTCGACCGCGACGCGGCAGGCGCACTCAAGGTGCGGGACGGCTTCAGCGACGGCGCCCCGGTGGACGCCACGCTCGTGGGCGGACTGCTGGGCGGACTGCTGGGCGTGATGGCCGGCCCGCTGGGCGTGCTGCTGGTGGGTGCCACAGGCGCAGCGCTCGGCTCACTGGCCTCGCTCGACACGGTGGACGAGCGTCTGAGCCTGCTCGAACAGATGGGCCACTCGGTGCCCGTCGGCTCCACGGCGCTGTTTGCCAGTGTCGAAGAAGACGGCACCGCCGTGGTCGACGGCATTGCCCGCACGCTCGGCGCGCTGGTGCTGCGCCGTCCGGCCGAAGCCGTGATGCGCGAGGTCGAGGTCGCCCAGGAGGCCGAGGAGGTCGCGGCGCAGGAAGCCCGCACGGTGCTGCGCAAGCGCCATGCGGAAGAATGGCTCGCCAAGTTCGACACCTGGAAGGAAGAGGTCGGCGAACAGCTCACCGAACTGCGCGCCCGCATCGAGCCCCATCTGCCGAAGAAGTGAGAAGGCACTCCGTGCAGAGGGCTCCCGAAACACGGATGCCGGACGCCACGGCATCCTCCCCTGCCTGGCTGCGGCGCTCGGTGCGCAGCGTGGCTGGGTTCGAGGCGCTCAAGGGGGTGGCGGTCGTGCTGCTGGTGCTGGGGCTCCTGACGGCCGAACGTGACGGCGGTCTGCACGAGCTGGCCATGGCGCTGGCCGGAAGGGTGCGACTGCACCCCCATGCGCTGTGGCCGAATCTGGCGCTGCAGGGGGTGGACCACCTGCAGGAAGTGCATGCCGGACAGATCGGCGCGGTGGCCGCCCTGTATGCCGCCATGCGGTTCACGGAGAGCTGGGGACTGTGGCACGGACGTCGCTGGGCGGCCTGGCTGGCAGCGCTCTCCACTGCCATCTATCTGCCCTTCGAGCTGGAACATCTGCTGCACCGCCCGGGTGCCATCGCGGCGGCCGTGCTGGGGGTGAATCTGGCCGTGCTCGGCCTGATGGTGCTGCGCCTGCGCCAGCCTGGCTGAATGCCCCGCTCACCCGCCAGCGGTGCAGGCTCCTCCGGCATCGACGGACGCCGATGGACATGCATGCGGCCGCGCTACAGCACAGGGCCCATGGTGGAGAGCAGGTGGTTCCAGATACGCAGGTACCACGGCCACTGCTGGACATGGGTGAGCAGCACGCGATCCGACTGTGCCATGTAGCTGTGCTGGCGCGCCATGATGGCCTGGGTCAGGGCTGCGTCCTGCAGCAGGACGTTGTTTTCGTAGTTGAGGTCGAAGCTGCGCAGATCGAGGTTGGTGGAGCCGATGAGGGTGATCTCGCCATCGACCGTGAGCGTCTTGGCGTGCAGCAGTCCGCCGATGTATTCATGGATGGCCACGCCAGCATCGAGCAGGCGCACATAGGTGCTGCGGCTGGCTGCGGCGACCACGCGCGAGTCGTTGCGCTGGGGCAGCACGAGTGTGACCTGCACCCCCCGCCAGGCGGCTGCGCACAGGGCTTCGAGCACGGTGGCATCCGGCACGAAATAGGGGGTGGTGATGGTGAGCTGCCGCCGCGCGGCGGCAATGAGCGTCGCCACGAGCTGAGGGGTGGCGCGGCTGCGCTCGGTGGGCCCGTCGGCCACCACCTGGGCGGCAAAGCCCTGAGGCAGCGGCTCCTGGGGCCGCACGAAGCGGGCGATGCCCTCGCCGGTGGCGGGCATCCAGTCGCTGGCGAAGAGGAGCTGGTTCTGCGTGACCACAGGCCCCTCCATGCGCAGCATGATGTCCACCCACGGAGCGTAGCGGGCCTTGATGCGGAAGGCTTCGTCGGCCAGATTCTGGCTGCCGCAGTAGGTGATGCGGCCGTCGATGACGGTGATCTTGCGGTGGTTGCGCAGGTCGATGCGGCTGGTGAGCAGCACATGCAGGGGGTGGTCGATGGACAGGGCCACGGCGGTGTGCACGCCCGCCTCGCCCATGGCGCGCCACAGGGGTGTGCGCAGCAGCAGGCGCGACCCCAGGCCGTCGACCATGGCGCGGCAGGTCACGCCCCGGCGCGCGGCACGGATCAGCGCCTCGGCCACGGCGGTGCCGGTGTCGTCGTCGAGCCAGATGTAGGACAGCACGTGGATTTCGTGGCGGGCGGCCTCCATGTCCGCGATCATGCGGGCGCGGGCGGTGGCCCCGTCGGGCATGAGCTCCGCGCGATTGCCGGGCATGGGCGCAAAGCCGTTGATCGACCCGGCATAGCGGAAGGCGCCCCGGAACGGGGGTGCAATGAGCGCATCGACCTGTTCGGGAGTGCCCATGACGCGGCGGATTTCGGCCTCGTCGATGAGCTGCGCCTGAATGGAGGCGAGTGCCTGCCGGTGGCGCCGCGCGATGTTGCGCCCGATGTGCACCTCACCGAGCAGGAAATAGAGCACCCCGCCCACGTAGGGGAGCACCATGAGCACCACGATCCAGGCCATGCGCGCATCGGGGGCCAGGTCCTCGCGCAGCAGGATGCGCAGCCCAAAGCCTCCCACGAGCGCGAGATGCAGGAACAAAAGGAGAGAAGCGGGCATGGGGGCTCACTCAAGGGAAAAGGTTCCGGCTTGCCGGGGGCCGGGAGAAGGCAGCGCCCCCAGTCTACAATTTCCGCCCCCTTCACCTGTGTTCCGGGCTCTCCGGGACGCACCCTGCCCATGGCCCTGCCCGTCACGCCCTCTGCTGTCACGCACGCAGCGGATCGTCTCCCTGCCGAACCGGACTGGCAGGCTCCCTGGCATGCGCCTCTGCAGCCCCTGGCGCCCGCCGTGTGGCAGGCCTGGCAGGCCGGCCCGTGCAAACTCCGCAGCCGCTCCGAAGGGCACCCCGAGGGCGCCTGTGCGGCGGCTCTGGGCGCGTTTCCCTGCGCCGCGCCGGTGCAGTTCGTGCCCCAGCACCGGCTGCCGGACGGCATGGCCTACGAGCAGTTCATCCATGACACGCGGCAGGTGCCCACGCGCGACAACCTGCACGATTTCTACAACGGGCTGATGTGGCTGCATTTTCCGCGCACCAAGCTGCGCCTCAATGCGCTGCAGGCCGCTGAGCTTGCCCGCATGGGCGGCGTGCAGGCCACGCGTGGCCCCGTGCGCGATGCACTCACCCTGTTCGACGAGAACGTGGCCCTGCTGCAGGCCCCCGATGCCCTGTGGGATGCCCTGGCCTGGAAGCGCTGGCCGGATCTGTTCGGGGCGGCCATGCGGCCGCTGTGGCAATCGGCGCGGCTGATGCTGTTCGGACATGCGCTGCTCGAACAGCTGGTGCACCCCTACAAGGCCCTGACCGCCCATGTCTACCCGGTGCCCGCCTCGCTGTGTGCCCCGGATGCGACCAACTGGCACGCGCGCTGGGATGCCTGGCTGGCCAGCACACTGACGGCCGAGCGGCTGGCGGACAAGCCCTTTGCCCACCTCCCTGTACTGGGCGTGCCGGGCTGGTGGGCCGCAGCCGACACGGAGCCGGCTTTCCGGGCAGACCCTGCCGTGTTCAGGCCGCTGCGCCGCCCGCCTCCGGCTGCCCTGCTGGCACTGCTGCGAAACACCCCCGCCTGACGCGCAACAGGCTGCCACCTCCCGGCAGCGCAGACACGCCAGAGAGCCCTGCGCGCCTCAGTCGAAGATCTTGCCGGGATTGAGAATGCCGTGCGGATCGAGCGCCTGCTTGATGGCACGCATCATGTCGAGCGCGGCCTCGCCGGCCTCCTCGGGCAGGAAGCGCATCTTGTGCAGGCCGATGCCGTGCTCGCCCGTGCAGGTTCCCTCCATGCGGATGGCGCGGCGCACCAGCGCCTGGTTGAGCTGCTCGGCCCGGGCGCATTCGTCGGCATCGTGCGGATCGACGAGGTAGCCGAAATGGAAGTTGCCGTCCCCCACATGCCCCACGAGGAAGTACGGAATGCCCGAGGCCTCCACCTCCTCCACCGACACGAGCAGACAGTCGGCGAGCCGGCTGATGGGCACGCAGGTGTCGGTGCTGATCGCGCGGCAGCCCGGCCGCGAGGACACGGCGGCAAAGAACGCGTTGTGCCGCGCCGTCCAGAGCCGGGTGCGCTCCTCGGGCGTGGACGCCCACTCGAACGCCTCGCCGCCATGCTCGCTCGCCAGGGTCTGCACCGTCTCTGCCTGTTCCTGCACGCTGGCGGGAGAGCCGTGGAACTCCATGAGCAGCATGGGCCGCTCGGCCAGCGTGGTCTTGCTGTAGGCGTTGACCATGCGCACCGTGTTGGCATCGATGAGCTCGCAGCGCGCAATCGGCACGCCGAGCTGAATGGTCTGGATGACCGTGTGCACCGCCTCGGCGATGGAGGGGAACATGCAGGTGGCAGCCGACACCGCCTCGGGCAGGGGATGCACGCGCAGCGTCACCTCGGTGAAGATGCCGAGCGTGCCTTCGCTGCCCACCATGAGCCGGGTGAGATCGTAGCCGGCGCTGCTCTTGCGGGCGCGGGTGCCGGTACGCACCACCTGGCCGGCAGCCGTGACCACTTCCAGCGCCAGCACGTTGTCGCGCATGGTGCCGTAGCGCACGGCGTTGGTGCCGCTCGCGCGGGTGGCGCACATGCCGCCGATGCTGGCATCGGCCCCCGGATCGATCGGGAAGAACAGCCCCTCATGCCGCAAGGCCTCGTTGAGCTGCTTGCGCGTCACCCCCGGCTGCACCGTGACGGTGAGGTCCTCGGAGTGGATGGACAGGATGGCGTTCATGCGGCTCACGTCGAGGCTGATGCCGCCCTGCACCGCCAGCAGATGCCCCTCGACGGACGATCCCGCCCCGAAGGGAATCAGGGGCACCCCGTGGCGTGCGGCCAGCGAGACGGCATCGACCACATCCTGCGTCGTTTCGGCAAACACCACGGCCTCGGGCGGCGGCACATTGAACACCGACTCGTCCCGCCCGTGCTGCTCGCGCACGGCCAGCGCCACGCTGAACTGCGGGCCGAAGCGCTGCACCAGCGCCTCCCGCAGGGCATCGGGCAGCGGCTGCCGGTGCAGCCGGGCGCTCAGGTCATGGGCATGGGGAGCGGAGGTATCGGGAGATGCGGGGGAAGCCATCGAAAAAACCTTGCAGAAAGACAGGCAGCGGACCCGCAGACACACCACGCGCGCAGGCCCCGCCTCACCACACGCCAGTATAGGCCGGGCCGCCTCCGTCACGCACCCCTGCCCTGTCCTGCCCCAGTCACGATCCACGGCGCCTCCCACCCCGCACCCCTTTTGCACGGGGCGTGGACGCGGCATGGGATTGGGCGAGGATGGTCACATTTGCACACCATTGAGCGCAGGATCGGCGCCCGGGCACCTGCACAATGGGTTCATGCCTTCCCGGCTGGCGTGTGCACGTGGCAGGCGTGTCCTGCACAGCGCGCAGGCAGCCGCCCTGACGGGACTGCCCCGCGTCCGCACCCCCACCCTTCCAGACGAGCTCTGCCATGTCCACCACTCCGTCCACAGCCTCCGTTTCCCCCTCGCACGTCCCGCGCATGCGCTGGCATCTCGAAGACATTGCATACGACCACATCGACCAGTCCCGCATCCGCGACCGCGAAGACCTGTTCTACATGCTGGCGAGTGCCTCCTTCATCGAGACGGGGTCTGACACCTACACCCGCAACCTAGTGGCGCACTACGCTGCCTATCCCGAGGTGGCCGAGTGGCTGCAGCAGCACTGGGAGCCCGAGGAACTGCAGCACGGTCGCGCCCTGCGCCGCTATGTGGAGGCGGTGTGGCCCGAGTTCGACTGGCCCGCAGCCTACGACAGCTTCTTTGCCGAATATTCCCGCCTGTGCACCACCGAGGAGCTCGAAGGCGACCGCGTGCTGGAGCTGGCCGCGCGCTGCGTCGTGGAAACCGGCACCACCACCTACTACCAGACCATCCATGCCCTGACCGACGAGCCTGTGCTGGCCGATCTGGTCACGCGCATCCGCACCGACGAAGTCCAGCACTACAAGTACTTCTTCCGCTACTTCCGTTCGCTCCAGACCCAGTCCCACCGCAGCCGCCTGCAGGTGGGGCGCGTGCTGTGGGACCGCCTGCAGGAAATGCGCAACAGCGACTCGGACGTGGCCCTGCGGCATGTGTGGGCGCACCGGCCGGCCCGATTCGACCAGGGGCCGGACGACTTTCCGCGCATCAGCGGCCGCATCTACTCGCTCGTGAGCCACAGCCTGCCCCTTGATCAGGCGGCCCGCATGCTGCTCAAGCCCATGGCACTGCCGCCGGGCGTGGAGCGCATGGTCGAGCGGCCCCTGGTGTGGGTGAGCCGCCGCGTGCTGGCGGCCTGACACGCCTGCGCCAGCCAAGTTCGCTACAGTAGAGCCCATGCGCTCCACTCCCGCCTCAGCCCCTGCCCTTTCCCTCTGTTCTCTGTCCGGCTCTGCCCTGCCCCCGCCTGCCGGGGGGCAGCGCCTGCTTTGCTCACGCCCCCGTGCCGCAACCCCGACGGCGGGCGGCTGGGGGTGGCGTGCCCTGACAGCCGTGGGGACCGTGGTGTCCGCCCTGCTGGCAGGCTGCAGCAGCACCCCCTCGCGCACGCCAGCGGCACCTGGAGTGTCGGGCAGCGTCATCGAGCAGGGAGCGAGCCGCTGGGTGCCTGTGCCCTGGACGGCAGTGCCCGGCTTTGCCGACGACCGCGTCGGGGAGGCCTGGCACGCCTGGCTGCGCAGCTGTGCCAAGCCGGGTCCGGTCTTTGCCCGCGTATGCCGCGAGGCGGCCAGCCTGCGCACCGCCAGCGATGCCGACAAGCGCCGCTGGATGATGGAGCGCCTGCAGCCCTACCGGGTGGAGAGCCACGGCGGCAACGCCCAGGGCCTGCTCACCAGCTACTACGAACCCGTGCTGGAAGGCAGCCGCCGGCCCACGTCCGCACGCCGCGTGCCGATCTACGGCGTGCCGCTGGGCGGGGCACCGCGCAGCCCGTGGTTCACCCGCCAGCAGATCGAGACCGACCCCCAGGCCCAGTCCACGCTGCGCGGCCGGGAGATTCTCTATCTGGCCGACCCCATCGACGCCATGATCCTGCACGTGCAGGGCTCGGGGCGCCTGCGCGTGACCGAACCCGACGGCCGCCAGCGCGACGTGCGGCTCGCCTATGCCGGCACCAACAACCGCCCCTTCCGCAGCCCCTCGGCCTGGGTCAGTGCCCATGGAGGCCGGGGCGGCAGCTGGAACGCCATTCGCACATGGGCGGTGCAGCACCCCGAACTCGTGCAGGAGATGACATGGAGCAACCCACGCTATGTCTTTTTCCGCGAGGAGCCCATCAGCGCCCTCGATGCCGATGCCGGCCCGCGCGGGGCGCAGGGCGTGCCCCTTACCCCAGGCCGCTCGATTGCCGTGGACCGCTCCAGCATCCCCTATGGCACGCCGGTGTGGCTGAGCTCCAGCGGCCCCACCGCCAGTCTGCACCGCCTCGTGCTGGCGCAGGACACGGGCAATGCCATCCGTGGGGCCGTGCGCGCCGACTACTTCGCCGGCTGGAGCCCCGAAGCCGCCGACCTGGCCCACCGCCTGCGCCAGCCCCTGCAGCTCTGGGTGCTGTGGCCCCGGTAAGGCTCGCGCAGAGTCCGCAAGGCCCGCCCTCCGGTGAGCCCCGGCGTCACGGGGGTGGCAAGAGACTGGCCCTTGCCTGCACCTCGCCTCGCCTGCGCCTCAGTAGTTCACATTGATCACGACCTGATCCTGGTAGCTGTCCGGGGTGTAGTTGGCCACTGTGGCCGTGCCATAGATGTTGTAGCTGGCGGCCGATCCGGTTCCCGTGCCGGCAACCCCGTTGCCCACCGAGGTCGAGGTGGCGGTATTGCCCCAGATGGTGCCGCTGGTTCCGGACGTGGATCGAAGCTGGTAGGGCACCTGATCGGTATTGGTGGCGGCATTGGCCACGGAGGTCATGACTCCTGCCCCTGCGGTATTGCCGTTGGAGGGGAGCAGCCCGATGTAGTACGGGGTGCCGTTGGTGCAGGTCACGCCGAAGGCGGTCGAGCCGGTGACGGTGCCCATTCCCGCAGATACCGAACCAAAGTTGAGGTCATTGGCTGCGGTAGAAATAGCACATTGAGCGGCGACAGTTGCCGTCACCGTAAATGTAAATCCCGACTTATTTTGATTTGCCCAAGCCCCATTACAATCCAAATCTCCCAAGGAATAATCGAAAGATGTAACACTGTTGTTGACGCTGTTAGTATAGCTATCAAAAGCCAATTGCGAAAATGGCGTAGGAATTCCAATCATTTTTCCATACACCGTCGGTGAAGGGGTGGTTTTGTTTGTAGCAAGATCAACCAATATTTTAATTGGCGAAGGGATATTTTTATTTCCCCATAGCGTCTGATACGCAGCATCTCCGAATACTTGAAAACCAGCAGATTGGCCGCTACTTGCCCCGGTGAGGGTATTATAATATGTCCCTCCAGATTGATTATTATTCTTGTAAAACAGGCATACCGTAGCTGTCCCACTGGTTACACCAGTGCAACTCACTGAAATAGGAGCAGTCATAGTGGGATAGACTCCCGATTGTGCTGCAATGATATCTATTGTGCCAAAATTCAATGCGGCCGCAGAGACATTACAACTGAAGCCTGCATGGGCTTCCTGTCCCATGCAGAAGAACACGCACAGAAAGGCCAGGATCCGCATCAAGGTTCGCATCGCATTTCTCCCAGGTTCCGCAGGCCGCTTTCGCCCGGCTTTTCGTGGTACTCAAGGGTAACGTGGCACGACGTGGCAGCGCCTTGTGTCACCGTCACCGTGTAGCGGTTGGGGCCCTCTGCAAGCCCCTCCAGATAGAGCAGGCCGTCGTAGCCGACCACGGCCACCGGCTGCCCTGCTGCATCGCTCACCGTGCTGCCGGCCGGCAGGGGGGCCGTGCCTGCAGCATTGCGCAGCACCACGGTGGCGGCACGCACTTTTTCCAGCCCGAAGGTCACGGCCATGCCGGACTTCTCGGACGGCACGGCCTCCAGCCGGTTGTGCGCGATATGCATGTCCGCCGGCAGGTTGAGCGTGTCGATCGCCAGCGCATTCTTCTGCAGCGAGAGCAGCCCCGGCACCAGCAGCAGGCCCCGGTCATCGGTCTTGCCGGCCAGATTGTTCTGCACATACACGGGCACCCCGGAGACACCGTTGGTGCTGACCACGGCAAAGCTGTCGGTGACGCTGCGGCTGGCAAAGAGTCCGCCCTGCGCCCACACCAGCCCGCCACGCCAGGTGGCATTCCAGTTCTGCCCATTGGAATCGGCATACAGGTTGGCCCAGCCGTCGCCATAGGGGGTGCTTGCCTGCGCGCTGCCGACTCCGTTGTAGTGCACGGCGCCATCGGCCGCCTGGCTGCGCTGCCCGCCCACGCTCCAGCCCACGCTGCCCACACCTTCGGTGGACTTGCGCAGCTCGGTCTGCACGGTGCTGCTGCCGTCGCTGTTGCGGCTCCCGTTGACGCTCATCGAGTAGTTGTGGTCGAGGCTCACGGAAATGCCCGCAAACACCCCCCACTGCTCCTTGGTCGAGGCAAAGTTGCGGTTGCCGCCCACGAACAGGCTGACGCGCCGTCCCAGGTTGCGGTTCCAGTTGAGGGTGGCGATTCTGTCGGCCACGTCTCCATCCTTGTGGCTGCGCAGAAAGGCGAGGGACCAGTTGCCCCACCTGCCCCCGCTCCAGCCCATCGAGACCGATGCCGTGCGCGTCCTGAGTCCCTCCGGGGCAAAGCTTTCCGGCGTGAGCGCATTGGCCAGCGTGGCAAACGCATCCTCGCTGCGGCTCCAGCCCGCACTGAAACTCAGCCCCTGCCGCTGCGTGGTGAACTGCATGCTGTCCGTGCGTCCGGCGTGGCCGGCCAGCCGGCTCTGCACATGGGTGGCATTGAGCTGCCCCAGCCGCCCGAGCACCACGGCCGTCGAGGCGCCGCCCTGCCAGTAGTCGCGCGTGCCCTCGCCGTGAAGCTGCAGGGTCCAGGCGTCCGTAAGGCCCCGCCGCCAGTTGGCACTCCAGACGGGGTTGCTGCCGTAGCTGTCCGAGCGCAGCCCGTAATCCTTGCGCAGGTAACCGCTCTCGACCGACCATTCCGTGAGCCCGCGCGCCAGCAGCCCGGTGCCGCCATACAGCGGCATGTCCACCACCACCGTGCGTCCCAGCACGTCGGTCGTCACCACCTGGGCCACGCCGGAACCGTTGATGCCCGGGGGCAGGGTCAGCTGGTAGTTGCCCGCAGGCACCTGCTGGCTGTACTGCTTGACCCCGTTGAGGTACAGGTCCACCGTGCCCGGCAGGGTCGTCTGGCCGAGATAGGACAGGAGCGGCGCCGTACTGCGCCAGGGCTGCAGGGTATAGGTATGCTCCAGGCGGATGCCGCCCAGGCGGGAGCCGCCCACGCTGCCGATCTGGCTCGTGACGAGGTCACCCAGCGTGAGCGCCAGAGCCTGATCGGGCCACACGGTGCGCCAGGAGGTATCGAGCCGCACATCGTGATCGGTGGCCACCCCCGTGCCCGAGCGTGCATGCGACCAGAGCTGGGTATGGTCGAGATAGCCGTAGGGGGTGGTGATGCGCCCTTCGGCCAGCATCGCCTGGGTATGCCCCCCATCGCTCGACCGCGACACGTTGGTGTCGTAGTTGAGCACGGCGGCATAGCCGGGGCGGACGACCGTCTCGTCCGCAGTGGCAAGCCGCCCGATTTCGGTGGTGCGCAGATTGAGCCAGGCCAGCGGCGCCGTCAGCTCCAGCACCTGCCGGGGGGCGTCGTAGCGCACATCCAGCCCCTCCAGCGCCTTCAGGGCATAGACGCACTGCACACTTCCGGGTTCACCGGCATGGCCGGCGGGAGAGCCCCCCGGTACCAGCGCACGGGCCAGCAGGGCGGGAGGAACATGCAGCCCCAGCTTCCGCAGGGTCGCATCGTCGGTGCACAGGCTGCCGGTGCGTTCGTCCTGCAGGAGGAATCCGGCCACCGCGTCGCTGGAAGCGCCGTTGACCACCACCTGGGGATAGACCGTCAGGGCGCCCTGGGTCGCGGCCCCCGCAGGGGCGGGTGCCGCCTCGGGCGCAGAAGCCCCCATGGCACGTTCTCCGACCAGCACCCCCAGCCCGCAGCCAGCCACACAGACCAGCTGCCTGAGCCGTCGTCGTTCAGGGGACAAATTCCAGGGGGGGACGCGTCTCATGTGCATTCACTACTGCAATGAACTGTCCCTGGCGCAGGGCCTGCAGAGACACGGGAAGGGGACGACGGATCACATGTCCCGGAAGAACGTAGGCAAACAGGCCGTTGCTGATGGGAATATCCCGTCCGCCGGCGCGGGGCTGTACCCGCATGATGCTGAGCTGGGCATGCACAGGGCCCTCGTTGCGCACCTCCAACTCGGCGCCGCCCTTGCCCGAGGCCATCACGCGCCAGCGCAGCCGGGCGTCGGGATTTTCCTCGCTGTTCAGGAACACCGGCACCGAGTGGCGCAGCAGAAACTGGATGCCCTTGCCCGGTGCTGCACCCGGCGGTGGCAGTTCGTCGATCCACAGGCGGTAGGCCTGTTCACCCCCCGCGGCCGCCTGCGCCCGGATGACGCGGAACTGCTGCTCGGCCCCCGCATCGAGCCGGACCATGGGCGGACTCACGATCAGCGCTGCCGTGGGCGTGAGCACGTCCTTGCCCTGCGCGTCCTGCTGCCAGGAAAACGCACGGATCTGCGCCGTCACAGGCGCCCGACCCGTATTGCGAAGTACCAGAGCCCCCGCGCGCTGCCCTGCGGGCAGGGACAGGCTGGTGGGAGAAAGCTGGAGGCTGGCGGCCTGGACCGCCCCTCCCATGCCCAGAACCAGGGCAAGACATACCCCGGTCACCCAGGCACGAAACTGCTGCATGCGCGCCACGCGATCAGTACGTGAGCGTCACCGTCACCTGATCCTGGTAGCGGTCCACGAACTTGTCGAGAGACCCTGCCGGGATGGTAGCGAACACGGGGAAGGAAATGGTGTTGGTCAGCCCCTTGCCGGTGAACGACAGCACATTGCCCGATGCTCCCGTGGTGTTGCCCCACACATTGGAAGACGCAGTCGTGCCCACGGTCGCAGACAGCCCGCTGCCCGTGATGGTGGGCTGATAGAGCTGGTAGTTGATCGTGTCCGTGTTGCCGCTGGTGATGCCGTTCATGGTGCCGTACCCGGTGGTGCTGGCCACGTTGGTGGGCGCCATGGCGACCGTGAAAGGCGTGTTCTTGCTGCACGTCACCTGCACGCCGGTGCTGGCTCCGCCCACGTTGCTGCCGCTGACGGCCACCGCGCCGGTCTGGGCCGTGTAGCTGCCGAAATTGATGTCAGCCCCTGCCAGTGCAGGCGTATCGGTGGTGATGGCGGCCGTCTGGCCGGTGCTGGTCGCCACGGCATTGCAGGTTCCCGTGATCTTGATGGTCACATTGAATGTGCCGGTGGAGGTGCTCGCTGCAGCCGGCGTGGCGGCCACTGCGGCCATCAGGCCTGCCAGAGCTGCGGCATATGCAAACTGGTGCTTCATGTTGAATCCTTCCCTGTTCCCTGAATCAATCCCTTCCGTCCAGACAGGCCGGAAGGGGCTGCTACAGATTTTATGCAACATGGATCAAAACAACAAAATAAATCCTTTAAATTCAACAAGTTAATGAAGTGTTTAAAAATATCTGCAAGCATGCACCATTGCAGCATGTGCACGACTTTGCATGCACATGCCTCCACTTTTCGGCGTCAGGATCAGCACGAAAGTAAACGCACCCCATGGCCGAATGGACCTCCTGCGAACGGTCGTTCACCGTTGCGGCATCTGCACAGTGGTCCGCACTGCCCCTGCCGCAAGCAGGGGCTCCCGCGCACGGCCAGCCCATCCTGCCCTGTTGCCGGCAGTGCGCCTCACATGGCACTGAGCGGAAATGTCACGGCGGTGTTGCCACGCAGTTCCACGCGCAGGCGAAGGGTCGGCTGCGGTGCCGTCCATGGCAGCGGAATCTGGTCGGGCAGGAGCGTGAACTCGTGCACCCCTGCGCTCAGCCCCCTGACCGTCACGTGTCCGGTGGCATCGGTCCGTGCCATTTGCCGCCCGTCGATGAGCACCAGGGCATTCAGCACCCCTGTCTCGTTCAGGTCCCGCTCTCCGTTGTGGTTCTCGTCCCTGAATACATCGATGGTCACATCTCCCGTTCCCCCCCAGGGGGCAGACTGCTGACGCCCCGCACTGCCTTCGTAGCGCAGCGTCAGGGTGGCCGTGGTGGATGCCTGGGTCGTTGTCTGGGACAGGGGGGAGGTCAGATCGGTAAAAAGGGAATGCGTGTTCTGACGGTTGAGCGCCACCTGCATCGACCACCCCGGCGCAAACTGGAGCGAGCTGCCGATCTGTGCCTCCCAGCCACGCTGCACATTGCCCGCCCCATTGTTCTGCCGATATGCACGCAGCTGGCCGTTGAGGCTCCATTGCCCCGTCATGTCCCAGCTGCCGGCAATGCCCCATTCGCTGGCAGTCTGCCGCACCTGCTGGCTGACGCCCCAGGTGCGGGAGCCCAGTGCCCGCAGCGAACGGCCCTGCGCCTGGTAGAGATCCTGCGACAGGCTCAGCCGGCGGGTCCGGCTGCCGGGCTGCCACTGTCCATCGAGCTGCACCTGGGCGTGCCCCAGATCGTTGCGCGTGGACCAGGCGAGCTGCGCCTGCTGTCCCTTGCCCGAGCCTGTACGCACCATTTCCATGGCGGACCACTGCTGGGTGGGGCTCACCCAATACCGGCCATACGCCTGCTGGTAGAGCGTACTCGGCAGGGCAGCCGTGGCATGGGCGTCATACGCCTTCACCCAGTCGGCCGACACCCCCCATGCCCACTGGCGCGTGCTGCGCTCCACCCGGGCGCTGCCTCCCTGCAGATTCTGGGACAGGGCGGTATCGCCCCAGTGCAGATCGGGCTGCAGCACAAACACACTGCCGGAAAACCGGTAGTCGCCCTTGCGCTGCACATCGAGCCACCCGCCGGTCCTGGGCGAAGAATGCACCGTCCGGGTATGAAGAACATTGGCCTGCCAATTCCAGGGGCCTGCGCCCGAGGCCCAACTGCCATACAGGCTGGAATGGTCGGGGGCCTCGTCCGCCGTTCCCCCGTGTTCCTGCAGCCATTGCAGATGCCAGATGCCAGAGGCGGTCTTCCACCCTCCACCCACGCTGGCAATGCGCCCCCGGTAGCTGGCACTGGACGTGCCGTCGAGCGTCGCCAGGGCCCCGAGCGCCTGGCCCGTGATCACGCTGAACGAGGATCCCTGCTGGTTCTGCAGCCTTGCACTCAGTCCCCGCACGCTCTGGATCGGCAGATAGAAGCGTGACACCACCCCGGAGGCTGCCGAAAGATCCTGCCACCACAGGGCATCGCCCAGGGTCATGGCCCCCTGCCACTCGGACGTCACCGGCAAGTGGGCGACGCTCAGCGCCCCGCCTGCATCCCGGCTGACCTGCTGGTTCGGCTGACTGAGCCGGCGCCACCAGCCCTGCATCTGCCAGTCCCCCCAGCCCGAAGTCTGCCAGTCGTACTGTGCGCGACCACGCAGCTCGGTGCCGGCTCCCGTCTGGCGCCAGCCCCCCGTTTCCAGGGACCAGTGCCGATAGGGCCCGGAGGCGGCCTGCGGCGCATCCAGAACCTGCAGCTCCTCCTGCGTGAGGTATTGGTCCTGATAGGCGGCAGAGGCAGGGACTGCGGCGGGGCTCGCGGAGACTCCGGGAGCACTCCACGTGGCCATCAGCGCAAGTCCCCACCACTTAGCCATTCTTGACCCATTCATCCACCTTCCACTGCTGCTTGCCCGCAAACAGCGTGCCCTTCACATGCAGCGGCCAGGCCAGCCGGCTCCACTGCGCCCCCTCCTTTTCCAGCTGCATGAACATCCAGCGATGCTCTCCGGGCAGGATGGGAAAAGTGGACATGGACGCCTCTATCTGCACCCCCTTGCTGTCCACCACGGTCAAATATCCCTGCAGACGGCCGCTGGCCGTGCCTGCATTGCGAAACCACAGCCCCGGCACACGCTGCCCCTGCAGGAGCCGCACCTCGGCCCGCTCCAGCGTCAGGGAAGCAGCGGCATGCCCTACCCGCACGTAGTAGATGATGCCCAGCCGTCCCGCCATCGGCAGGTTCTTGGTCGTGGCATCGGCCCCCTCGATCGACACCATGGCCCGGCATTCCTGATCCGGGGCATCCGCCGGCACATGCACCTCGGTGCGATAGCGCACCTTGGCCCCGCCCCCCAGGGAGACATCAGGACGCTCCAGCCGGAACCATGGGCGACAGGAGGCCGCCGTCAGCGCGTCCTGCGCCACCACGCCGCCGGCTGGCGTCAGGGACCAGTCCATGGTCTTGAAATGCAGGGACTGCGCCCCGCGCTCCATATTGGAAATCTCGATCACCTGCCGCACCGTTTCGCCCGGCTTGGCTGCCAGCTCCACACGCGGGGGAGTGACCGCCACCGCAAACGCCAGCACCTGGGCCGTCGCTGTGCATCCCGCCAGCAGGACGCCCAGCCGCGCCATGCGTGCGCAAAACGTTCCCTTGTTATCTGCCATTGCTGTCGCTCCTGTCATTCAAGGCACCGTGATCCACAGAAAATGGAACACGAGGTCTTCCGTATCCGCCACATCCCTGCCATCCGCCGCTGCCACCAGATGGAACCGTGCCCGCCACGCAGGCGACGGCATTTTGCCCTCGAACAGCACCACTTCCTGGTTCTGGGCCTGGCGGGTGCCCAGGGGCAGATCGCCCTGCACCTGCCACGCCAGAGGCATGCTCGGCGGCGTGTCGAGCCGGAGCACCAGCCGCCCCTGCTGCCCCACGATGGCTGCGGTGTTGACCTGCGCATTCACGATCCATTCGGCATGGGCCCGGTGGCCATAGCGGGGATTGATGTGATCCCATTCCATGGCCGCCTGGGAGCGGTCCAGAACCGTGCCTGCATCGTCCAGCACCAGCGTGCCGGCATGGGCCGCCGACCAGCCCCCCAGTGCCAGGACACACCATGCGGTCCCCAGCCATCCCTTGCGCATATCGACTCCTTCTTGAGCTCAGGGCACGGTCAGGGTATAGGTCACCCGCCCGGTATAGGTGCCCGCCCCCACCACGGAGGCATTGGAGTAGGAAAAAGCCATGCACCCCTCGGCCCACCGATTGGCCGGCATGGTGTAGAGGAATGTCGTCCCCCCCGGCGTGAAGGCTCCATTCGGGAAGGCGTTGACTGTATCGCCGTTGCCAGAAACAGTCCAGCTGATGGTCCCGAACGAAATGGTGTCGCCCGCTGCGTTGGTAAGGGCACTCGGCGCCGAAACCGACAGCGAGGCAGAAGCTCCGCCGCTGGTGGTCGAATATCGATTGAATCCCCCCACATACACCTG
>NZ_JBNGEN010000002.1:0-296819 GCF_049977365.1 Brachymonas moutaii (nom. illeg.) | reverse complement strand
CTGCCCAAGGGCACTGACCTGTCGGTGCATGACCAGGACATGCTGGACTCCATCGCAGATCTGATGAACAACCGGCCACGCCAGACCTTGGACTGGAACAGCCCCTACCAGACCTTCAGGCAGTTCATGCGGGACATCCAACAGGCCAAGACCGCTACCATCCACTGATCGAAGTCACTGCAGTTCCATCACAGTGTTGCACTTCGCTTTGGAGACCGCCGAAGGTTTCGAGGCACTTTGCCCACATTTCTACGCGATCCCGGCTATGGGTTCGTGCCAAGCGCAACACCTTGAAGCCCTACGAACCCCGCTGCAATCAATTGCAAGCCCTACCGAGTTGACTTTGGGCGGGTGTTTGGGTGGGGAAGTAGGTAAACAAAGAAAAAAGCCAATTAAAATCAATCACTTGGCTCATATTTTGGCGGAGGCGGTGAGATTCGAACTCACGAACGGTTGCCCGTTGCCGGTTTTCAAGACCGGTGCAATCGACCACTCTGCCACACCTCCGGGGTGTTGTTTGTCGCGTGGACCGACCTGGGGCGCGGGGTGCGCGGGCGGGGACGGGCTGGGTGTGGTCGGGCGTCCTCGCGGTGTCGGTGGCAGGGGCTGTGCGCCCGCTGTTGCCTCCCTGCGATGGGAGGTGAAGCGGGGATTGTAGCGTAGCGGCCCGGGGCTGCGGGGTCAGTAGGCGTCGCGCTGGCCTTCGGTGAGGGTGTCGAGCTGGAAGCGGCCGCTTTCGTCCCAGAGCCAGGTGTCGACGTAGCGGGTGGTGCCGGTGCCGCCGGGGGCGGGAAAGGGGGAGGCGCTGGCGATGAGCTGGTCGATGGTGGCGACGACTTCGGGGGCGTGGGTGGGGCGGCGCAGCCAGTGGGTGCCGAGGACGCGGCCGGAGGGGCTGAGGGTGACTTCGACGGTGCCGACGGCGTAGAGCATGGGCACCATCTTGCCGGGGTAGACGCGGGAGGCGTAGCGGCTGTAGAGGTGGCGGGCGGCGCGTTCGCGGTAGCCGTCGCGGCGGCTGGTGATGACGCGCTGGCCACCCCCGAAGCAGCCGGCGAGCAGGGTGGCAGCGATGGCGCCTGCTCCCGCAAGGAGGGTGCGGCGGGTGGCGGGCCGGGCAGTTGCGGCGCGGCGGGGGCGCTGTAGGGCAGTGGATGGGGGCATGGCAGGGCTCCTGAGGCAGGGATGGGCCACGACGGCATGCGCAAGCCCATGGGCCAGCCATGGGCAGGGGCTGCCGTGGCCCGATGGTGCTACCGTACCACTTCTGACTGCCTGCGGGCAGGGGGTGAGGCAGGAGGAATGGGGATGCGGGAAGTTTGCCGTGCACGGCGTCCCTGTGAGAAGGGCGGGTGCATGCTGTATGTTGCAGTCCGCAGTCCGCAGTCCGCAGTCCGCAGTCCGCAGTCCGCAGTCCGCAGTCCGCAGTCCGCAGTCCGCAGTCCGCAGTCCGCAGTCCGCAGTCCGCAGTCCGCAGTCCGCGCACGCCTCCCGGTGTGCTGGGGTGCAGAGAGGAGGTGGACGGAAGGGCGGGAGCCGGGGTGGCTTTCGCCTGCGTCAAGCGCTTATGGAGCTGGGGGCGTGGAGGGGGCGGCAGCGGTGGGGGACTGGCGACGGTGGGCCATTTCCTCGCCGATGGTGGTGCGCTGGCCGTCCGCGATGCGGGCGAAGGCGGCGGGGTAGGCGACGTCTTCTTCGAGCGGGATGTGGGCGGTGTACATGGTGACGAACTGCGTGGCGGGGGCGCTGTCGGCGAGCAGGGGGGCGGGGTCGCCGGCCTGCAGGGCAGCGAGCTGGGCACGCACGGTCTGCCACAGGGCGGCCATGTCCACATGCTGCTGGTGCAGGGTGCGAGCGGTGTCGATGAGGGCGGTGTCGCCACTGGCGAGGAGGACGGGAAAGATGTGGAGTTCCTCGTCCTGATGGTGGTGGGGGCCTGCCAGGTCGAAGTAGCGCATGACGTCGGTGGCGGCCTGCCGGGCCTGGGTGTCGGCGCCGTGGAGGCCGGCGTGCTCGGTGAGGCGTTCGAGCAGGGTGCACATGCGCTGCACGCGGTCATGGCAGGCTTCCAGCATGGCCTGCGGGTCTTCGAAGGTGGCGTTGGCGCGGCGGCCGGGTTCGGAAAGGGAGACGGTGGCCATGGGGAGCTCTTTTCGGCAGAAGGGGGACAGGTCTGCGATTGTGCGCCGCCTGCAGAGCGCGTGGGCATGACGCCAGTCATGGATCGGGGGGTGAGGGTGGGGTGCACGGGGGCGCGATTGCTGCGAAAATGCAGTCTTGCGCCACTGGCGCCGCGCCTGTGCGATCCATGGGGCGGCGGGGTGGCGCGTGGATTTTTTCCCTTCCCGTGGCCTGCCATCCGCATCCGCATCATGGGTTTCCCGATATGACTGTTCCCCGTCTTCAGCTTTCCCGCATCACCAGGCGCTATCCGGGCGTGGTGGCCAATGCCGATGTCGATCTGGTGGTGCAGCCGGGCGAGATTCATGCGGTGCTGGGCGAGAACGGCGCGGGCAAGTCCACCCTGATGAAGATCATCTACGGCGCTGTGCAGCCGGATGCGGGGGGCGTGCGCTTCGACGGGCAGGAGGTGCGCATCGACAGTCCGCAGGCGGCTCGGGCGCTGGGCATTGCGATGGTGTTTCAGCATTTCAGCCTGTTCGGTTCGCTCACGGTGGCCGAGAACGTGTGGCTGGGGCTGGATCGCGCCCTGACGCTCGACGAGGTGACGCGCCGCATCGGGGAGCAGGCCCGGGCCTATGGGCTCGAGATCGACCCGCACCGGCTGGTGTGCACGCTGGGGGTGGGGGAGATGCAGCGGGTGGAGATCATCCGGGCGCTGCTCACGCATCCGCGGCTGCTGATTCTGGACGAGCCGACGTCGGTGCTGACGCCGCAGGCGGTGCAGGCGCTGTTCAGTGTGCTGCGCAAGCTGGCGGCCGAGGGCTGCAGCATTCTCTACATCAGCCACAAGCTCCACGAGATTCGTGCGCTGTGCACGGCGTGCACGGTGCTGCGCGCAGGCCGGGTGACGGGCACCTGCGATCCGCGCGGGGAGAGCAATGCCTCGCTGTCGCGGATGATGATCGGCGCGGAACCACCGGCGCTGCCGCCGCGCACGGGCGAGCCCGGCGAGGTGCGGCTGGCGGTGCAGGGGCTGACGCTGCCGGCGCAGGAGCAGTTCGGGACGGATTTGCATGCGCTGTCGCTGACGGTGCGGGCGGGCGAGATCGTGGGGGTGGCCGGGGTGTCGGGCAACGGGCAGCGCGAGCTGCTGTATGCGCTGTCCGGCGAGGACCGGCGCGCGCCTGCGCAGGCCATTGTGCTGGAGGGAGCATCCGTGGGCCGCTGGCCGCCGGGGCGCAGGCGCCGGGCGGGGATGCATTTTGTGCCGGAAGAGCGCCTCGGGCGGGCGGCGGTGCCTGGCCTGGGGCTCGATCGCAATCTGCTGCTCACGCGCACCGAGTCGGTGTCGCGACTGGGCTGGGTGCGCGTGGCGGCGCTGCGCGCGCAGGCCCGGCGGATCGTGGAGCGGTTCGGGGTCAAGGCGGCGGGCGTGGAGGCTACGGCGCAGTCGCTGTCGGGGGGCAATCTGCAGAAGTACATCGTGGGCCGGGAGATCGATGCGGCGCCGCGGGTGCTGCTGGTGGCGCAGCCGACCTGGGGCGTGGATGTGGGCGCACAGGCGCGCATCCATGCCGAGCTGCTGGCGCTGCGCGATGCCGGGTGCGCGATTCTGGTGGTGAGCGAGGAGCTGGAGGAGCTGTTTGCCCTGAGCGACCGGCTGGTGGTCATGGCACGGGGGCGCCTGTCGCCCAGCGTGCCGGTGGCCGAGGCCACGGTGGAGCGCATCGGGGCCTGGATGAGTGGCCTGTGGGACGAGGCAGCGGCTGGCGGCCCGGCCCCCGAGGCTGCCGAAACACGGGCACAGTCACGGACACGGATGGAGGGAGCAAGCGCATGAGACTCGGGTGGCGGCTGGTGCCGCGTACGGAACCTTCGCGGCTGTGGAGCGTGGCGTCCCCGCTGCTGGCCCTGGCGCTGACGGTGGCGGGAGGCGTGCTGCTGTTTGTGGCGCTGGGCAAGGACCCGGTGCAGGGGCTCGACATGTTCTTTGTGCAGCCGGTGCGCGATGCCTATGCCGTGGGCGAGCTGCTGCTCAAGGCTACGCCGCTGCTGCTGATCGCGCTGGGGCTGGCGGTGAGCTTCCGCTCCAACGTGTGGAACATCGGGGCGGAGGGGCAGTTCATTCTGGGTGCCGTGGCGGCCACGGGGGTGGCGCTCACGGCCACGCCCGAGAGCAGCCGTTGGATCGTGCTGCCGGTTCTGCTGGCCGGGGTGGCCGGCGGCATGGCCTGGGCCGGGGTGACGGCGCTGCTGCGCGACCGATTCCATGCCAACGAGATTCTGGTGAGCCTGATGCTGGTGTATGTGGCAGAGCAGGTGCTGGGCTATCTGGTCTTTGGGCCGTGGAAGGACCCGATGGGCTACAACTATCCGCAGACGCGCCTGTTCGAGCCGGCCACGCAGGTGCCGCTGCTGATGCAGGGATCGCGTGTGTCCATAGGTCTGCCGATCGCGCTCGTGGGGGCGCTGGTGCTGTGGGCGTATCTGTTCCGCACCCGGGCGGGGTTTGCACAGCAGGTGGGCGGGCTGGCGCCGGCGGCGGCACGCTATGCGGGGTTCTCCTCGCGCCGGGCGCTGTGGGTGGCGATGCTGGTTTCGGGCGGGGCGGCAGGTCTGGCGGGAGCGCTGGAAGTGGCGGGGCCTGTGGGGCAGCTCACGCCGCATGTGCCGGCAGGCTATGGGTTCGCGGCCATCATTGTGGCTTTTGTGGGGCGGCTGCATCCGGTGGGCATGGTGCTGTCGAGCCTGCTCATGAGCATGTTCTACATCGGGGGCGAGCTGGCGCAGTCCCGGCTGGGGCTGCCCAAGTCGATCACCGGGGTGTTCCAGGGGCTGCTGCTGTTCATGCTGCTGGCCTGTGACACCTTCATCCAGTATCGGCTGCAGGGGCGGGGAGTGGTGGCTGCCGCCGCCGATGCTGGCGCTGACGCATCGAATGCCGAATCCGCAGGCGCTGCGGCCGGCGCAGGGGAGGCATGATGGACGCCTACGCCCTGCTCATAGCCTCCATGCTCAGTGCCGGCACCGTGCTGGCGTTGGCCTCGCTGGGGCTGCTCATCAACGAAAAGGCCGGAGTCATCAATCTCGGGGCCGAGGGCATCATGCTGTGCGCGGCACTGGCCGGGTTTGCCACGGTGGTGCACAGCGGGAGCGACTGGCTGGGTTTTGCGGCCGGCATGGCGGTGGGAGCCCTGCTGGCGGCGGCGCTCGGCGTCATGGTGATCTGGCTCAATACCAACCAGTTCGCCACGGGGCTGGCGCTGTCGCTCTTCGGGGCGGGGTTCTCGGCCTTTGTGGGCACCGGCTATGTGCAGGCCAGCCTGCCGGCGCGCCATGCCTACACCGTGCCGGTGCTGGGCGAGCTGCCGTTCGTGGGCAAGGCGCTCTTCACGCAGCATCCTCTGGTCTATGTCTCCATGGCGCTGGCCTTCGGGCTGGTGTGGTTCTTCTATCGCACCCGTGCCGGGCTGGTGGTGCGCAGCGTGGGGGAGTCGCCCGAGTCGGCCCATGCGCTGGGCTATCCGGTGCGGCGCATCCGGCTGCTGGCCGTGGTGGCGGGCGGGGCGCTGTGCGGGCTGGCGGGGGCCTTTCTGTCGGTGGTGTACACGCCGCTGTGGGTCGAGGGCATGGTGGCTGGCAAGGGCTGGATCGCCCTGGCGCTGACCACCTTTGCCACCTGGCGGCCGCTGCGCGTGCTGCTGGGGGCCTGGCTGTTCGGGGGCGTGACCATGCTGCAGTTCTACCTGCAGAGCCGGGGGGTGCAGGTGCCGAGCCAGCTGCTGACCATGCTGCCCTATGTGGCCACGGTGGTGGTGCTGGCGCTCATTTCGCGCAATCCGGCCTGGATCCGTGTCAACATGCCGGCTGCCCTGGGGCGGCCCTTCCATCCGGATCGCTGAGCCGTGAGGGCCCGCAGGGCCTGCACGGCGGCGTGCGCCTGCTTCCTTTTTCGATTTGCATTTCTGCGAGGTTCTTTCCATGACTGATCTGTACAAGCGCAGCCTTTTCCGCCTGGCTGCCGGAGCTGCCGGGGCCGTGGCGCTTGCCGCCTGTGGCCGCAGGGAGGGGGCAGCCGGCGCCGCCAGTGCCGCTGCCTCGGGGGCCGCCACGGCGGCCAAGGGGCCGCTCAAGGTGGCGTTCGTCTACATCGGCCCGGTGGGCGATGGGGGATGGACCTTTGCGCACGACACGGCACGCAAGGCCGTGGAGAAGGAATTCGGCGACCGTGTGCAGACCACTTTTGTGGAAAAGGTGCCCGAGGGCGCCGACGCCGAGCGCGTGCTGCGCGATCTGGCCGGCCAGGGCAACCGGCTGGTCTTTGGCACCACCTTCGGGTACATGGAACCCATGCTCAAGGTGGCGCGCGATTTCCCGGACGTGAAGTTCGAGCATGCCACCGGCTACAAGACGGCCCCCAATCTCTCTACCTACGACAGCCGCACCTACGAGGGTGCCTACCTGGCTGGCGTGGTGGCCGGCAAGATGACCAGAACCAATGTGCTCGGTGTGGTGGCCTCGGTGCCGATTCCGGAGGTGCTGCGCAACATCAACAGCTTCACGCTGGGGGCGCAGAGCGTGAATCCGGCCATCCAGACCAAGGTGGTGTGGGTCAACGAGTGGTTCAATCCGCCCAAGGAAACGGAAGCCGCCACCGCGCTCATCAATGGCGGGGCCGACATCCTGATGCAGAACACCGATTCGCAGGCCGTGCTGCAGACTGCCGAAAAGCTCGGCAAGCGCGGCTTCGGCTGGGACTCTGACATGACGAGCTACGGCCCCAAGGCCCACCTGGGCTCGGCCGTCATCAACTGGGCGCCGTACTACATCAAGACCGTGCGTGACGTGCTCGACAGCAAGTGGCACAGCGGCCAGAGCTGGTGGGGCGTGAAGGAGGGGGCCATCGACCTTGTTTCCCTCGCCGCCGACGTGCCGGCCGAGGTCAAGTCCCGCCTCGACGAGATCCGCAGCGGCCTCAAGGCCGGAACCTTCCACATCTGGCAGGGCCCCATCGTCGACCAGAGCGGCAAGGAAGTCGTGCCCAAGGGGCAGGTGGCGGACGACAAGTTCCTGCATGGCATCAACTTCTACGTCAAGGGCGTCGAGGGACAGGTGCCTGCCGGCAAGTAAGCAGAACACCAGCGGGCCGTCATGCCATGCCCCGCCGGGGTGTGGGGCTGCCTGCACCGGTTCCGGGTCCGCGGGGGACAGCCCCGCTCCCGGGAAAGCCACTGGCGCGGATGCTCCGCCGCGCCAGCGACACATCCGCATCACTGGAGCCATGTGGAGGCACACCATGTACAAAAACCTCGTGACCCGTCGCACCCTTCTGGGTGCGGCCGTCGCTTCGGGCTGCGGGCCCGTCTGGGCCGCAGCGACGGCCCTGCGTCCCACGCGGGTGGCGTGGGTCTATGTCTCTCCCATCACCGATGCCGGCTGGACGCACCAGCACGAGCTGGCCCGGCAGGAGGTGGCCCGCACCCTGGGGGCGGCCGTGCATACCACGGCGGTGGCCAGCGTGCCCGAAGGGCCTGATGCCGAGCGCGTGCTGCGTGATCTGGCACGCCAGGGCAACCAGATGATCTTCACCACCAGCTTTGGCTATATGGAGCCGGTGCTGCGGGTGGCGCGGGAGTTTCCGCAGGTGCGCTTCGAGGCGCTGACCGGCCTGCGCCGTGCACCCAACGTGGCCACGGCCAATGTGCGCTACTACGAGGGGCGCTATCTGGCCGGCATCGCGGCCGCGCGCATGAGCCGCACGGGGCTGGCCGGGTATGTGGCAGGGTTTCCCATTCCCGAGGTGCTGCAGGGCATCAATGCCTTTGCCCTGGGCATGCGCTCGGTGCACCCCCACGCGCGGGTGCAGGTGGTGTGGCTCAACGGCTGGTTCGATCCTGCCCGCGAGCGCGAGGCGGCCACCACGCTCATGAACCAGGGAGCCGATGTGCTGGCCTTCCATACCGGCTCCGATGCTGTGGCGGTGGCGGCCCAGCAGCGCGGCCGTCTGGTGGTGGCCTACCACTCCGACATGCGCCGCGTGGCGCCCGATGCGCAGATCGTGGCCGTGACCCACTGGTGGGGACGCTATGAGGTGGCACGGGTGCGCGCGCTGCGGGGCGGCATCTGGCGCAGCCAGGACAGCTCGCTCGGTGTGCACGAGGGAGCGGTACGGGTAGGGGATTTCGGGCGCCGCGTGCCGGTGTCCGTGCAGCAGGAGGTGCTGCGGCGGCAGGCGGAGCTGGCAGCGGGCAGGCTGCAGCCCTTCGCAGGCCCGCTGGTGAGTTCGACCGGCAGGCGGGTGCTGGCGGCGGGGCAGCGCCTCACCGAGCCCCAGGTGCAGCAGATGAACTGGCTGGTGCAGGGCGTGCAGGCTCCGCCGTGGGGGCGGTGAGCGGGGCATGGTGGGGTGCCCGAGGCTGGAGAAGTCCCTCTCCACCTCCCGAAAACAATTTACTCTTTAGCATATCGACAAAAACCCCGCAAGCAGCAGTTGATTGCAATCAAAGCACTTTGTTACCAACTGGCCCCACAATCCCTGCACGTCCTCGTTCAACCAATGGAGAGCATGCATCATGGGGCAATACAAGCTGAAAACCCTGGCAGCCAGCGTCGTGCTGGCGGGCCTGTCCGCCAGCCTGCTGGCGCAGGGCAGTGGCACCAAGGCCGCCGCAGAAGCGGCAGGCAAGGGGCACATCACCAATGAGGCGACTGCCGCCTATGCCGAGGCCGGCGGGTCGCCGGTGGGCAATGTGGAGATGCACCAGGACATCAATCCCAAGGCGCCGCCCATGACCAAGGCCGAGTTCGAGCGCGCCAAGGACATCTACTTCCAGCGCTGCGCAGGCTGCCACGGGGTGCTGCGCAAGGGTGCCACCGGCAAGCCGCTCACGCCGGACATCACGCTCGCCAAGGGAACCGACTACCTCAAGGTGTTCATCGCCTACGGCAGCCCGGCCGGCATGCCGAACTGGCAGACTTCCGGCGAGCTGAGCCCTCAGGAAGTGGACCTGATGGCGCGCTACGTGCAGCAGACGCCTCCCACGCCGCCCGAGTTCTCGCTCGCGGACATGGAAAAGAGCCGCAAGGAATATGTGCCGGTCGCCCAGCGTCCCAAGCACAAGATGAACAACTACAACCTGCAGAACCTGTTCTCCGTGACGCTGCGTGATGCGGGCAAGGTGGCGCTCATCGACGGCGACACCAAGAAGATCGTCAACGTGATCAAGACCGGCTATGCGGTGCACATCTCCCGCCTGTCCGCCTCGGGCCGCTACCTGTACGTGATCGGCCGCGATGCGCGCGTCAACCTGATCGACCTGTGGATGCCCGTGCCCGACAACGTCGCCGAGATGAAGGTCGGCCTCGAAGCCCGCTCGGTCGAGACCAGCAAGTTCAAGGGCTGGGAAGACAAGCGCGCGATTGCCGGCACCTACTGGCCGCCCCAGTTCGTCATCATGGAAGGCGACACGCTCAAGCCCGAGAAGATCGTCTCCACCCGCGGCATGACGGTCGACAATGTCTACCACCCCGAGCCCCGCGTGGCGGCCATCGTGGCGAGCCACTACAAGCCTGAGTTCCTGGTCAATGCCAAGGAAACCGGCAAGGTCTACATGGTCGACTACACCGACCTCAAGAACCTCAAGATGACCGTGATCGACTCGGCCAAGTTCCTGCATGACGGTGGCTTCGACAGCACGGGCCGCTACTTCCTGACGGCGGCCAATGCCTCCAACAAGATCGCCGTGGTCGACACCAAGGAAGACAAGCTGGCCGCCCTGATCGACGTGGGCAAGACCCCGCACCCGGGCCGTGGCGCCAACTTCGTCCATCCCAAGTTCGGGCCAGTGTGGGCCACCTCGGGGCTGGGTGACGACTCCATCTCCCTGATCGGAACCGACCCCGTCAAGCACAAGGCCTATGCCTGGAAGGTGGTCGAGACGCTCAAGGGCCAGGGTGGCGGTTCGCTGTTCATCAAGACCAATCCGCATTCGCACAACCTGTGGGTCGATACCGCACTCAACCCCGATCCCAAGCTCAGCCAGAGCGTGGCCGTGTTCGACACCCGCGACCTGAGCAAGGCACCCCGGATCGTGGATGTGGCCGCCTGCGCCAAGCTCAGCGACGACGGCGCCAAGCGTGTCGTGCAGCCCGAGTACAACCAGAAGGGCGACGAAGTGTGGTTCTCCGTGTGGAGCGCCAAGAACAAGGAATCGGCCATCGTCGTGATGGATGACAAGACCCTGAGCTGCAAGGCCGTGATCAAGGATCCGCGCATCATCACCCCGACCGGCAAGTTCAACGTGCACAACACGCAGCACGACGTGTACTGAGCTACCATGCACCCGTGGATGGCGACCCCGGAAACGCCGCCATCCCTTCCTCCTCTTCCCGCCTGCGCGAGCAGGCCATTTCCCTGGAGATATCCATGAAAGTTTCCTTCCTTTCCGCCGTCTGCGTGGCCGCTGGCCTCCTGGCTGCCGGTGCGGCCCAGGCTGCTTCTCCCGAATCGCTGGCGCAGTCGCACAACTGCATGTCCTGCCACAGCGTGGACCACAAGGTCGTGGGCCCTGCCTTCAAGAGCGTGGCAGCCAAGTACCGCGGCAAGAATGCCGAGGGCCAGCTGGTGCAGAAGGTCATGAAGGGCGGTTCCGGCGTATGGGGTTCCGTGCCCATGCCGCCCAACGCCGGCCTGTCCCAGGCAGATGCCCATACCCTCGTGAAGTGGGTGCTGTCGCACTGATGACGGAGCCTGGCCCGTCTGGCACAGCAAAGGCCGGCGCCATCCGACGCCGGCCTTTGTCGTCCCGGCGGGGGCAGGCCTTTCGCGACCGATCGCAGGGGCCATCGGTCGCGAAAGGGTTGCACATCTTCCTCTGCCTGCGGGGCGCGGGGCGCACCGGTGCAAGGGAGGGGCAGGGCAGGAGAACGACATCGTGAATCACCGATTGCAGGGTGCGCCCGACCGGGGTGCAAGCACATTTCGCCGATGCCTGTGGCGCGCATCGGCCCTGGGGGCCGGGTTGCTGGCGGCTGCCGGCATCTGGGCAGCTCCCGCGGCAGAGCCTGCCGCACCGCAGGCGCACAGCACCGTCGCGCAGAGCCAGGGGGCAACGGGGGCCATGGGCACGGCCGAGCCTCTGGCGCCCGTCCCAGCCCGGCAGGCCGAGCTGATGCATCTGCTGCGGCAGGACTGCGGGGCCTGCCACGGCATGACGCGGCAGGGCGGGCTCGGCAGCCCCATCACGGCCCAGGCGCTCGTCGACCGGCCGGAAGACAGTCTGGTGGCCACCATTCTCCAGGGGCGCCCGGGCACGGCCATGCCGCCCTGGCAGCCCTTCATGACACCAGCCGAAGCACGCTGGCTGGTCTGGGTACTCAAGAACGGAAAGGGATTGCCATGAACGACACCAAGCACACATTGCCTCTCACGGGTCTGGCGGCGACGCCGGCACGCTCGCAGGGCGGGCGGCTGCGCACCCGGCTGGCCACGCTGGCGGCCAGTGTCCTGCTTGCGGGCGGAGTGGCCGGCTGCGCAGGCGGTCCAGGTGCCTCCGGGGCCCCCGTGCTGCGCGGCACGGGAGATCTGGGCGTGGTGATCGAGCGGGCCACCGGCAGCGTGCAGGTGGTGGACAACGACGCGCGCACCAGCCTGGCCCGCATCGAGGGGCTGGGCGATCTGTCGCATGCGTCGGTGGTGTTTTCGCGCGATGGTCGCCACGCCTACGTGTTCGGGCGCGACGGTGGCCTGACCAAGGTGGATCTGCTCACCCAGCGCATCGAGCGCCGCGTGATGCAGGCAGGCAACAGCATCGGCGGAGCCATTTCCACCAACGGCCGGGTGGTGGCTGCCCAGAACTACGAGCCGGGCGGCGTCAAGCTCTTCGATGCCGACACGCTGGAGCTGCTGGCCGACATTCCTGCGCGCGGCGAGGACGGCAAGGCCTCCAAGGTGGTGGGGCTGGCCGATCTGCCCGGCGAGCGCTTTGCCTTCAGCCTGTTCGATGCGGGAGAAATCTGGGTGGTGGATGCCGCCGACCCCCGCAAGCCCACGGTGACGCGCTTTCCCCATGTGGGGCGCCAGCCCTATGACGGGCTGGTGAGCACGGATGGCCACTACTACATTGCCGGCCTGTACGGAGAGGACGGACTGGCGCTCCTGGACACCTGGCATCCCGAGCGTGGCGTGCGCCGCATCCTGCCGCACTACGGCCATGGCCAGACGCCGATGCCGGTCTACAAGATGCCGCACCTGCGTGGCTGGAGCATCGCGGGCGACCATGCCTTCTTCCCCGCCATCGGACACCCCGAGGTGCTGGTGGCCGACAGCCGCAGCTGGCAACAGGAGGCCGCCATTGCCGTGCACGGCCAGCCGGTGTTCGTGATGGCAGAGCCGTCCGGACGGCGGGTGTGGGTGAACTTTGCCTTTCCGCACAACGACACGGTCCAGGTCATCGACGTGCCGACCATGAAGGTGGTGCGCACCCTCAAGCCTGGGCGGGCGATTCTGCACATGGAATTCACGCCCAAGGGGGACGAGGTGTGGATTTCCAGCCGCGACGACGACCGGCTCATGGTGATCGACACCGCCACCTTTGCCGTGCGCAAGGAGCTGCCGGCGCGCAGCCCCTCCGGCATCTTCTTTACCACCCGCGCCACCCGCATGGGGATGTGAGGCCATGGAACTCGGCGCAGGCCCTGCACCGGCCACATGGCAGCATCCGCGCATCGTCTCGGTGATGGATGCCTGGCAGCGCGACTTTCCGTGCGTACCGGAACCGTTTGCCGTACTGGCGCGGCACCACGGCTACGAGGTGGAGGCGCTCCTGCACGACCTGCACGAGGCACAGACCCACCGGGTGCTGGGGCGCATAGGGGGCGTGTTTGCGCCCAATACGGTGGGAGCGAGCACGCTGGCTGCCGTGGCGGTGCCGCCGGAGGACATCGCCCGTGCGGCCGCCATCGTGAACCGGCACCCCGAGGTCAACCACAACTACGAGCGCGAGCATGCGTTCAATCTGTGGTTCGTGGCGGCTGCCGACCATGCGGCGCGCCTGCGGGAAGTGCTCGACACCATTGGCGAGGAGCTGGGGGTGCCGGTGCATGACTTTCCGCTCGAAGCCGAATACCACATCGATCTGGGCTTTTCGCTGCAGGACGGCAGCCGGGCTCCCCACCGCATCCGTCCGCAGCCGCGCGGGGCGCTGTCCACCGACCAGCGCCGCCTCATGACGCTGCTGGGGCAAGGGCTTGCGCTGGTGGAACACCCGTATGCCGACTGGGCGCACCGGCTGGGCTGGACCGAGGCCGGCGTGCTGGCCCAGCTGCGGCACTGGCAGACCACCGGCGTGCTGCGCCGATTCGGCTGCATCGTGCGGCACCACGAACTCGGCTACACCGCCAATGCCATGTGCGTGTGGCAGGTGCCGCCCGATGCGCGGGACGCGCTGGGTGAGCGGCTCGCGGCGCAGCCCGGCGTCAACCTGTGCTACGGGCGCCCCCCGCGCGGCGAGGCCTGGCCCTACAACCTGTTCTGCATGGTGCATGGCAAGGACCGCGAGGCGGTGCGTGCCCAGGTCACCCGCCTTGCGGGAGCGGCCGGACTGGCCGGCTATCCGCATGCCTGCCTGTTTTCGCGGCGCCGCTTCAAGCAGACCGGAGCCATGTACGGCTGGCAGGCGGCCCCTGAGGCACAGCGTGCGCCGTTGCCCGTGTCGTCCTCCTGGCACCCGGAGCCCCGGCAGCCGGATGGCGCGCCTTCATGATGTCTTTCTCCCGTCTGCCATGACAGCTGCTTCTGCATCCTCCTTTTCCCACGGCAGTGACGCGTCTCTGGCGCTCGATGCCGTGGACGTGGCCCTTGTCAATGGCCTGCAGGAAGGCTTTCCCCTGTGTGCATCGCCCTATGACGAAGCCGGACGGACGCTCGGGCTCGATGGGGCTGCCCTGCGCACCCGCCTGCAGCAGCTGCTGGCGCGCCGGGTGCTGACGCGCTTCGGCCCGCTCTACCAGATCGAGCGGCTGGGCGGGCGCTTCGTGCTGGCGGCGCTGGCCGTGCCCGAGGACCGCTACGAGGCCGTGACGCGCCAGGTCAACGCCCTGGAGGCCGTGGCACACAACTACCGCCGCGACCATGCCCTGAACATGTGGTTCGTGCTGGCCACCGAGTCGCCGGCTGCCATGCAGGCGGCGGTGGCGCGCATCGAGGCCGCCACGGGGCTGGAGGTACACGTCTTTCCCAAGCTGCAGGAATATTTCGTGGGCATGCGCTTCACGGTGGGCGGGCACCAGCCCGTCGGCCGCGCAGCGCCCCCTGTGCATGCCCACCCGGCAGCAGCAGCTTCGGCAGGAAAGGCGGGTGGGGTCGCACCGCTGCAGGACGCCCGTGTGCAGGCGCTGGTGCGTGCCACGCAGGCCGGCCTGCCGCTCGTGCCCGAGCCTTACGCCGCCGTGGCCGAGGCCCTGGGGGCGGGCTGGGATGAGACCCAGGTGCGTGCGGAGCTGGGGCGGCTGCTGGCCGCCGGCGTCATTCGGCGCATCGGAGTGGTGCCCAACCACTACGCCATCGGCTACCGGCACAACGCCATGGCCGTGTTTGACGTGGAGGATGCCCAGATCGAATCCCTTGGGCCGCGCGTGGGGGCGCTGGACTTCGTGACCCACTGCTACCGCCGCCCCCGGCATCTTCCGCTGTGGCCGTACAGCCTTTTTGCCATGTGCCACGGCGCCAGCCGCGAGGCCGTGCTCGAGCAGGTGGAGCAGATTCGGGCCCTGCTCGGCCCGGCCTGCCGTGCGCACGATGCGCTGTTCTCCACCGCCATTCTCAAGAAGACCGGCCTGCGCGTGTGAAGCGGGCAGGCACGGGCCAGGCAGTGCAGGCTCAACCCTTCTGTCGGCAGGGGCATCTTGAGTGCGGTTGATCGGAGGCAAGGAGGGTCCCCGTGGGCTGTGGTGTACTAGGCAGCCGAAAGTTTCCGATTCCCTGGAGTTGCCCATGCTGCGCATGACCACCTATCTCAAGGCCCTGCTGGCCGATCAGCCGATGGCGCCGGAGCGTTCCGCGCGTGGCCCGGGAAGCGGGCCGGTGGTGATCTGGAACCTGATCCGGCAGTGCAACCTGCTGTGCCAGCATTGCTATGCCAGCGCCGCCAACAAGCAGTTTGCCGGCGAGCTCGACACCACCGAGGTGTTCCGCGTCCTGGATGACCTGCATGCGAGCGGGGTGCGGGTGCTGATTCTGTCGGGCGGCGAGCCGCTCATGCGACCGGACATCTTCGAGATCGCACGCCGGGCCAAGAGCCTGGGCATGTACGTGGGCCTGTCGAGCAACGGCACCCTGATCGATGCGCGCACCATCGACGCCATTGCCGCCGTGGGGTTCGACTACATCGGGGTGAGTCTCGATGGCATCGGGGCCACGCACGACGCCTTCCGGGGCGTGGAGGGCAGCTACGCGCAGTCGCTGCAGGGCATCCGCCTGTGCGTGGAGCGGGGGCTCAAGGTCGGCATCCGCTTCACCATGACCGAGGGCAACGCCCATGACCTGCCCGCGCTGCTGCAGCTCATGGAGGACGAGAACCTCGACAAG
The DNA here is from genome assembly GCF_049977365.1 of Brachymonas moutaii (nom. illeg.). Taxonomy (NCBI): domain Bacteria; kingdom Pseudomonadati; phylum Pseudomonadota; class Betaproteobacteria; order Burkholderiales; family Comamonadaceae; genus Allobrachymonas; species Brachymonas moutaii (nom. illeg.). Next base: position 281,110 of record NZ_JBNGEN010000002.1, on the reverse strand, counting down.
TTCTACTTCAGCCACCTCAACTACGCCGGCCGGGGCAACGCCAACCGCGAGACCGACGCCTACCACCAGCGCACCCGTTGGGCGATGGATCTGCTCGTCGAGGCCTGCGTGCGCAGCATCCGGCAGGGGCGTGCCCGCGAGTTCGTCACCGGCAACAACGATGCCGACGGCGTGTACCTGCTGCAGTGGGCGCGGCGCCACCACCCCGAGCGGCAGGAAGCGCTGGCCCGCATGGAGCGCCTGCTCCTGCGCTGGGGAGGCAACAGCAGCGGCGTCAACGTGGCCAACATCGACAACCGGGGCCATGTGCACCCCGACACCATGTGGTGGAAGGTGCGGCTCGGCAATGTGCGCGAACGCAGCTTCGGTGCCATCTGGGCCGACACCACGCACCCGCTCATGGCCGGGCTCAAGCAGTTGCCCCGTCCCGTGCAGGGGCGGTGCGCGGCCTGTTCCTGGCTGCCGCTGTGCAACGGCAACACCCGGGTCCGTGCCTGGGAGCTGACGGGCGACTACTGGGCGGCCGATCCGGCCTGCTACCTGAGCGATGCCGAGATCGGCGTCGAGCCCGGCAGCTACGCCGTGCCCGATCATGCGCTGGCGCGCCGCCTGCGCAGCATACCCATCACGTCCGCCCCTGACGACGAACTGGAGACCGCGCCATGCGCCCATTCCTGAAGCCTTCCCTGTTTTCCCGACCTGTGCGGCGCCTGTCTGTCGTGTCCCGGCAGGGCAGCGTCCTGCGTGCCGGCATGGGCAGCCTTGCCCTCTGTATCCTGACCGGGCTGGCAGCCGCTGGAGCGGCGGGGGCGAGTGCCGCCGAGCAGTCGGCTGCCGCAGCCATGCCGTCAGCCTCCGGCACTGCCGTGGCCCAGCGCGATGCCGGTCCGCTGGAATGGATGATGCGGGCCCACCAGCCGGCTTCTGCCGCTGCCGTGCAGGGTGCGCCTGTGGCCCATGCCGCCACCACAGCATCCTCCCGCCACCGTGCCGCCTCCGCGCCTGCGCCAGAGTCAGGGACCGGGGCAGCCGCTGGCGCCGAGGCCCCCGGGGTACCCGCCCGCGAGGCCGCCGCCCTGTATGCCCAGCATTGCGCGAGCTGCCACGGGGCCACGCGCATGGGTGCCATGGGGCCTGCCCTGCTGCCCGAGAGCCTGGAGCGGCTGCGCCATGGCACCATCGTGCAGACCATCCGCGACGGGCGTCCGGCCACCCAGATGCAGGCCTACGGACGCACGCTGACCGAGGCCCAGATCCGGGGCATCGCCCGCTGGCTGCAGCAGGCTCCCGAGCAGGCGCCCCGCTGGACCGAGGCCGACATGCAGGCTTCGCACCACACCTTTGTGCAGCCCGACTACGGGCCCGTGGCGCCCGTGTTCCGGGCCGATCCGCGCAACCTGTTCGTGGTCGTGGAAGCTGGGGACCACCATGTCAGCATTCTGGACGGCGACACCTTCACTCCCCTCACGCGCTTTGCCTCGCACTATGCCCTGCACGGGGGGCCCAAGTTCAGCCCCGATGGCCGCTTCGTGTACTTCGGCAGCCGCGACGGGTGGGTGAGCCAGTACGACCTGTACCGCCTGCAGAAAGTGGCCGAGATCCGCGTGGGCATCAACACCCGCAACGTGGCCGTCTCGGACGACGGCAAGTGGGTCATGGCCGGCAACACGCTGCCCAACACGCTGGTCCTGCTCGACGCCCACGGCCTCGCGCCCGTGCGGACCTATCCGGTGGTGGACCGGCAGGGCCATCCCTCGCGGGTGTCGGCCGTGTACGACGCGGCTCCCCGCAAGAGCTTTGTGGTGGCGCTCAAGGACGCGCCCGAGCTGTGGGAAATCTCCTGCGATCCGCACGCCGAGCCGCTCTACAAGGGGCTGGTGCATGACTACCGCCTCAAGGAAGCCATGCCCACGCCGGCCTACCTCGAACCCCGGGTGATCCCGCTCGACGTGGTGCTCGACGACTTCTACTTCGATCCCGACTACCGCTACGTCATGGGCGCCTCGCGTGCCGGCAAGGGGGAGGTCATCTCGCTGCTTTCCGGGGCCAAGGTGGCCGATCTGCCGCTCCGGGGCATGCCGCACCTGGGCTCGGGCATCACGTTCCGGCACGACGGGCATCTGTACATGGCCTCGACCAATCTCCAGACATCGAGCGTGACCGTCATCGACATGGGTACCTGGAAGGTGGTGAAGGACATTCCCCTGCCGGGCCCCGGCTTCTTCCTGCGCAGCCATGAGGACACCCCCTACATGTGGGCCGACTCCATGATGTCGCCCACGGCGCGGGACACCCTCTCCATCATCGACAAGCGCACGCTGCAGGTGGTGCGCGAGCTCCGGCTGCGCCCCGGCAAGACCAATGCGCACGTCGAATTCACCCGCGACGGCCGCTATGCCCTGGTGAGCATCATGGAAAATCCCGGCGAGCTGGTCGTGGTCGATGCGCGCACCTTGCGGGAGGTCAAAAGTCTCCCCATGTCCAAGCCCATTGGTAAATACAATGTGTTCAACAAAGTGACGCGCTCTGAAGGAACCAGCCACTGACCCTGTGCAGGCCAGGGAAGGGGGCTGGCTGGCTCCCGGCGCGGCACCCTGTGGTGTGTGCCCCCGTTTCCCCGTGTGCAGGTCATGAGAAAAGAAATAGATATCCGTCAGCTCGTCCGTCATCAGCCCCTGTTCCAGGAGCTCGACGATTCCCAGATCGCGCGCCTCATGCTGGGCGTGCGCGAAATCCGTGCCGAGAAGGGCACCGACCTGTTCCGTCGCGGCGACGCCTGCGACGGCATGTACGTGATGGTGTTCGGGCGCTGCAAGCTCTTTGTCACCTCCGCGCAGGGCAGCGAGAAAGTCATCGAGATCGTCCATGCGGGCCAGAGCTTCGGCGAAGCCGTCATGTTCCTGCGCCGCCCCTACCCTCTGAGCGCGCAGCTGCTCGAAGACAGCATGGTGCTGCACGTGAGCGAGAAAGTCATCTCCGACGCCATCGAGCAGGACCCGGCCTTTGCACGGCATCTGCTCGGGGGGCTGTCGCTGCGGCTGCACACCTTCGTGCAGGACGTGGAACGCTATTCCATCGAGAACCCGCTCCAGCGCGTGGCGGGCTACCTGCTCGAACTCACCAACGACCCGCAGGCCGAGCACTTCACCGTGACGCTGCCCGTCAACAAGAACCTCATCGCCTCGCGCCTCAGCCTCGCCCCCGAGACCTTCTCGCGCGTGCTGCACCAGCTCATGGATGCAGGCTTCCTGTCGGTCGACGGCAAGGACATCACCGTGAGCAATCCTTCGGGCATGCTCATGTTCGCGCAGACCAGCGCACGGGGCCGGGGATAAGCCCCAGCCTTCCGGCGCAGCCGTTTTCCCCTCCCATCCAGACAGAGAAAGGCATTTCCCATGACTACCCCCACGCAGCCCACGCACGGCATCGACGACGAACAGACAGTGGAGGCAGTGGATCTGCGGGACTTGCCGCCCCCGGAACCCATGGTGGCCGTCATGGACGCGCTCGACGCTCCCCTGCCGGCCTGCGGGTACTGGGCCTTTCTGCTGCCGCGCTTTCCCGAGCCACTCGTCACCCGCATCGAAGCCATGGGCCTGGCCTTTCGCGCCGAACCTGCCCCTGACTACCGAGGCGTGCTGATGCTCATCATGCCAGGCGGCGGGCAGGACTGACGCTCTTCTGTTTTTGCCCGCAGTGTCGCCCTGGGACCGCTGTTCCGTTTGAGTGGGGGGCGGGCGTGGTCGAGGAGGGCGCATCTCAGCGCGGCATCAATTGATGGCACCTTTGCTGGTCCGTGGCAGAACTTCCCCCTGCGTGAAGGCGCGCATCAGACCATGCCTCCGTAATTGGGGTCGATGCACCAGATGAAGTTCTGTACATCGATCATGTCCTTCGGCTGCAGATCGGCGATCTGTTGCTTCACGTACCCATAGAACGCCATCACGGTGCTGTACGTCAGCCAATTGAGCTTTGGCCGGTAGTTGATTTCAAACCGGGCTACTTTGGCTGCATTTGCTAGATTGGTCGGCTTGATTAGTACGTCTACCTCGGGGTGTAGCAAAAACCGGTAGATTGTCAGCAGCGGCCATTTGGCGCACCCCATGTGATTCAGCTCTTTGGCAAAGGCATCAAATGCGGCTTGACTCGGTCGTTCTGGCAACACCCATGCACAAAAGGCTTCCGCGAATGCCTTCGGTCTTGAGTGTTTTTTGACGGCATTGGCAAAGGCCATCTTCTCAAAGGAAGCGGGCAGGTTATTTTCGCTGCATTTGACCAACTGATAAGCCAGTTGCACCACGTCGGTATAGCGACCCTCGGTCAGCGCAGACCGCAAGCAGTCAGGCGAATACCATTGGCGAGCCAGTGCAGACAATCGGTCCTTGTAGTCCCGTTCATGGTCCTTCATCTTTTGACCATGAAGCCCCCCCGGATAAATTTCCAACAACCTCTCCTTGGCTTCGGCGATGGTGCATATTGGGTAGGATTGGCCGTCCGCTGGTAGATGCATGTTATCTAGCAGTGCACTTTCTGCTTCTGCTCCGCTCACCCAGATTAGCTTGTCTGCTGCGGTGGGGTCCAAGTGCTTCTCTCCTGCCCCTTCAAAAAAGATATGAAAGTCTTGGCTGTTGGCATCTTCAAGCAGTTGACCAACACCCCACTCGGTTTTGGTGGCGTGCCGTACCCTGCTGCCCTTTTTCCCTTTTTGCATGGTTTATTTCTCCAAACATCTTGAGCCGCAACGTTGGGCGACTGATTTAGGATCGCCAATTCCGATGACTCGGCCGAGGTACTCCAAGGAACGAGCTTTCAGAACTCAGCGTACTGCAGGAAAGTGGCTTTGCGCTTACGCCGTCGGCAGGTCCAGCTGGGCCCGGGCCTGGCGGATGAGGGGGTACAGCGTGGTGTGCAGGGTGACCACGCTGCCGATGATGAGCAGCGCGGGGGAGGTCAGGGTGCTCTTGGCCAGCATGGCTTCCAGGGTGGCGAGCGTGGCGAGCCCCACCTGCTGCTGTGGCAGGGTGGCGCTGGCCACCACGGCGAGCGGCGTGTCGCCGGAGAAGCCGTGGGCCATCAGGTCCTGCACGATGCGGGGGGATTCGCCCAGCCCCATGTAGACCACCAGGGTCGAGGCCGGATCGAGGTGTTCCACCCAGTCGAGCGTGGAGCTGTCCTGTTTGCGGTGGCCGGTGACGAAGCTCACCATCTGTGTGTGGTCGCGGTGGGTGAGCGGAATGCCGGTGCAGGCGGCAGCGCCCATGGCGGCCGTGATGCCGGGCACGACTTCGCAGGCGATGCCCGCGCGGGCCAGTTCCTGCATTTCCTCGCCCCCACGGCCGAACATGAAGGGGTCGCCCCCCTTGAGGCGCACCACCCGCAGCCCGTCCTGGGCCTTCTGCACGATCAGCCGGTTGGTGTCCTCCTGCGGCAGGGTGTGGCGGCTGGCGCGCTTGCCCACGCAGATGCGTTCGGCGCGGGGCGGAATCAGGTCGAGGATGGCCTGCGAGACCAGCAGGTCGTACAGCACCACGTCGGCCGTCTCGATGCGGCGCAGCGCGCGCAGCGTGAGCAGCTCCGGATCGCCGGGGCCGGCTCCCACGAGCGAGACGGCCGGCACGGCAGGGGGCTGTGCCGCAGAGGGGACGGAGGGTGCGTGGGCGTGCGGAACGGAGGTCATCGGGCAGGTCACAGGATGGGTCGAGAGGAGGGCATTCCCGGAGCCTTGCGGGGAACGCGGGGCATGTGGGGGTTTCCGAGGGTGACAGTGTACAAATTGCGGCGGCTTTTTTTGGTTGACTGCCGTCAATGCCGGACTGCCCGGGCCAAACATACAGTTACACCCGGTTTGTTTCCTCATTACTCATCAAAGGATGGCGACATGGCAGCAAGTTTTACCAAGTCGACCGCCCGTAATATTTTCTACGGCGGTTCATTGTTCTTCATCCTGCTCTTTCTGGCGCTCACGTTCCAGACGGAACAGGATTTTCCCAAGTACGACAACCACGAAAACCTCACCGCGCAGGCCATCCGGGGCAAGAAGCTCTGGGAGGTGAACGACTGCGCCGGCTGCCACACCCTGCTGGGTGAAGGGGCGTATTTCGCGCCGGAGCTGGGCAATGTCTACACGCGCCGCGGCCCGGATTTCATCAAGGTCTGGATCAAGGCACAGCCCACGCATGCGCCGGGCCGCCGCCAGATGCCCAACTTCCACTTCACAGACCAGCAGCTCGACGATCTCGTGGCGTTCTTCAAGTACACCTCGGGCATCCGCACCAACAACTGGCCGCCGAACAAGGAAGGCTGATTGCCCCCGCATGCACCGCAACGTTCACATTCCAAGGAGAATTTCATGACTCACATTGCCCTGCCGGTGGATGCAGAGGGGCTGGCGCCCGTGGCGCCGGCCGATCTGGCACCGGAGCCGGCCAAGCTGCGCTATGCGTCGCAAGCGGTGGCCAAGCCCTATTTCATCGCCGCCATTGCCCTGTTCGTGGGGCAGATCTGCTTCGGCCTCACGATTGGCCTGCAGTACGTGATCGGCGACTTCCTGTTCCCGTACATTCCGTTCAACGTGGCCCGCATGGTGCACACCAACCTGCTCATCGTGTGGCTGCTGTTCGGCTTCATGGGGGCGGGCTACTACCTGATCCCCGAGGAGTGCGAGCACGAGCTCTACAGCCCCCGGCTTGCGCTGATCATGTTCTGGATCTTCCTGGCGGCCGGTGCGCTCACCATCGTGGGCTATCTGACCGTGCCCTATGCCGAGCTGGCGCGCCTGACGGGCAACGACCTGCTGCCGACCATGGGCCGGGGCTACATCGAGCAGCCGCTCATCACCAAGGTGGGCATTGTGGTGGTGGCGCTCGCCTTTCTGTTCAACCTGAGCATGACCATGCTCAAGGGCCGCAAGACGGCCATCAGCATGGTGATGATGATCGGTCTGTGGGGGCTGGCGCTGATGTTCCTGTTCGCGTTCTACAACCCGGACAGCGTGCCGCGCGAGAAGTTCTACTGGTGGTGGGTCGTGCACCTCTGGGTCGAGGGCGTGTGGGAGCTCATCATGGGCGCGATGCTGGCCTTTGTGCTGGTCAAGGTCACGGGCGTGGACCGTGAAGTGATCGAGAAGTGGCTCTACCTGATCGTGGCCATGACGCTGATCTCCGGCCTGATCGGAACCGGCCACCACTACTACTGGACCGGCATGCCGCCCTTCTGGAAGGTGTGGGGCTCGATCTTCTCCGCACTGGAGCCGATTCCCTTCTTCATGATGACCGTGGCCGCCTTCAACGTGGTCAACAAGCGCCGCCGCGAACACCCCAACCGGGCCGCCGTGCTGTGGGCGCTGGGCTGTTCGGTGATGGGCTTCCTGGGAGCCGGGGTGTGGGGTTTCCTGCACACGCTGTCCTTCGTCAACTACTGGACGCATGGTACCCACATCACCGCGAGCCACGGGCACATGGCCTTCTATGGCGCCTATGCCATGGTGGTGCTGACCATGATCTCCTACTCCATGCCCATCATCAACGGGCGCGAGGCCAACAGCAACAAGTCGCAGGTGATCGAGATGTGGTCGTTCTGGCTCATGACCGTGGCCATGGTGTTCATCACCCTGTTCCTGACCGCGGCAGGCATTCTGCAGACCTGGCTGCAGCGCTACAGCGATAACCCCATGCCCTTCATGCAGGTGCAGGAGAAGATTTCGTTCTTCTTCTGGCTGCGCGAGGGCGCGGGTCTGGTGTTCTTCACCGGTCTGCTGCTCTATGTGGCGAGCTTCTTCGTCGGCAACCGCAAGGCGGTGCGCTGAGTCTGGGGTGAGTGGGGTGCCGGAACGGGCAGGGCAGGGAGCCTTTCCGTTCCGGCTTCTTCAAGACATGCGCACGCAGGCTGCCGCGGGATGCCATATCCCCGGCAGCCTGTGTGCATGAGGGAGGACAGGACAGATGGAACCGGCAGACCGCATGGTGTCGATGGCACCGCACGACCACGGCAGGGACCCGCGCAGCACCGGGGAGTGTGTGCGCTCCGACGAGCGGCGGGTGCCGGGCGATGTGGCCATGTGGGCCTTCATTCTGGCCGAGCTGCTGGTGTTCGCGCTGTTCTTTTCGGCCTATGCCTGGTTCCGGCATGACGAGCGGGCGCTGTTCGCGGCAGATCAGGCGCGGGTGGGGCTGGAGCAGGGCTTTCTGGATACCGCCCTGCTGATTCTGGCCAGTGCGGCAGCGGCCTGGGCCGTGCGGGTGGCCCGTGCAGGGCAGGCCGGCATGGTGCAGCGTGCGCGGCGAGGGCTGCTGGTGGCGAGCGGGCTGGCGATGGGGTTTCTGGTGAGCAAGTCGATGGACTTTGTCGACAAGTTCCATCAGGGCCTGAGCATGTCGACCGACGACTTCTGGCTGTTCTACTTCTCTCTCACGTTCTTCCATTTCCTGCACGTGGTGCTGGGGCTGGTGATCCTGATGCTGGTGTGGCACAAGCTGCGTCCCCTGCGCACTTTCACCGACGATTCGCTCAACTGGATCGAATCGGGCACCGCCTACTGGCACATGGTCGATCTGGTGTGGATCGTGCTCTTTGCGCTGGTGTACGTGGCGCGTTGAGGCACGCGGTCCTGCGCCGCGGCAGTGGGGAAGGGCAGGGCGCCGAGTCTTGGCTGCGGTCAATGCCATGTCCGGCCCGGGTCACGATACTGGCTGCATGAAGACCCTCGACACCTCCTTTCGCAGCGTCGCCCTGGTGGCGGTGCTGCTGCTCGTGCTCACGAGCCTGTCGACCTGGTTCGCCACCGGGAAGGTGCATCTGCCGGTGAGCGTGGGCACTGCGGCGCTGGGCTTTGCCTGGATCAAGGGCTGGCTGATCGCGGACCACTTCATGGAGCTGCGCGAGGCACCCTGGCTGTTGCGTGGGGTGGTGCTCGGCTGGCTGACCGTGGTGTGCGTGGGGCTCATGTGGGCGCTGTAGGCCGTGGAGGCGCGGGGCTCCTGTTTTTTCTCTGTTCTGCAATCAAGCGTGGTATGTCATGTCGGTGAGTCTGCATCTTTCCCCCGAAGTTCCGTCCGGGGCGCCCAGCCGGGCAGCCCCTGCCGGAATGCCCTATTACCAGCCCACGGGGCAGGAGTGCGAGCTGTTCACGCAGGCGTGGCAGCAGCAGCTTCCCGTGCTCATCAAGGGGCCGACCGGTTGTGGCAAGACGCGCTTTGTGGCCCACATGGCCGCCCGGCTGGGCGTGCCGCTGTTCACGGTGAGCTGCCATGACGACCTGACGGCCGCCGATCTGGTGGGCCGGCATCTCATCACCTCTGGCAGCACCGTGTGGTGCGACGGGCCGCTGACGCAGGCTGTGCGCGCGGGCGGCATCTGCTACCTCGATGAGGTGGTCGAAGCCCGCAAGGACACCACGGTGGTGCTGCACCCGCTGACCGATGACCGCCGCATGCTGCCCATCGAGCGCACGGGCGAAGTGCTGCAGGCGCCGCCCGGCTTCATGCTGGTGGTGTCCTACAACCCCGGCTACCAGCATGTGCTCAAGACGCTCAAGCCCTCGACGCGGCAGCGCTTTGTGGCACTGGCCTTCGACTTTCCTTCGGCCGAGGTTGAGGTGCCCGTCGTCATGCAGGAAAGCGGCATCGACACTGCCCATGCGCAGCGGCTGGTGGGCCTGGCTGCCAGCATCCGCCGCCTGACCGGCTATGACCTCGACGAGGCGGTGAGTACCCGGCTGCTGGTCTATGCGGCCAAGCTCATGGCAGCAGGCATGGCGCCGCGCCTGGCCTGCCGTGCGGCCGTGGTGGAGCCGCTGTCTGACGAGGCCGAGACCATTGCCGCCCTGATGGCCGTGGTCGACACCCAGTTCCCAGCCTGAGGCGGCACGACCGCGCAGGGCCGACACACACAAGGACAAGGCCATGGAAGACACCGTAGGCGGCTGGTGGGATGTGCTGATCCGCAAGGCGGCCTACCGGGGGTATCCGGCGGCGGCCGTGCAGCTCGAGGAGATGGAGCGGCTCGCGCCCGTGTTCTTCCGTGCCATGGGCGGCGAGCCCGGCCTGCACCTGCGCAGCACGGTGGGCACGGAGCACGCAGGGCGCCGCACCTGGCTGGAGCGCGTGGCCGGCACCAACACCAGCGTGGAGCTGGCCTGGAGCGACGAGCGCTCGCTCTACCTGCCAGGGCGCATCGACCTGTTTCCCGAGCGCACGCGCAACCAGCAGCTCTACCTCTGGCTGCTGGCCCTGAGTGCCGAGCACGCACAGCTGATGCAGGAATGCACGCCTCCGCCCGGCTGGCTGGAATCCAACCGCCTGGCGACCCTGCGCTGCCTGCACCGCATGCCGGGCATGGCCTTGCTGTACGCGGGACTGGTGCGGGACTACCTGCCGCTGCGTGGCGATCCGGCGAGCCTGCCGCCCGCCCAGCAGGCCATCGAGCAGATGCTGCGCGACACCCTGCGCGATCCGGGCCATGCGCCGGAAGCGCGGGCCGTGGCGGGGCTGGAGTCGCGGCTGCAGGGCATCACGCCCGTGCCGCTGTGGATGCATCCGGCGCCTCCAGCCCAGGCGGCACCGGCCGGCAGAGGTGGGGACGAGGCGGCGAACCGCGAGGCCGAGGAACATCAGCAGGACAGCCAGGAGGCGCGCAAGCGCCGCTACCGTGCCCAGCGCGTGACCCCCGACGAGCGCAAGAACGGCCCGCTGCTCATCTTTCGGGCCGAGTCGATCTTCACGTGGGACAACTATCTGCGCATGAACCGCAACGAGGACGACGAGGACATGGGCGACCTGCGTGCCGCCGAGGACATGGACCATCTGGTCGTCACGCGCGACACGCGCCGCCGTGCCTCCCGCGTCAAGTTCGACCTCGACCTGCCCAGTGCCGAGGCGGACGACATTCCGGTCGGTCCCGGCATGCCCCTGCCCGAATGGAACTACAAGACCGGCACCCTCGTGCCCGGCCACTGCCTGCTCAAGCCCATGCGCCCCCGCGACGCCAGTCCCGTGCTCCTGCCCGAACCGCTGCGCGAGACGGCGCGGCGCCTGCGCAGGCAGTTTCAGGCACTCGCGCCGCAGCGCAGCCGCCGCTTTGCCCAGTCCGAGGGGCAGGATCTGGATCTCGACCGGGTGGTGCGCTTCTTCACCGACATGCGTGCCGGGCAGGCCGACAGCGGCGAGGGGCTCTATGTGGAGATGCCGCGCAGCCAGCGCAGCCTGGCCTGTCTGCTGCTGGCCGATGTGTCCCTCTCGACCGAAGCCTGGGTGGGCCGTGGCGAGCATGCCAGCACGGTCATCAGCGTGATCCGGGACAGCCTCATGCTCTTTGCCGAGGCCCTGCAGGCGTCGGGCGACAGCTTCGGGCTGTACGGCTTTTCGTCGCTCAAGCGCAAGGAGGTGCGCTACCTGCTGCTCAAGGACTTTGGCGAACCCTACGATGCCGCTGCGCGCGGGCGCATTGCGGCGCTGCGGCCGGGCTACTACACCCGCATGGGGGCGGCCATCCGCCAGTCGACCCGCATCCTGCGCGAGCAGCCCGCGCACAAGCGCCTGCTTCTGCTCGTCACCGACGGCAAGCCCAACGACCTCGACCACTACGAGGGCCGCTATGGCGTGGAGGACACCCGGGAGGCCGTGCGCGAGGCGCGCGAGGCTGGCCTCGTGCCCTTCTGCGTCACCATCGACCGCGAGGCCGCCGAATACCTGCCACACCTGTTTGGAGCCCACCACTATGTGGTGGTGCACGACGCCACCCGTCTGCCCCAGGTGCTCACGCGACTGTATGCGGCGCTTTCCCAGTAGCCCCTGATTGCGGAGCCGTGGTGGTGGCTGTGGTAGTAGCTGTGGTGTCCGCCGACGCCTGCCGCAAGGCCGCGAGCCGGGCCTGCAGCGCCGCATCCGGGACCAGCACCGCATCAAGCCGGCCGGCATAGACCTTGCCGCAGTTGCCGTCGAGCGTGAGCCAGTCGCCTTCGTGGAACACCGTGTCTCCCAGCTGAAGGCTGCGCCCTTCGGGATCGATGTGCAGGGCTGTGCATCCCACCAGGCAGACCTTGCCGAGCTGGCGCGCCACCACGGCAGCATGGGAGGTGCGCGCGCCGGTGACGGTCAGCATCCCGGTCGAGGCATCCAGCGCGGCAATATCGCCTGTCTCTGCGCCCGGACGCACCAGCACCACGGGAGCTCCCGTGGCGGCGCTCGCGGTGGCGTGGGCCGCATCCAGGGCGATGACACCGCTCGCCACGCCAGGGCAGGCGCTGGCAGCTTCCGCCAGCGGCAGGGCAGGGGTGCTGTTGGCACCGGCCAGGCACACGGTGCCCAGATCCTGCGGCGTGAGCGCCTTGGTGCGCGTCAGGGCCTCGGCGGGGGTGATGAGCCCTTCGTCGAGCAGATCCAGTGCAATGCGGGCCGCTGCCAGCGGCGTGCGCTTGCCGTTGCGCGCCTGCAGCAGAAAGAAATGGCCATCCTCCACTGTGAACTCGAAGTCCTGCATGTCGCCCATCAGGTGTTCGAGCGTATGGGCGGCTCCCTGCAGCTGGCTCCAGGCCTGCGGCACGAGCTGTGCCATGCTTTCGTGCCCGTGGGCATTGCGGCGGCCCGACACCACGTCCTCGCCCTGGGCATTGCTCAGAAAGTCGATCCACGGCGTGGCCTCGCCGGTGCCCGGGTGGCGCGTGAACCCTACCCCTGCGCCCGAACGGCCCCCGGCATTGCCAAACACCATGCGCTGGATCGTCACGGCCGTGCCCAGATCGTCCGGAATCGCGTTGAGCGCCCGGTAGGCGCGGGCCTTGTCGGCATCCCAGGAGCGGAACACCGCTTCCACCGCGCGCTGCAGCTGCTCATGCGGGTCCTGCGGGAACGACTGTCCCGCCGCATCGGCATAGCGCATCAGAAACAGGCGGGTCAGTGCGCGCAGCTCGACGAAGTCCAGCATGCGCTCGTCGCGGCCGTCGCAGACCTGCTGCAGCTCGCGCTCGAACAGCTCCGGCGGCAGCCCCTCCACCACCTCGCCATAGGTAGCGATCAGGCGGCGGTAGGCATCCCAGACCAGCCGCGGATGCCCGGTCTGCCGCAGGAGACCGGGCAGCGTGGCATCGCACAGCCCCACATTGAGGAGCGTCTCCATCATGCCCGGCATGGACACGGGAGCGCCTGAACGCACCGACACCAGCAGCGGGTTGCGGGCATCTCCCAGCACCTGCCCGCACAGCTGCTCCAGGGCAGCCAGCCCATGTGCCCCCACTCCTGCCGGGCGGCCTGATCGAGCAGGGCCACTGCCTCGCGGCGCGGCACGAAAGCCTGCAGCTTCTTGCGGGCCCGGTTCCAGTCGATCACGAACACGATGCGCGAGGCCGTGGCCTCCAGCGCCCGCACCAGCTCCGCGCTGTCCTGGGCCTGCAGGCTGGCATGCCCCACGGTGTAGGGCTTGCCCTCGTTGAGGCCTGTGGTCGCCACCGGGGCATCGACCTCCCAGCCGTACCCCACCTGCTCCAGCATCCGGCGAAAGAAGGCAAAGCGCGGTGCATGCAGATCCGAGTAGGTGAGCGAGATGCCGTGCTCCTCCACCTCGATCACCAGCACATGGGCATCATTGGTGCCGATGTCGTTCTGGATCAGCAGCCGCGCCCCGTCACGGGTCACGGCCGTATCCAGTCCCGGATGGCCGAACTTCAGCGCCGCCGTGCGCGCCAGCCCCCGCATGAACGCGCGCACCAGCGGCCGATCCTCCGGCAGGATGTTCCACACATGCGCCCCGTCGAGGTTTTCCGTCTCCACCTGACTGGCCAGCGCATTGAGCGTGCGGTGCATGTCCATCACCAGCAGGTGCAGGCTGTCACCCGCATGGCGGTCCCCGCGCGTCAGCGCCTGCAGGGCAGCGGGGTCGAGCCCTTCCGCATGCCCGAGCTTCTGCAGGGTCTCCTGCCAGGTGTGCACGCGGGCCTGCAGCCCCGCTGCCTCCGGCACCGCCGCCTCGATGATCGGGCGCGCCATGGTCTGCACATCCGTGGCCAGGGCCTGCATCATGCGCGCCTGGTGGGCAAGCATGAGCTGCCCCTCGTCGCGGTAGGCATGGAGCACCATCTCCTGAATCCACGAGGCATCCTGCAGACCTGCCCGCTGCAGCTCGGCACCCCATGCCGCATGCCATTCGCCGCCTCCCTCGTCGCGGTGGGCATCGGCCTGGGCACTGGCCGCCTGCAGCATCGACAGATACAGCTTGAGACGGTCATTGGCCTTCAGGGCGGCAGTGATCCAGGCCGGCAGCAGCAGGCGCTTCTGGCCGAGTGCGGCCACGGCTTTTTCCTTGAGCAAGGCACATTCCTTTCACGGTCATTCACGGAACCCGGCAGAGCCGGACCATGCGCCGACTCTAGGGTGCGCATGTGACGCCTGTATGGCGATTCGGTTTCTGGGATTCAGGAAGTACAGGAAGTACAGTGCCCCGGAGATAGAATCCCCCCAGGCCCACCTCGGACACACATAGACCTGCTATGAGCATCAAGAGCGACAAATGGATTCGGCGCATGGCCGAGCAACACGGCATGATCGAACCCTTCGAGCCCTCGCAGGTCCGGTTCGCTCCCGACGGCCAGAAGATCGTGAGCTACGGCACCAGCAGCTATGGCTACGACATCCGCTGCGCCCCCGAATTCAAGGTCTTCACCAACATCCACAGCACCGTGGTGGACCCCAAGAACTTTGACGAGAAGAGCTTTGTCGACATCGAGAGCGATGTCTGCATCATTCCTCCCAACAGCTTTGCGCTCGCACGCACGGTCGAGTATTTCCGCATCCCGCGCAACGTGCTCACCGTCTGCCTCGGCAAGTCCACCTACGCGCGCTGCGGCATCATCGTCAACGTCACCCCCTTCGAGCCGGAATGGGAAGGCTACGTGACGCTCGAATTCAGCAACACCACGCCGCTCCCGGCCAAGATCTACGCCGGCGAGGGCTGTGCCCAGGTCCTGTTCTTCGAGAGCGACGAGATCTGCGAAACCAGCTACAAGGACCGCGGCGGCAAGTACCAGGGCCAGGTCGGCGTCACCCTGCCCAAGACCTGAGGCACTTCCGGGCGACACGCCCTGTGACATTTCCCCTGGCCCGTCAGGCGCGGCGCCGGTCCCGGCACAGGCCATCCATCGGATAATGCGGCGCACGGTGCCGCTGTCTGTCCCCTCCGACAGGCATGTGGCGTTCTTGCGGACCGGGAGGTTCGCTCCACTTTGCACGCCAGGGGACATGCGCCATGAAATGGGAAGGCAATCGCGAATCCGACAACGTCGAGGACCGCCGGGGCGGCGGAGGCCTGGTGGGGGGCACGGGGCTGGGCATCGGCACCATCGTGCTTGCGATCCTCGGCTGGGCCGTATTCGGGGTCAACCCGCTCACCACCATCGGCGTGCTCAATCAGGGACAGGCCGTCGTGCAGCGCCAGCCCCAGGCCAAGGCACCTCCAGCCAACGACACCACGGCCCGATTCGTGTCCACGGTGCTTGCCGATACCGAGGACGTCTGGACCGACATCTTCCGCCAGGCGGGCAGTACCTATGTCAAGCCCAAGCTGGTGCTCTATTCCGGTTCCACACCCACGGCATGCGGCACGGGGCAGGCCGCCATGGGGCCGTTCTACTGCCCGCAGGACCAGAAGGTCTACCTCGACCTCGATTTCTTCAATACCCTCAAGAACCAGCTCGGAGCGGGGGGCGAATTCGCCGAGGCCTATGTCATCGCGCACGAAGTCGGGCACCATGTGCAGAACCTCATGGGCATTTCCGATCAGGTCGATGCGGCCCGCAGCCGGGGCAGCGAGCGCCAGGCCAATGCCCTGAGCGTGCGACTCGAACTGCAGGCCGACTGCTTTGCAGGTGTCTGGGCCAACCACGCCGATCAGGCGCGGCATATTCTGGAGCAGGGCGATATCGAGAGCGCCGTCAATGCCGCAGGCCGCATTGGGGACGACACCCTGCAGAAACAGAGCCAGGGGTATGTGGTGCCCGACAGCTTCACCCATGGTTCCAGCGCCCAGCGTGTGCGCTGGTTCACCACCGGATTCAAGGGCGGTACGGTGCAGTCCTGCGACACATTCAATGCCCAGACGCTGTGAGGCATGCCGGGCACGGCATGCCCTGCTGAATCGGCCGGGGCACCCCACAAAATGAGGCGCCATTCTGGCGAAAATCCGTCCAAAACCCGTACCCTTGTCGCCCATTCTCTTTTCTCTGGGGTGCCCGGGTGCTTGACCCTCCCTGAAAAAGATGCAAAATCTCGCCCGGCGCGATATGTTTTTCCGTTCCTGTCATTCCCGAAGGAATCGGGCAGGCCTATCTGCCGGAAAATCCCGGTGCATGGCACCGGATCACGCCCCCTGATCTGGCAGCGCCCATGGCCGCCATGCAGCACCGGCGGTGCGCCCGAGTGGGCAACTTCCGGAATTCCCTGCACAGATTCCGCCATGGCCATTTTCTCCATCTGCATGCAGCGCTGCAGGCCGGCATGGGCGGACAGATGATTTTCTGCGCAGTTTTCCCGCGCATACACCGAACAGACCGTTCTCTCGGACTTGCGTGCCTGCATGCATGCAGGCTACCGGCATGAGGCAGCGGCCACGACCGATATTCAACAGGCAGTCGATATGACAGATTTCTCAGACCTGCCCCTGGCAGAGCCGCTGCAGCGCGCAGTGGCCGGAATGGGCTATACGCAAACCACCCCCATCCAGGCGCAGGCCATTCCCGTCGTGCTCGCCGGGCAGGACGTCATGGGCGCCGCGCAGACCGGCACCGGCAAGACGGCTGCCTTCGCGCTGCCCCTGCTGCAGCGCCTCATGCGCCACGAAAACCATTCTGCCTCCCCGGCACGCCATCCCGTGCGGGCCCTGGTGCTGCTGCCGACGCGCGAGCTGGCCGACCAGGTGGCCCAGCAGATTCGTCAGTACGCCCAGTACACCCACCTGCGCAGCGCGGTGGTGTTCGGTGGCATGGACATGAAGCCTCAGACCGCCGAGCTCAAGGCGGGCGTCGAGGTGCTGGTGGCCACGCCGGGACGGCTGCTCGACCACATCGAGGCGCGCAACTGTGTGCTCAACCAGGTGGAATACGTGGTGCTCGACGAGGCTGACCGCATGCTCGACATCGGCTTCCTGCCCGATCTCGAACGCATCCTCGCCTATCTGCCCAAGCAGCGCACCACGCTGCTGTTCTCGGCCACCTTCTCGCCCGAGATCAAGCGACTGGCCTCCAGCTATCTCCACAACCCCATCACCATCGAGGTGGCCCGCTCCAACGAAACGGCTTCCACGGTCACCCAGCGCTTCGTGCGGGTCGAGGATGCCGACAAGCGCGCGGCGCTCGAACAGCTGATCCGCGACAATGCCGTGCGGCAGGCCTTTGTGTTCACCAACAGCAAGCTCGGCTGCTCGCGGCTCGCACGTGCACTCGAGCGCGACGGCTTCAGAACGGCTGCCCTGCATGGGGACAAGAGCCAGGACGAGCGCCTCAAGTCGCTCGATGCGTTCAAGGCCGGGGACGTCGACTACCTCATCTGCACCGACGTGGCAGCCCGCGGGCTGGACATCAAGGACGTCCCCGCCGTCTTCAACTACGACATTCCCTTCAACGCCGAAGACTATGTGCACCGCATCGGCCGCACGGGCCGTGCCGGTGCCGAGGGGCTGGCCATCAGCCTCGTGGGAGATGCCGACGCGCGCCTGGTGGCCGAGATCGGCAAGCTCACCCACCAGGCCATCCACCCCGAGAGTCTGGTACTCGCCTCGCGGTCGGCCTCGCATCGCCACCTGCCGGAGCGAGGGCATGAGGGGCGCAGCGAGTTCTCGCGTCGCAGCAGCAGCCATGCGCGCTCCGAGGACGACCGCGGGCGTGACCGTGATCCGCAGGGAGACCGCTATCGCCGCGCTCCCAAGGTGACAGATGCCTTCTTTGACCGGCCCTACGAGCCCCAGAAGCGCGAAGAGGCTCCCACATGGGAAGCCGCAGCGCCCCGCAAGCCCATGCGGTCGAGCCTGAGTGCCAACATCCGTCCCCGCCGTCCCATGGCGGCCCTGTTCAAGGCCCCTCAGCCCGCTTCCGCGCCCGTGTCGGATCCGGCCGCAGGCAGCACTTCCTCCGCCTCCTCCCGGTCGACCTCCTGAGCTGCAGGGGGCAGGGCGTCCGCCTCTGCCCCCATCAGCCCTGCGGCAGGTGTCGCAGGGTGTCGGTGCCGAGGTGGATGTCTTCAGGGGGCAGTGCGAGAGCGGCTGTCCACCTGCACCACCTCTCCGACCCGACCTCGGGGCAGGATGCTGGCTGCGGTGAGCTGTCCTCCCCAGACACAGCCCGTGTCGAGGGCGAGCAGGTTGTGACGCACCACGAGGCCCAGGGCAGACCAGTGGCCAAAGGCCACCAGGGCATCGGCCGTGCGACGCAGCGGATGTGCAAACCACGGCACCAGTTCCGGCGGCGCCTCGTCCAGACCGCGGTTGTGGGCAAAGTCCATGGAGCCATCCACTTCCAGGAATCGGATGCGGGTCAGGGTGTTGAGAATCACGCGCAGTCGGTCCATACCCGTCAGCGAGGGGCTCCAGCGGGAAGGGCTGTTTCCGAAGACACCGGCCAGAAAGCGCTTCCAGTCCGGCCCCGAGAGGGCCCCACTGATTTCGGCAGCATGCGCCAGGGTGTCCTGCACTGTCCAGTCGGGCTGCACGCCCGCGTGGACCATCAGGCAGTCCCGGGACCACCGGGCCAGGGGCTGGTGCCGCAGCCATTCGATCATCCGGTCGGCGTCGGGTGCGCACAACAGATCGGTGAGCGTATCGCGCCGACCCATTTGCCGCACGCCGCAATAGACTGCCAGCAGATGAATGTCGTGGTTGCCCAGCAGACAATGGATGCTGCCCTCGTGGCGCATCATGGTCCGCAGCACGCCCGCCGAATCCGGGCCGCGATTGACCAGATCTCCCAGCACATACAGCGTATGTCGGCTGGGAGAAAATCCCAGGACGTCGAGCAGATCGTCGAATGCCTCGGCGCAGCCCTGGATATCCCCAATGCAGTACATTTCCCTCATGCTGCGCATTATCCGATGACTTCATGGAACTTCTCATCATCGTCCTGCTGACGATACTCAACGCCATTTTCGCCATGTCCGAGATGGCTCTTGCGGCCAGCCGCCATGCCCGGCTCGAGGCCATGGCCCATGCGGGCAACCAGGGAGCCTCGGTGGCCATGCAGCTCATGGACAATCCCACCCACTTCCTCTCGACCGTGCAGGTGGGCATCACGTCCATCGGCGTGCTCAACGGCATCTTCGGGGAGGCCGCCTTCAGTCCCGTGGTGGCCGCGTGGCTCCAGCAGTGGGGAGTGGCCGGCAAGGCAGCCGGCGTCACGGCCACCGCCCTGGTGGTGACCATCATTACCTTCACCACCATCATCTTCGGGGAGCTGGTGCCCAAGCGCATCGGCCAGCTGTTTCCCGAGGCGGTGGCCAGCTGGGTGGCGCGTCCCATGGCCCTGCTGGCGCGTCTGGCCAAGCCTTTCGTCATCCTGCTGGCAGCCGTGACGCAGGGCGTGCTTCGGCTGCTGCGCATCGACACCACAGCCTCCCGCCAGGTCACTGAGGAAGAAATCGCCGCCAGCCTGGAGGAAGGCGTCGATGCGGGCCTCATCGAGGAGCACGAGCACGAGATGGTGCAGAACGTGTTCCAGCTCGATGACCGCATCCTGTCGTCCATGATGATTCCCCGTGCCGATGTGGTCTGGTTCGATGCGCACTCCACCGTGGCAGAAGCCCTGTCGCGCCTTTCCGACGCGCTCCAGAAGGATCCTGACGGACACATCCATTCCTGGTATCCCGTATGCAAGGGGTCACTCGACCGGGTCGAGGGCATCGTGAGCGTGGGCTGCATGCTGGGACTGGGCAGCAGCTCGACAGAGACACTGGCCGATATTGCACAGCCAGCCACCTTCATTCCAGAAACCCTCAGTGGCATGGAGTTGCTTGAGCAATTCCGCATGCAGGCCAATCGCCTGATATTCATTGTGGACGAATATGGCGAAGTGCAGGGCATCATGACGCCCCGCGATCTGCTGGAAGCCATTACCGGCGAACTCAAGCCGGAAACCTATCAGGAAGCCTGGGCGCTCGAACGCGAAGATGGCAGCTGGCTGCTCGATGGCCTGATTCCCATCAACGAATTGAAAAAGCGGCTCGATATCGAGGAATTGCCCAGCGAGGACCGGGACCATTACAACACCCTCGCCGGTCTGCTCATGTTCGTGCTCGGAGATCTGCCTCAGCTGGGGCAGAAAATAGAGTGTGTGGGCTGGCGTTTCGAGATTATCGACATGGATGGAAAACGCATCGACAAGGTACTGGCATCCCGGTTACCAAAAGATCAAAACGAATCTTCCGAATCCTGATATACAATCGGCCGCATAGTTTATTTTCTATGGTGTTCGTGGAGCAAATATGAACTCGTTGCAAGAGCTGCTGCAGCAGCGTGAGGCCCTGGATGCACAGATCCGCCAGGCCCGTCAGGAACAAACGGCAGAAGCCATCGCCAAGATCAAGAGCCTCATTGCCGAATTCGAGCTGACCGAAGCCGACGTATTCGGTGGCCGTCGCAAGGCAGTGCACACCGGCAGCAAAGTGGCCCCCAAATACAGCAACCCCGAAACCGGGGAAACCTGGACCGGCCGTGGCAAGCCGCCCAAGTGGATTCAGGGCAAGAACCGCGACGATTTCCTGATCCAGTAAGTCGCATTTCCATTGCCTGTTTCAGCAAAAAGCGCCCCTTGTGGGCGCTTTTTCATGCCTGCCAGTGGGAGCTTCGTGCCATGCACTTCACCATCTCACAAAAAAAGCATTTCATTACATATGGGGTGGGGCAATGCAATGAGGTGCAACCCTGTCAGAGAAAGACCTTTCTCCAAAGTGTCCTGAAAATGAACACCTATATCGCTCGCCCATTGGGAAGTCCCTCTGGTAGCCGCAGGACAGTGCCCTTGTGTGGTGCCCATTTTCCATTCTGAAGGAGGGGTCCGCCCAGCCCGGTATGCAGTCGATTCACGTGCGCTTGTGAGGCCCGGGGCGTTCATTTCACCGAGGCCAGAGATTTCTGCGGCATGCACAAGACATTTCCGGCGCGGTATGGACTGCAGATATCGAGCGCGGCGGGGCTGCCGCGTCGTGTTTTTACCGGCCCAGAGCGAATACGGCAGGAATGCGATCCGGCAGGCAGGGAGACTGGCGGCGCAGCTCCCCGACCGGGGCGCTCATCACATGCATCTGCGGCAGCGTAAGCCCATGGGCCACGCACAGCCGGGTCGAAGGCTTGAGCACCTGAAGTGCAGTCTGCAGCATGCTTTGGTTGCGGTAGGGCGTTTCGATCCAGAGCTGGGTCTGTCCCGTCTTCAAGGCCAGCTGCTCCAGCTCCTGCAGTCGGCGGGTCTTGGCTGCCGCATCCTGTGGCAAATATCCGACAAACGCAAAATTCTGCCCATTCAGTCCACTCGCGGCCAGCGTCAGCAGCAGCGACGAGGGGCCGGTGAGCGGAATCACGACCATTCCGGCCGAGTGTGCCGCAGACACGATGGACGCTCCCGGATCGGCAATGGCCGGCATGCCAGCCTCGCTGTTGAGAGCCATGTCCTCGCCATGCACCAGGGCTGGGGCCAGCAGCTCGCGCAGTTCTGTCATCACCGGATCGTGGGGAGAGAGCGCATGGTCACCCTTCTTGTGCAGGACGCGAGGAAGCTCGGTCAGATGCAGCTCCTGCAGGGGGGCACACAGCGAATGCACGGCATCGATCCGCTTGAGCAGGGCGCGGGTGGTTTTGGCGTTCTCGCAGATCCAGTGGCGGATGTGTGCCATCTGCTCGATGGCGCCCAGCGGCAGCACGTTGGTCAGGGCGGGCAGAGGGGGCGCACAGCCGAAGTCCAGCGGGGAAGGGGCCAGAAAGAGCCGCCCCTTCATGCCTGGGTCCCCAGCAGCTGAACGCCTGCCGCGCGCAGCAGGCGGCACGTGCGGATCAGCGGCAGCCCAATGAGTGCAGTCGGATCGTCGTTGACGATTTCTTCGAGCAGGCAGATGCCCAGCCCTTCGCTCTTGGCACTGCCTGCGCAGTCATAGGGACGTTCTGCCTGCAGGTAAGCCTCGATTTCGGCATCGCTCATGCCGCCGGCTTCATTCCGGAACCGCACGCGGATTTCGGCCACATCGGACTGTGCCCACTGGCGACCCTGACAGACGACTGCCACAGCGGTGTGGAACACCACCGTCTCCCCCCGCATCTGTCTGAGCTGGAGCACGGCACGGTCATGGGTCAGAGGCTTGCCGAGCGGGACCCCGTGCAGGTCGGCCACCTGGTCGGAGCCGATCACCACGGCCTCGGGGTGCCGTATGGCCACCGCCTGGGCCTTGGCTCGCGCCAGGCGCAGTGCCAGATCGCGCGGAGCTTCGCCCGCGTGAGGGGTTTCGTCGACTTCGGGAGATACCGCGGTGAAGGGCAGTCGCAGGCGTTCGAGCAGCTCACGCCGATAGCGTGAGGTGGAAGCCAGGATGAGAGGGCGAGGAAGAGAAGGGGAAAGGTCGGGCATGGAGAGAGTGTCTGCGCAGGAATCTCTTACACTGCCAGCTATGGAATCACGCAACACACCCAGCCCGCGCAAGATGCCGCGTGCCTTTGTGGCTCGCCATCTGGACATTCAGGCGTTTGCCGAGGAGGGTGCCTCGCTGGCAGGCAAAGAACCATTGTCGCACTACCCGCGACTGGCCGCAGAAGACCTGGACCCGTCAGGGGCCCATGCGGCCGAAGTCGTCTGGGAGGCTACGGGGCGCATGGCACGACAGCCCAGCGTTCCGGGGCTGCAGGCATGGGTGCACCTCAAGGCGCGTGCGCACATCAGGGTCGAGTGCCAGCGCTGCATGGAGTCCATGGAACTACCGCTGGAGGTCGACCGGCACTTCTGCTTCGTGGCCGACGAAGCACAGGCCGCCCGTCTCGATGACGAGATCGAAGACGATGTGCTGGTGCTCGGCAAGGACTTCAATCTCGACGAACTGATCGAGGACGAGCTCCTCATGGCGCTCCCGGTGTCTCCTCGTCACGACGTCTGCCCCCAGCCGCCGACCATGGAAGTACGCACGGCCGACTTTGACGCCGCATCCGAGGACAAGGCGCATCCCTTTGCTGCCCTGGAGTCGCTCCGGCGCCGGCATTGATCGTCCTGCAGACGTGTGCTGGCTGCTGGACGATCAAAAAACTTGTGTTTTCTCAAGGCGTTGGGTTATACTCCCAAGCTTCTCGACTGTGCCTTACATGGGTGCGGTTGGCGCCATGTCCGGCTCTTTGGCAGGTCGGGCTGCCGTAAAGACATTTTTCAACCCCTTACTGACATAGGAGCGGATCATGGCCGTTCAGCAAAACAAAAAGTCCCCTTCCAAGCGCGGCATGCACCGTTCGCACAACGCACTGACCGCCCCCAACGTGGTCGTCGAAGCCACCACGGGTGAAAACCATCTGCGCCACCACATCAGCCCTAATGGCTTCTACCGTGGCCGTCAGGTTCTGAAGAACAAGTCCGAAGCCTGATCAGGGTCGGCATGGCTGCCCGGCATCCATGACCGAGGCGCCTGCCAGACATGACTGGCCCGATGCTTTCCACAAGCCTCGGGCCTTTTCTTTTGATCCTCGATACACCCAGGAAACGGGTGGCCTTCCAAGGCTGCGCCTTCCTCTTGCGGCACTTCCATGAGCGATGATTCTTCTGCATTGGTGACGCTGGCCGTCGATTGCATGGGCGGCGATCACGGGCCGACGGTCACCTTGCCCGCCTGTCTCCGGTTTCTGCAGCGCCAGCCCGCAGAGGTCGGGCTGCTGCTGGTGGGGCCCACCGACCTGCTGCAATCGGCATGGCAACAGCTCAAGGGAGCCTCCGACATTGCGCCGGAGCGTGTCGCATTCGTGGCTGCCTCCGAAGTGGTCACCATGGACGATCCCATCGAGATTGCCTTGCGCAAAAAGAAGGATTCCTCCATGCGCGTGGCCATCGAGCAGGTCAAGGCCGGACGGGCTCAGGCTGCCATTTCCGCTGGCAACACCGGCGCCCTGATGGCTATTGCGCGCTATGTGCTCAAGACCATGGAGGGCATCGACCGCCCGGCCATTGCGACCCAGTTGCCCAATGCCAAAGGGGACGCCACCACCGTGCTCGATCTGGGGGCCAATGTCGACTGCACGCCCGAGCACCTGCTGCAGTTTGCCGTCATGGGATCTGCGCTGGTGTCGGTCCGGCAGCACAGCGCACGTCCTACCGTGGGGCTGCTCAACATCGGGGAAGAGGCCATCAAGGGCAGTGACATGATCAAGAAGGCAGGGGAGCTGCTGGCCATGGCAGGCCGCAGTGGAGACCTGAACTTCCAGGGGAATGTCGAGGGCAACGATATCTTCAAGGGCACCACAGACATCGTGGTCTGTGACGGGTTCGTGGGCAATGTGGCACTCAAGGCCAGCGAAGGGCTGGCTTCCATGGTCGCCAGCTTCCTGAAGCAGGAGTTTTCCCGCAATCTGCTCACCCGCATGGCTGCGATCGTCGCGCTGCCGGTGCTTTCTGCCTTCAAGAAACGCGTGGACCACCGTCGCTACAATGGAGCAGCGCTGCTCGGATTGCGGGGGCTGGTGTTCAAGAGCCACGGTTCTGCCGATGCGCTTGCCTTTGGCTATGCGCTCGACAGTGCATGCGATGCCGCTCGTCATCAGCTGCTGCAGCGGGTCGAAGAGCGTATCCGCCATGCGGCGCCTCTGCTGAGCAGCGGGCACGCGGCTGCACTGCATCAGCGTGAGCAGGAAGCAGTGCCTGCGCGTCTTCCCGAGGTCGTGTCCTGATGCACGGACTCCCTCTCGACGAGCTGTGCGCTTCCGGCTCTTCCGGCACCACTCCGCTTCTGACCTTCTGGGGCGCCATGTAGCATAAAGCTACAATGTCCGGCGCTTTTCGGGCGGAAATTTTCCCCCTTCGAGGAAAGCCTCATGGCGTCTCCTCTTCTTCCGGCTCACGCACTGTACGAGATCGATCCTATGACCCTCCACTCCCGCATCACTGGCACAGGCAGTTTCCTGCCGCCCCGTCGCGTGACCAACGAGCAGCTGGCTGCCGAACTGGCGGAACGAGGCATCGAAACCTCTCACGACTGGATCGTGGAGCGCACCGGCATCGAGGCACGCCATTTTGCCGACGAGGGCATGAACAGCAGCGACATGGCCACTTGGGCTGCCCAGCAGGCGCTGCAGAGTGCCGGCCGGCAGGCGGAGGACATCGATCTGATCATCGTGGCCACCTCCACGCCCGACATGGTCTTTCCTTCCACGGCCTCCATGGTTCAGCACAAGCTCGGAGTGGCGGGCTGTCCTGCCTTCGACGTGCAGGCTGTGTGCTCCGGGTTCATCTATGCGCTCACGGTGGCCGATGCCATGCTGCGCAGTGGAACTGCGACCAGAGCGCTCGTCATCGGGTCCGAGGTGTTCTCGCGCATCCTGAACTACGACGATCGCACCACCTGCGTCCTGTTCGGTGACGGCGCCGGTGCTGTGGTGCTGGAGTCCGGCAGCGAGCCCGGTATTCTGGCCACCGATATCCATGCGGATGGCAAGTACCGCGACATCCTGTGCGTGCCCGGTCATGTGAGCCATGGTCAGGTGCAGGGCAGCCCCCTGCTGGTCATGGATGGGCGCGCAGTGTTCAAGCTGGCCGTCAATGTCCTCGAAAAAACTGCCCGCACCACGCTGGCCAAGGCCGACTTTCCGCAGGAACGCCTGGACTGGCTCATTCCCCATCAGGCCAACCTGCGCATCATGATGAGCACCGCACACAAGCTCGGCCTGCCGCCAGAAAAGGTCATTGTCACCCTGCAGGATCAGGGCAACACGTCGGCAGCCTCCATTCCGCTGGCACTGGATTCCGGGGTGCGCAGCGGCAAGATCCAGCGCGGACAGCATCTGCTGCTCGAAGGCGTCGGGGGCGGCTTCACATGGGGCTCCGCGCTCATCCGCTTCTGAGGCGGCGGCAGCGCCTTCGTTGTTGTTCTGCGAGAGGGCCTTTCCTCTGCATCCATCTGTGTTTGTGTTCGATTTCTGCATACCATGAAAAAATTCGCTTTTGTCTTCCCCGGTCAGGGCTCCCAGTCGGTGGGCATGCTCGATGCCTGGGGCGATCATCCTGCCGTGCGCGCCACACTCCAGGAAGCTTCTGATGCACTGGGTGAAGATGTTGCCCGACTGGTACACGAAGGTCCCAAGGAGGCCCTGGCACTGACCACCAACACCCAGCCCGTGATGCTCGTTGCGGGTGTGGCAGCCTATCGTGCATGGCGCGCAGAAGGCGGAGCCGAGCCCGAGATCGTCGCGGGCCATTCGCTGGGGGAGTATTCGGCACTTGTTGCGGCAGGAGTGCTCACGCTGGCGCAGGCGGCACCGCTGGTGCGCTTCCGTGCCCAGGCGATGCAGGATGCCGTGCCGGTGGGCGCTGGTGCCATGGCGGCCATCCTCGGTCTGGATGCGCAGGCCGTCATCGACGGGTGTGCCGAAGCCGAGCGGGCAGCTCCGGGCGAGATCGCAGAAGCCGTGAATTTCAACGACAAGGCCCAGACCGTCATCGCTGGCACCAAGGCAGGTGTCGAGCAGGCCTGTGCACTCCTCAAGGCGAGGGGAGCCAAGCGAGCCCTGCCCCTGCCGGTCTCTGCCCCGTTCCATTCCAGCCTCATGAAGCCCGCAGCCGAGAAACTGCGTGAAAAGCTGGCGACTGTGGAGCTGGCAGCCCCCCGCATTCCCGTGATCAACAACATCGATGTGATGGTCGAGAGCGATCCCGCGCGTATCCGGGATGCCCTCTATCGCCAGGCATTCGGGCCGGTGCGCTGGGTCGAATGCGTGCAGGCCATTCAGGCACGTGGCGTGACCCACGTGGTAGAGTGTGGCCCCGGCAAGGTCCTGGCCGGACTCCACAAGCGCATCGATGCCTCCATCGTGAGTGGCATGGTCTTCGATCCGGCCACTCTGTCCGAGACGATGGCTGCACTGGCCTGAACAGGATTTTCTCTATGACCTCTGATCTCTCTTCTTCCGACAAGTCGCGTCAGGTGGCGCTCGTCACGGGTGCCTCTCGTGGCATTGGTGCCGCCATTGCGCTGGAGCTGGCACAGGCTGGCTATCAGGTCGTCGGCACTGCCACGACCGAAGCCGGAGCAGCACGCATCGACCAGGCGCTTTCCGCCTATCCCGGATGTCGCGGTGCCTGCCTGAACGTGAATGACCTCCCGGCGGTCGAAACCCTTGTGGATGCCATCGTCAAGCAATGTGGCGGCATCCATGTGCTCGTGAACAATGCCGGCATTACGCGCGACATGATTGCCATGCGCCTCAAGGACGAGGACTGGGATGCGGTGCTCGACACGAATCTCAAGGCTGTGTTCCGGGTCAGCAGGGCCGTCATGAAGCCCATGATGAAGCAGCGCTATGGCCGCATCGTCAGCATCACCAGTGTGGTGGGTGCATCCGGCAATCCGGGTCAGGCCAACTATGCTGCCGCCAAGGCCGGTGTGGCAGGCATGACGCGTGCGCTTGCCCGTGAGTTGGGCAGTCGCAACATCACGGTCAACTGCGTGGCTCCTGGCTTCATCAGCACCGACATGACAGCCGAACTGACCGAGGAGCAGCAGAAGGCGCTCCTGGCCCAGATTCCCCTTGGCCATCTGGGCAAGCCGCAGGACATTGCCCATGCGGTCGCCTTTCTGGCATCCCCTCAGGCCGCCTACATCACCGGGCAGGAACTGCACGTGAATGGCGGCATGTTCATGGCCTGAGGCGTTTGATGCATTCGTGCATCAAATGACATACATCCTTCATCATCCTGGATGAAAATGCTTCATTTTTCCGAATTGGATGCTGGTGGTTCGCTTCTTTGCCAGTGCCGTGCGGCCTGGTTTTGAAAAAGCCCCTGTCCAACCGCTAAAATGGAAACCCTTTGTACCACTACCCAATCGAGATAACCATGAGTGACATTGAAGCCCGCGTCAAGAAAATCATCGCCGAACAACTGGGCGTTGAAGAAGCACAGGTGACCAACGAGAAGGCCTTCGTGGCCGATCTGGGTGCCGATTCCCTGGATACCGTGGAACTGGTCATGGCGCTCGAAGATGAATTCGGCATCGAGATCCCCGACGAAGACGCCGAAAAGATCACCACCGTCCAGAACGCTGTCGACTACGCTACTTCTCACCAGAAGGCCTGATCCCCTGCGGGTGGACAGAGCGTTTGCATGGCCCCATATCCCCTTGCGTGAAAACGAAGGGGCATGGGGTATCGTGCATTGTGGGAGTGCGTCACAGTAGGGCGGTTCCCATTGCCATCATTCCCATTTCCGGACGGACTTCGTCGTCTTGTGCCATCTCTGCGAGAGATGGCAGAGGCATGGCTCTCTGCGCATCTGGCAGGCACTGTGCAAGACAAGGTGCGAAAGTCTCCGCTTTTCCAAGATTCGCCTAGCGGGTTACCTCTGCACAGGCGAGTCACACTGCCGAGAAACTGATATGTCCCGTCGCGTTGTTGTGACTGGCCTCGGGTGCATCACTCCCGTAGGCAATACCGTAGGCGAATCCTGGGCGAACCTCATCGCCGGCCGTTCCGGCATCGGCCGGATCACCCGTTTCGATGCATCGAACTTTGCCTGCCAGATCGCGGGTGAGGTCAAGGGGTTCCAGGTCGACAAGTACGTCTCCACCAAGGAGGCGCGCACCATGGATACCTTCATCCATTACGGGATTGCCGCTGCGCAGGAAGCCGTGGAGGATGCCGGTCTGCCCTTCGGCGATGCGCTTTCCCAGGAGGAAGCCGAACGCATCGGCTGCGTGATCGGTTCCGGCATTGGCGGTCTGCCCCTGATCGAGGACACGCACAGCGAATATGTCAACCGGGGGCCCCGTCGCATTACTCCGTTCTTCGTTCCTGCTTCCATCGTCAACATGGTGGCTGGGCATGTGTCCATGCGCTTTGGCTACAAGGGGCCCAACCTGGCCATCGTCACGGCATGCACCACCGGGCTGCACTGCATTGGCCAGGGAGCCCGTCTGATCGAGCATGGCGATGCCGATGTGATCATCGCTGGCGGAGCAGAATCCACTGTGTCTCCTCTCGGCATCGGAGGGTTCGCTGCCATGCGGGCCCTGTCCACGCGCAATGACGAGCCCGAGGCCGCCAGCCGTCCCTGGGACAAGGGGCGCGATGGTTTCGTGCTGGGTGAAGGCGCAGGAATCCTGGTGCTGGAAGAGTACGAGCGGGCCAAGGCACGCGGGGCACGCATCTATGCCGAGATTGTCGGTTTCGGCATGAGCGGTGACGCCGGACACATGACGGCTCCCAACATGGATGGGCCGCGCCGCGCCATGGTGGCCGCTTTGCGCGATGCAGGTCTCAATGCCGATGCCGTGGACTACCTGAATGCCCATGGCACCTCGACTCCCCTGGGAGACGCCAACGAATCCAATGCGATCAAGGCGGCGCTGGGGGATCATGCCTACCGTACCGTGGTCAGCTCGACCAAGAGCATGACAGGGCATCTGCTCGGCGGTGCCGGCGGCGTGGAGAGTGTCTTCACGGTACTGGCATTGCACCATCAGATCTGCCCGCCAACCATCAATTTGGTCGATCAGGATCCGGATTGCGACCTGGATTACTGTGCCAACACGGCGCGTGAACGCCGGATCGATGTGGCCATGAAGAACAACTTCGGGTTCGGTGGAACGAACGGCACGCTGATCTTCAAGCGCGTCTGACGCATCCAGCCTCTCCCTCCGTTTGGGCTGTGCGTCGAGGGGAACTGCATTCCTCCGTCTCTCTCCTCCTTCGCATGGAGGAGGGGGCGTCTTCCTTTCATGGCAGAGAACCGTGAAGAAATCCTACCAGCCTCCTGCAGTGCATTACCCGACAGGAGGTCGGGCAGGATGGCGCATGGCGTGGGGGATGGAAACCCTGGTGCTCGCATGCACGCTGGGGGGATGGCGGCTTGCACAGCGCTTTCCGGCCTGGCGGCATGATGCGCTGTGGTGGGGGTGTGTAGCCCTTTCGGTGATCCTGAGTCTGTGGAGCTGGCACTGGGCTTCCCGGCAGACAGCCGGCTGGCTGGTGTGGTCAGGCCAGCAATGGCGGCTCGAATGGTCTGCGTGTACGGCAGAAGCCTCGGAAGCTCCTCTGCAGCGTGACGAAGGCGCATGTGCCGTGCTGCTGGATTTCCAGCACATGGCACTGGTGCGTTGGCGCGCTGCTTCCACCACGTCCCGTCCTGCAGTGCGTTATCTCTGGCTCAGCGCTTCGCAGGCTCCCGCGCATTGGCATGCCCTGCGGTCGGCTCTGTATGGGTGGCGTCCTGTGGTGGAAGACAGCAGCGATCCAGGGGGGCATCCATGAGCCCAGTCGAGTCTCATGGGGCGTCTGGCGAAGGAGAGGGCGCCGTTTCCGCTCAGGAAAACCAGAATGCCGACTGGCTGCTGGTGCAGCGTACGCTCGGGGGCGAGCAGCGCGCCTTCGAGCTGCTGGTGCTCAAATACCAGCATCGCATCGAGCGGCTGGTGCGACGCATGGTCCGCGACGTCGATCTGGTGCCGGACATCACGCAGGAAACCTTCATCCGCGCCTATCGGGCTCTCCACCAGTTCAGGGGGGACGCCCAGTTCTACACCTGGCTGTACCGCGTTGCCATGAACACCGCCCGCAAGGCGCTGCTCGACCTCAAGCGCAATCCCACGGTGAGCGACGCGTCGCTTTCGGTGGCCGGGGATGAAGACGATGAAACTTTTCTGAAGCACAACGAACCAACCAGCGAGGAAACCCCGGAGGCGGTCATGGCTGCACGCGAGGTGGCCGAGGCCGTGCATCAGGCGCTGGAAGATCTCCCGGAAGAACTGGGGCGGGCGCTGACCTTGCGTGAGATGGATGGAATGAGCTACGAGGACATTGCCCAGGAGATGGGGTGTCCGGTGGGAACGGTGCGTTCGCGCATCTTCAGGGCCCGGGAGGCCGTGGCCAGAAAGTTGCGCCCACTCCTGGATCACCGGACGGGTAAACGTTGGTAAGGTAGAAGGAATCATGCAGCAAGACACAGTCAATCAGGTTCTGCCGCAGGCCCTGTCGGCCTGGATGGATGGCGCCCCCTTGCCCGATGAGGTGCAGGAGGACGCGGTGCTCGCATGGCTGCTGCAGGATGCAGAGGCTCGGGCACAGTGGGCAGAGTGGCATGGCATGCGCGACCTGCTGCGTGGGGAGCTGGTTTCCCATGCGGCGACGGGCGATCAGAGTGCGGCAGTAGGGGGTTCTGGCTGGATGGTGGCCCTGCATGCCAGACTGGAGCAATGTGAGGTGGGCAGCATGCGCGAGGATGTGCTGGCAGGCGATACCGGATCACGGGCACTGGAGCCGCACCGTGAACCATCCGAGCCCGTGGTGGATGTCCGCGGCCAGCGCGAGGCGGCCAATGCGCCTGTGTGGCGCTGGAAATGGGCGGTCGGATTTGCTTCTCTGGCGGTCATGGTCGTGACTGTCTGGAATGTGGCGGCATCGCAGTGGCCTGCCATGCTCGAAGGGGGGATGGTGTCGCGGGGGCAGGATGCAGCGGGCTGGTCGCAGACGGTGGCTGCAGGCGGAAAGGTCGGAGGCATGCAGGCCACGACCGCTGCCAGTGGGGCTGCCGATCAGCTCATGGAGCGCCAGATCGACAGTCTGGTGGTGGCGCATGCGCAGCTGGGAGGGCAGTCGATGCTGCCGGACCTGGTGCAGGGAGGAGTCGATGATGGCTCGGCCTTCTGATGGGTGCGGGGAGGGATAAAGGGGTGTCCACAGTGATCCAGAGGCAGGGTGGAAGACCAGGTGCCTTCTGTGCGCCTGGCGGTGGCGTGGTCATCGTGCGTCGGTCGACAGCGGGGGCATTCCAGGTTGCAGCCCTGTGTGCGGTGCTGCTGTGGGGGGCGCCCGCCACTGCGCACATGCATATGCATGGAGATGGGCACAGGCATGGGCATGGAGAGCCTGAAATGCAGCGCACTGCATTCGTGCTTCCTTCCCGGGATGGCTGGGTCGCGCCCGTGCGCTGGACTTCGGCTCTGCCGTGGCTGGAGCGCTGGCAGAATGCGGCCTCTTCACAGCCCTATGCAGGCACGCTCGCCATGTCGGGACCGGATGGACGGGTGCGTGGTGCCCGCATGGTCCATGCCGTGCAGGGCACACGGCAAATCGAACGGGTCGAGCTGCTGGCAGGGCGCAGACGCACCATCTTCCGTACCGATCAGGCGGTGGCCGTCTTCATGCCGGATGCGCATGTCGTGCAGCTGCGTACCAACATGCCAGCATTCCGCAGTCTCTTTCCGGGGCTGGCACCGCTGAGCCGCATGCACCTGGTCGAGACGGCGGCACGCTACCGGGCCGGTGCGCAGGGCAGTGCACGGGTGGCGGGGCGCGAGGCCTGGGTGACCCTGCTTGCCCCTGTGGACCATTTGCGCAATGCCTTTCGTTTCTGGAGTGACAAGCAGACCGGACTGATCCTGCGCTGGCAGATGCTGGATGCGGTGCGGCCAGGGGTGTGGGAGCCTGGCAATCTGAGGGTGGTGCGCGAGGTGGCGTTCGAGAATGTCCAATTGTCTGCCCCGGTCGATTTTCAGACACTCGAGCGCATGATGGCAGCCACCCAGGCCTACCGGGTGGATCGGCGTGCCCTGCAATCCCTGGACCTGAGTCGTCTCGGATGGGGGTGGAGACAGCCGACCCCGGGCTATGTTGTGACATCGTGTTACCAGCGCCACCCCATGGAAGGTGGCGACGGAGGGCCGGCGGAGGCTGGCCCTCTCATGGGCATGCGGCCGGGACACGAGGGGCATGGTGGCCGGCATGGAGAAGGTCCCGGAGGGCATGGGGGGCGCTGGTTCGGGCATCGCCCCCCGCCGCCAGCGTCCACTCCCTTTCTCCAGCGCCCGACGCCCCCGAGCGAAGGCTGGGGACCTCCCGTGACGCAGTGTGTGCTGTCGGATGGCCTCGGCAGCATCTCGCTGTTCATCGAGTCTCCGGGGGCGATGCGCCACCCGCCTCCAGGGCCGGTGGAACGGGGCGCCACCCGCATCCTGTCGCGCACTTTCGGTCCCGATGCGTTTGTGACAGCCGTGGGGGAGGCGCCGCTGGCCGCCCTGCAGGAAGTCCTGCAGAACCTGTATCGCATTCGCTAGGATCCCTTTTCATGGCTCCCTCGCACAGGCAAGGTGAGGAGGGAAGAGGGGATGACATACAGGTTCTTACGATTGTTCCGGTTGAAAAAACCGGGGCCTGCAAGAATGTGCCTCTGAGAGGCTGGCATTGCTGCGATGCACGACAGAAGAGGCCGGGAGATGACGACATTTCCTGGAAATCGTGGAGGCCGGCCCGGCTTACCCGTTCATTCGTTGATGAGGTTTCACGATGCCTGTCCCCGATCGAGCCGCTGATGCGGCCGCCCGTTCGCGTCTGACTCTCCGCTGCCATCGCGGCGCCACCGTGGCGCTCACTACCCTGGCCCTGGTGCTGTCGGCCTGCAATGCCAAGACTTCCGCGGCTTCCCGGCCGGATGGAGAGTCGCAGACATCCTCTCTGGCCGCTGTGCCGCCAGCGTCTGCGCCGCCCTCGCGGCCCCTGGTCAGCGGACTTCCTGATTTCACCCCTCTGGTGGATAAAGTCGGCCCCTCTGTGGTCAACATCCGCACCATGGAAAAGACCCATGTGGCGCGCGGTGTGCAGGGCGGCAGTGCCGAGCAGCAGATGGATGAGCTGCTGCGCAGGTTCTTTGGTGTTCCCCTGCCGGACAACTCTCAGCGCCGCCAGCAGCCGAGCCCGGGCGGCGGCGAGAGCGAACGTCCCACAGGGGTGGGCTCTGGCTTCATCATCTCGCCTGATGGCTACATCCTCACCAATGCCCATGTGGTCGATGGTGCAGATGATCTGGTCGTGACGCTGCCCGACAAGCGCGAGTTCAAGGCCAAGGTCGTGGGCAAGGACAGCCGCAGCGACGTGGCCGTCGTCAAGATCGACGCCAGGAATCTGCCAGCCGTCACGATCGGCAATGTAGCCAATCTGAAAGTCGGGCAGTGGGTCATGGCCATAGGTTCGCCGTTCGGGCTCGAAAACTCCGTGACCGCCGGCATCGTCAGTGCCAAGCAACGCGACACCGGGGACTATCTTCCCTTCATCCAGTCCGACGTGGCCATCAATCCCGGCAATTCCGGAGGGCCGTTGATCAACATGGCCGGCGAGGTGGTGGGCATCAACAGCCAGATCTATTCCCGCTCGGGCGGCTTCATGGGGATTTCGTTTTCCATCCCCATCAACGAAGCCATGCGCATTGCCAACCAGCTGCGTGCCACCGGCAGCGTCACACGAGGCCAGATTGGCGTGACCATTGGCACCGTGGAAGGCGATGTGGCCGAATCCATGGGCTTGGGCAAGGACAGGGGCGCCGTGGTGCGGGGGGTCATGCCCGGTTCACCGGCAGAAAAGGCTGGCGTGCAGGCGGGCGACATCATCACCCGCTTCAATGGCACCCCGATCGAGCGCACCTCCGACCTGCCGCGACTGGTGGGGGATACCGCCCCCGGCACCCGTGCCAGCATGACGGTGCTGCGCAACGGGAGCAGCCATGATCTGACCATCACGGTCGGCAAGCTCACCGAAGGGAGCGACAGCGCTGCATCCTCGCTGGGCAGCAAAGCCGAGCCCGGCAGTGTAGCCAGCGTGCAGCGGCTGGGGCTTTCCGTCGGCGAACTCTCGACCACCCAGCGTCAGCAGTTGCACGGCAAGGGCGGCGTGGTGGTGCGCGAGGTGGAGGACGGCAGCCCTGCCGACCGTGCGGGTCTGCAGGCGGGGGACGTGATTCTGAGCATCGGCAATCAGCCGGTGGCCAATGTCGCGGCCTTCGGGGCGGCTGTGGCCAGGCTTCCTCTGGAGCGCCCGGCTGTGGTTCTGCTGCAGCGCGGCGATTGGGCGCAGTACACCCTGATCAAGCCCACTCGCTGAGGAATGCGACCAGGCGGGCAGGGAGGGGGCAGCTGCACATACGTCCCCTTCGTGTAGTCCTGGTCTGCCGGAATGGGCGCCTCTGCGCGCGAATCCCGTTAAAATGCCCTGACATGGATGCAGGGGGAAAGCGCAGGCCCCTTGCCCCTCCCGATATCTTCGGTGCCGCACATGGGGTCTTCCGTTGCACCAGAAGGGTCCCATCCTCCTCACGCCACGCTCCCGCCTGCTGCCAGGCGACGTTCCCTGCCACGGCAGAGAACCGAGAAGCGGGGCGTTTTTTTGCTGCCCGTGCACGACAGCCCTCATGAAACATATCCGCAACTTTTCCATCATTGCACACATCGATCACGGCAAGTCCACCCTGGCCGATCGGCTGATCGCCCGCTGTGGGGGGCTGTCCGAGCGCGAAATGAGCGAGCAGGTGCTCGACTCGATGGACATCGAGAAGGAACGCGGCATCACCATCAAGGCACAGACGGCGGCACTCGAATACCGTGCCAAGGATGGCCAGATCTACAACCTCAATCTCATTGATACGCCCGGGCACGTCGACTTCAGCTATGAGGTGAGCCGCAGCCTGTCGGCATGCGAAGGGGCCCTGCTCGTGGTCGATGCGAGCCAGGGTGTCGAGGCGCAGACCGTGGCCAACTGCTATACCGCCCTGGATCTGGGAGTAGAAGTGCTGCCGGTGCTCAACAAGATGGATCTGCCGCAGGCCGATCCCGAGCGCGCCAAGGAAGAGATCGAGGACGTCATCGGCATCGATGCGACGGATGCCATTCCATGCTCGGCCAAGACCGGCGAAGGCATCGACGAGATTCTGGAGCTGATCGTGGCGCGGGTGCCTGCTCCCCGGGGGCAGGTCGATGCGCCCCTGCGGGCCATGATCATCGACAGCTGGTTCGACAGCTACGTGGGCGTGGTCATGCTTGTGCGTGTGGTCGATGGCCGGCTGCTGCGGGGCGAGCGCTTCAAGATGATGGCGTCCGGAGCGGCCTACGATGCCAACAACCTGGGCGTCTTCACTCCGTCCCAGAAGCCGCGCGACGTGCTCGAAGCCGGCGAGGTGGGCTACATCATCGCCGGCATCAAGGAGCTCAAGGCCGCCAAGGTCGGCGACACCATCACACTGGAAAAGAAGCTCCCCAACAACCTCGGCCCTGCCACTAACCCGCTTCCTGGCTTCAAGGAGGTGCAGCCACAGGTGTTCGCGGGTCTGTACCCCACCGAGGCGAACCAGTACGACGCCCTGCGTGACAGTCTCGAGAAACTCCAGCTCAACGATGCCTCGCTGCACTTCGAGCCCGAAGTTTCCCAGGCCTTGGGCTTCGGCTTCCGCTGCGGCTTTCTGGGGCTGCTGCACATGGAGATCGTGCAGGAGCGGCTCGAACGGGAATTCGACCAGGATCTCATCACCACCGCGCCCAGCGTGGTGTACGAGGTGCTCAAGGGCAACGGCGAAACGCTCATGGTCGAGAATCCCTCCAAGATGCCCGATGTGGCGCAGATCCAGGAGATCCGCGAACCCGTCGTGACCGTGCATCTGTACATGCCGCAGGATTGCGTGGGCCCGGTGATGACCCTCTGCAACCAGAAG
Source organism: Brachymonas moutaii (nom. illeg.) (assembly GCF_049977365.1). NCBI lineage: Bacteria > Pseudomonadati > Pseudomonadota > Betaproteobacteria > Burkholderiales > Comamonadaceae > Allobrachymonas > Brachymonas moutaii (nom. illeg.). The sequence goes on along the minus strand of NZ_JBNGEN010000002.1, from coordinate 244,458 downwards.
CGCGGTGTGCAGCTCAACATGGCCTACCACGGCCGGCAGGTCATGCTCACCTATGACCTGCCGCTCGGCGAAATCGTGCTCGACTTCTTCGACAAGCTCAAGTCCGTGAGCCGCGGCTATGCCAGCATGGACTACGAGTTCAAGGAATACCGCCCCTCCGACGTGGTCAAGGTGGACATCCTGCTCAATGGCGAACGGGTCGATGCCCTGTCCATCATCGTGCACCGCAGCCAGTCCCAGTACCGGGGCCGTGCGGTAGTGGCCAAGATGCGCGAGATCATCAGCCGTCAGCAGTTCGACGTGGCCATCCAGGCGGCCATCGGCGGGCATATCATTGCCCGCGAAACCGTCAAGGCCCTGCGCAAGAACGTGCTGGCCAAGTGCTATGGCGGCGACATCACGCGCAAGCGCAAGCTGCTCGAAAAGCAGAAGGCCGGCAAAAAGCGCATGAAACAGATCGGCTCGGTCGAAGTCCCTCAGGAGGCTTTCCTGGCCATTTTGCAAGTGGAAGACTGAACAACATGCCATTTCTCACCAGTGCGGTACTAGCCGCGTTCGTGGCCTACGTGGCCGCTTGGTATCTTGGGTTCCTGCAGGGCGACATGAGCGTCTTTCTGCTCTGGGCCTCCGTGGTCACCGGGGTGTACTGGGTCGCGGAGAAACTCGTGTTTCTGCCGCGTCGCCGCCGTGCTGCCGCGCAGTTCGAGGAATCCCGCCGACAGCAGGAAGAAGCGCTGGCTGCGCAGGGCATTGCCTCCGACACTTCCCACGTGCAGGAAACCCGCCAGCGCATGCTCGCCCAGCCGTGGTGGCTCGACTGGACGGCAGGACTCTTCCCGGTGATCGTGGCTGTGTTCCTGCTGCGCTCGTTCGCCTATGAGCCCTTCAAGATTCCGTCCGGGTCGATGATTCCCTCGCTGCTCATCGGTGACCTCATCCTCGTGGACAAGCATGTCTGGGGGTTGCGGGTGCCCGTGAGCAATGCTCGCATCACGCAGGGCAGCCCCGTGCAGCGCGGCGACGTGATCGTCTTCCACTATCCGCCCAACCCCAGCGTCGATTACATCAAGCGGGTGGTGGGGCTTCCGGGGGACACCGTGTCGTATCTCAACAAGCGGCTGACGATCAACGGCCGCGAGATCGACGAGACCCCGCTGCCCGACTATCTGGACACGAGCACCATGCAGTACTTCAAGCAGTACCAGGAGCAGCTCGGCACACATACGCACCGCATCCTCATCGACGACAACCGGCCTGCCGGCATTCCGGTGACCGAGCCCTTTCCCCAGCGCGACAACTGCCGCTACAGCGCCGAAGGCGTGACCTGCAAGGTGCCGCAGGGTCAGTATTTCGTCATGGGGGATAATCGGGACAATTCGGCAGATTCCCGCTACTGGGGGTTTGTGCCGGATCACAATATCGTGGGCAAGGCCATTGTCGTGTGGTTCAATTTCAGCGATTTCAAGCGCATCGGTCGCATCGACTGAGCGCGGCAACTGCCGGAGCACCCGGCACGGACTCCGAGTCTGTGCCCCGGACGACACGCAGGCCCCATCCATCAGACAGGGAGAGCATCGACATGCAGCACATCCAACCCATCCGCCATCAGCGCGGATTGACCTTTTTCGGTCTGGTTCTCATTCTGGCGCTCGTCGCCGTGGTCGGCATTGCCGTGGCGCGTGCCGTGCCCAGCATCGTCGAGTACCAGTCGATTCTCAAGGCAGTGGAGCGGGCCAAGACCGGCGCCACGGTGGCCGAGATCGAGCGTGCCTTCGACGCCTCCGCTGCCATTGACGATATTCATACCATCTCGGGCAAGGATCTGGAAGTCACCAAGGTCAACGATCAGGTCAAGATCAAGTTCGCCTATGACAAGGAAGTGCCCCTTGCCGGTCCGGTTTCCCTGCTCATTCATTATTCAGGTGAATCGAAATAAACATGTCTTCCCATGAAGTGCCTGTACCTGCCCAGACGGAGCTGACGGCTCTGGCCCGGCGGGTGGGGCATGAATTCTCCTGCCTGCCCCTGCTGCAGCAGGCACTTACCCATCGCAGCTTCTGTGCAGATCACAATGAGCGGCTCGAATTCCTGGGGGATTCGGTGCTCAACCTGGCCATCACCAGCCTGCTCTACGCGCGCCTGCCTTCCGCCACCGAGGGCGAGCTCTCGCGCATCCGCGCCAACCTCGTCAAGCAGGACAGCCTTCACCGGATCGCGCTGCGGCTCGATCTGGCAGCAGGCCTGCGCCTGGGCGAAGGCGAGCGCCGATCCGGAGGCGCGCAGCGTCCCTCCATTCTCGCCGATGCCTTCGAGGCGGTTCTGGGGGCCATCTACCTCGATTCCAGCTATCTGCATGCGGAAGCCATCGTGCACCATCTGTTTGCCGACATCGAAATCAGCACCCACATGGCGGCCATGGGCAAGGATCCCAAGACGGCCCTGCAGGAATGGCTCCAGGGCAGGCGCATGCATGTGCCCGACTACACGGTGTCGGAGATCGCCGGAGAGGCGCACCAGCAGACCTTTTTCGTGGACTGCCGTGTCGATGCCCTGCAGCAGGTGCAGCGCGGCAGCGGCAGTTCGCGCCGTGCGGCCGAGCAGGATGCAGCTGCGCGCATGCTCGCCCATCTGCAGCAGTCCCTGGCACAGGGGGGCGAGGCCGCCCATGCCATCGTCAAAATCACCCGCAAGACCACCCGTCACGCGCGCCACAAACCGTCGTCCCAACCATGAGTCCATCGCCTCAAAAACCGGCCTCCCAGGCTGACCTGTCGCCCGACGTCTCGGCGCAGCTGCACCGCATTCTCGGCAAGGAGCCCATCGCGGCCGCCCCGGCTGAGGCTTCGGGCCCTGCCACGGGGGAGCCGGTGCAGCCACACTGCGGGCTGGTGGCCATCGTCGGGCGGCCCAATGTGGGCAAGTCGACCCTGCTCAATGCCCTGGTGGGACAGAAGATCAGCATCACTTCGCGCAAGGCTCAGACCACGCGCCACCGCATCACGGGCATGCGCACCGAGGGCAGCAGCCAGTTCGTGTTCGTCGATACGCCCGGGTTCCAGACACGGCACGGCAATGCGCTCAACAAGTCGCTCAACAAGGCCGTGACCGGGGCCGTGGCGGATGTGGATGTGGTGCTGTTCGTGGTCGAGGCCGGGCATTTCGGTCTGGCCGATGCCAAGGTGCTGTCGCTGCTGCCGCCCCAGGTGCCGGTGCTGCTGGTGGCCAACAAGCTCGACATGGTGCACCGTCGCGCCGAATTGGCGCCGTGGCTGCGCGACATGCAGCAGCGCCATGCGTTTGCGGAATTCGTGCCCCTGTCGGCCAAGAATCCCCGCGATGTCCAGCGCCTCCTGGAGGTGGTGGCTCGTTACCTGCCTCAGCAGGATTGGTGGTATGGCGCTGACGAGCTGACCGATCGCAGCGAGCGCTTTCTGGCCGGCGAGATCATCCGCGAAAAGCTGTTCCGTCTCACGGGCGATGAATTGCCCTATACCTCTACGGTGGTGATCGACCGCTTCGAGGAGGAGCCCGGCCGGACCGCTGCGCGCATGGTGCGTATTGCCGCGACCATTGTGGTGGAGCGGGACGGACACAAGTCCATGGTCATTGGAGACCGCGGAGAGCGCATCAAGCGCATCGGCACCGAGGCGCGGCAGGAGCTCGAAAGGCTGTTCGAGGCCAAGGTATTCCTGGAGCTGTGGGTCAAGGTGCGCTCGGGGTGGGCCGACGACGAGGCGCGCGTGCGCTCCTACGGCTACGAGTGAGTCCCGGACCGCACAGACGGAACGAACGCATCACCATGCCTGATCTCCTGGGCTGCACGCCGACATGAAGCGGGTGCTGCATGAGCCGGCCTTTGTGCTGCATCGCTACGACTGGAGTGAAAGCAGCCTGATCCTGGAGGTCTTTACGCGCCGCCAGGGCCGCACGGCCCTCGTGGCCAAGGGGGCCAAGCGTCCCAGTTCCAACTTCCGGCCCGTGCTGCTGCCGCTGCAGCCGCTGCACCTCAACTACAGCGCAGATGGCGAGATCGGCACGCTCAAGAGCGCCGAATGGGCCGGCGGCCATGTGATGCCCGTGGGCGAGGCGCTGCTGTCGGGGTATTACCTCAATGAGCTGCTGATGCGCCTGCTGGCACGCGACGATCCGCATCCCGCGCTCTTCGATGCCTATGCACTCACGGTGGCCAGTCTCACGGCGCCCGAAGAGGGGACGGGCTCGCAGGGGGACTGGATCCAGGCGGTGCTGCGTGCCTTCGAGCTGGTGCTGCTGCGCCAGATCGGAGTGCTGCCCGCACTCGACGCCCAGACGCTGACCCAGCGTCCCCTGCAGGACGCTGCACCCTATCTGCTCACGGCCGAATCCGGCCTGCGCGAGGCGCAGGACGAGGAGGGCGGCCCGGCCCGGGCCACTCTGGGGGGGAGCGAATGGAGGCTGATCGACGAGGCTCTGTGCGATCCGGCCCCGCAGCAGGCCCTGATCGCGCTGTGCCTGCGCCGCAAGGACATTTCGCTGGCACTCAAGAACCAACTCCGGACCGTGCTGCTTTACCATTGCGGGGGAAATCCCTTGCGCACGCGGCAACTGCTGCTCGAATTGCAGAAACTATGACAGGCTCTTTCTCTCCCATCGCTCTTTCGGTCAATGTGAACAAGGTGGCTCTGCTGCGCAACACGCGGCACCTCGGCATCCCGAGCGTCACCCGTGCCGCACAGCTCTGTCTGGAAGCCGGGGCCGACGGCATCACCGTGCATCCCCGTCCCGACGAGCGGCACATCCGCGCGGGCGATGTGTCCGATCTGGCCACCCTGCTCAGGCAACAATGGCAGGGGCGTGAGTTCAATATCGAGGGCAATCCCACCCAGAATCTGATGGAGTTCATCCGGACGGTGCGTCCGCAACAGGCCACCTTCGTTCCCGACAGCGAGGACCAGTTCACCAGCGACCATGGCTGGAATCTGACCGACGATGCCACCTGCCGGAGGCTGTCCGGGCTGATCGACGAGTGCCATGCCCTGGGGGTGCGCGTGAGCCTGTTCATGGATGCCGAACCCGCCCCCATGCAAGTGGCACGCAGCCTGGGAGCCGACCGCGTCGAGCTCTATACCGAACCCTATGCTGCGGCATGGGGCACCGGGCAACAGGCCGCCGAGACCGAACGGTTTGCCGTGGCAGCCCAGGCGGCTCTGGATGCCGGGCTGAAGGTCAATGCAGGCCATGACCTGAATCTGCACAACCTCACGCATTTCGCCCGCCATGTGCCAGGCCTGTGCGAGGTGTCGATCGGACATGCGCTCATCGCCGACGCCCTGGAGCAGGGGTATGCCGCCACCGTACAGGCCTATCTGCGGTGCCTGCGCGAGGCAGGGCACTGATCTGCAGGAGTCCCTGCAGGAAGCTACCCCATGATCTACGGCATCGGTACCGACATCTGCGACATCCGCCGCATCGAGGCAGCCCTCGCGCGGCGGGGCGAGCGCTTTGCGGCCACCGTGCTCGGAGATGCCGAAATGGACGTCTACCATGCGCGGGGTGTGCGCTGGCCCGATCGGGCCGTGCGGTATCTGGCCACACGCTTCTCGGCCAAGGAGGCTTTCAGCAAGGCCATCGGCCTTGGCATGCACATGCCCATGACCTGGCGGCGCTGCGAAATTCTCAACGCGCCGGGCGGACAGCCGTATGTGCGTCTGCACGGGCCTCTGCGGGAATGGTGCGAGGCCCGGAACCTGCAGGTTCACGTCACCGTGTCGGACGAATCGGCCTATGCAGCCACCTTCTGCGTGGTGGAGCGCATCTGCCCGGGCGATCCTGCCTGAGTGAGTGGGCTTGCAAGCGGGGCGTCGGGATGGCCCCTGAATCATCCTGCTTCCATGCCGTTCCGTTCCCTTCCGTTCAGGAGTCCCTCTCCATGTATCCCTCCCCCCTCATCATCGACATCGCTGGCACCCATCTGAGCGAGGACGACAAGCGCCGCATCAGCCATCCGCTCGTGGGGGGACTGATCTACTTCTCGCGCAACTGGGAAAACCGCGAACAGCTCACGGCCCTGAGCCGTGCCATCAAGGCCATCCGGCCCGATCTGCTCATTGCGGTGGACCACGAGGGAGGGCGTGTGCAGCGGTTCCGTTCGGACGGCTTCACCCATCTTCCCCCCATGCGTGCGCTGGGGCGCATGTGGTCGGAGGATGTCGGAGTGAAGGGCCGCGTGCGCTGGAACCGGCATGCCCTTGCTGCCACACGGGCTGCCACGGCCTGTGGCTATGTGCTCGCATCGGAGCTCCGTGCCTGCGGGGTGGATTTCAGCTTTACCCCGGTGCTCGATCTCGACCATGGATCAAGCGGCGTCATTGGGGATCGCGCCCTTGCCGCGCATCCGAGAATGGTCAGTGCCCTGGCTGCCAGCCTGATGCACGGCCTTCTGCAGGCAGGCATGGGCAACTGCGGCAAGCACTTTCCGGGGCATGGTTTCGCTCGGGCCGATTCCCATGTCGCCATGCCGGTGGATGATCGTCCCCTGGCTGACATTCTGCGGCGCGATGCCCAGCCCTATGGATGGCTCGACCACACACTCACCGCCGTGATGCCTGCCCATGTCATCTATTCGCAGGTCGATTCCCGTCCGGCTGGATTCAGCTCCCGCTGGCTGGAAGACATCCTCCGGGGGCGACTGGGGTTTGGGGGCGCCATCATCAGCGACGATCTCAGCATGCAGGGAGCGCGCCAGATCGAAGGACGGCAGCTCACACCACTTGATGCCGTGAAGACGGCACTGGATGCCGGATGTGATCTGGCGCTGCTGTGCAACCAGAGTCTCGATGGTGGACAGGTGCTCGATGAGGTGCTCGACGGCCTGAGCGAGGCCATCGTCAAGGGACACTGGCAACCGCGCGAAGCATCTGACCTTCGCCGCCGGGCGCTGCTTCCGCCGGGGGCCCCCATGGAGTGGGACGCCCTCATGCGCAGCCATCGCTACATGGCCGCGCTGGATGTGCTGGCGACCATTCCCGCCTGAAGGCCTGTCTTGTCGGCACGGTCATGGAGGCGCAGCAGCAGCTCATCGGGACAGCGTGGGTCACGGGTACTGTCCTGCACCCATGCCGCATAGGCTGGCGAGACAGGCTCTGAACGTGCGATCCTGATTTCGGGCAGCGCATAGGGATGCAGGGCCTGCAGCAGCGCTGCCACCAGTGGGGCCCATGCGTCCGGTGTCTTGCATGCCAAGAGCCATTCCGGGGCGCGCTCCACGGTGCCTTGCCAGCGGTACACGCTGCGGATGGGCGTGATCTGCACGCAGGCAGCCAGCTGGTGCCGCACCAGCAGATCTGCCCAGCGTTCGGCTTCCTGCGCGCTGCCCAGCGTGGTCGTCACCAGCGCGATTCCGGAAGCGTGCGCAGAGGGCGGCGCGCTGCACACAGGGGCATCCCTGTCGGCCTCTTCGGCCTGCAGCAGGGCAAAGCGCGGCACCTGCCGGTTCTGCCACTGCACCTGCTCCACGAACATGGCCAGCGGCCGTACCCACCATCCCCGGTCTCCGTAGAGCGTCTGATACAGCACCAGAGGCTCCGCTGTCTCGCTGTGGCGCACCACCTCCCACGCCCGGTAGAACCGGCCCTTGCAATGCACATAGAGACCGGACACGAAGGATGTGGAAGAGGAGGGGCTGGACATGGGCGCGAGAGAAGGACAATGGGCTGCAGCGGAGTCTGGCGTGGGACAATACGCACCTATGCATCCTAAAGCCTTGTTGGACCACAGCGCCGCCCTGCTGGCGCAGATTCTCCGTTTCGATCATCCCGCCGATGCCGTCGTGTCGCACTACTTCCGCGACCATCGTCAGCTCGGTTCCCGCGAACGTGCCACTCTGGCCGAAACCGCCTATGCCGTGCTGCGTCGCAAATCCCTCTTCGACATGCTGGCACGCAGCGGCAGCGGCCCCCGGGAGCGCCGGCTGGCGATTCTCGGATTCGCGGCTGACCGTGCCTTCCTGCTGGACGCCCTGAACAAGCAGGAGCGCGAATGGCTCCAGGGCTGCGACCAGGTGCAGGACAGCGATCTGCTGCCCGTGCACCGCCATAACCTGCCCATCTGGATCGCCGATGCACTGCGCGCGCAGCTGGGAGACCGCTTCGAGGAAGAGGCGCGTGCCATGCTGGAGCCGGCTCCTCTGGATCTGCGCGTCAATCTCCTGCGTGCCAAGCGCACCGAGGTGCAGAAGGCACTGGCCTCAGATGGATTTCCAGCCGTTCCCACTCCCTATTCCCCCTGGGGGCTGCGCCTGCACGACAAGCCTGCCCTCACGCGCATGGCGCTGTTTCAGGAAGGTGCCATCGAGGTGCAGGACGAAGGCTCCCAGCTGCTGGCCCTGCTGCTCGACGCCCATCGGGGCGAAATGGTCGTGGATTTCTGTGCTGGAGCAGGCGGCAAGACGCTTGCCATCGGCGCCACCATGCGCAATACCGGGCGTCTGTACGCTTTCGATGTCTCGGCCCACCGGCTCGAACAGCTCAAGCCCCGCTTGGCGCGCAGTGGCCTGAGCAACGTGCACCCGGTGGCCATTGCGCACGAGCGCGACGAGCGGGTCAAGCGGCTCTCCGGCAAGGCCGACCGCGTGCTGGTGGATGCCCCCTGTTCCGGTCTGGGCACGCTGCGCCGCAATCCCGATCTCAAGTGGCGACAGGACGAGCAATCCGTGCGCGAGCTCACGCTCAAGCAGGCATCCATTCTGCAGAGCGCATGCCGCCTTCTCCGGTCCGGTGGACGGCTGGTGTATGCCACCTGCAGCGTTCTGCCGGAGGAAAACGAGGCCATTGCCAATGCCTTCACCCTGGCCAATCCAGCCTTCAAACCGCTCAACGTGGCCTCGCTGCTGACCCAGCTCAAGGTGCCGGACGCCGAAAGCCTGTGCACTGCCGAGGCCCCAGGCGTCGAGGCGGGGCGCTATCTGCGCCTGTGGCCCGGGCTGCATCACACCGACGGCTTCTTTGCTGCCGCCTGGCAGAAGGACTGATCCTGCCCCTGCGCCCCTGAGGTCGGCCCCCAGAGAGAGTCAGGGCTGCCAGTACATATCTTCTCCTCCACGCCAGCCACCCGTCAGAGGTGAGCGTGTGAGTGTGTCCGCCTGTCGGGAGTGCGTTGGCGCTGCGCTCTGACGCTCGCGGAGACAGGTGTCGCTGTGGCCGTGGTGATGTATGGGCGATAAAAAACCCGCCTGAAGAGGCGGGTTCTTGCGGCAGGAAGGGGCTGAAATTTACTTCAGCTTGATTTCCTTGTACTCGACATGCTTGCGAGCCTTGGGATCAAACTTCATGATCGTCATCTTCTCGGGCATGGTCTTCTTGTTCTTGGTGGTGGTGTAGAAGTGACCGGTGCCGGCGCTGGATTCCAGCTTGATTTTTTCGCGTCCGCCTTTGCTTGCCATGATGAATTCCTTTCAGTGAAACAGGGAGTGGATCAGGCCTGGCCGCGGGCGCGCATGTCGGCGAGCACGGAGTCGATGCCATTCTTGTCGATCAGTCGCAGGGCTGCGCTGGACACGCGCAGACGCACCCAACGGTTTTCGCTCTCGACCCAGAAACGACGGTACTGCAGGTTGGGCAGGAAGCGACGCTTGGTCTTGTTGTTGGCGTGGGACACATTGTTGCCCACCATCGGGGCCTTGCCCGTGACTTCACATTTGCGTGCCATGAAGGACACTCCTTGAATGAACTGTTTGTCGAAAAACAGGGTCGACAGCGCTGGCCGACACCTGCACCTCACCGGCAACGCAAGCCGCATTGCGCAAGGCCTGCATCTCCGTGATCTCGCGAGAAAACCCGGATGCCGGTGGTAAGGGGACTTTTTTCCTGCCGCGCCTTGACCCGTAAAAGCCGAGGAGCAAGACAGAAAACCTTGGATTATAACTTACTTCTTTGCCTGTGCAAGCAGCGCAGCGGCCGCTTCTTCCTGTTCCAGAAAGCGCTGAGCATCCAGTGCAGCCATGCAGCCGGTTCCGGCACTGGTGATGGCCTGGCGATAGATGTAGTCCTGCACGTCGCCGGCGGCGAACACTCCGGGTACGCTGGTCTGGGTGGCAAACCCCTGATGGCCCCCCTGCGTGACGATGTAGCCGTTCTCCAGGGCCAGCTGTCCCTTGAATATTTCGGTATTGGGCGCGTGTCCGATGGCGATGAAGCAGCCCTGCAGCGCCAGCTCCTCGGTGCTGCCGCTGGATACATGCCGGAGCCGGACACCGGTGACGCCCGATGCGTCACCCAGCACCTCGTCGACCGTGGAGTCGAGCTTGAGCACGATGCGACCTTCCTGCACTTTTTCGCTGAGCACGTCGATCATGATCGGCTCGGCACGGAAGGTGTCGCGCCGGTGTACCAGATACACCTTGCGGGCGATATTGGCCAGATAGAGGGCTTCTTCCACGGCTGTGTTGCCGCCGCCCACCACGCAGACCTCCTGATCGCGGTAGAAGAAGCCGTCGCAGGTGGCGCAGGCACTCACGCCCCTGCCCATGAAGGCTTCCTCCGACGGCAGTCCCAGATACTTGGCCGTGGCTCCGGTGGCCACGATGAGGGCGTCGCAGGTGTAGGTGCCGCTGTCCCCCGTGAGGGTAAAGGGACGACGGGAGAGATCGACCGTGTGGATATGGTCGAACACCATTTCGGTCTTGAAGCGTTCGGCATGCGCCTGCAGGCGCTGCATCAGATCGGGCCCCTGCACGCCGTTCACGTCGGCCGGCCAGTTGTCTACTTCGGTGGTGGTCATGAGCTGTCCGCCCTGTGCCATGCCGGTGATGAGGACCGGCTTGAGATTGGCGCGGGCGGCATAGATGGCGGCCGTGTAGCCAGCGGGGCCGGAGCCCAGAATCAAGACCTGGGCGTGGAGGGTGGGGTGAGTCATGATGAATGTCCTGTCAGGCAAAACATGTCCTGCGCGGCAATGGCCACACAGGAGGCCGGGCCGTTGGAACCCCTCGGTGGGAGTGCCGCCAGCCATGCTGCCGGAATATAGCAGCATGCCCCTGCCGCCGTGGTGCTGGCAGGCCAATGGCATGCAGGAAGTGTGTACTGTAAATAATTCCAGTAATCGGGATTCATTCCTTATAATCCACCGCGCTGCAGCGTGCGCAGAGGGATCGTGCAAGAATGCTCTCGTTCCCGTTCATGGCCTGAAGATCTGGAGATAGTGGATGGCAATCGTATCCAATCTGGAGCTGATCCGCAGGGTTCCCCTGTTCAGCGATCTTACGCCCGGCCAATCGGGCATCATTTCTTCCGCCGTGGGCAAGCGACGCTTCCGGCGGGGAGAAACCATTGTCGAACAGGGAGCCGTTAGCGGCATGCTGTTCATGATCCTGTCCGGCAAGGCTCGCGTCGTGGCGCAGGATGACCGGGGGCGGGAGGTCATCATGGCTTCCCTCGGGCCTGGAGACTGCATCGGCGAGATGAGCCTCATCGACGGAGATCCCCATTCCGCCACGGTGCGGGCCGAGGTGCAGACCGATGTGCTCACGCTCGAACACGATGCCTTCACGCGCTGCCTGCGCGACAACGTGAACATGGCCGAGGCTGTCATGCGTGCCCTGGTGCGTCGACTGCGCAATGCAGACCGGCAGATCCGTTCGCTGGCGCTGATGGACGTGTATGGACGGGTGGGCGATGCCCTGCTCGACATGGCCGAAGAGGAAGCCGATGGCACCCTGGTGCTGCGCAAGAAGGTGTCGCGGCAGGAAGTCGCCCGCATGGTCGGCGCCTCGCGCGAGATGGTGAGCCGGGTCATGAAGCATTTCGAGGACAACGGCCTTGTGCAGGCACGGGGGGATGGCAGTTTCCTGCTCAGGCCCATGCCACATACCCTGGAGTGAATCCGGTGGACTGCAGCCGCGCATCCTTTCCTTTGTGTCCCCGCTTCGCTTCGGTGCCGCCGGTGGCCTTGCCTGAGAGTAGTTGTTGAATGGCCTATCTGATCCGTAACGCTTCCCGCGAGGTGCCTGCACAGGCACCCAAACCCCTGATTCCCCCGCTTTTTCGCCGCTTCAGCCAGGAGACCGTGCTGTTCTTCGGAGGACTGTTCCTGCTGTGCTGGCTGCTGTCCATGCTGAGCTACAGTCCGGATGACCCGGCCTGGAGCACCACGGGCATTCGTGTGCAGCCCCGCAATCTGCTGGGGCATGTGGGGGCCTGGGCCGCCGACATCAGTTTCTTCGTGTTCGGACGCTCGGTCTGGCTGCTGTTTGCCACGGCAGTGGCCGGGTGGTGGCGTCTGCTGCGCCAGTGGATGCGGGGAGGGCGGGCAGTTGCTCCGATGCCTTCCGCACCGGCGGCAGAGACGACTTCGGTGCGGGCCTGGTGGAAGCGCTGGGGGCGTTCCCTGGCAGGAGGCACTGCCGCATGGTGGCTGGCCGTGGGGGTGATGCTGGCGGTTTCGACCGCGCTCGAATGGAGTCGCCTGTACGGGGGCGAATCCCGCCTGCCCAACGGAGCGGGCGGCATGCTGGGTACCATGACCGGGCCTGTCGCCACCATGGCGCTGGGTGCGGTGGGGTCGGGGCTGGTCGGGATCATCCTGTTCCTGTGGTCGCTGTCCTGGGTGTTCCGCTTCGAGTGGGGGCAGGTGGCGCAGACCGTGGGGGCGTGGGTGGATGGCCGTCTCACGTTTGCCCGCGAACAGCGCGAGATCGCGGCCGACAAGGCAGCAGGCCAGAAAGCGGCCCGCCAGCGCGAGGAGATGGTGGAGCAGGAGCTCGAACAGGCTCAGGCCAAGCCCCATGTGCCCCTCGTCATCGAGCAACCACCCCGGCCGGCCGTGGTCGAGCCGAGTCCCCGGGTCGTGCAGGAGCGCCAGAAGCCGCTGTTCACCGACATGCCAGACAGCCATCTGCCGCAGATCGGTCTGCTCGACGAGGCGCCCCTGATGCAGGAAGGGATTCCGCACGAGACGCTGGAGATGACCAGCCGGCTCATCGAGAAGAAGCTGCGTGACTTTGGGGTGGAGGTGCGTGTCGTGGCCGCCATGCCGGGGCCGGTGGTGACCCGCTACGAGATCGAGCCGGCCACGGGGGTGAAGGGCAGCCAGATCGTCAATCTGGCCAAGGATCTGGCACGCTCGCTCAGTCTGGTGTCGATCCGGGTGATCGAGACCATTCCCGGCAAGAATCTCATGGCGCTCGAGTTGCCCAATGCGCGGCGTCAGACCATTCACCTCAGCGAAGTGCTGGGTTCCAACGCCTACCATGAAGGGCGCTCCGTGCTGACCATGGGGCTGGGCAAGGATATCGTGGGCAACCCGGTGGTGGCCGATCTTGCCAAGATGCCCCATGTGCTGGTGGCAGGGACCACAGGGTCGGGCAAGTCGGTCGGTATCAATGCCATGATCCTGAGCATCCTGTACAAGGCCACGCCGGAAGAGGCGCGCATGCTCATGATCGACCCCAAGATGCTCGAAATGTCGGTCTATGAGGGGATCCCGCATCTGCTGGCGCCTGTGGTCACCGACATGCGCCAGGCGGCGCATGGCCTCAACTGGTGCGTGGGTGAAATGGAACGGCGCTATCGTCTCATGAGCAAGCTCGGGGTGCGCAATCTGGCCGGGTATAACGCCAAGATCGACGACGCCAGGGCGCGTGAGGTCCTCATTCCCAATCCCTTCAGTCTGACGCCGGAGTCTCCCGAGCCTCTGGAGCGACTGCCGCAGATCGTGGTGGTCATCGATGAGCTGGCCGATCTGATGATGGTGGTGGGTAAGAAGATCGAAGAGCTGATCGCCCGCCTCGCGCAGAAGGCTCGGGCGGCCGGCATCCACCTGATCCTCGCGACCCAGCGCCCCAGCGTGGACGTCATTACGGGGCTCATCAAGGCCAACATTCCCACCCGCATTGCCTTTCAGGTGTCGAGCAAGGTGGACAGCCGCACGATCCTGGACCAGATGGGGGCCGAAAGCTTGCTGGGGCTGGGGGACATGCTCTATCTGCCGGCAGGTCACGGAGTGCCGCAGCGGGTGCATGGCGCCTATGTGAGCGACGAGGAAGTGCATCGGGTAGTGGATTTCCTCAAGGAGCATGGCGAAGCCAACTACATCGAGGGAGTGCTCGAAGGCGGCACCGTGGAGGGAGAGGACGGTCCGGGCGGAGAGGGCCAGGCCGGCGACGAGCAGGACCCCATGTACGACCAGGCGGTCGAAGTGGTGCTTAAGAAGCGCAAGGCCAGCATTTCCCTGGTGCAGCGCGAACTGCGCATCGGCTACAACCGCGCCGCCCGTCTCCTCGAAGACATGGAAAAGGCCGGGCTGGTCAGCAGCCTCTCGACCAATGGCCAGCGCGACATTCTGGTTCCCGCGCGCGACGACTGATCGATCGGCGATTCGGCCACTTTTCGTGCGGTCAGGCCCTGGGGTGCACAAAGCGGGCAGGGCCGTGGCAGAAACCGCCCCTCCGGCAATATGTAACAGAGCCGGAGGCACGGAAACGTCCTCTGGACGGAGGGGGAGAGTGCCTGTTACATCTTTGCTGCTTGGTAGCATCTTCCCCAGAGCCTGGGCGTCCGCACCTCGGGCAAGCGCCTACACTGTGGGACAACCTGGGTTCGGCAGGGTGGCACCCTCGCGGAGGTGGGTTTCCTTGCGCCGAATCATCATTACGACATGCCGGCTGGCCGCATGCAGAAGAGGGCAGGGACTTGCGAGTGCCTCCATAGCCTTTTCTGCTGCCATGGGCTGGACCCGCACGCACAAGGAGTTGTTCATGAAGTCATTTGAGTCCCGTTCCGTATCCTCTCTGTCTCCCGTAGCCGGGCAGATGCCGCGTTTCCGCGCCTTGCAGGGCGGGCGGGTACTCGCCGTGGCCCTGCTCGGCATGGCGGGCTGGATCGGGCAGGCCCATGCCGACGGGCTGTCTACCCTCGATGCCTATATCCGGCACACGCATGTGGGAGCAGCCAGCTTTACCCAGAGTGTGAGCACCGTGGGCAAGTCGGGTGCGGCGCGGCAGAGCAGCGGCACCTTTGCCTTCCAGCGGCCCAATCGCTTCCGCTTCGACTATCGCAAGCCCTATGTCCAGACCATTGTGGCGGATGGCCGGCACCTGTGGATGTATGACGCCGAATTGCGTCAGGTGACGCAGCGCAGCCAGAGCAAGGTGCTCGACGCCACCCCGGCCGCCCTGGTGGCGTCGGCCACCAGCCTGGATGCGCTCAAGGCCCGCTTCACGCTGGAAAATGCGACGGGGAGCGGCTCCCTGACTTGGGTAAAGGCCACCCCCAAGGGCAAGGAAGGGCAGGTCAAGGAAGTGATGATCGGATTCGAAGGCAATGACCTTCGCCGGCTGGTGATTCTCGACGGGTTCGGGCAGCGGTCCGATCTGACCTTTGGCAAGTTCAGCAGCACGGTGCCGGCAGGGATGAAGTTCAGCTTCGTGCCTCCCAAAGGGGCCGATGTGCTCAAGCAGTGAGACGGCGAACCACGGGGACAGACGCCAGTGCCGGCGTCATGGCGCCGGCATGCTGCTGCCTTGCATAAAGGCAGGGACAAGACAGTGCAGCAGGGACATCCCCTGCGTGCAGTCAGAGACGCACTTTCTGGTCCAATAGACGCATGGATGATCTCTTTGCACACGAGCCGGATGCGCCGCTTGCGGAACTGCTCCGGCCCCGCACGCTGGACGACGTGGTCGGGCAGACGCACCTGCTGGATGCCGGCAAGCCCCTGCGGCTCGCGTTTCAGTCCGGCAAGCCCCATTCCATGATCTTCTGGGGGCCGCCAGGGGTCGGCAAGACGACGCTCGCACGGCTGACCGCCACCGCCTTCGATTGCGATTTCATCGCCTTGTCTGCGGTGTTCTCCGGCGTCAAGGACATCCGGGCAGCCATGGACCGTGCCCGCCAGAATCTCGCCCAGGGGCGGCACACCATTCTGTTCGTGGATGAGATTCACCGCTTCAACAAGGCCCAGCAGGATGCCCTGCTGCCCTATGTGGAAAGCGGACTGGTGACGTTCATCGGTGCCACTACCGAGAATCCCTCCTTCGAGGTCAATTCGGCCCTGCTGTCGAGGGCGCAGGTCTACGTGCTGCAGCCCCTGTCCGAAGCCGAGCTGCGGCAGCTGTTCGAGCGGGCGCGTGGAACGCTGCAGGGCACTCTCACATGGGAGGATGTGGCGGTCGATACCCTGATTGGGTATGCCGACGGAGATGCACGCCGGTTCCTCAACCTGCTCGAACAGTGCATGTCGGCGGCACAGACGTCGGGGGTCACGCACATCGATGCGGCTTTCATCGACAACGCGCTGACCCTGAACAGCAGGCGGTTCGACAAGGGGGGCGATGCGTTCTACGATCAGATTTCCGCCCTGCACAAGTCGGTGCGTGGATCGCACCCCGATGCAGCCCTGTACTGGCTCTGCCGCATGCTCGACGGAGGGGCCGATCCCCGCTACCTGGCGCGGCGCATCGTGCGCATGGCCTGGGAGGACATAGGACTGGCCGATCCGCGCGCCATGCAGATCGCCAATGAGGCGGCCAGCACCTACGAACGTCTTGGCAGCCCCGAAGGAGAACTGGCACTGGCGCAGGCGGTGCTGTACCTGGCCGTGGCGCCCAAGAGCAATGCGGGGTACATGGCCTACAACCAGGCACGGGCCTTCATCCGCAAGGACCGCAGCCGGGAAGTCCCGGTGCATCTTCGCAATGCGCCCACCAAGCTCATGAAGGAACTCGGCTACGGGCATGACTACCGCTATGCCCATGACGAGCTCCATGCCTATGCGGCAGGGGAGACCTATCTGCCGGAAGACATGCCGGAACCGGGCTGGTATCGCCCCGTGCCCCGAGGGCTTGAGCTCAAGATCGCCGACAAGCTCGCACAGCTGCGGAAGTGGGATGAGGAAGCCGATGGTGGGCAGGCGCAGAACTAGAGGGACTGGCCGCTGCGTGTTCTGCCAGGCCTGAGAACCCGGCTGGATGCACGGCGGTCAGTGCACGCCGCAGCTTCCACCGTTCAAGCGGCTGTTCATTTTCCTCCGAAGAACTGGGAGAGCCAGTTCATGCGCTTGGACTGGGTGTGCAGGGCATTCTGGCTGGCGTGGGCCTTGACCACGTCCACGTAGTGCTTGTCCTGCTTGAGGATGTGATTGACCAGCCACCGCGCCAGCAGGGCGTGGAGCTCGGCTGCGACATCTTCGCCTTCGTCGAAGCGCTTGTGCAGACCGGAGACGCGGTCGACGAAGGCATCGTGCACCCACTTGTGGGCGTTGAAGAATTCGTAGCCTGCATCGCGCATCATGACTTCCTCGAAGCCGAGGTGGGACAGCGTGTAGTCCATGACGTCGTCGATGATCTCCTTGAGCATGTTGCGGTCCTGCCTGAGCTGTGCCTGGTAGAGCTCGTTGAGGTAGTCGACGATGCGACGATGCTGATCATCGATCTCTGCAATGCCCAGGTTCAGCTCGGGGGTCCATTCAATGTGCGCCATGCGTAAGTCCTTGAATTTCTCTTGCCCCTGGAGCATTCCTTCCGCATTCAGAGGGTGATGAGTTACGTTACATGACGGAAAATTATAGGGGGCTGCATTGGACGATCGTACAGAGGGAAACATCCCTTGATGTGCGTCAAGGAGATGCCGTTGGGGAATGGTCAGCTGCGCAGGGCAGGCGTATCAGGGAAGGAGGCGAGAGAGTTGACGGGGAAGCCGCATCTTCAGCCGCCGAACTCCTGGCGCACGGCAGCGACGGACTGTTCCACCCGCTGCACTAGGGGCGTGATGGCTGCGGCCGAGAGGGTGAGGGTCTGGGTGGCGCGCGTCATGGCCACGTACAGGATGCGCAGGGCGTCGTCGGTGTCCTGGTCTGCCCGTTCTGGCAGGCCGTCGATATGGGCCACGTAGACGTGGGGGAATTCCAGCCCCTTGCTCGTGGACATGCCCAGCAGTTTGACGCTGGGAAGCGACCAGTCGATGCGGCTGATGCCCGATCGGTGGCGTTGCCAGGGGATGCCCCGTTGGGTGAGGCACTGCTCCATGGCGTTGAGACGGTATCCGGTGGAGAGGATGGCGATGTCGTCGAGAGGAACGCCTTCACGCAGCTGCGCGGCGATGCGGTCGACGACGTGCCTGGCTTCTTCCCAGCCGTCGCGGGCCTTGATCAGCACCGGGACCGGGCCGCGTCTGCCGGCCGTTTCGGGATGGATGCGGGCCACGTGGTCGTCGTTTTCCTCGCGTTCGGTCAGCAGGCTGTCCGCAAGGTGCAGGGCCACCGCGAGGATTTCGGTGGTGTTGCGGTAGTTGAACTTGAAGATGCTGGTGCGTCCCTGGGCCTCGATGCCGACACTCGCGAAGCTGAACCTGCGGCGCTCTGCCCTGCGGTTGATGGCCTGGGCATCGTCATACAGGATGAGCAGGGACTTGGTCTCGGGGGTCACGAGCTGGGCTGCCATGCGCAGCCAGGTGGCATCGAAGTCATGTGCTTCGTCGATCAGCAGGGCGCTGTACTGGCCCTGCGGCACCATGCCGCTGGCCAGATGGCGCTCCACGACGCGAACCTGCTCATCGAGACTCTCCGACGTGGAAAGTCCGCGGGGAATCGGCAGCTGGTAGCTGCGCACCATCTCGCTGCACCACTGGTGGAAGGTCTGGACCTGGACCCGCTGGGGAGAGACGCCGCGCTCGGCGAGCATCTGGCGCAGCCGGTCGGCAAGTGGGCGGTTGTAGCACGTGACCAGAATGGGAGGACTGCCCGGGGCAGCCTGGGCCGCGAGCTGCTGGGCCCGGAAAATGAGCACCATGGTTTTGCCTGATCCTGCAGGGCCGTGGATGATGCGGTGGCCGGTGCCGAGGGTGCGGGCGGTGGTTTCCTGCTGCAGGTCCATGACCTGGATCAGGTCGGGAATGGTCAGCATGCCGCTGCCGCTTTCCGTGCTGCCGGAGGTGCCTGCCGAGGAGGGGGTGCCCATGGTGATGCGCAGGTCGGGGAACAGGTGCCAGCGCACCCGGTCCTGCTGCGGCAGCGTCAGCGTGACGGGAAAAGCGACCACGAACATGGCCCAGAGGCGTTCCTCGAACTGCTCGGGGTGCACGGATTCCGCCAGATCATCGGCCAGCAGGGTTTTGTGGGGGGAAAAGATCTCGGCAAAGTCGGTCACTGCGCCGGCGTCGCGGCTGCGTATGCCGCTGAGTGCGACGCCCCAGCCGTAGGGCACGATGCAGCGCCCGCGGTGGAGGGGGCCCTGCTGCTGCAGCTGGGGGTCACGCTCCAGCACGGCATGGATTTCACGGGCATAGCGCATGGCCTGCCGGTCGGGGTGGTCGCAGGTGGTGGGGCCGTGTTCCGTCTGCAGGGTGATCTTGTCGCGGTCGAGCTCCAGCAGGGTGGAGAATTTCCAGTCCTTCACTTCCAGCACCAGCACTCCCCGGCGGGGATTGAGGATGACGAAGTCGGGCTCGCGCTGCCGGTCTCCGATGGGGATGTTGTGCCAGACGATGTAGTCGTCCGACAGGCAGCGCTTCAGCTGCTGCAGCACCTTGCGCTCGCCGGTGTTGCTGCAGTGGCGCTCGATGCGTCCGAAGATCTGGGGAAAGAGGGCCATGAAGCAGTCAGTCTGCGGTGCAGGAAAGGGCGTCAGAGGGGCTGTGTGCTCCCCGGTGGTGTGCCGGGGAGAGGGGCGCCACCGCCGCACGGAGGCACGGATTGCCGTGTGCCCCAGTGTGGCGGGCGGTGCGTGGTGGGGGGAGGAGCGCGACCTTACTTGCCCCAGGTGTCCTTGAGTCCCGTGATGCGGTTGAGCACCAGCTCGCCGTCGCGGGACAGGACGCGGTCGGTGGCGAAATAGCCGAGCCGCTCGAACTGGAAGTGGCTGCCCGTACCGGACACGGAGGGCTCGACCCAGGCCGTGACCGTGCGCAGACTGTCCGGGTTGAGGGCTGCCAGAAAGTCCTTGCCGCCCGCGTCAGGCTGGGATTCGGTGAAGAGCCGGTCGTACAGGCGCACTTCGGCCTGGACGCCGTCTTCGGCGCCGACCCAGCCGATGACGCCCTTGACCTTGATGCGGTCGGCTCCAGGGGTGCCGCTCTTGGTGTCGGGCAGGAGCTGGGCAAAGACCTCGGTGACGCGGCCCGAGGCGTCCTTCTCGAAGCCGGTGCACTCGATGATGTGTCCGTACTTGAGGCGCACCTTGTTGCCGTCAACCGGCTGGCCGGCGGCGTTGGTGTGGGGCGGATAGAGCCGGCGGTAGCCCTTTTCGGGGATTTCCATGAAGTCTTCGCGCTCGATCCACAGGTGCGAACCCATGTGCATGGTGCGCTGGCCCATTTCGGGGTGGTGGGGGTGCACGGGGGCGTGGCAGGTGTCGAGCGTGCCGGCGCCCATGAGCTCTTCCCAGTTGGTCAGGGTGAGACGGATGGGGTCGAGCACGGCCATGGCACGGGGGGCCACAGGGTCGAGGGTGTCGCGCAGGGCACCTTCGAGCACGCTGTAGTCGATCCAGCTGTCGGCCTTGGAGACGCCGATGCGGTCGCAGAACAGACGCAGGGCCTCGGGGGGGTAGCCGCGGCGGCGCAGGCCGACGATGGTGGGCATGCGGGGATCGTCCCAGCCTTCGACGTGGCTGTCGTCGACGAGCTGCTTGAGCTTGCGCTTGCTGGTGATGACGTAGGTGAGGTTGAGCCGGGCAAATTCGTACTGGTGGGGGGGCGGGGCGTTGACGATGCCGCCGGCACTGAGAGTGGTCATGAGCCAGTCGTAGAACGGGCGCTGGTCCTCGAATTCCAGGGTGCAGATGCTGTGGGTGATGTTTTCGAGGGCGTCCTCGATGGGGTGGGCGAAGGTGTACATCGGGTAGATGCACCAGGTGTCGCCGGTGTTGTGGTGGTGCGCGCGGCGGATGCGGTAGATGGCCGGATCCCGCATGTTGATGTTGGGGTGCGCCATGTCGATTCTGGCGCGCAGCACGGCGGCGCCGTCGGCCAGCTTGCCGAGGCGCATGTCCTCGAAGCGGGCCAGGTTCTCGGCCGGGGTGCGCGCGCGGAAGGGGCTGTCCACGCCGGGGTGGGTGAAGTCTCCACGGTTGCGCCGCATGTCCTCGGGGCTCTGTTCGTCGACGTAGGCCAGTCCGTGCTCGATGAGGTAGAGCGCGGCGCGGTGCATGGCGTCGAAGTAATGGCTGGCGTAGTAGAGATGAACGTCGTGCCCGCCCACGTCGTCATGGATCCAGGCTGGGCCGACGAGCCACTGCACGGCGTCCGTGATGCTGTGGACATACTCGACGCTTTCCTTCTCGGGGTTGGTGTCGTCGAAGCGCAGGTGGCAGATGCCCTGGTACTCCTGGGCCAGGCCGAAGTTCAGGCAGATGCTCTTGGCATGGCCGATGTGGAGGTAGCCGTTGGGCTCGGGGGGAAAACGGGTGCGGATGCGGGCGGGATCGGGCTCCCCATGGGCCTGGTGGGCGGCGTCTCCCGGTGTGCCGGACCATTTGCGGCCGGCGTAGGCGCCCTGGCTCAGGTCGTTTTCGATGATCTGGCGCAGGAAGTTGCTGGCGCGGGTCGGTTCTTCGGCTGCTTCGCTGGCAGCATGGCTGGGTTGGGTGGGCGTATGGTGGGTGTTCATGCACGGATTTTAGAACCTGTTGCCGCCGTCTCGGGCACAGGGGTGCGAACGGGGAGTGACCGGCAGCGTGGATCAGACAGTGCCCGTGCAGGGCGGGACCGGTGGGCGAGAGATAGGCACCCTGGTCAGCCTTGCAGCTCGCGCAGCCGGATGAACGCCATGGCGGCCATGACGGCATCGTTGAGCGCATCGTGCGCTTCGCGCACGGGCAGGTCGAGGTCGGCCATGAGGGTGTCGAAACGCAGGTCGATGTCTGCGTTGTCGTGCTGCTGGTAGGGCGGAAGCTGGCGGAAGCGGTAGTCGTAATACAGCCGGGAGACTTCGATCTGTGGCTGCGGAAGTCGGATGCCGATGAGGGGGCGCACGGCACGGTTGAGCATGGCCACATCGAATTCGAGGTAGTACCCCACCAGAGGCCGGCTGCCGATGAAGTGCAGCAGCCGGTGCATGGCCTCCTGCACCGGGAGGCCATGGGCCACATCCATGGTGCGCAGGCGGTGGACGCGGATGCTTTCGGCCGGAACCTGGCACTGTGGCTGCACCAGCAGTTCGAGCCGTTCGCTCGTGAGGATGCGGCGGCCCCGGATGCGCACGGCACCGATGGAGATGATGTCGTCGGTGCGGGTGTTGAGGCCGGTCGTTTCGCAGTCGAGGGCGACGTATTCGTCCGGGGGCGGCGGATCGAACAGGAACGCGTAGGCGGGATCGCTGAGCTGGCGCCGTGCCCAGCGCTGGCGCGTGCGCTGCCACAGGGCGTGGAGAGGGGGGGAGGGCAGGGCCATGGGCATGGGGGGCTGTCTTCTTACATGGCGTCGAGGCGGAAGCGCTGGTGCAGCATGGCCTTGAAGCGCTTGACGATGCCGAGGCTGTCCTTGAGCAGGCTGCGGTCGAGGCTGCTGAGCTGGCTGGCCACCACGGTGCCGCTGACGGGGCGGCCCGTTTCCATTTCGGCAAGCGCTGCCTTGAGGCGCAGTCCCATGAAGAAATGCAGGCTGTGGATGAGGCTGTCGCCCCAGGAAGGCTTGAGCACGCCGAGCTGCACCAGGGCACGGATGCGCTCCACGGTGCCGGTGGATTCGATGTGCTCGGCCAGCGCAAGGCTGCGCACGCCGTGGACGATGGGAAAGATGCCGTGCTTCTTGATGTGCAGTGCCTCGTCGGTGTCTTCGCCCAGGCCGAAGAGCCGTCCGAGCCAGTGGCTGCTGGTGCCGAAGGCGTCGATGGCCGATGCGAAGCGGCTGAGGGTGGCATCGTTGTCGGTGGCGACTTCCCTGAGCCGTTCGCGGACCTGGTCGAGCAGGCGCTCGTCGCCGCAGACAGGGTGCGCATCGAGGAAGATGGCCAGGTTCATGAGCTGGGGAGGCTGTCCGCCCATGAGCCAGGTGCGGGTGCGGGTGCTCCATTCGGCGGCGCTGCCGCGCCACTCCGGGTTGTCGACCATGATGCGGCCGGGGCAGGGGGGATAGCCGAACTGCGCCAGGGCGGCGCTGAAGCGGTCGCACAGCGCTGCGAGGTTCTCCGGCGGGGTGTAGCCGTCGCGCAGGATGAGGCCATTGTCCTGGTCGGTCTTGAGGAGCTGCTCGCCCCGCCCCTCGCTGCCCATGACGATGAGGCAGCTGTTGTGTACCAGCTCGGGCGGGGCAATGAGCTGCCAGGCCCGCTCGAACAGGCGTGCGTTGATTTCCTGCACCAAATCTCCGATCAGGCCGACATCGGTGCCACTGGCGTGGAGCTGCTGCACCATGCGCGGCGTCTGGGCCGAGGCGTCCGCCAGTGCCTGCAGGCTGGTGGCCTGGTCGATGCGGGTAAGGATGAGGTGCGAGTGGTTGGACAGGAAGCTGAACACGTCGAGCGATTCCAGCACCCCGAGGACTTCGTCCCCGTCGGCGACCACGATGCGGTGGATGCGGTGGCGCAGCATCATGGTGAGGGCCTCGCCCATGAGGTCGTCCGGCCGCAGGGTGACGAGCTCGTAGGTGGCCAGATCGCCTACGGGCAGGTCGTCCAGGGGGCGACCGTCCAGGATGGCTCGCGGCAGGGCCGTGCTGGAGAAGATGCCGAGCCGGGGCAGGGTGCCGGTGTCGTCCCGGACCAGCACATGGGTGGTTCGGGCTTGCTCGAAGATGCGGGCCACGGCCAGGATGTCGGTGTCGGCATCGACGTAGTGCGGGGGGTGCAGCACCGCCTCGTCGAGCCTGGCCAGGGTGAGCGACTGCATCTCGCGTTCGCTGTGGCGCCGGCCCAGGGCGCTGAGCTTGTCTCCCAGGTTGGAAAAGAGCAGAGCGCTGAAGGTGGTGTTGCTGGCGATGAGCGACATGACCGCCTCGTGCGCGAGCTCGTAGGCCAGCACCTCGTCCTGCGCGATGAAGCGGTGGCTGCTGCGTCCGGCCACAAGCCCGCGTCCGTCGAATGTGTCGTCGGGGCCGTAGAGGTGCAGCAGTTCGCTGCCTTCCATCTGGGCGACATGGCCCTTGATGATGACGTACAGGTGCCGCGGCACGTCGCCCACATCGAGAATCACCTCGTCCTTGCGGAAGTAGGCGATGTCCACGCTGTCGCGCACCAGCGTCTGCTCCTGCTTGCTGAGGCTGTCGAAGGGGGAGGCGTCGAAGTGGAAGGCGTTGGGCATGGCGGGACGTGTCCGGGAGGCGCTGGTGCGGCGGGATCGGGATGCCCTGCAGTCTGCCCCGAGGCACTTGCGATGTGCTGACGTGCAGGGGCAGGGTTTTCGACATGATGGGGAACCCGCAAGGATGGGGGCGGGAGGCACTTTCTGTAAGTTAGGCGCAGGGTTGCGGCGAAACCATGCCTGCGTCAACCACTATTCCAACGAGAAGGAGGCAACCATGACTGATCCCGTCGTAGACAAGATCCGGTCGAATCCGAAATACCAGGAGCTGCGTGCCCGGCGCAACCGCTATGGATGGATCCTGACCATCCTGATGATGGTCGTGTACTACGGCTTCATCGCCCTCATTGCCTTCGACAAGGCATTCCTTGCCCAGCCGATGGGCGATGGCGTCACCACCCTCGGCATCCCGATCGGCCTGGCGGTGATCGTGTTCACCATCCTCATCACCGTGATGTACGTCCGTCGCGCCAACACCGAGTTCGACGCGCTCAACCAGCAGATTCTCAAGGACGCCGCACAATGAAAAAGCTCTCTTTCCTGATCGCGCTGCCCGCCCTGCTGGGGGCCGGCGCAGCTCTCGCGGCCGGTGGCGACGTGGGCCAGACGGCCAAGCAGGCCACCAACTGGACGGCCATCGTGATGTTTGGCCTGTTCGTCATGGGCACACTGTGGATCACCAAGTGGGCTGCAGCCAAGACCAAGTCGGCGGCCGACTTCTACACGGCCGGCGGCGGCATCACCGGTTTCCAGAACGGTCTGGCCATTGCCGGCGACTACATGTCCGCCGCGTCCTTCCTCGGGATTTCCGCTGCCGTCATGGCCAGCGGGTTCGACGGGCTGATCTACTCCATCGGCTTCCTGGTGGGCTGGCCGATCATCACCTTCCTGATGGCCGAGCGCCTGCGCAACCTGGGCAAGTTCACGTTTGCCGACGTGGCGGGCTACCGCTTCAAGCAGACCCCCATCCGCGCCTTTGCCGCCTGCGGCACGCTGGTGGTGGTGGCGTTCTACCTGATCGCCCAGATGGTCGGTGCGGGCCAGCTCATCAAGCTGCTGTTCGGGCTGGACTACATCTACGCGGTCATCATCGTGGGCGTGCTGATGATGGTGTACGTGCTCTTCGGTGGCATGACGGCCACCACCTGGGTGCAGATCATCAAGGCCTGCCTGCTGCTTGCCGGTGTGACCTTCATGGCCTTCATGGTCATGGCGCACTATGGTTTCAGCCCCGAGGCACTGTTCGCCAACGGCGTGGTCGTGAAGACTGCCATCGCCCAGCATGCCAAGGAGGCTGCCATTGCAGCTGCCACGGCTGCGAGTGCCGCGGCCTCGACGCCTGAGGCTGCAGCCAGCGCCGCGTCCGCACTGGCCAAGGCGCAGAAGATGGACCCCACCAAGATGGGCCTGTCGATCATGGGCCCCGGCGGTTTCATCAAGGACCCGATCTCCGCCATCAGCTTCGGCATGGCGCTGATGTTCGGCACTGCCGGTCTGCCCCACGTGCTCATGCGCTTCTTCACCGTGCCCAACGCCAAGGAAGCCCGCAAGTCGGTCGCCTGGGCTACCACCTGGATCGGCTACTTCTACATCCTGATCTTCATCATCGGCTTTGGTGCCATCACCATGGTGCTGACCAACCCCGAAATGTCCGACACCGTCAAGGGCGTCATCCGGGGCGGCGGTGGCACGGCCAACATGGCAGCCGTGCTGGTGGCCAAGATGGTCGGCGGCGATGTGTTCTTCGGCTTCATCTCGGCAGTGGCTTTCGCAACCATCCTGGCCGTGGTGGCAGGTCTGACCCTGTCGGGCGCCTCCGCCGTGTCGCATGACCTGTACGCCACCGTGTTCAAGCAGGGCAAGGCCGACAGCGCAGCCGAACTCAAGGTCTCCCGCGTCACCACCGTGAGCCTGGGCGTGATCGCCGTGCTGCTCGGCATCCTGTTCGAGAAGCAGAACATCGCCTTCATGGTGTCGCTGGCCTTCGCGATTGCCGCCTCGGCCAACTTCCCGGTGCTCTTCATGAGCGTGCTGTGGAAGAACTGCACTACCCGCGGCGCCGTGATCGGCGGTTTCCTGGGGCTGGGCACCTCCGTGGCGCTGACCATCCTCTCGCCTTCCGTGTGGGAAGCCGTGCTGGGCCATGCCAAGGGATCCTCTCCCTTCCCCTACACCTCGCCGGCTCTGTTCTCGATGGCGGTGGGTTTCATCGGGATCTGGCTGTTCTCCATCATGGACCGCAGTGCCCAGGCGGGTCGTGAGCGTGCCGCCTTCGAAGCCCAGCAGGTGCGTTCCGAAACCGGGCTGGGTGCGGCCAAGGCTTCCAGCCACTGAGCACGCACATCCACACCATGCGCCATGCCAGGGCCCTGTGCCCTGGCCCTCACACCGGGCTCAGGCCCGGTTTTTTTCGTTCTGCATCCAGCCGCAGCGCGCATGGAAATCTGAAGCCTGCCTTCAGAAGCGGCAGGCATAATGCAGGCAGGACCCTCCTGCAGGGCATTGTTTTACGCGTGGTTCCTTCTCCCTCGTCCGAGGGATGCGGAGATCCTCTGCGCTTCACGTTTCAAGGATTTGTGTGGATACCCTGCTGCTGATCAAGGCTGCCCTCATGGGCGTGGTGGAAGGCCTGACCGAGTTCCTGCCGATTTCCTCGACCGGGCATCTGATTCTGGCCGGTTCGCTGCTGCACTTTGCCGACGAAAAGGCCAAGGTCTTCGACATTGCCATTCAGACCGGTGCCATCTTCGCGGTCATCCTGGTGTACTGGCAGCGCATTCGCGAGACGCTGGTCACGCTGCCCCAGTCGGCGACCTCGCGCCGCTTCGTGCTCAATGTGTTCATCGCCTTCCTGCCGGCCGTGGTGCTTGGCCTGCTGTTCGGCAAGGTGATCAAGGAGCATCTGTTCAACGCACCGGTGGTGGCCACCACCTTCATCCTTGGGGCGTTCATCATTCTCTGGGCCGAACGGCGCCAGCGTGAGGCGCGCATTCACCGCGTCGAGGACATGAGTGCCTGGGACGCACTCAAGGTGGGCATCGTGCAGTGCTTTGCCATGATTCCCGGTACCAGTCGCAGCGGCTCCACCATCATCGGCGGCATGCTGCTGGGACTCGACCGCAAGGTCGCCACCGACTTTTCCTTTTACCTGGCCATTCCCACTCTCATCGGCGCGGGCGCCTACAGCCTCTACAAGGAGCGCGCAGCCCTGCACATGAGCGACCTGCCCATGTTCCTGGTGGGGCTGGTGGTGTCCTTTCTGGCGGCGTGGGTGTGTGTGCGCTGGCTGCTCAAGTTCATTTCCTCGCACAGCTTCGTGCCCTTTGCCTGGTATCGCATCGCCTTTGGGGTGGTGGTGCTGCTGACCTGGTGGACGGGAGCCGTCGTCTGGGCGGAGTGAGACTGAGGCGGACGCGGATACGGATGCGTTTTCCGAGCCTGGGGAGTCCCGGGGCGAACGGCTGAACCACAAGGGGGCGGACATGATCGATTGCGTGCGAGTCACACAAACCGGAGCGGGATCGCCTCCGGCTGCGCGGTGGTGCCGTGCGGCACTCTGGGGGGCTGCCCTGGGAGTGATCGGAGCCCTGGGCGGCTGTGCCGAGACCGTGGCCGTGCGGGTGACCACTTTTGCGCAGTGGCCGGCCCAGGTCGAAGGCGCCACCTTTGCCGTGGCAGCGTCTGCCGCTGCATCGGGGACAGCGCCTGCTGCATCCCAGGTCGCAGCAGTCTCGACCGCTGTCCCTGCGACCGAAGGACGCATGGTGGAGGTCTCGGATCTCGAACGCCGCACCTATGACGCCAGCCTCACGACGCACCTGACCCGGCTCGGGCTCAAGCCTGCGGCATCGGATGCCACGGCCCGCCTCGTGGCGCAATGGGAGCTGCGCCGCCAGCGCACCATGGTGCCCGTCACGGTGCCCACCTATGTGCCGGCCTACACCGTGGCCTGGACACGCTGGGATTGGGACAGTGCCTACCTGTGTGACGACAGGGGATGGGCCGGGGGACGCATGTGTCTGGTCGACCGTACCGTGCTGCAGCCCGTGCAGCACGACACCCTGACCGTTCGCATCGCGGATCGGGGGCAGCAGCAGGCCGGGCATCCGGCACCGCAGGTGTTCGAATCCCGGGCCGAGTATGAGGGGGCCCCGGCAAGCCTGCCGGCCCTCATGCCGCTCCTTATGGAAGCTGCGTTCGACCGCTTCCCAGGGATGAATGGTCAGGTGCGGGTGCTGCGGTTCGATGCACGCACGGGGGTGCTGCAGCCCTCCAAGTAGGTGCCGCCTTCCATACGTCCATACGTCCATACGGATGGAAAGCGACCACCCTGCCCGCAGCGAGCGGGGCAGGATTCAGGGTGCGCTTCGGGACTGGTTGGGCGCTTCCCGCAGCTGCTGGTCGATGAGGTCGGCCGTGAGCTGGGGCATTTCCATGGGAAAGAGGTGGCTTCCGCCGGACACCATGGTCATGTGCCCGTGCGTCAGGCGCCGCATGGCAGAGAGCCCCGTCATGCGGGTTTCGCGCGATTCGCTGCCACCGATGAACGAGACAGGGCACTGCAGGGGGTGACGGCGCAGCCAGCCGCCGATGTGGTCCGGCAGGGTGGTGTAGATGCGGGTCTCGATGTCCCGGTCGAAGGCCAGCAGGCGCCGGGAGGGCGCTTCTGCGGTGGGGGCTGGCCGGGTGCCATGCTGGGCATAGTCGTGCAGCGCCTCCGGATGCCAGCGGGCAAAGACAGGCTTGCTCGAAAAATGCTGCAGCACCGCCTCTACGCTGGGCCATTCCTGTCGTCGCCGGTGGCTGGTGGCGCCCGGTGACAGGCGGTGTGCCAGTGCAGTGCGCTTGCCGGCCTTGAGCAGCATGGCCCGCCAGCCGGTGACCAGGGGTGGATCGAGCAGCACCACGGCGCTGGCCAGTGCGGGGTCACGCGAGGCGGCCAGCAGACTCAGCAGCCCTCCCATGGAATGCCCGACAAGGTAGCGCGGCACTGCAGGGGCGTGTGGCACGGCATGGCAGAACTGCATGAGTTCATCGACCAGTGGCGCCCAGTTGTCCACCACCGGGTAGCGCCGGTCGTGGCCGAAGCGGTCCAGCGCGTGCACGGCGTAGCCCTTGGCTTCCAGGGCCCGCAGCAGCACGCCGTAGGTGCCTGCCGGGAAGCTGTTGCCATGCGAGAAGATGATCTGTGCGTGCGGGGAGCAGGAGGGCATCATGGTCTGAGCGGCAGGCGCGTGCAAGGTCAGATCAGGCGTTCGCTCGGCGACTGGATCTTGCGCAGCACGGGATAGTGCCCGTCGTTGGTCAGCAGGGGCACTTCGGTGGCTCCGCCGTTCCACATGGGATCCTCGATGCTGTCGAACACCTCGCGCAGTTTCTCGCCCCACTGGCTGTGGAGCATGTGAAAGTAGGGATTGCCGGCGTCGATGCACACCAGCTTGTTGCACTCCAGGCTGTCGGCCTCGTACACCGCCATGTCGAGCGGCAGGCCGACCGACAGGTTGGACTTGAGCGTGGAATCCATCGACACCAGGGCACACTTGGCAGCCTCGTCGAGCGGGGTGTCGGGCGTGATGACGCGGTCGAGCACCGGCTTGCCGTACTTGGATTCGCCGATCTGGAAATACGGCGTTTCCATGGTGGCCTCGATGAAGTTGCCCGCCGAGTAGATCTGGAACAGGCGCATGCCTTCGCCCTTGATCTGGCCACCGAAGATGAGCGAGACATTGAAGTCCACCCCTGCAGCCTTGAGGGCAGCACCGTCACGCTTGTGGACGTGGCGGATGGCCGCGCCCAGCACACGCGCGGCGTCGAACATGCTGGTGGCGTTCCAGATGGTGAGGCCCTGGGGGGTGCCTTCGGGGGTGTCTTCGCGCAGCACCTCGGACTGCAGGATCTCGCGCACCGACTGCGCGATGCTCAGGTTGCCCGCCGACAGCAGGGTCATGAAGCGGTCGCCGGGGCGTTCGTACACCATCATCTTGCGGAAGGTGCTGATCTGGTCGAGGCCTGCGTTGGTGCGCGAGTCGGA
The DNA here is from genome assembly GCF_049977365.1 of Brachymonas moutaii (nom. illeg.). Classification (NCBI taxonomy): domain Bacteria; kingdom Pseudomonadati; phylum Pseudomonadota; class Betaproteobacteria; order Burkholderiales; family Comamonadaceae; genus Allobrachymonas; species Brachymonas moutaii (nom. illeg.). The sequence goes on along the minus strand of NZ_JBNGEN010000002.1, from coordinate 214,225 downwards.
GAGAAAGACCAGGCCGGAGCGGAGTTTGATGGCGACGCAATAAGTCATGATGGGTGCGAAACTCGGAAAGAAGCTCGATGAGCTGTGCAGAAAAGGCAATGTGAAAAAGCTATTTTCATGCCAAGTCGCACCCTCTCGGCTGCGGGGGCGCAAATGTTTGCGCTCCGGGCGGGCACTGCGCCAGCAGGGTGGCCGGCAGGCCACAAACGGCTGGGGTCCCTGTCGCCCATGCCTGAAAAGAGTGCATGAATCGGGGCGACGGCTTAGAATGCGGCATTCCCTTTCCGGCTCCGCATCGACGTTCCGGCCCGTTTCGCTCTTTTCCACAATTCACCATGTCCTCCGCTCTGCATCCCATGCTCAACATGGCCGTCAAGGCCGCTCGTGCCGCTGGCGCCATCATCAACCGCGCCTCCTTCGACCTCGACGCCGTGCGTGTGTCGCAAAAGCAGGTGAACGACTACGTGACCGAGGTGGATCAGGCCTCCGAGGCCTGCATCATCGAGACGCTGCTCACCGCCTATCCCGGCCACGGCATCCTGGCCGAGGAATCCGGCCAGCAGCATGGGAACAAGGACAGTGAATTCATGTGGATCATCGACCCGCTCGATGGCACCACCAACTTCATCCATGGCTTCCCCGTCTATTGCGTGAGCATTGCCCTGGCCGTGCGCGGCAAGGTGGAACAGGCCGTCATCTATGACCCGACCCGCAACGACCTCTTCACGGCCACGCGCGGCCGGGGCGCCTACATGAACGAGCGCCGCATCCGTGTGGGACGTCGCAACCGCATGGCCGACTGCCTCATCACCACGGGCTTTCCGTTCCGTCCGGGGCAGGACTTTGCGCAGTTCATGAAGATGTTCTCCGACATCATGAAGAAGACCTCCGCCGTGCGCCGCCCCGGGTCGGCTGCGCTGGATCTGGCCTATGTGGCTGCCGGATTCAGCGACGGCTTCTTTGAAACCGGCCTGAGCGCCTGGGACGTGGCCGCCGGTGGGCTGCTGGTGCAGGAAGCCGGAGGTCTGGTGGGCAACTTCACCGGCGAAGCCGACTACCTGTATGCACAGGAATGCCTCGCAGCCAATCCCAAGATCTATGGCCTCATGGTCAAGATGCTCGCCAAGTACAGCCGCTATGGCGAACAGGCCCTGGCCGAAGAGGCCGCAGCGGCTGCCGAAGCGCAGCCCGAATCTCCGGCAGAAGACGCCGACCCGGAAGCCTGAGACACCGGTTTTTCGCTCACTGCCCAAACCCTGTCCCTGCGGACAGGGTTTTTCATTTTCATGCCTGACTGTCTGTGCCTGTGCAGCTGGTGCTCCGGCCCGTCGACATTCCGGCATACCGACAGGTCGACGACAACGCAGGCGCTGTCGCGCACGAGGCTCCTTTCCCCTGGAAGCCCGGCAGCAGCGCACCCCTGCATCATCCCTTACTAGAATGCAGGCTGGCCTGGCATGGGCGCACGGGACGCCGCACTGCGGTGCCGGGCCCTGCCGATCGGGCCTGCTCCCGGCTCCATGACCGGGTCCCCCATGGATCAACCGAGCAAGATGGCTTCTTCTTCCGACAACCGCGTATCGCTTGCCTCTGCGTCTGCCGAGGGGCAGGATCTTTCGGGCCATACGCCCATGATGCAGCAGTACCTGCAGATCAAGGCCCAGCATCCCCATACGCTGCTGTTTTACCGCATGGGGGATTTCTACGAGCTGTTCTATGAGGATGCCATGCTGGCCGCCCGGCTGCTGGGCATCACGCTGACGCAGCGGGGGCAGTCGGCCGGAGAGCCGGTGGTGATGGCCGGGGTACCGGTGCATGCTGTGGAAACCTATCTGGCCAAGCTGATCCAGATGGGGCAGTCGGTGGCGATTGCAGAGCAGGTGGGAGACGTGGCGGCAGCCAAGGGACCGGTGGAGCGCAAGGTCGTGCGGGTGGTGACGCCCGGCACGCTCACCGACATGGCCCTGCTCGGGGACCGGCAGGATGCGGTCCTGCTGGCCATCCATGCCTCCGGGCGCGGACGTTCCGAGGGGGTGGGGCTGGCCTGGATGGGGCTGACCCAGGGCTGCATGCAGCTGGCCGAATGCACTCCCGAGACGCTGGGCGAGTGGATCAGCCGCATCCAGCCGGTCGAGGTGCTTTGCAGCGCCGATCTGGCGCCGACCCGGCGGGCGCAGCTGGTGCAGTGGCAGCAGCAGGGCGCCCTGCAGCACTTCATCATCACCGAGCGGCCGGCCTTTACCTTCGACGCAGGGCTGGGGCTGCGCATGCTGACCGACCAGCTGCACACCCCGCATCTGGCCGCGTGGCAGGCCGATGACTTGCCCCAGGCCCATGCCGCCGCCGCAGCCCTGCTGGCCTATGCGGAGCATACCCAGGGCCGGGCCATGACCCATCTGCATGCCCTGCAGGTGCAGCGTGACGACAGCCTGGTGCATCTGCCGCTCACCACGCAGCGCAATCTGGAGCTGACGCAGACCCTGCGCGGAGAATCGAGTCCGACGCTGCTGAGTCTGCTCGATACCTGCGAGAGCGGCATGGGCAGCCGCCTGCTGCGCCACTGGATGCTGCATCCTGCACGCGACCGAGCGGCAGCGCGTGAACGGCTGGCCGCCATCGCCGTGCTGCGCGACCGGGGGCTGCAGGATCTGCGCGCCGTGCTGCACGGCATCAGCGATGTGGAGCGCATCAGCGCCCGGCTGGCACTGCGCCAGAGCAGGCCGCGCGAGCTCGCGGGGCTGCTGCGCACGCTGGGACAGGCCGAGCAGCTGCGGTCCTGTGTGTGCAGTCTGCAGCAGGACGAGCGTGCCGAGTCAGCTTCGTCGCTTCCTGCCCTGCTCGAACGCGTGGCCGCTGCGCTCACGCCGCCTCAGGCTGTGGTGGAACGCCTGCAGGCTACCCTGCATGCGGAGCCGTCCGTCAATGTGCGCGATGGGGGCGTGATTGCCGATGGCTTCGATGCCGAGCTCGACGAGCTGCGCGGCATCCAGACCCACAGCGCGGACTATCTGCTGGCCATGGAAGGCAGGGAGCGCGAGCGCACCGGCATTGCCAACCTGCGCGTGCAGTTCAACCGGGTGCACGGCTACTTCATCGAGGTCACCGCGAGCCAGCTCGACAAGGTGCCAGCCGACTATCGCCGGCGCCAGACCATGAAGAATGCCGAGCGCTTTGTGACCCCCGAACTCAAGGCCTTCGAGGACAAGGCCCTGTCGGCCCAGGATCGCGCACTGGCGCGCGAAAAATGGCTCTATGACACCCTGATCGAGGAGCTGCAGCCCCATGTGGCGAACCTGCAGACCCTGGCCGAAGCCATGGCAACCCTGGACGTGCTGTGCACGCTGGCCGAGCGCAGTCTTACCCTGGGCTGGTGTGCCCCGGCCTTCGCCGTGGAGCCCTGCATCGAGATCACGGCGGGCCGCCACCCTGTGGTGGAGGCGCGGCTGCGCGAAACCACGGGCAGTGCCTTCATGGCCAACGACACCGTGCTGCATCCCCGCCAGCGCATGCAGGTCATCACCGGACCCAACATGGGCGGCAAGTCGACCTACATGCGCCAGGTCGCCCTGATCGTGCTCCTGGCCGGCATGGGCAGCCATGTGCCGGCGCAGGCTGCGCGCATCGGCCCGATCGATGCCATCCTGACCCGCATCGGCGCAGCCGACGACCTGGCCAATGCGCAGTCCACCTTCATGCTCGAAATGACCGAGGCCGCACAGATCCTGCATGCCGCCACGCCCCACAGCCTCGTGCTCATGGACGAGATCGGCCGGGGCACCAGCACCTTCGACGGGCTGGCTCTGGCCAGTGGCATTGCCACCCATCTGCACGACCGCAGCGAGGCGCTCACGCTCTTTGCCACCCATTACTTCGAGCTCACCGAATTCCCTGCGCAGCACCACGCCGCCATCAACGTGCACGTGGGCGCGGCCGAATCGGGGCATGACATCGTGTTCCTGCACACGATTCAGCCCGGGCCCGCCAACCGCAGCTATGGCATCCAGGTGGCCCGGCTCGCCGGCATGCCCTCCTCGGTCATCCACCATGCCCGCCATGCGCTGCAGGCGCTCGAAGCCCAGCAGGATCGCCAGCAGCGCCAGATCGACCTGTTCTCTGCGCCTGCGCTCGCCGAGCCTGCCCCGGACGACACAGGCCCCTCTCCCGTGGAGGAGGCGCTCCAGGCGCTCGATCCCGACGGACTCAGCCCACGCGAGGCCCTGGAGGCACTCTATCGGCTCAAGGCCCTGTGCGAAGGCAGCGCGCCTCGCCCATGAGGCTCCCGCTCGGGCGAAGAGACACGGGCTTCCTATAATGGCCACCAGACGGTGGAGACAGGCTCTCTGCCGGATCGCACGAGGACGAAGGCATGGGATATTCGGTATGGGCCATTGGCGGCGGAGCCGCGGCCGGTGCACTGCTGCGCTGGTGGCTGGGACTGGCGCTCAACGGAGTGCTGGTCGAATTGCCACTCGGCACCCTGGCGGCCAATCTGCTCGGGGGCTACCTGATGGGCGTGGCCGTGGGCGTGTTTTCACTCCTGCCACAGATTCCCCCCGAGTGGCGGCTTCTGATCATGACGGGCTTCCTGGGCGGATTGACCACTTTTTCCACCTTTTCCGCCGAAGCCGTGACCCTGCTGCAGGGGCAGCGCTATGGCTGGGCCCTGCTGCATGTGCTGGTGCACGTGAGCGGCTCCCTGTGCATGACCGTGCTCGGCCTGATGACCGTGCGGGCCCTGCAGGCGCATTGAATGAATCCCGCATGGACAGATGGGAGTGCAGGGGCATGGTCCCGCCGGGGCTTTGCTGCCGCTTCACAGGCGAGCCCCGACGGATGCAGCAAGCCTGCCTTTCCAAGGAGACAAGAGATGCAAGAAGGCTATCAACTGCAGTTCTACACCACGGCGAGCCGCATGCACCACGGCACGCCGGTGGCACGCTGGCTCATGGAGCTGGCACGCGAGCTCGGAGCACCCGGAGCCACGCTGCTGGCCGGGGCCGAAGGGTTCGGGCATGACGACCGCATGCATGCAAGCCACTTCTTCGAGCTCGCCGACGAGCCCCAGATCGTGAGCATGGCATTGCCGGCGGACCGGGCCGAGACCCTCCTGCAGCGCATCGGCCAGGAAGGTCTGCATGTGTTCTATACCCGGGCCGCCATCGCCTGGGCCATGACCTGAGCGGCGCATCATGCATACCCGATTCATCCTTCTGCACACCAGCCATTCCGGCAATGTGGGCGCAGCCGCCCGCGCCATGAAAGTCATGGGCTTCGACGACCTGGTGCTGGTGCAGCCCCGCTGGGACGATGTGCTGCAGCGCGAGGAAGCCATCGAACGCGCCAGTGGCGCCGACGACATCCTGCGCAAGGCGCGCCGGGTCGATACCTGGGAGGAGGCGGTGGAGGGCATCGAGCACCTCTGTGCCACGGCGATGACGCCGCGCGATTTTGGTCCGCCCACCTTCACTCCGCGCGACCATCTGGCGCGACTCGCACGGCGCATGCATCCGCCTGCCCCGCATTGGCGGCCGGGACAACCCAGCGCGGACGAAGGACGCGCCGCCCTGCCGCAGCCCTTGCCGCAGCAGCGCAGCGTCGGCTTCTTGTTCGGCAGCGAACGCTACGGCATGCGCAACGAGGACGTCTATCGCTGCCATGTCTGCCTGAGCATTCCCACCGATCCGGCCTATGGCTCGCTCAACCTGGCAGCGGCCGTGCAGGTGATCGCCTATGAGTGGCGGCAGGCCATCGGGGGATTCCATGTGGCTCAGACGCCCTCGGTACAGGCCGCCCACCTGGCCGACGCGGCACAGATCGAGGGCATGCTCGCGCACTGGCAGCAGGCCCTGGAGGACGTGGGCTATCTCGACCCTGCAGCGCCCAAGAAACTCATGCCCCGGCTGCGCCAGATGTGGCTGCGCACCGACCTGCACGAAGAGGAAATCCATATCCTCCGCGGCATCGCCAAGGCCATGCAGCGGACGGCCCGACAGGCAAAGGGGAATTGAGCCCATTCTCTCCCCATGGTCTGGGTGGGCTGCAGGTACACTTGCGCCATGTTCAAGCGCCTCCGATCCGACATCCAGTGCATTCTCGACCGTGACCCGGCTGCACGCAGCAAATGGGACGTGGTGTTCTCGTACCCCGGCTTTCATGCCGTGGTCATCCATCGCGTCGCCCATGGCTGTTGGCAGCGGGGGTGGACCTGGCTTGGTCGCTGGATTTCCCACTGGTCCCGCTGGCTCACCGGCATCGAGATCCATCCGGGGGCCACGCTCGGCGAACGGGTGTTCATCGACCATGGCATGGGGGTGGTGATCGGCGAGATGGCAGAGGTCGGCAACGACTGCACCATTTACCAGGGTGTCACGCTGGGCGGGACATCGCTGGCCAAGGGCATCAAGCGCCATCCCACGCTGGAAGAGGGCGTGATCGTGGGAGCCAATGCCTGTATTCTGGGCGGCTTCACGGTGGGGGCCGGTGCCCGCGTGGGCAGCGGAGCCATCGTGACCAAGCCCGTTCCGCCGGGCGCCACGGCCGTGGGCAACCCCGCGCGCATTCTTCTGTCGCAGGAAGAAGACAAGCGCGAGCAGGCGGCCGCCCACATGGGCTTTTCGGCCTATGCCGTCACCCAGGGCGACGATCCCCTGGGGCAGGCCATGCGGGGCCTGATCGACAATGCCGCCACGCACGAGCACCAGATCGCCCTGCTGTGGCGTGCGCTCGAAAAGCTCTCCCAGCATCTGCAGGACAGTGACTGCATGCCCCGTGAGGCCGCACTCGAGGAAAACTTCTCCAAGGAAGCCCTGCGGCGCATGATGGGCAAGTGACGTGCGCCCTGTCGGTGCCGGGCGCTTCGCAGAGCTGGTGTTGTGGCGTGCCGGGATTTTCCGGTCAGGGGCTGGCTACGCGTGACAGGGGAAACCAGGGGCACATCTCCGGCTGCGGTGCCGGAGAGGGTGCCCCTTCTTGCGCGTTCTGCCTCAGTGCACAGCCGCTGCTTCCATCGGTTCGGGCGGCTCGGGCATCTTGTCGAGCAGGACGCTGTAGGCCTTGTTGCCGATGTCGAGCGGCATGGTGAAGCGGTAGACATTGTCCGCCGCCTTGGCCAGGGCCTCGTTGCGCACATGCACCCTGAGGTAGTAGCTGGCATTGGCATGCACCTCGGGCAGCACCAGTGTGCGGGCATCGGGGGCGCTTTCGGCACGGGCCACCTGGCGGCTGAAGTCTGCCACCGGAGAAACTTCCACCTGCACCGTTGCCGTGCCCGGGATGGGGCGGCCATTGCCGTAGGAGAGACCCGACCAGCCGAGGGTCGGCTTGCCGTCTGTGGCCTGAATGGCTGCGTTCTGCAGGATCCAGTCGGCGTTCTTGAGCACCACCATGGTCGTGGCGTCCATGCCTTCGAGGCCGTACTGGTCCACCCCGCGCGCATGGATGTACCACTTGCCCGGGGGCAGGGCACTGAAGTCGGCGAGCGGCGTGCTCATCTTCTCGCTGTAGGCAATGCTCTCGAATTTCGGATCCATGGCCGCCACGATGCGGTAGGCCACGGCACCGGACTGGGACTGGAAGGACCAGCGTGCCTCGGGCAGGCGCAGCACCTGGCCCGGGGCCGGGACCTTGGGCGCAGGCAGCAGGGTCACGGCCTGCATTTCGGCCACGTTCGGGTCCACCACTGCACCCTGTCCCTGATGCAGGGTGATGTCGGTGTGCTTCCAGGTGTTGGCGTTGTTCACCACGCCTTCCAGCACTTCGGCGCGATCCTTGTGCACGGTCTGGTCCGCGCTGGCCACACGGAACTCGGTGCCCCGCACGCCGATGATGGAGGTGGTGGTCTCGACCTCCAGGGGCTTGGCGCGCTGCACCAGCTTGTGGGCAGCAGTTTCCAGGGCCCCCTGCACCAGCTTGAGCGAGCCTGCAAACCAGTCGGCCACCTTGCCGGTCACGCTGCCCTGGGGGGCCTGGTAGTAGCGGCTCTGGGAAATATCGGCCACCGAATGCGGCAGCACCTTGACGCGGGAGCCGTCGGGCAGCTCGACCACGGCCGAGCTGCCGGCATCGGTGGCGATGCGGGAATTCTCGTTGAGGTAGACCCCCGAACGGGAGGCCTGGCCATTGACCTTCACTCCGCCGGTGGTCTGGATGAGACGCGAGGTTTCGGCGCGGAACTTGAGCACGGACAGCGGAATGCGCACCGTGCTGCCCACCGTGAGCGGTTTGTGCGGATCGAGCTGGTTGTACTGGGCCACTTCCTGCCATTGGGTGCCGCTGAGCTTGAGGGCGTGGCTGATCGAGGCGGCACTGTCACCGGCCCGCACCATGTACTGAATGGCGGCAGCGGGAGGAACGGCGGCGCCTGCCGCACCAGCGGCCCAGGAGGAGGGCGCACAGGCCAGGCAGCAGGCTGCCACGATCAGGGGGCGCATGGGGCGCAGGCACGACAGGCGTCCGGCGGCAGCCGGGCGTGCAGACAGGGAGGAGGGGAACGCGATCATGGGGCAGGGGAGTGCAGGAAGTGGCAGGAAAGGCAATTCCCCACACTGCGGCTGAAGCAGGGCCGCGCGGCAGGGACATCACCGAAGCGGGTCATGGCCCTGCCCCCCGATGGAGCAAGGCCCGCGAACCATGCTGCCCTTTTGCAGAACGAGTGAAAAAAGGGCAATGCAGGGGCGTATTGTCGCCACTCGACACACATGTTGCCAATATGTACATGGCTGTCATGGGGCAGACGTCGGGTTCCGGCCACAGCGGCAGGCCGTGCACTGCCGTTGTGGCGACCGGATGGGCAGCGGTCAGGCCAGGGTGTCCTGTGGATCGGCTTCGTCGTCGGTGTCCGAGGCATCGGGCGCCAGTGCAGCACGGATCAGCTGGAAGAGTTCACGGTAGGCGCGCCCATGCCGGCTGGCAGCGCCCGGTCGATCGGCCGGCTGCGCCTGGGCATCCTTGCGGGCCTGGCGCACCAGGGCGCGCAGCTGCTGGATGTCGGTATCGGGAAAACGGGCGAGCCATTCGCCCAGGGCCGCATCGTGCTGGTCTGCGTCGATCAGCCGGGTGCGCCACTGCTCTGCTTCGTGCAGGGAAGCCTGGTCGGCTGCGCTTCCGTCGCGCTGGAGCTGCAGCGCTCCCCGAATGACGGTCACCGTATTCTCATCGAGCTGGCGCATGAGCTTGCCAACGAACTGGAGCTGGCGTCGCCGCCCCTCGAAGTCGGTGATGCGCCGCAGGGTGTCGAGCGCTTCGAGCAGGCGGTCCGGCAGCTGCAGGGGCGAGAGCAGGCCCGCACGCAGGGTCAGCAGATCCTTGCCCAGCGTCTGCAGGGCTTCGCTCTCGCGTTTGAGGTCGGACTTGCTGGTGTCGGTATCGCCCTTGCTCTGGCGCTTGAGTTCGAGATCGAGTTCGCTGCCTTCGGCGACGAAATGGCCGCGCACGAAGTAGCCGCGTTTGGGTTTGCGTGACATGGAGGGAGGGAATGCAGGAAACGGTGAAGGGCGCCCCTGTCGGTGGCAGTCGCGCAGTCGGACAGGAGCCGGGCACTGGCAACCTGCCGTGCCCCGGGCGCATCGATAGGCAAGTATCATACTTGTCCTATGAAGAAAACCACTTCCCGCAAGAAGGCCGGTCGCGCGGCGGCGTCGCAGGACGCGCCCGAGTCTGGCTTCAGCTACAGCCGAGCCTTTTTCGAAGAGCTTGTCGACATGGCCATGGCGCATGCCCGCCGGCTCGGAGCCACCGATGTGGGGGCCGAGGCGTCCGAGGGCTGCGGCCTGTCGGTGTCGGTGCGCAAGGGCGAGATCGAACAGGTCGAGCGCAACCGCGACAAGTCCCTTGGTGTGACGGTGTACCTGGGACAGCGCCGCGGCAACGCCAGCACGTCCGACTTTTCCCGCAAGGCCATCGAGCAGACGGTGCAGGCTGCCTACGATGTGGCGCGCTTCACGGCCAATGATCCGGCGGCAGGCCTGCCCGACGAGGCCGATATTGCACAGCCGGGGGAGCAGCCCGAGCTCGATCTGTTCCACCCCTGGGACATCGACAGTGCCGAGGCGGCCCGCATCGCGCGCGAGTGCGAGCAGGCTGCGCTCTCGCGTGATGCCCGCATCACCAACAGCGAAGGCGCCAGCGTGTCCGCGCAGCAGAGCCATTTCTTCAGCGCGCATACGCATGGCTTTCGTGGCGGCTATGCCAGCTCGCGCCACAGCATGGGCGTGGCCCCGATCGCAGGCAGCGGAAGCGCCATGCAGCGTGACTACTGGTACAGCTCCATGCGCGATGCACGCGAGCTGGCGGATCCGCGCCGCATTGGCGAATACGCCGCCGACCGGGCGCTGAGCCGGCTGGGGGCGCGCAAGATTCCGACGACGCAGTGTCCAGTGCTGTTCGAGTCCCCGCTGGCGGCGGGGCTGCTGGGCGGCTTCGTGCAGGCCGTCAGTGGCGGAGCCCTGTACCGCAAGAGCACGTTCTTGCTCGACAGTCTCGGCAAGCAGGTGTTTCCCGGGCATGTGCAGATTGCCGAGGATCCTTTTGTGCGCCGGGGCAAGGGCAGCTGTCCGTTCGACGATGAGGGCGTGCGAGTGCGGCCCCGGCAGGTCGTGGCGGATGGCCGGGTCGAAGGCTACTTCCTGAGCGCCTACACCGCCCGCAAGCTGGGCATGCCTACCACCGGCAACGCCGGGGGCAGTCACAACCTGACACTCGCCAGCAGCCTGACCCGTCCCGAGGATGATCTCGACGGCATGCTGCGCAGGCTGGGCACGGGGCTCTTCGTCATCGAGCTGATGGGGCAGGGCGTCAACTACGTCACCGGCGACTATTCGCGGGGGGCGAGCGGGTTCTGGGTCGAGAACGGGCAGATTGCCTTTCCGGTGCAGGAAATCACCATCGCAGGCAATCTGCGCGAGATGTTCGCGGGTATCCAGGCCATCGGGGCGGATGCCTACACGCTGGGTTCCAAGACGACCGGGTCGATTCTCATCGACCGCATGAAGGTGGCGGGCGAATGAGCCCCTCTCCGGTTCACACGAGGTAACGGACATGGCAGTGGACAGCGCCCTCACCGCTGGGGGCATGGTAGTGGCACAGGGGCAGGCACCGGACTGGGCCATTCACCTGGCCAACGAACAGTGGAGCCATTCGCCTCTGCTGTGGGTCTATGGCGCGGGTGCCCTGGTGGTGCTGGCCGTGGTGTGGTGGATCACCCGCCATCGCAGCGCGTGGCTGCGTGCGCTGGTGCGGTCCCTGGCGGCCGCTTTTCTGCTGTCGCCGGCGATTCTGGCGTGCGGGTCGATCTCGATCATGCCGTTCCCGGTGCTGATTCGCATGGCTCTGCAGAGCACCAGTGCGGTGAGCTGTGGTGCGCCCCTGGTGGCCCTGCCTCCGAATGCGATGACCTTCGGTGGGCTCTGGCTGGTCCTGTTCCTGACCCTGTGGTGCTGGGACTGGTTCCATGCACCGCGGGCCCTGCCTGATGAATTCCCGCAGCACCGGCCGGGTGCCTGACGTCCCCGGGCACACCACGCGCCCAGCGTCCGATGCGGGGCGCTTTTCTGTCTGGCCGCCGCTGGGGGCATGGTGGTGTGTCTGTCCCCACCTTTCCTAATTTCGGGCAGGGGATTCAGCCGGCTTCCAGCGCAGCATGCGCAGGCCATTGGCTACGACGAGCAGGCTGGCACCCATATCGGCAAACACGGCCATCCACATCGAGGCATGCCCGGCCAGCGCCCAGCCCAGCACTGCCAGCTTGATGCCGAGCGCGATGGCAATGTTCTGCCACAGCAGCCCGTGCATGTGGCGCGAGAGCCGGATGGCCTCGGGGATGCGCCGCAGGTCGTCGTTCATGACGACCACATCGGCGGTTTCGAGCGCGATATCGGTGCCGGCACGCCCCATGGCAAATCCCAGATCGGCACGGGCGAGGGCCGGGGCATCGTTGATGCCATCTCCCACCATGGCGGTCAGCCCGTGCGACTGCTGCAGGTCACGGATGGCCGTGAGCTTGTGTTCGGGCAGGAGCTCGCCGCGCGCCTCCTCCAGCCCGGTCTGCCGGGCCACCGATTGCACGGCCGCCGCATGATCTCCGCTCAGCATGACGGTGTGCAGGCCGAGACCGTGCAGCGCATCGATGGCGTCCATGGCCTGCGGCCGAACCGGATCGGCGACCGAGAACCACGCCTGGGGAGTGCCATCGACGGCCAGCACCGTCACGCTGCGTCCTTCGGCTGCTTCGTGGTCCATGGCCATGGTCAGGGCCTGTGCGGCAGGAATCGATGTGCCCTGCAGCCAGCGCAGGCTCCCCAGTGCGAGGGAGTGGCTCTGCCACTGCCCCACCATGCCGTGCCCCGGCAGATTGCGCACGGTGTCGGAGGGAATGCACACAGGTGGCACCTGTCGGGCCTGCAGGCCGGCAGCAATGGCGCGGGACACCGGATGGTCCGAGGCTTCTGCCAGACCCGCTGCCAGTGCCAGCAGCTCGGTCGTCGGCAGCAGGGCACCGGGCTCCGCGGCCACGCCCATGTCCACCAGCCGGGGTGAGCCATGGGTGAGGGTTCCTGTCTTGTCGAAGGCCACGGCGCGCAGCGTGCCGGCTTTTTCCAGGGCAGCCCCGCCTTTGAACAGCATGCCGCGTCGGGCTGCCGACGTGAGGGCGCTCACCACCGTGACAGGCGTGGCAATCACCAGGGCGCAGGGGCAGCCGATGACCAGCAGCACCAGCCCGGTGTAGATGCCGCGCCACCACGTCCATCCCAGCAGCAGCGGCCCGGCCAGGGTCACCGCCAGGGCGATGAAGAAAATGGCCGGTGTGTAGAGGGCCGCGAACCGGTCGATGAATGTCTGTGTGGGGGCCCGGCTTTCCTGGGCTTCTTCCACGGCTGCGATGATGCGTGCCAGCAGGCTCTGGCTGGCGGGGGCGGTGGCACGCCATTCGAGTACACCGTCGAGATTGATGGTCCCGGCATACACCGGATCCCCGGTGGTCTTGTCGACCGGAATGCTTTCTCCTGTCACCGGTGCCTGGTTGACGCTGCCGCGCCCCTGCAGCACGACGCCATCGAGGGCGATGCGCTCGCCAGCCCGTGTGCGCACCACCGAGCCCGTGGCGACGGTGCGGGCAGGCACCGTCGCCCAGGAGCCATCGTTCTGCCGAACCTGTGCTGTCTCGGGAGCCAGGCGCAGCAGCTGGTCGATGGCCTGTCGGGCACGGGCCGTCGACCGTGCTTCCAGCCACTCTGCCAGGGCGTAGAGTGCCATCACCATGGCAGCTTCGGGCCATTGGCCGAGCACGAAGGCCCCCGTGACGGCCACCGTCATCAGGGCGTTGATGTTGAGCCTGCCCTTGCGCAGGGCGGCCAGTCCCTTGCGGTAGGTGGACAGACCGGAGAGCGCAATGGCCAGTACGGCCACGGCCATGCCGGCCAGACGACCGGCCGTGGTGCCACCCAGCACGGCATGGAGCCACTCGGCTCCTGCGGCCAGTACCAGTGCGGCCACGATGGGCTTCAGCCCTTCGCCGAACCGGCGGGTGGCAGGAAGTTCGGCCGCAGAGGCGGAAGCATGGACGTCCGCTCCCGCTTCCGCTGTCGACGCATCGGCCTCCCAGCCCGCACAGGCAGCACAGGTCTGTGGGGCATCGGTGGCCGATGCAGAAGGCGCATCGTCGCGCAAGGGTGTCACCGTGGTGCGATAGCCCGCGGCATGAATGGCCTGCTGCACGCGTGCCAGCACCGGCATCTCGGCCCGGAACCGGAGTTCACGGTGGGGCAGGCGGAACTGCAGCTCCTGCACGTCGTCCCCCAGAGGGCGCAAGGCATGGCGGATGTCGCTTTCCTCGGCGGCGCAGTCCATGTCCGGGATGTGCAGGCTGTGCTGGGGCCATGCGGCGCTTGCGGCCGTGGGCGCAGGTGCGTCGGGCGGAGCCGATGGAGCAGAGGCAGGGGTGTTGCAGCTGTTCCCATGGCCGCATCCGCACCCGGTGTCGGTACAGGCCACGGCCTGTGCAGGAGGCGGAGCCGGACGTATGGATGCCGGGGCTGCCTCATCGTCGTGGCAGCAGGAACAGGAGCAGGAAGATGGGGAAGAGTCGGAGCAGGACATTCCGCTATTACAAACCCTGCAGCAGCTACAGGGTCAAGAGGGGAACCCTGTCACAATCAGGGGCATGACTCTGTCGCGCATCCCTTCTTCCGATTCTGCTGCTGATGGCACTCCCGAGGCCGGTCCCTGGCGCATCGGGGCGCTGGGGCGACTGGCTGGGGTGGAAGTAGAGACCATCCGCTATTACGAGCGCATCGGCCTGCTGCCTGCGCCCGCGCGGTGGGGCAACGGCTATCGGGCCTATGGAGCGTCCCATCTGGAGCGCCTGGCCTTCATTCGGCACTGCCGCGCGCTGGACATGTCCGTGGCAGACATTCGCCACCTGCTGGACCTCATGGCCAATCCCATGGCAGACGGGGCAGGGGTCGACGCCCTGGTGCAGGCCCAGCTCGACCGGGTGCGCGCCCGTCTGGCCAGCCTTCATGCGCTCGAAAGGCAGCTGCAGGCCCTGCAGGGCTGCTGTCAGGAGGGGGAACACGCCGGACGACACCTGAGCAGCGAATGCCCCGTTCTGCAGGAGCTGGTGGAGGCGGCCCGCATCGAGGCGGGAACCCGCCATGCCCCGCCCCCTTCCGGCACAGAAGGCGTGACAGGGTCCTGAGAAGCCTCAGGATGCCAGCACGGCCTTGATGGCGGCAGACACCTCTCCCATGTCGGCCTTGCCGGCGAGCATTTTCTTGGCTGCGCCCATGAGCTTGCCCATGTCCTGGGCTGTAGGGCGGTGTCCGTTGTCGGCTTCGAAGGCTTCCGCAATGGCGCGGACGGCGGTAGCGATCTCTTCTGCACCCATGCGGGCCGGCAGATAGACCTGCAGCACCTGCATTTCGGCCTTTTCCTTGTCGGCCAGGTCCTGACGCTGGGCCTGCTCGAAGGCCGCCACGCTGTCCTTGCGCTGCTTGATGAGCTTGTCCACCACGGCCACGATGGCCGGGTCGTCGAGGGTGATGCGTTCGTCGACCTCACGCTGCTTGATGGCTGCCTGCAGCAGACGGATGGTGCCCAGACGCTCGGTGTCCTTGGCGCGCATGGCGGTCTTCATGTCTTCGGTGATGCGTTCCTTGAGGGACATGGTGGAATGTTCTCCTTGCTTGGTGGAAAAATGAAAGAGGGGATGATTGGGCTCCTGCTTCGCGACGGTGCCGCAGCGGGGCACGCACCGTCGCGCGGCCATGAAAAAACCCGCATCGGCGTCCCGAGGCGGGTTTTTCGTGTCGGAGCGCGAAACTGATCAGTACAGTTTCTTGGGCAGCTGCATGGAGCGCACGCGCTTGTAGTGACGCTTGACGGCAGCAGCCTTCTTGCGCTTGCGTTCGGCCGTGGGCTTCTCGTAGAACTCACGGGCGCGCAGCTCGGTGAGCAGGCCCAGTTTTTCGATGGTGCGCTTGAAGCGGCGCAGGGCAACCTCGAAGGGTTCGTTTTCTTTTACGCGGATGGTGGTCATTAGCTAATGGTTTCCGAATGATTGCAGGTGATTGCCGCAGGAAGATCGGGCCTGCGGGACAGCCCGCACAATTGTCCCCGTCTACAGGTGATCAGGCCGACGGGGTTTGCCAGCAAGCCAGACATTATAAGGGCAGGAAAAACCGGCACACAAGCATCCGCACGGCGGTGGGTGTCGCTGCTGCAACGCATGTCCATCCCTTCGGCGGACAGGACGGCACGTGCTCAGAGGGCGTGCATGGTGTCGTGTTCGGCGCGCTCGATCAGCTCGATCTTGTAGCCATCCGGGTCCTCGACAAAGGCGATGACGGTGCTGCCGCCCTTGACGGGGCCTGCTTCCCGGGTGACTGTTCCGCCTGCCGCGCGGATGCGCTCGACGGCGGCGCGGGCATCAGGGACTCCGATGGCAATGTGCCCGTAGGCGGAGCCCAGGTCATACTGCTCCACTCCGTAGTTGTAGGTGAGCTCCAGCTCTGCCTGGGCCGGATTGGCTTCATAGCCGAGAAAGGCGAGGGTGTAGCGGTATTCGGGGTTGTCGCTGGTGCGCAGCAGGTGCATGCCGAGCACGCCGGTGTAGAAGTCGATCGAGCGTTGCAGATTGCCAACGCGAAGCATGGTATGAAGGATGCGCATGGGAAAAATCACTCCTGTATCAAGAATTCGTCATGGTGTGGTCAGCATTGCTTGCGCTGGATGCCGGAGGGATGTGGAACAATGCGTCCACTTGTCCGCAGGGGCTGTGCCTGAGTGAAGGCCATGCCATGGTGCGGAACGCGCAGTGACGCAGCTCCTCGTGGTCATCCAGACAGCGGCAACGGGTTTGCGCAGCAGTCTCTGCCGGGCATTCGACCCCAGGCGTTGGCTGGCTGGAGCCGGGGGATGCAGTCAACCATTGCCGCCCGTCATTTTGCAGCCACGCCGATCCGCATAATAATCGCCCCCGTCAAAACCACCACTCAGCCAGTTTCCACCTATTTATGGACGCCATCACCATCGACATCACCAGCATGCGGTCCGCTGCTCACGAGGCATCGAACCTCCTGCGGGTCCTGGCCAATGAAAACCGCCTGCTTCTGCTGTGCCAGCTGAGCCAGGGAGAAAAATCGGTCGGGGAGCTTGAGCAGCTGCTCGGCATCCGGCAGCCCACCCTGTCGCAGCAGCTCGGTGTGCTGCGTGCAGAAAACCTCGTCGAGACCCGCCGCGAGGGCAAGCAGATCATCTACCGGGTGGCCGATGCGCATGCGCAAAAGCTGCTGGAGACGCTCTACCGGCTCTACTGCATGCAGGATCTGTGCTGAGCGGAGAGACACCGCCGGCACGAGGAGAGATGCCGGGTGGGTGAACACGCACCCTCCACACCCCAAAAAGCCGACCACAAGGTCGGTTTTTTTGTGGAAGCCCACGGGTCTGCAGCAGCAGGAAGGCTTCCTTTGGGGTGGCTACAGCCCGGGCGATGGCTGCCCGGACTGAGATGGGGCTCACTGCCAGCCGAAACCGCCGGAATTTCCGCCCTTGCGGTTTCCACCGCCACGGTTGTTGCGGCGCATGCTGTCCACGCTGGTGCGCAGGGGGTCGGGCTGGCCGCCGTTGCCGGTGCTCTTGCGGGAGGCATCGTAGGAGCTCTTGAACAGTGCGCTCTCGTGGCTGCGGGGCTGGAACTCGTCGGCTGCAGGGCGCGGGCGACGCTGCGGAGCTGCAGCGGGGTGGCGGTTGCCTGCGGCGTTCCGGGGAGGCCGGCCGGGCTGCTGGCCGGGAGCGCGGTTGTCGGCGTAGGGGCGCTGCTCGCCGCCGGCATGTGGCTGCGAATTGCGTGGCCCGGCATTGTTGCCGTTGCTGCCACCATCGCTGCGGAAGCGGTTGCGGCGACGGCCTGCATGCGGTTCGGCACCGTTGTCGGCGCCCTGTCCGCCGGAGTAGGGCGCTGGATTCGTGGCTGGACGTGCAGCGGTGGCAAAGTTCTTGTGGCCCATGTCGGCGTCTGCCCCATGCCGGCCGGAAGCGCGGCGGGGAGCGGCGTCGGTACGGGCGGGCTTGGGAGCCTTGTTCTCACGGATGCGCTGCATCATTTCCTGGCGGGCTGCCTTGGCAGCGGCCGCCATCACCTCGCGGCTCGGAGGCTTGCCGGCACCTCCCCAGAGGGTCTGGCGGCCCATGGCGATGGGTTCGGCACGCTCGCCTTCCTCGGGGCCGTAGCCTTCGACGAATTCCACCGGGATCTGCTGGTGGGTGAACTTCTCGATGGCGTGCATGAAGCCTTCCTCGTCGAGGCAGACGAAGCTCACCGCATGGCCTTCGGCGCCGGCGCGGCCCGTGCGTCCGATGCGGTGCACGTAGTCTTCGGACACGTTGGGGATTTCGTAGTTCACGACATGCGGCAGATCATCGATGTCGATGCCGCGGGCTGCGATGTCGGTGGCCACCAGGGCGCGGAGTTCTCCGCTCTTGAAGCCGGCAAGGGCCTGCGTGCGTGCGGTCTGGCTCTTGTTGCCATGCAGGGCCATGGCGCTGATGCCGTTCTTGTTGAGGAATTCGGCCACATGGTTCGCACCGAACTTGGTGCGGGTGAACACGAGCACCTGGTTCCAGTGGTTCTGCTCGATGATGTGGGCGAGCAGGGCCTTCTTGCGGTTGCGGCCGACCGGATGGATGACCTGGCGGATGCGCTGCACCGTGGTGTTGCGGGGCGTGACCTGGACGTGCTGGGGCGAGTGCAGCAGGCTGTCAGCGAGGTCGCGGATGTCGTCGCTGAAGGTGGCGGAGAACAGCAGGCTCTGCTTGTCCTGGGGCAGGAGCCGGAGGACCTTCTTGACGTCATGGATGAACCCCATGTCGAGCATGCGGTCGGCTTCGTCCAGCACGAGGATTTCGACATGGCTCAGGTCCAGGACGCCCTGGCCTTCGAGGTCGAGCAGGCGGCCCGGAGTGGCCACCAGAATGTCCACGCCCTGCTGAATGCGCTGGATCTGCGGATTCATGCCGACGCCGCCGAAGATCACGGTGGAGGACAGCGAGAGGTGCTTGCCATAGTCGCGCACCGATTCCTCGACCTGGGCTGCCAGTTCGCGGGTGGGGGTGAGCACGAGCGCGCGCACGGCGCCGGGGGCACGTGCCGGGCGCTGGCTGAGCAGCTGCAGCATGGGCAGCGTGAAGGCAGCCGTCTTGCCGGTGCCGGTCTGTGCGCCGCCGAGCAGGTCGTTGCCCGCGAGGATGAGCGGAATGGCCTGCTGCTGGATGGGGGTGGGGGCGGTATAGCCGAGTTCCTGCACGGCTTGCACAATGGCTGGCGCCAGTTGTAGTTCTTCAAATGTCATGGTTGGGGGCGCCTTGGAGGCGCTGGGTCAGTCAAGGGCTGCCTTTTGCGCGAGGAGCGCTTACCAGTGAAGGGCAGACTGGGAGCGGGCATGCTTGCGTCCCGAAGGCATCGGGGGCATGGCCCGCATGCGACCTGCCCGAAGGCTCAGAGCCCCGGGCTTGATTGCCAGATACTGGTGGCTGGCAACGCCGCGTATTGTCGCATGCTGGGATAATACACGTCGCAACTGCCCGCAAAAAGCGTTTTTTCCGTCTGCGGGTGGCAGTCTTGCCACATACGGCACATTCTTCCCGTTTTTCCCCTTTCTCCCTTATCAGCATGCCGCGCACGCGCCGGCACAAGGAACACATCGCATGGCCCAATACGTCTACACCATGAACCATGTCAGCAAGATCGTGCCGCCGAAGCGGCAGATCCTGAAGGACATTTCTCTTTCCTTCTTTCCGGGCGCCAAGATCGGCGTGCTGGGTCTCAATGGCGCGGGCAAGTCCACGCTGCTGAAGATCATGGCCGGCATCGACAAGGAAATCGAGGGCGAAGCCCTGCCCATGCCCGGCATCAAGGTCGGCTATCTGCCCCAGGAGCCGCAGCTCGATCCCGAGGAAACCGTGCGCCAGGCCGTGGAAGGCGGCATGGGCGAGGTGCTGGCCGCCAAGAATCGGCTCGATGAAATCTATGCGGCCTATGCCGAACCGGATGCCGATTTCGATGCACTGGCCGCCGAGCAGGGCGAGCTGGAGGCGGTGATCGCTGCGGCCGGCACGGACAGCGAGCACCAGCTCGAAATCGCGGCCGATGCGCTGCGCCTGCCCGCCTGGGATGCCGTCATCAAGAATCTCTCGGGGGGCGAGAAGCGGCGCGTGGCACTGTGCCGCCTGCTTCTGTCCAAGCCCGACATGCTGCTGCTCGACGAGCCCACCAACCACCTGGATGCCGAATCGGTGGAGTGGCTCGAACAGTTCCTGCACCACTTCGGCGGGACGGTGGTGGCCATTACCCACGACCGGTATTTCCTGGACAACGCGGCCGAGTGGATTCTGGAACTGGACCGGGGCCACGGCATTCCCTGGAAGGGCAACTACAGCACCTGGCTGGAGCAGAAGGAGGCGCGCCTGGAGCAGGAACAGAAGAGCGAGGACGCCCGCATGAAGGCCATGAAGAAGGAGCTGGAGTGGGCGCGGCAGAACCCCAAGGGGCGTCAGGCCAAGAGCAAGGCCCGTCTGGCCCGCTTCGAGGAGCTGTCGGATTACGAATACCAGAAGCGCAACGAGACACAGGAAATCTTCATCCCCGTGGCCGAGCGACTGGGCACGGAGGTGATCGAGTTCAGGAACGTCACCAAGTCCTTTGGCGACCGTCTGCTGATCGACAACCTGAGTTTCAAGGTGCCGGCAGGGGCCATCGTGGGCATCATCGGGCCGAACGGGGCGGGCAAGTCCACGCTGTTCAAGATGGTGGCGGGCATCGAGCAGCCCGACAGTGGCGAGGTGCAGGTCGGCAAGACCGTGCAGATGGCCTTCGTCGACCAGACCCGCGACAGCCTGGCCAACGACAAGACAGTGTGGGAGGACATTTCCGGCGGGCTCGACATCATCACCGTGGGCAAGTTCCAGATGCCCAGCCGTGCCTATTGCGGTCGTTTCAACTTCAACGGGGGCGACCAGCAGAAGAAGGTGGGATTGCTCTCCGGTGGTGAACGCGGGCGCCTGCACCTGGCCAAGACGCTGATGCAGGGTGGCAATGTGCTGCTGCTCGATGAGCCCTCCAACGACCTCGACGTCGAAACCCTGCGCGCCCTGGAGGACGCGCTGCTGGAGTTCGCGGGCAGCGTGATGGTGATCAGCCATGACCGCTGGTTCCTGGACCGCATCTGTACCCACATCCTGGCCGCCGAAGGGGACAGCCAGTGGGTGTTCTTCGACGGCAACTACCAGGAGTACGAGGCCGACAAGATCAAGCGGCTCGGCGAGGAGGGTGCCAAGCCCCGGCGCGTGCGCTACAAGGCGCTCAAGTGAGCGGATACCGGAACAGGGAGTCCTGATCCGGACTCCAGGACTGGGGCATGGGCCGCACCGGGCGGGCCGTGCCCCGTTTTGCATGGATGCAGGGGCAGCACAAAGGGGACAGACATGGTGGAGAAATGGGATGCCGTGGTGGTGGGGGCCGGGCCGGCAGGAACCATGGCCGCGCATCGGCTGGCAGAGGCCGGAATGCGGGTGGCACTGATCGAGAAGGAACGGCTGCCGCGCAGCAAGGTGTGCGGCGGAGGGCTGGTGTACCGGGGCCGTCGGCTGCTGCCCTTCGACATCACGCCGGCGGTGGAACGCGAGTTTGGCCATATCGCCATGTATTACGACCAGTATCGGGGGCGGCTTGAGGCACAGCGTGACGCGCCTGCGGTGACGCTGGTGATGCGCGATGCGTTCGATCACCTGCTGGCCCGGGAAGCCGTTCGGGCCGGGGCGGTGCTGCGCGATGGATGTGCGCTCGAAGGGCTGGAGCTCGGGTCGGAGTGGCACCGCCTGCATACGACGGCCGGGGTGATGGAGACGCGCCATGTGGTGGCGGCCGACGGGGCGCGCGGGCCGACTGCCCGCTGGGCGGGGTGGAGCGAGTCACGCACGCTCCTGCCGGCCATCGAATGCGAGGTGCGCGTGCCGGACGCCGATTTCGCGCGTCTGTCCGGGGAGCTGCGCTTCGATTTCGACAGCATTCCGCATGGGTATGGATGGAACTTTCCCAAGCAGGGGCATCTGTCGATCGGTGTCGGAGTGTTCCAGAAGCGGGGGGGCTCGCCGGGGCTCAAGCAGCACTGCCTGCGCTATGCGCAGGTGCTGGGGGTGAAGGACATGGATCTGCAGCAGATGCATGGCTATGTGATTCCGGTGGGGCCCATGCCGGTGCTGGCGCGCCAGCGGGTGCTGCTGACCGGCGATGCCGCAGGGCTGGCAGATCCCCTTACGGCAGAAGGGATCTCGCAGGCGCTGCAGAGTGGCATCTGGGCGGCGGAGGCCCTTGTGCAGGGGGCGGGTGATGCGGCGCAGACCGAGCGGCTCTACCAGGCCCATCTGGAGGAGCACTTCATGCCGCAGTACCGGGCCGCGCGCACTCTGGCGAGCTGGTGCTATGGCCAGCCCCGCATCCGCGATGCCCTGCTGCGGCACTTTGGTCCCCGGCTGGCGGGGCGAACCATGGATGTGTTCATGGGGGAGGGTACTTACCCCCTGCATATCCGCAAGGTGATTTCGGGGCTGATACGGCAGCTCTGGTGAGGAGCCGGACAGGCCGCCTGGCGGGCCCGGTACGGGCTTGTCAGAGGGGGCAAAGGTGCGCCAGAATGGAACAGGTTGCAGGTGCCGTCGAGTGATGGATTCCTGCTGCGCTGTTCCATGTCCTGCCTGTCTACGGGGAGCTCCCATGCAGTCTGCCGAAGGTCCTCCTTTTTCCCAGTCCCCTGCTGCCTTGCGCGGTGCCGATGAAGCTGCTGCAGGGCAGGGGCGCAGCGGGGTGTGTGCATCGCTCTCGTGCGTGCCCTCCACCCTGCTGATTCCGCTTGCGGGGCGGGCGTTTGGGGATGCGCTCTATCCGGCGCTGGCGGTGGACGATGTCTATGCCCGTCGCACCCTGGAAGCACTGGGAGAGGATGGACAGCGCTGGCTGGAGGATCGTGCCAGTGTATGGGGCACTCTGGTGCGCACGCAGTATGTGCGTACACTGGCCCGTGCGTTTCTGGAGCGGCATCCTCAGGGGCATGTGCTGAATCTGGGGTGTGGCCTGAGCCAGTACTTTCAGTGGCTCGACAATGGCCGTGCGCGCATGACCGAGATCGACATGCCGGAGGTCATGGCGCTGCGGCAGCGTCTGCTGCCTCCGCTCAATGACCGCCACCGCATGGTGGCCAGGGATCTGTCCCAGCCGGGATGGTGGGAGGCCGCCGGGGTGGACGCGGGCGGGGAGGTACCCCTTTTCATTCTGCTCGAAGGCGTGAGCATGTATCTGGATCGTGCCCAGGTACGGGCACTGCTGCGCACGGTGGGGGAGCGGGCGCCGGGCGGATCGATGCTGGTGCTCGATGCCCTGTCGGAGGTGGCGCGCGGGCCGACCCAGTGGCATCGGTCGCTGCGGCACACCGGGGCATGCATCCGCTGGGGGCTGCATCGCCAGGAGGATCTGCAGACGCCGCATCAGCGCCTGAAGCTGGCAGGACAGTTCGACGTGATGGCAGGATACGACTGGAGCAGCGCACTGGGATGTGCGGGGTTCCGGTTCTGGACCGGGGTGCCGTTCTACGGGCTTTATGTGCTGGCCGTGGGCGGCGGGGAGCCTGCGCCGGTGGAGGCCGGCTGAGGGGCCCCTTCCCGAAGGAAGGGGTGTCGTCGGCAGGGGATCAGATTTCGGCGATCAGTTCGATCTCGACGCACGACCCCATGGGCAGCTGTGCCACGCCGAAGGCGCTGCGGGCATGGGCGCCCTTCTCGGCACCGAAGACCTTGCCGAGCAGTTCGCTGCAGCCGTTGGTCACAAGGTGCTGTTCGGTGAAGTCGGGAGCGGAGTTGACCAGGCTCACCACCTTGACGATGCGCCGGATGCGGTTGAGATCTCCCACGGCAGCATGCAGCGTTCCCAGCAGATCCACGGCAATGGCCTGCGCTGCCTGGGCACCAGTGGCGGTGTCCATGTCCTTGCCGAGCTGTCCGACCCAGACCTTGCCGTCACGCTTGGCGATGTGGCCGCTGAGGTAGACCTGGTTGCCACTTTGCACAAAGGGCACGTAGGCGGCGGCGGGCACGGCAACGGGGGGCAGGGCAATGCCCATCTGCTCGAGCTGGGCGTAGATATCGGACATGGATGATTCTCCTCGGGGATCGATGAAAAGACAGACGAAAGGGGGGGTGTGCAGAGCACACGCAGAACACACAGAGCACCACACCCTTCTGCATCCGCAGCAGGGAGGGCCCCTCGGCACGGCTGGAGAGTGGGCCTCTGGCGGTGTCGCTGGCCCTGCTGGAGCCACCGTGCAGACAGGCGCCACACAGGCGCCACACAGGCGCGCAGTGCAGCGGAATCATTGTAGGAGGATTGGCAGGAGCGGGTGGCGTGGACAGTGGCCATGGGGGCATCGTGCACTGCCCAGGGCCCATTCTTAAATCCGAGGGCCGTCGTCAGGGCGCGGGAACCGCAGGCGCGGCAGGGGCAGGCTGCGCCGGGTTGTCGACGGGTTCCACCGTGACGCCCACCTGCAGCGAGTGCGAGGCGCCCCCCGTGAGCACGCCGCGCAGAGGGGTGACATCGCCGAAGTCACGTCCTGTGGCCACCACGATGTAGTCGGCTCCTGGAGTGCCCCAGCCGAAGCGGTTGTTGGTGGGATCGAAGTCGCACCAGTAGCCGCGCGTGATGCCGCTGGCGGGCCGGAAGGGCAGGGCCTGGGCATCGTTGAGCGGGGTGGAGGAGAGCTGCAGGTCGACTTCGGCATCGGGCAGATAGACCGAAACCCAGGCATGGGAGGCATCGGCGCCGATGAGGCGGGGCTGACCGGGCGGCGGGGTGGTGAGCAGGTAGCCGCTGACGTACCGTGCGGGCAGGCCGAGGGAGCGCAGGCAGCCGATCATGATGTGCGCAAAGTCCTGGCAGACGCCCTGGCGCTGCGCGAGCGCGGTGCGTGCCGGGGTCTGCAGGTCGGTGCTGGCCGGGGCGTAGCGGCATTCCGTGTGGATGCGTTCGGTGAGGTCGATGCAGGCCTCGAACAGCCCGCGTCCGGGCGTGAAGCTGGGTTCGGCGTATTCGCTGAAGTCGCTGTGCCGGGGGACGTAGGGCGAGGGGTAGATGAATTCGGCCGCCACGTCGAACGGCTGTCCAGCCCGGTAGGCAAACCGCTCGCGGACCTGTTCCCAGGGGGCATAGCTGTAGCCGATGGCGGGCGTGACGGTCTCGATTTCGGTGCAGGCGGTGACCTGCAGCTGCTGGTGTGCAGCGGCCACGCTGAAGTAGCTGCGCTGGTTGCCGTACACATCCTGGGAGGTGGACAGGGAGGCTGGCTCGGGCGTGATCACCAGGCTGTGCGAGAGCACTTTCTGGTGCAGGGTGTCCACCGGACGCAGCCAGGCCATGTGCTGGGCCGACTGCACGGTCTGGCTGTAGAGGTAGGTGGTTTGGTGGGTGACGCGCAGATGCATGGCGGAGAGGGCGGAAATCGGAATCGGGAAGGAGGTCAGGCCAGGGGCAGCAGGGGCAGCGGTTCCGGGGGGATCAGGTGCCGATGCTCTGGCTGATGGCGTCTGCCGCCGGGTAGAAATACGTCTGCGAGACGGCGGTGTTGATGGCGTCGGCCACGATCTGGCATTGCTGCAGCAGGGCCTGCAGGCTCGTGCTGTCTGGCAGGGTGTCCGGAGTGAGCTCGGTGGCAGTGTCGGGGGTGGCGTGTTCCCATGCCGACAGGTCGGGCCAGATGGCCTGCAGCGCGGGCCAGTGCATGGCATCGTCCTGGAGGGCGGAGGGAGCCGGCGTGACCGGCGGCTCCTGTGCCGATGCGGGTGGCTGATGGGCCGTTCCCGAAGTCACGGGCAGGTGGTGCAGCAGGTCGCGCAGTTCGCCGAGTGTCCAGTGCAGGGAGCGCGGGTGGCGGGGATTGGCGATGAGGGGCCGCCAGGTCTCCAGCGTGGGGAGCACTTCGGTATGCAGTCGGGGCTGGGGCTGGCGGTTGTCGAACAGCGACAGCAGGGCGATGCTTGCCTGCGCGTCGTGGTGGACACCCTGTTCGAGCGCATGCTGCAGGGTGTTGGCCACGCAGGCCAGGCGCTCGACCATGCGCCCGAGCATCAGCATCTGCCAGCCGATGCCGCGCGGCAGGCGGTCGAACTGCACGCCGGTCACCGCTGCGAGGGCATGGCTGAGATCGACGAGCTGGCTCACCACATCCTGCGCGGCCGGCAGCGGAGGGAGGCTGCCGTCGGGGGCAGGGGCGGGCGATACGGTGTCGTGCAGGGTGTCGAAGCCGTGGCGCACTTCCTGCACCAGCTGCCAGTGCTGGTGCGAAAGGTAGCTGCGCAGCATGGAGGTGACGTTCTGCATGGGCAGGATCGTGCCGGCCAGCCCGGTGTGGTCCTGGCACAGCGAGGTGGTCAGGGCCGCTTCGAGGGCGGCGGCCGTGCCCTGGTGTGGCGCGTCGGGGGCGAGCAGTTCCTGGTCGAGGCTGACCCGCCAGAGCCAGTCGAGCAGCACGGGGCCGGGGGCATCCTGATGGCTGAGCCTGTCGAAGGCCATGATCGAGAGGCGGACGGTGTTTTCGCTGCGTTCGGTGTAGCGCCCGAGCCAGAACAGGTTCTCGGCCATGCGGCTGATGAGCAGTTCGGGTGCGTGGTGGCGTGCATGGGGGCGCGGGGTGGATGCCGAAGGGGCCGGAGCAGGGGCGGCGGCGGCAGGGGCCCGCGCAGGCAGGTCGGCAGCGCTGGCTGTGGACTCCGGCAGGATCCACACGTCCACGCTGCTGCCGCCACGCTGCATCGAGGCGATTTCGGTATCGCCCATGGCCAGTCGTGCCATGCCGCCTGGCAGGGCCATCCAGCCGTCGCCATCCCGGATGGCAAAGACCCTGAGCACGACGGGACGCGAGGTGAGTTGCGCGGCACCGCTCGCGCCATCCTGCCGCCAGCAGGCGGTTTCGGACAGCGGCATGTACTGCTGAAGGGTGTAGTCTCCTCCATGCTGGTGGATGCGCGATTCCATGTCCTGCAGCTGATCGGGGCGCAGATGGGCGCCCAGCTCCGAGGCAAAGCCGTGGTACAGGTCGCTGCCAGCATAGGTGGGCTTGATGGCCATCTGGGTCAGGCGCGGGAGGGCCTGTGGCAGCACGGCCTCTTCGCCGCACCACCAGGTTGCCAGTGCCGGCAGCTGCAGGGGGGCGCCCAGCAGGTGTTCGGCAATGGCCGGCAGAAAGCCCAGCACGGCCGGGGATTCCAGAAATCCGCTGCCGGGGCTGTTGGCCACCACCACGTTGCCTGCGCGCAGGACCTGCAGCAGCCCGGCCACACCGAGCGCCGATTCGGGGCGCAGCTCCAGCGGGTCCATCCAGTCGTCGTCCACGCGGCGCAGGAGCCCGTGCACGCGCACCAGCCCCTGGGTGGTTTTGAGGTAGAGCTTTTCCTGGTGAACGCGCAGGTCGCCGCCTTCGACCAGGGGAATGCCCAGAAAACGGGCCAGATAGGCCTGCTCGAACCATGTTTCGTTCATCTGCCCCGGGGTGAGCAGCACCAGCGTGGGCGTTTCGCCGGCGCCCACCAGCGGCTGACAGTGGGCACGCAGGCTCTTAAGCAGGGCCTGATAGGCATGGATCAGCTTGGGCACTCCGAGCTGCTCGAAGGTGTCCGGAAACTGCTGCCGCACGAGGTGGCGGTTTTCCAGCAGATAACCCAGCCCCGAAGGGGCCTGGGTGCGCTGGGTCATGAGGTGCCAGCCCCCCGCAGGACCCCGGACGAGATCGAAGGCCACCAGATGCAGGTAATGCCGCTGCGCGATGCCGTGCATGGCGCGGAGGTAGCCTGGATGGCCCTGCACCAGGGCCGAGGGCAGCAGACCGTCGCGCAGCAGCTCCTGTCGGCCGTAGATGTCCTGCAGAATGCGCTCCAGCAGCTCCGCGCGCTCCAGGATGCCGGCCGAGAGCGTGGCCCATTCGGCGGGGGGAATCAACAGGGGCAGGAGATCGACTTCCCACGGGCGCTGGGCGCCCTGGCTGTCGGAATAGACGTTGTAGCTGATGCCGTTGCCCAGCACCATGCGCCGCAGGCGCAGCAGCCGCTGGGTGAGATCGTCCGGCGTCTTGCGGGCCAGTGCATCGAAGAAGGTGCGCCAGTGCGGGGCCATGTCGGCGGGCGACAGGGGACCGGCGCTTTCAGGCACGGAACGGCCGAGCAGTTCGCTGTAGTGCCCGGCGGTGGACGGCACGTCGAGTCCCGGAAGCGTCCAGCCGGCATCACCTCCAGGTGCAACCGGTGCGGCGTCGAGAGAGGCTTGGGGTGCATTCATGGAGCTAGTCTAGCGACAGCCGGCCCTGCCTGCAGGCCGCATGGCACACAGCCTGTCGCATGCCCGACAAATACGCACGCTTTTTTATGTCGCAAGACCCTGCACGATGCGCCCATGCCACGGACAGGCAGAGGGCGCATGGCATGATGCGCATGCGTACTTTGGTACTTTCCATTTTCTATCGATGAGGTCCTTGGTGCATGGCTGGTGCACACATGTCTTTTCGCTCGCTGGGGTGGCCACAGGCTTGGCGCCGTTTTTCCGTCACTCCTGCCGCTCTGTGCTGGCTCGCGGGGGTGGCCGTGCAGCTGCAGCAGGCCAGGCTGTGGACGGGGGTGTCCTACGCAAGCAGTGCAGGCGCAGCCCTGCTGCTGGCGCTGCTCTGGCTGCGTCGCAGGCGTCTGCCCGCGCTATGGCTGTATCTGGCTCTGGCGGTGCTGGGGTGGAGTCTGACGGGTCTGCGTGCGGTGCAGGTGGCCTCGCAGGCACTGGACCGGGATCTGCAGGGACGCGATCTGGTCGTGGTGGGCCGTGTGGTGGGACTGCCTCAATGGGGGGAGGACGGCACGCGCCTTGCCTTGCAGGTGGAGTCTGCCCTGCAGGAGGGCACGGCAGTGCAGCTCCCGCCACGGCTGGCACTGGGCTGGTACCGTCTTCGCTCCTGGCGGGGGCGCGAGGTGCAACCCGAAGGTGCTGCCCCGGTATCCGAGGAACTCGCCTCAGCCCCTTCCGAGCCCTGCCGCATGTGCGTCATGCCGGGCGAGCAGTGGCGCATGACCGTGCGCCTCAAGCAGCCGCACGGCAACCGCAATCCCTGGGCCTTCGACAGCGAACTCTGGATGTGGGACCAGGGGCTGGGCGCCACGGGCTACGTGCGCGGCGGGCGCTCCGGCGCACCGGCTGAGCGGTTGGCCGATGCGCGTCCCCTTGATGCTGCCGCCTGGATCGACCGTGCCCGTGTCGCCGTCCGCACCCGCATCTACCAGGTCGTAGCACCCGGCGTCGTTCCCTGGGAGCAGGGCCGGGCTGCCGCCGCACCCCCGGCGGGAGGTGGTGCAGGGCGGGCGCGGGTGGCCGGGGTGCTGGCTGCGCTGGTCATGGGGGACCAGTCGGCCATCGATCGGGACGACTGGGACATCTTCCGCATCACCGGCGTGGCGCACCTCATGAGCATTTCCGGGCTCCACATCACCATGTTCGCCTGGCTGGCCTCGGGGCTGGTCGGCTGGGGCTGGCGCCGCACGGCGCGCTGGAAGTGGCCGCTGTGCCTGGCCATTCCGGCACCGCGCGCAGCTCTGTGGGGCGGAGTGCTGCTGGCATGGCTGTATGCGCTGTTCAGCGGCTGGGGGGTGCCGGCCCAGCGCACCGTGTGCATGCTGGTGGTCCTGGCAGTCCTGCGGTCCGGCGGGCGGCAATGGCCCTGGCCGGCCCTGTGGGCCGTGGCCGCTGCCGCCGTGGTGGCCTGGGACCCCTGGGCGCTTCTGCAGGCGGGGTTCTGGCTCAGCTTCGTGGCCGTCGGCATTCTGTTCGCAGCGGGGCAGGAGCAGACGGCGCCGGCAGATGGCTGGCGGGCCCGCATCATGCACACTCTGGCCGGATTCGGACGCGAGCAAATGCTGGTGCTGGCGGCCCTGACACCGCTGACGCTGATGATCTTCGGGCAGGTTTCGCTCGTGGGTACCCTGGCCAACCTGGTGGCCGTGCCCGTCGTAACCTTGCTCGTCACTCCGCTGGCCATGCTCGGGGCGCTGTGCTCGCCCCTGTGGCTGGCGGCAGCCTGGTGCGTGCAGCAGCTCATGGCGCTGCTGGGCTGGCTGGCATCGTGGCCGTGGGCGCAGTACCAGGCTGCACAGGCGCCCTGGTGGGCCGGTGTGCTGGGCGTGGCCGGAGGGGTGCTGCTGTGCATGCGCGGGCCCTGGCCCTTGCGATGGCCGGGAGCGCTGATGATGGTGCCCGTGCTGGCCTGGCAGGCCCCACGGCCGGATGCAGGGGAGTTCGAGGTCCTCATGACCGACATCGGGCAGGGCAGCGCGCTGGTGGTACGCACGGCACGGCACACCCTGCTCTACGACGCGGGCCCCCGCTATGGCGCGCACAGCAATGCGGGCGACCGCGTGCTGCTGCCGCTGTTCCGCGCGCTCGACGAGACCCCCGACGTGGCCGTGCTCAGCCATTCCGACACCGATCACATCGCGGGCATCGAGCCGCTGCTGCAGGCCTATCCGCACCTGCCCCTGCTCGGATCCATCGCCCCGGACCACCCCCTGCAGCAGCTGCGGGCCGTCGAACCCTGCAGCGTGGGTCAGGATTGGCAGTGGGAAGGGGTGGACTTCCGGTTCCTGCACCCGCTCGAAACCGACTATGTGCCCCAGGCCAAGACCAACGCCATGAGCTGCGTGCTGCGTGTGAGCAACGGACGCCGCACCGTGCTGCTCACCGGAGATGCCGAAGCGCCCCAGGAAGCCGCCATGCTGGCCCGCACGCCCCCTGAATGGCTGCGGGCCGATGTGCTCGTGGCGGGGCATCATGGCAGCAAAACGTCCAGCAGCCAGCCCTGGCTGCAGGCCGTGGCGCCGCACTGGACCCTCATCCAGCATGGCTACCGCAACACCTATCACCATCCCCATCCGCAGGTGCTGGCGCGCCTGCACAGCGTGGGCACCATCGTGGTGCAGACGGACCAATGTGGTGCGGGGTGGTGGAGTTCGGCCACCAATGCCATCCGCTGCGAGAGGGAAGTCCACCGGCACTACTGGCAGCACGAGGTGCCCACGCCTCCCTGAAACCCTGCAGATTCCTGCGCAGGGCCGCTGTACCGGCCTGTGTCCGCGCGAAAATGGAGCCGTCCCGTCCGGGGTCTCCTGTCTCTGGAGCAGAGCAAACGGTGTGGGCGCCCCCTGCATTTTCCTGTCGTGTGCATGTCTTTTCGGCATGGGCTCTGCAAGTCGGCATCAAACTTGCTGCACTGCCCACAAACAGGTGCGTGGGCAGTCTGGGGCGCCCGAGCCACACCCTCCGTCACGGACCTGCGGACAACTACAGGAGATTGGTTCATGCTCGCATTCGACGAAATGTATGCCTCGGTCCCATATGCGGATGCCCCGACCAGGCAGCAATACCAGCGCTACGCGCAATGGCTGTCCCATCAGCCCATGCAGACCATGCTCCACCGGCGGGAGGAAGCCGAGTTCATCTTCCGTCGCGTCGGCATCACCTTCGCCGTCTACGGCGACAAGGATGCCGATGGATCGGGCACCGAACGTCTCATCCCGTTCGATCTCATTCCCCGCATCATTCCCCATTCCGAGTGGGATCTGCTCGAACGCGGCCTGACGCAGCGTGTCACGGCGCTCAACCGCTTCCTGCACGACATCTACCATGACCAGGAAATCGTCCGTGCCGGCGTCGTGCCAGCCGAGCAGATCCTGCACAACTCGCAGTTCCGCAAGGAAATGGTCGGCGTCGATGTTCCCAACCAGGTCTATTCGCATATCAGCGGCATCGACATCGTGCGGGCTCCTGATGCCGCAGGGGTAGGGGAGTACTACGTCCTCGAAGACAACCTGCGCGTGCCCAGCGGCGTGAGCTACATGCTGGAAAACCGCAAGATGATGATGCGGCTCTTCCCCGAGCTCTTCCGCAGCTACCAGGTGGCCCCCGTGGCCCACTATGCCGACCTGCTGCTCGAAACCCTGCGGGCAAGCGCCCCCACCGGCGTGCCCGACCCGGTGGTGGTGGTCCTCACTCCCGGCATGTACAACAGCGCCTACTTCGAGCATGCCTTCCTGGCCCAGCAGATGGGGGTGGAGCTCGTCGAGGGGCAGGACCTTTTCGTCAAGGACGGCTTCCTCTACATGCGCACCACCCGGGGACCCGAGCGTGTCGATGTGATCTACCGCCGTGTGGATGACGACTTCCTCGATCCCAAGGTCTTCCGGCCCGACTCCGCACTCGGCTGTGCAGGCTTGCTCGACGTGTACCGCGCCGGCCGTGTCACCATCTGCAACGCAGTCGGCACCGGCATTGCGGACGACAAGTCCATCTACCCCTATGTGCCCCGCATGATCGAGTTCTACCTCGGTGAAAAGCCCATTCTGCACAACGTACCCACCTGGATGTGCCGCAAGCCCGACGACCTCGCCTACGTGCTCGCGCACCTGGAGGAGCTGGTCGTCAAGGAAGTGCACGGTGCCGGCGGCTACGGCATGCTCATCGGCCCCACGGCCAGCAAGGCCGAAATCGAGGAATTCCGGGCCGTGCTCAAGGCCCGTCCCGAGGGCTACATTGCGCAGCCTACCCTCAGCCTGTCGAGCTGTCCCACGCTGGTCGATGCGGGCGTGGCACCCCGCCACATCGATCTGCGCCCCTTCGTGCTCAGCGGCAAGACCGTGCAGATGGTGGCGGGTGGCCTCACCCGCGTGGCGCTCAAGGAAGGCTCGCTCGTCGTCAACTCGTCGCAGGGCGGGGGAACCAAGGACACCTGGGTGGTCTGAGCCGCGGGCGCTCCATCCCCTTTCAGGGAGCCCTGCGGATGCTGCCGAGCAGGGCTTTCCACCGGATGCCGGACGTGCCGTCTCCCATGGCGCGGACCGATACAGGCAGACAGACCATTACATCGCCACATATCATGCTTTCCCGTACTGCCGACCACCTTCTCTGGATGTCCCGCTACATCGAGCGGGCCGAAAACACCGCCCGCATGCTCGACGTCAACTACCAGACCAGCATGCTGCCCCAGTCCGCGCTGCAGGCCGAGCAGGGCTGGGCAGGCATGCTCTCGATCTGCGAGCTGCTCCCTGCCTATCGCGTCAAGTATGGCGACATCCAGCCGGACAAGGTCATCACTTTCATGGCGGCCGATGCCGACAACCCTTCCTCCATCATCGCCTGCATCCAGGCCTCGCGCGAGAATGCCCGGGCCGTGCGCGGCAGCCTCACCACCGAGGTGTGGGAGACCTACAACCAGATCTGGCTCGAAGCCCGGCGCCAGCTGCGCGAGGGCATCCTGCAGACCGATCCCAGCGCCTTCTTCGAGTGGGTCAAGCTCCACTCCCACCTGGCGCGGGGCGTGATCCTCGGCACCATGCTGCTCGACCAGTCGGTCTTTTTCATGCGCCTGGGCACCTTCCTGGAGCGGGCCGACAACACCGCACGCCTGCTCGACGTCAAGTTCCATGCCCATCTCTCCCCCGAGTTCTTCGCGGCCGACCCCGAGGCCGCCAACACCCAGGAGGAGCTGGACTTCTACCACTGGAGTGCCATCCTGCGCAGCGTCTCGGCCTTCGAGATCTATCGCCGCGTCTACCGCGACGTCATCACTCCGCCCCGGGTGGCCGAGCTGCTCATGCTCCGGCACGACATGCCCCGCTCGCTGCTGGCCTGCATGAACGAGGTGGTGGCCAATCTGGAACGCATCGGCGCGAGCGTCGATGCCAGCCACTCCCGTCGTCTGGCCGGGCGCCTGCAGGCCGACCTGCAATATGGGGACATCCAGGAAATCCTGGCTACCGGCCTGCATGCCTATCTCACGCACTTCCTCGAACGGGTCCACGCCGTGGGCCTCGCCGTCAGCGAGGAATTCCTGCAGTTCCAGTGACTCGGCAGGCACTCCAGGGTGCACGGCGCATGGCGCAAGGGAACTGCCGCCCTTGCGTCGCGTTTTCCTCTGCTTGCTTCCCGCTGCTGAGCAGCAAAGAGCGCCCTCCACGGAGCTGCCGCAGGGCAGGGTGGCAGCAGGGGCGCCGGGCTATCGGCCCCAGTCGTTGCCGTTCAGATGCAGCCGGATGCGGTTCACCGGCAGCCCCTGGCGCTGCAGGCTCGCTACCCAGACCGGCAGCAGATGACGTGCCTTGGCGGCTGCTGCGTTGTTCGAGACAATCAGGCACCACTCGCCTTCCTCCACCGCGCCGAACGCGATATGCCTGCGCATCGGGACCGGAATGAGTTTGCGGATGGCCTCTCCGCACGACTGGGACAGCCGCACCCGCGCCATCAGGCTCCCCAGCACGGGGGCTTCCTCGGCGGCCTGACTCAGGGGAATGGCTTGGTGGTGGCGCAGCGTCATGTCCGCATTATCGGGCACCCTCTGCGCTGCATGCCGATACACACATGCCCAAAAAGTACACGCCTGCATGAAGCCCTGGGAAACCCCCAAGGGTAAAATGCCCCGTTAACCTGTCCTGACACAGATGCGGACACGGCCTGCAGGAGGCCGTGCCTGCGCGTGCGGAGTTGATACGGGCCCGAGTGCCCCCATCTGCCGCAACACCTTTTCGCAATCAACACAAGGAAGAAGCTTCCGTTCCCGACCGCCGTCCCTCCTCCAGGAGGCGTTCTGCCGCGGTGTGGTCCGGAAGCCATCTGATCGCATGGCTAATTTTTTGACCAGAATCTTTGGCAGCCGCAACGAGCGCCTCATCACCGGCTATCGCAGAAACGTTGCGCGCATCAATGCGCTGGAAAAGGATTTCGAAAAGCTCACCGACGAGCAGATTCCCGCCAAGACCGCAGAATTCCGCCAGCGGGTCGCTGACGGCGCCACGCTCGACAGCCTCCTGCCCGAGGCCTTCGCCCTGGTCCGGGAGGCCAGCAAGCGCATCATGAAGATGCGGCACTTCGACGTGCAGATGGTTGGCGGCCTCGCGCTGCACGAGGGCAAGATCGCTGAAATGCGTACCGGCGAGGGCAAGACCCTCACTGCCACGCTGCCCGTGTACCTCAATGCGCTTTCCGGCAACGGCGTGCACGTCGTCACCGTCAACGACTATCTCGCCAACCGCGATGCCCAGTGGATGGGGCGCCTCTACAACTTCCTTGGGCTCACCGTGGGGGTCAACCTGCCGCAGATGTCGCGCGAGCTCAAGCAGCAGGCCTATGCCGCCGACATCACCTACGGCACCAACAACGAATTCGGCTTCGACTACCTGCGCGACAACATGGTCTACGATGTGCGCGAACGCGTGCAGCGCCAGCTCAATTTCGCCATTGTCGACGAGGTGGACTCCATCCTGATCGACGAGGCGCGTACCCCGCTCATCATCAGCGGCCAGGCCGAGGACCAGACCGATCTCTACATCGCCATGAACAAGGTGGTGCCCTATCTCACCCGGCAGGAGGGCGAGGAGAACCCCCTCACCGGCGAGGGCGTCATCAAGCCGGGCGATTTCACCATCGACGAAAAGGCCCATCAGGTCTACCTGACCGAGCAGGGTCACGAGCATGCCGAGGACATCCTCCAGAAGCTGGGCCTCCTGCCCGAGGGGGCCAGCCTCTACGATCCGGCCAACATCATGCTCATCCACCATCTGTATGCAGCACTGCGGGCCCACCATCTCTACCACCGTGACCAGCATTACGTGGTGCAGCAGGGCGAGAACGGCCCCGAGATCGTCATCGTCGACGAATTCACCGGCCGTCTCATGGCTGGCCGTCGCTGGAGCGACGGGCTGCACCAGGCCGTCGAAGCCAAGGAAGGCGTGCCCATCCAGGCCGAGAACCAGACCCTCGCGTCCATCACCTTCCAGAACTACTTCCGCCTCTACAAGAAGCTCTCCGGCATGACCGGCACGGCCGATACCGAAGCCTACGAGTTCCAGGAAATCTACGGCCTCGAAACCGTCGTCATCCCGCCCAACCGTCCCAGTCTGCGCAAGGACGAGCTCGATCGCGTCTACAAGACCACCGACGAAAAGTACCGCGCCGCCATTGCCGACATTCGGGACTGCTACGAGCGCGGCCAGCCGGTGCTCGTCGGGACCACCTCGATCGAGAACTCCGAGATCATCTCCAACCTCCTGCAAAAGGAAAAACTGCCCCACCAGGTGCTCAACGCCAAGCAGCACGAGCGCGAGGCCGAAATCGTGGTGCAGGCCGGTCGTCCCGGCATGATCACCATTGCTACCAACATGGCCGGCCGCGGCACCGACATCATGCTCGGGGGCAGCCTTGAGAAAATGGTGGCGGCCATCGAGGCAGACGACACCCTCGACGAAGCCACTCGCCAGGCCCGCATCGACGAGCTCCGCGCCAACTGGAAGGCAGACCACGACAAGGTCAAGGCCCTGGGTGGCCTGCGCATCATTGCCACCGAGCGCCATGAATCGCGCCGCATCGACAACCAGCTGCGCGGCCGTTCGGGACGCCAGGGCGATCCGGGCTCCTCGCGCTTCTACCTCAGCCTCGACGATCCGCTCATGCGCATCTTCGCGGGCGAGCGCGTGCGCGCCATCATGGACCGCCTCAAGATGCCCGAAGGCGAGGCCATCGAGGCCCGCATGGTCACCCGGTCGATCGAGAGCGCCCAGCGCAAGGTCGAAGCCCGCAACTTCGACATCCGCAAGCAGCTGCTCGAATACGACGACGTGGCCAACGAACAGCGCAAGGTCATCTACCAGCAGCGCAATGAGGTGCTCGAATCCAACGGGCTGCAGGAACAGATCGACGGCCTGCGCCACAGCTGCTTTGCCGACCTGGTCCACGCCTACGTTCCTCCGGGCTCCATGGAAGAACAGTGGGATCTGGCCGGGCTGGAAAAGACCCTGTCCCAGGACTGGGGAGTCGAGCTCGACCTGCGCCACATGGTGGAGGCGTCGAGCAGCGTGACCGACGAAGACCTGCTCGATGTGGTCACCAAGAAGGCCGACGAAGCATTCAACGACAAGCTGGCCGTCGTGGGCGAGGACCATTTCCTCAACTTCGAGCGGGCCGTGCTCCTGCAGAGCATGGACACCCACTGGCGCGAGCACCTGAGCGCGCTCGATTACCTGCGCCAGGGCATTCACCTCCGTGGCTATGCCCAGAAGCAACCCAAGCAGGAATACAAGCGCGAAGCCTTCGAGCTGTTCGGCCAGATGCTCGACGCCATCAAGAACGACGTCACCCGCATCCTCATGACCGTCAACGTCGCTTCGGGCGAGGAGCTCGACGAGGCTGCAGAGGACATGCAGGATTACGGCGGCGAGGGCGGCGGCTACATCAACATCACCTACCGCACCCCGGACGACACGGTCCCGGCCACTCCCGAGGAAGCCGGTGCCGATGGCGCCGCTCCTGCCCCGGTGCTCGATGCCGTGGCCGCAGGGGCAGCCACGGCGGCAGGCAATCTCAATCCCGAGAGCTTCGTCGGGGTTGGGCGCAACGATCCCTGCCCCTGCGGCAGCGGCAAGAAATACAAGCAATGCCACGGCAAGCTGAGCTGAGCCGCGCATCTCTTCCAGACGGGCCCGTGCCCGTCTTTTTCCATCCCGTTTTTCACCCCCCCTTTCGGAACTTCATTCTTCCAGGAGTCATGCCATGTCCGTCAATCTGCAAGCCACCCCACCCGAGGCCCTGCATGCCGTGCGAGGCCTGCGACTCGGTGTGACCGAAGCCGGGGTGCGCAAGGCCGGACGCCGCGACCTGACCGTCATCCTGCTCGATGAAGGTGCCAGCATCGGGGGAGTCTTCACGCAGAACCGCTACTGTGCCGCTCCGGTGCAGGTCTGCCGAACCCATCTGTCGGCCGGGCACCCGGACATCCGTGCCCTGGTCATCAACACGGGCAATGCCAATGCCGGCACGGGCCAGCCGGGACTCGATGCCGCCCTCCAGACCTGCGCCGCCATGGCCGCAACCCTGGGCGTGCAGGCCGAACAGGTGCTGCCTTTCTCGACCGGTGTCATCATGGAGCCGCTGCCGGTCGATCGCATCGTGGCAGGTCTGCCGGCCGCCACGGCCCGGGCCCGGGCGGACGGCTGGGCCGAAGCCGCCGAGGCCATCATGACCACCGACACGGTGCCCAAGGCCTTCAGCGTGCAGGCCACCGTCGGCGGTGCCCAGGTCACGGTGACCGGCATGAGCAAGGGGGCAGGCATGATCCGGCCCAATATGGCCACCATGCTCGGGTTCCTGGCCACGGATGCCCGCGTGAGCCCGTCCCTCATGCAGACCCTGGCCCGCGAGCTCGCCGAAGGATCGTTCAACCGCGTCACGATCGACGGCGACACCTCCACCAACGATTCCTTCGTCGTCATTGCCACCAACCGGGCGGAACACTCCGAAATCACCGATCTCGATAGCCCGGAAGGTCAGGCCCTGCGCGCTGCCATGCGGCAGGTCGCCCTGCACCTGGCACAGGCCATCGTGCGCGATGGCGAAGGCGCCACCAAGTTCATCACTCTCACTGTCGAAGGGGGACGTACCGCAGCCGAATGCCGGCAGGTAGCCTATGCCATTGCCCACTCGCCCCTCGTCAAGACCGCCTTCTTCGCCAGCGACCCCAACCTGGGCCGTATCCTGGCTGCCGTGGGGTATGCCGGCATTGCCGACCTGGACCAGACCCTCATCGAGCTCTATCTCGACGAGGTGCATGTGGTTGCAGGAGGAGGGCGCAACCCGGCCTACCGCGAGGAGGATGGCCAGCGCGTCATGCGCAAGCCCGAGATCCTCGTGCGCGTACAGCTTGGTCGCGGCGATGCATGCGACACCATCTGGACCTGCGATCTCAGCCACGAGTACGTGACCATCAACGCCGACTACCGTTCCTGATCGCCGCGTCAGCCTTCCGCAGAAATCTTCCTCGCAAAAAAGGGGCTCCGTGCATGCGGAGCCCCTTTTGTGTTTGCGGTATGGGAAAGAAGAAAGACCAGGTCGATCGACCCGGTGTGGATCAGTGCACCGTGTCGTTGCCCGGCAGGAGATGCGTGCCCGGCTCGATGCGGAAGAAGCCTGTGCCTGCAGTGCCGGAACCGATCTCATCGGGTGTGGCCTCCCGGACACCGTGCACCTTCAGGCGCAGATCGAGTCCAATGCCGGCCAGTGGATGGTTGCCGTCGAGCACCACATGCTCGGGGTACAGATCCGTCACGATGTAGAGCTCATCCGGAGGCAGCGCACTGCTGCAGCCTGCAGGCAGTGCATGGCCATCGAACACCATGCCTTCCTCGGTTTCGGCGGGGAAATTGCGGCGCTCTTCCAGGAACACCTTGTCCTCGTCATAGTCTCCAAAGGCCTGCTCGGGCTCCAGATGCAGCGAAAACGACTCGCCCACCCGGCGGCCGATGAGGGCCTTGTCGATCGCATCCAGCAGATCGTCTCCCCCCACCAGAAACTCCACCGGCTCGGTCAGCTCGTCGAGCACCTCGCCCAGCATGTCTTTCATGACCCATGTCAGAGCCACCACGGTCTGGTCTGTCACCAGTGCCTTTTCCTGTGCATTTTCCATTGCACAATTCTCCCATGAACATCGATTATCCGTTGCCACTGCTGGGGTATCTGAGTCCCCGGCAATTCATGCGCCGCCACTGGCAGCGTGCTCCCCTGGTCGTGCGGCAGGCCATTCCTGGCTTCGGCCCGCTGCTCAGCCGCAGTGCCCTCGTGGCGCTGGCTGCGCGCGACGAGGTGGAATCACGGCTCATCACCTCCGGCACCGCCAAGGGCTGGACCTTTGCAAGAGGGCCTTTTTCGCGATCGCGCATTCCTCCCTTCAAGCAATCCCAGTGGACGCTGCTGGTGCAGGGAGTCGACCTGCATGACGATGCGGTGCGAGAGCTCATGGAGCAGTTCCGTTTCATTCCCGATGCGCGGCTCGACGATGTCATGATCAGCTATGCCACCGATGGCGGAGGCGTGGGGCCGCATTTCGACAGCTATGACGTCTTTCTTCTGCAGGCCCACGGCACCCGGCGCTGGCGCATCGGTCGGCAGAAGGACCGCACGCTTGTGCCTGGGCTTCCGGTGCGCATTCTGGCCGATTTCCAGCCCGAGGAGGAATACCTCATGGAGCCGGGCGACCTGCTGTACCTGCCGCCCGGATGGGCGCATGACGGCGTGGCCATGGGCAACGACTGCATGACCTACTCGATCGGCTTCCGGGTGCCGCAGAAGGGCGATCTCGCCCGTGAAATGCTTCTGCGCATGGCCGATGGGGCGGCCGAGTCGCTCGGTGAAAGACTCTATCGCGACGCCTCCCAGCCCGCCGTCGAATCGCCAGCCGCCATTCCGGCCGCGCTCGCAGCCTTTGCGCAGCAGGCAGTCCATGCTGCCCTGCAGGATGAGGGCAGCTTGGCCTGCGCCCTGGGCGAATACCTCACGGAGCCCAAGGCCAATGTCTGGTTCGATGCGCCCGAGACGCTGCCGGAGATTCTGGGTGCCGTGCGGCTGCACCGCAGGTCCCGCATGCTCTATGACGCGAGCCATGTCTATCTCAATGGCGAGAGCTACCGAGCCGCCGGTGTCGATGCCGAGCTCATGCGCGTCCTGGCCGATGCCCGCAGCTTGCCGGCTGTGCAGGTACGCCGGGCCAGCAAGGGAGCCCGCGAGCTGCTGCATGCCTGGATCGAGGAAGGCTGGCTGGAGCCCATGGACGCCGCCTGAGACAGGATGGGCGTTCCCAAATGGCAACAGTTTCCTGACACTACGCTGTAAATTTCCGAGAAAAAGGCGGGGGCATTGTCAGCTTTCGTCAGCTTTTGCTGGTTTGTCCCTACAATAGGCAGCGAAGGAAAGAGCTCGAGTCCTTTCCTTCTTGTTTTTGGCTCAATGCAAAAAACAGTTTCCGGAAATTGTTTTTCTCCACCTGTTAGGAATTTTGAAAATGAAAAAGTCTCTCGTTCTGGCTTCCGTGATCGCTGCTGCTGCTCTGGTTGCTTGCGGCAAGAAGGATGACGCTGCCAACGCTGCTTCCGCTG
Organism: Brachymonas moutaii (nom. illeg.); assembly: GCF_049977365.1. Lineage (NCBI taxonomy): Bacteria > Pseudomonadati > Pseudomonadota > Betaproteobacteria > Burkholderiales > Comamonadaceae > Allobrachymonas > Brachymonas moutaii (nom. illeg.). Next base: position 173,698 of record NZ_JBNGEN010000002.1, on the reverse strand, counting down.
CCTCCGCTGCTGCTTCCGCTGCTGACATGTCCGCTTCCGCTGCTTCCGCTGCTGACACCGGCGCTTCCGCTGCTGCTGCTGCCGCTTCTGACGCTGCTTCCGCTGCTGACACCGCTGCTTCCGCTGCTTCCGACGCTGCTTCCAAGTAAGCACTCGCGCAGCAGGCAGAAGCCCCGCGCTTCTGCTTCGCAAGCACAAAAAGCCACCTGTTTCAGGTGGCTTTTTTCATGATGTCGTTCATATCCTGACAGGCCGCCGGTGGGCTCGATGTCTCCTGCGTGCTGCCAGGAGAGAGAGCATGTCGACGAGAACTGATTCAGGCATGCAGGGCCGCCACACGGTCCCATGTCGGAGCATGGGTGGGCGAGAGGTGACAGCGCAGAATATCGCCACGCGGCCGTGCCGTATCTGTCAGATCCCAGTCGGAGAGCACCAGCCGCAAGCCCTGACGAGCTCCTTCCTGCATCTGGTGCTGGCCTGGTTTGTGCGTGTGCCCGTGCAGCAGGGTGGCGCAATCATGGTGTGCCAGCCACTCCAGGGCCAGTGGGTGGTCGACATCGGCATAGCCTTCCACTCCCAGTGCATTCTTGCGGGACGCGCTCTGCTCGCGGAGCTGTCGGCCCAGAGCCACGCGTTCGGCCAGTGGCCGGGCCAGAATGCCGGCTTGCCATGCGGGGCTGCGCACCTGGGTGCGGAACTGCATGTATTCCCGGTCGTCGATGCACAGCGCATCGCCATGGCTCAGGAGAATGCGCGTGGCCGGATGGGGGGACTGGGGATAGGTGTCGAGCACACAGGGGTCTGCCAGCATCTGGACGCCCGCTGCCTCGCAGAAGGCCGTACCCACCAGGAAATCGCGGTTGCCGGGCATGAAGTACACCGGAGAACGCCCTGTGCGTGCGCGCAGGCAGGCGGCCATGTCCGTCTCGAACCGGTGGTCGGGAGTGCCGAGCACGTCGTCTCCCACCCACATCTCGAAGATGTCGCCGAGCAGAAAGATCGCATCGGCGGGGCTTTCTGTCAGGTAGCGGCGAAAGGCCAGTGCCGTGGCGTCTTCCTGCTGCAGATGCAGGTCGGAGACGAAGTCCACTGTATTCCAGGTGGCAGGAGCGGAGATCAGGTCGAGAGGAGCCATGGGAGCGATCCGGGGAGGAGTCCTGTGCATGGGGACAGCGGCGACATGCGCTGGCGGAATGCACAACAAAAAAGCCATGACGCGCAGGCAAGCGGCATGGCTGGATGGGAGAGCGGAGGGCTGTTTACAGCAGCACAGCCTTCTCGATCACCACGTCTTCCTTGGGCACATCATCATGGAAGCCGCGACGACCGGTGCTCACGCCAGCGATCTTGTCCACCACGTCGGTTCCCTTGATGACCTTGCCGAACACGGCATAGCCCCAGCCCTGTGCGGTGGGAGAGGTGTGGTTCAGGAAATCGTTCTTGGCCACGTTGATGAAGAACTGCGCCGTGGCCGAGTGCGGAGCCGAGGTGCGGGCCATGGCAATGGTGTACTTGTCGTTTTTCAGGCCGTTGTTGGCTTCGTTCTGGATTTCGGCTCCCGTGGGCTTTTGCTGCATGCCGGGAGCGAATCCGCCGCCCTGAATCATGAAGCCCGGGATGACACGGTGGAACACGGTGCCGTCGTACTGGCCTTTCTTTACGTACTCGACGAAGTTGGCGACAGAAAGAGGGGCTTTGTCGGCATCGAGTTCCAGAGTGATGGAACCGAGATTGGTTTGGAGTTCGACTTGGGTGGTGGTCATGGAGTTTTCAGCGCAAAGGGAAATGAGGGAGATGCCAGAGGCAAGAGACATGCATGTCTCTGCAGGGGTGGTTGTGTACGGAGAGTACCGCAGCCTCCGGGCCCAGACATCCGGAGGGCCCGGATGAGAATGAATCCGCCGGTCATTTTATCTGGACTGCGGAATGGATCACGACGGGCTTGAGCGGCACATCGCTGCGGAAGGGCCCCGCCGCGCCGGTGGGAACGGCCTTGATGCGGTTGATGACGTTCATGCCACCGATCACACGGCCAAACACCGTATAGCCATAGAGCTGCGGAGCATGCATCAGGCTGGCGCGCGGCACGTTGGTGTAGACACGTCCCTGGTATTCGAAGCGGGGCACCGGATCACCGGGGGGAATGAGCACGGGATCCAGAAAGGCGTTGTCCTTCACGTTGATGAAGAATTGTGCAGCTGCTGAATTGGGGTCGCTGGTGCGTGCCATGGCCAGGGTGCCGGTGGTGTTGCGCAGTCCTCCGGTGTAGGCCTGTCGGCCTTCATGGGCAATGGGGGGATGGGTGGGCTTTTCGTTGAGGCGGGTGTCGTAGCCACCTCCCTGCACCATGAAATTGTCGATCACGCGATGGAACACGGTGCCGTCGTAGTGCTTCTCGTGCACGTAGCGCAGGAAATTTTCCACCGTGCGGGGAGCCTTGTCAGGATAGAGCTCGACCACGAAGTCCCCCATGCTGGTTGCGAAGCGCACTTCCGGGTTGGGGGCATGGCTGCGGGTGGGTACATTCCGCGTTGCAGCCTCGGCCGACCCACCGAACATGAACGCAGCGGCCAGGGCACTCACGGCCGGGAGAACCCCGTGGCGAAGAAGTTGGCGACGGGAATGCATGCAGGCTCCTTTCTGGCTCAAGACAGTTAATTGCCTCATTATGTGAGCCTCCGGACGCCGGCCTGTGTGGAACGGTAACGCCACCCGGCGACAGAGCACGGCCTGAAGCCCCCGTGGGTAGGGTGGATTGGCGCTCCGTCAAAAAGCCACTGAAACCACGGGCCATGCCGCAGAAGAGCTGGCATGGAAACCGGAAAACCGGACTCGGGGACGTGCCAGTCAGGGAGCGACTGCGCGGATCTTGGCCGCCAGCGTGGGGGCGGAGATGCCGGCTGCGCGGGCGCGTTCGTAGGCATCGAGTGCCATGCGGCGATACAGGTCGCCGAGATTTTCCAGGGCGATGGCGTAGCGGGGGTGCAGGCGCACGGCCGTTTCCAGCGCTTCGCGTGCCATGCCCAGATCGCCTTCGGCGGCATACAGGGCGGCCAGGTTGTTGTAGGGCTCCGGAATTTCCGGGTAATCCTGCACCAGCCCCTGAAGCAGGGCCTTGGCCTCGGCTGTCTTGCCCGTGACGGTGAGGATGCGGCTCTTGAGCAGGCGCATCTGCGGGTCGGTGGCATGCTGCGCCAGATAGCTGTCGGCCGCTGTCAGGGCCTGGGCGTAGGCGTGCGTGGCCATGAGTCGCTCGACGTTTCGGTAGGCATCGCCCACCAGTTTCGGGGCGGGCGTCTGGGCATGGGCCGGCAGGGACATCAGGCTCGTTCCGAACAGCACGCCTGCAATCAGGGCACTGGGAAGGCGGGAGGTGAAACGGGAAAAATGCAGAAGGCCTGACATGCGCGACACGGAAAGTAAGAGATTGCAATCGGGAGGGAGTCGGGCCATTATTGCAGCTCCCAGCCCCCATGCGTGCAGGCAGCCAGGAGCAGGCCGTCAGAGGCCATGCATGGGAGTCCCGTCATTTCGATGACGGGCCCATGCACCAGGGGGCAGGCCAGGACAGTGCGTGTGGTGGGGGTGGGGCATTTCGGCCAGTTGGGGTACCATTTCGGGTTTTGCCGCGCTGGCCCCATGTCTGGCATTCGGGGCGGCGCGATGCCTTCCCTGCGGGGAAAGAAGCTTCCAATCACATGCAGAGTCATGTGTAACAGGCTGGAAACAGATAGAAACAATGTCTTTGCAAATCTACAACACGCTGACACGCAGCGTTCAACCGTTCACCCCCATCGAGCCGGGACATGTCCGCATGTATGTGTGTGGCATGACGGTCTACGATCTCTGCCATCTGGGGCATGCGCGGGCCATGGTGGCGTTCGATGTGGTGCAGCGCTGGCTCAAGGTCAGTGGCTATCGCGTCACCTATGTGCGCAACATCACGGACATCGACGACAAGATCATCCGGCGTGCCGTGGAAAACGGCGAAACCATCCGCCACCTGACCGATCGCATGATCGATGCCCTTCACGAGGATGCGGATGCCCTGGGCATCGAGCGGCCTACGCACGAGCCCCGTGCCACCGAGTATGTGTCCGAGATGCTCTCCATGATCGGCACGCTCCAGCACCGCGGTCTGGCCTATCAGGGCGACAACGGCGATGTGAACTATGCGGTGCGCAAGTTTCCGGGGTACGGCAAGCTCTCGGGCAAGACGCTGGACGAACTGCGCGCCGGAGAGCGCGTGGCGGTGGCCGATGGCAAGGAAGATCCGCTCGACTTCGTGCTCTGGAAATCCGCCAAGGCGACCGAGCCTGACGATGCCAAATGGCCGAGTGCCTACGGCGATGGGCGTCCGGGCTGGCATATCGAATGCTCGGCCATGAGCTGCAAGCTGCTCGGAGCCCATTTCGACATCCATGGCGGAGGGGCAGACCTGCAGTTTCCCCATCACGAGAACGAGATCGCGCAGAGCGAGGGGGCGACTGGACAGCCCTTCGTCAACGTCTGGATGCACAACGGGTTCGTGCGCGTGGACAACGAAAAGATGTCCAAGAGTCTGGGCAACTTCTTCACCATTCGCGATGTGCTCCGGGACTATGACGCCGAGACCGTGCGCTTCTTCATTCTGCGTGCCCACTATCGCAGCCCGCTCAACTACAGCAACGCCCACCTTGACGATGCGCGTGCCTCGCTCAAGCGGCTCTACACGGCCCTGACGCAGGTGGAGGCCCAGGTGCCAGCCTCCATCGACTGGAACGATGCCCACGCGGCCCGTTTCAGGGCGGCGATGGATGATGATTTCGGCACTCCCGAAGCCGTGGCCGTGCTCTTCGATCTGGCCTCGGAGGTCAACCGCACCCATGCGCCCGAACGCGCCGGGCTGCTCAAGGCGCTTGGAGGATGCATCGGCCTGCTGCAGGACGAGCCACAGCATTTTCTGCAGACCGGGGCGCAGCTCGATGCATCGGCCATCGAGGCGCACATTGCTGCACGGGCGCAGGCCAAGGCCTCCCGCAACTGGGCCGAGGCCGACCGCATCCGCGATCAACTCCTGCAGCAGGGCATTGTCCTGAAGGATTCGCCCACCGGTACCACCTGGGAGATGGCGCAATGAGTGCGGTCTGTTCCGATCCCGAACTGGCCCCGGTGCCGATGCTGCGGCGGGGACGCCGCGTGGCGGTGGCCGCTGCCATGTCTGCCTCGCTGGCACCTCGACCCGTGCAGACCGTGGATGCCCCAGGGGCGCTTGCGGCCGAGGAGCCTGCAGCCGAAGATTCCTGTGTACCGGAATTTCCGGCCCATGCGCCATCCCACTGGCGCGAGGCCTGTGCCCATCTGATGCAGCACGATCGCGTCATGCGGCGGCTCATTCCGCAGCATGGAAGCGTATGTCTCGAATCGCGAGGCGATGCCTTTGTGACGCTCGCACGCAGCATCGTCGGGCAGCAGATTTCCCTCAAGGCCGCCCAGTCGGTGTGGAACCGTTTCGTGGGGCTGGTCGAGGAGGTGTCCGCCACCGCCGTGCAGCGCCTGTCCGTGGACCAGCTGCGGCAGGCCGGCCTCAGTGCCCGCAAGGCAGACTATTTGCTGGACCTGGCACAGCACTTCTCGGAAGAGCGCCTGCACCGTGCGGCGTGGCAGGACATGGGCGACGAGGCCATCATTGCCGAGCTCACCAGCGTCCGGGGCATCGGTCGCTGGACCGCAGAGATGTTTCTCATGTTCCACCTGATGCGGCCCAACGTGCTTCCGCTCGACGATGCGGGTCTTGTGAAGGGCATCAGCCACAATTATTTTTCGGGCGAGCCCGTCACCCGCAACGAGATGCGCGAAGTGGCCGATGCCTGGGCTCCCTACTGCAGCGTGGCCACCTGGTATGTCTGGCGTTCCATGACGCCCCTGCCCGTGGCCTACTGAGTCTTCTGTGGCCCAGGATGCGGGGCGCCACCGGGCTGCTTTGGGCACGGTTTCCCCGCTGCCCGGGCCGACATGCAAGTCTCTACAATAGCGCCCAGGCGGCAGTCTGGGCGCTGTCCGGTGAGCCTGTTCGCGCAGCGGACGCCTCACGGACCCGCAGGAGGTGTCGCGCACACCTCGGTGCCATCCCGACACACAAAGGAGTATCTCTTGGTCAAACGGACTTTTCTGGATTTCGAGCAGCCCATCGCGGAGCTCGAGAACAAGATCGAGGAACTGCGCTACGTGCAAAACGAATCGGCCGTCGACATTTCTGCCGAGATCGAGCAGCTGGGCAAGAAAAGCCTGCAGCTCACCAAGGACATCTACAGCCATCTCACCCCGTGGCAGATCACCAAGATCGCGCGCCATCCCGAGCGTCCCTATACGCTCGACTATGTCCGTGAAATCTTCACCGACTTTGTCGAACTGCATGGCGACCGGCATTTTGCCGATGACCAGTCGATCGTCGGAGGGCTGGCCCGCTTCAACGGCGCTTCGTGCATGGTGCTCGGACACCAGAAGGGACGCGACACCAAGGAGCGGGGGCTGCGCAACTTCGGCATGAGCAAGCCGGAGGGATACCGCAAGGCCCTGCGACTCATGAAGCTGGCCGAAAAATTCCGTATTCCTGTCTTCACTTTCGTTGACACCCCCGGCGCCTATCCCGGCATCGACGCCGAGGAACGCGGCCAGAGCGAGGCCATCGGGCGCAACATCTTCGAAATGGCCCAGCTCGAAGTGCCCATCATCAGCACCATCATTGGCGAAGGCGGTTCGGGGGGGGCGCTTGCCATCGCCGTGGCCGACGAAGTCCTGATGCTGCAGCATTCGGTGTACTCGGTCATCAGCCCCGAAGGCTGTGCCTCCATTCTCTGGAAGACGGCAGACAGGGCGCAGGACGCCGCAGAGGCTCTGGGCATCACGGCCCATCGGCTCAAGGCGCTCGGCCTGGTCGACAAGATCGTGAGCGAACCCGTGGGCGGTGCCCATACCGACCACAAGCAGATGGCCACGCTGCTCAAGCGTGCCCTTGGCGAAGCCCTGCGCCAGGTCAGCGACCTCGATGTGCAGGCCCTGCTCGATCGCCGCTATGCACGTCTGCAGAGCTATGGCCGCTTCCAGGATACCCAGGCGGCCTGAACTCCCGCCCCGGTCGGGCAGCGCATCGGCTCTGTACGTGGATGCAAAACACCGCTTCGTCATGCCTGAGCTGTCTGTGCGCTCCAGGCAGTTGATGGGCGCGCTGGAATGGCCATGCCGCTGAACCATTGTCTGGAATGGCCTGCCTCGTCCGTCGATCGGGCCATGGCGGCATGGTGGTCATCCTGTGATCGACCCCGCCGCCTGGCCGTGGCCTGCAGCGGGGGAGCCGACTCCGTGGCCCTGCTGCTGGCAGCCTGCCGGCTGATCCGGGAGCAGAAGGCCCTGCCTGCTCTTTCGGCGCCATCGCCCTTCGAAATCGTTGCCCTGCATGTGCACCATGGTCTGCAGCCGGCTGCCGATGCCTTTGTACAGCATGTGCAGGCACTGGCGACCGAGGTGCAGAGAGTTGTGCAGGGAGTTCATCCGCAGATCGCATTTTCCCTGCAGGTCCGTCGCGTGGCGGTGGAAGTGCCCTCCGGCTGCAGTCTTGAGGCACGTGCCAGAGAAGCGCGCTACGAGGCTCTGGCCGACATGGCCCACCAGGTGGGTTCCGACGTCATTCTTCTGGGCCACCATGCGGATGACCAGGCCGAATCGGTTCTGCTCGCCCTGAGCCGGGGAGCCGGGGTGGCGGGGCTGGCTGCCATGGCTCCGCACTTCGAGCGCCATGGCCTGCGCTGGGGGCGGCCGCTGCTGAAACTTCCCGGGCAGGAGCTCAGGACGTGGCTCCGCCTGCACGATGTGTCCTGGATCGACGATCCCTCCAATACCGATCTGCGGTTCACCCGCAACCGCCTGCGCCATGAGGTGCTGCCAGCCTTTCATGCGGCATTTCCCGCGCTCAGGAGCAGTCTGGCCCGCAGTGCGCGGCTGGCAGCCGAGGCGGACGGGCTGCTGCAGGTTCTGGCAGGCCAGGACCTGCAGCAGATGGGCCTGCCGCCGCAGATCGACCGACTCCGGAAGCTGGCGCGCCCCCGACAGGCCAATGCGCTGCGGCACTGGCTCAAACAGCAGCACGGCGCCATCGGCAGCGAGGCCCAGTTGCGGGCACTGCTCGATGTGATCGCGGCCCGTGCCACCCGTGGGCATCATATCCATATCCGGGTCGGACAGGGCTATGTGGAGGATGCCGGGCCCTATCTGGTCTGGATCGCCGATCCGCGGGGCTGAAGAGGGCAGGGGGCCACCCCGTTGCGGCTCCTGTGCACGCTGTGGCGAATGGGCCTCGCGGCCGGTCCCGCACAGCGTCGGTGCACAGAGATGCATCAGGGGGCTTGCTACAATAACCGGTTGCGTCCTCTCGCGGAGGATTCCGAGGTGTTCCCGCGATGCAATGGACGCGATTTTTGGCCGACAGGATTCATACTCATGGCATTGATTGTTCACAAATACGGCGGTACTTCGATGGGCTCCACCGAGCGCATCCGCAACGTCGCCAAGCGTGTGGCCAAGTGGGCGCGCGCAGGCCACCAGATGGTGGTGGTCCCGTCCGCGATGAGCGGCGAAACCAACCGTCTCCTCGGTCTGGCCAAGGAGCTGGCCCCTGCCAAGCACACGACCAACTATCGGCGCGAGCTCGACATGATCGCCTCCACCGGCGAACAGGTGTCCGTGGGGCTGCTGGCCATTGCCCTGCAGGCGGAAGGCGTCGATGCCATCAGCTTCACCGGCTGGCAGGTGCCCGTCAAGACGGACAGCGCCTACACCAAGGCCCGCATCGACTCCATCGACGACGTTCGCGTACGTGGCGAACTGGCCAAGGGCAAGGTTGTCATCATCACCGGCTTCCAGGGTATCGACCCCCTCGGCAACATCACCACCCTCGGACGGGGCGGCAGTGACACCTCGGCCGTGGCCGTGGCCGCAGCCCTCAAGGCCGACGAGTGCCTGATCTACACCGATGTGGACGGCGTCTACACCACCGACCCGCGCATCGTCCCCGAGGCCCGTCGCCTCCAGACCGTGAGCTTCGAGGAAATGCTCGAAATGGCCTCCATGGGCTCCAAGGTGCTGCAGATCCGCTCCGTCGAATTCGCAGGCAAGTACAAGGTGCCCATGCGGGTGCTGAGCAGCTTCACCCCCTGGGACATCGACATTCACGAAGAAGCCAAATCGGGCACTCTGATCACTTTTGAGGAAGACGAGAAAATGGAAAAAGCAGTCGTTTCCGGCATTGCCTTCAACCGCGACGAAGCCAAGATTTCCGTTCTGGGCGTACCGGACCGTCCCGGCGTGGCCTACAGCATTCTGGGCGCCATTGGCGACGCCAACATCGAAGTCGATGTCATCATCCAGAACATCAGCCGCGACGGCAAGACCGACTTCAGCTTCACCGTCAACCGCAACGATTACGAGCGTGCGATGGACCTGCTCAAGAACAAGGTCCTGCCGGCCACCGGTGCCGCCGATGTCATCGGCAACACCAAGATCTGCAAGGTCAGCATCGTGGGCATCGGCATGCGCAGCCACGTGGGCATCGCCAGCAAGATGTTCAAGGCCCTGGCCGATGAAGGCATCAACATCCAGATGATCTCCACCTCCGAGATCAAGACCTCCGTGGTCCTCGACGAGAAGTACATGGAGCTGGCCGTGCGCGCCCTGCACAAGGCCTTCCATCTCGATGAACCGGTAGGCGTCTGAGAAACGCCAAAAACCCGCTATAATGCGAGTCTTCTGGAGACGTGACCGAGAGGCCGAAGGTGCTCCCCTGCTAAGGGAGTATGGGGTGTAGAGCCCCATCGAGGGTTCGAATCCCTCCGTCTCCGCCAGAACAAACCCCGTTGCCTGACATTGGCAATCGGGGTTTTTTCTTGTGCATTTCCCGCAGGAGCGGGCATATCCTCATAGATAACCTGTACCGGCTGGTTATCGATTATGATGAAATGTTGTAGCTCACGGCTTTTGGAGCCATGGGGGCACAGCAGCGGGAATGTCTGCATGTCCAGACGGCCCTCAGGGGTGGCAGTCGGGCTGGCGTCTCTCGTTCCTTCCTTCTTATCTGGAGAAAAAAATGTCTCGTGAAGTTGTTGTTGTCAGCGCCGTGCGCACGGCCATCGCCACCTACGGTGGGGGCCTGAAGGATGTGCCCCCCACCGAACTGGCTGCACAGGTGGTGCGTGAATCCATCCAGCGTGCGGGTCTGGAAGGCAAGGACGTGGGCCATGTCGTGTTCGGCCATGTGGTCAACACCGAACCCAAGGACATGTATCTGTCGCGTGTGGCCACCGTCAACGGGGGCTGCCCCGTCGAGACGCCTGCTTTCAATGTGAATCGCCTGTGCGGTTCCGGTCTGCAGGCCATTGTGTCCGCCAGCCAGTCCATCCTGCTGGGTGACTGCGATGTCGCCATCGGCGGCGGTGCCGAAAACATGAGCCGTGCTCCCTACGACAGCCTGAACAGCCGCTGGGGGATCCGCATGGGTGACAGCAAGCTCGTCGACATGATGATCGGCGCGCTGCAGGATCCCTTCCAGGGCATCCACATGGGTGTGACGGCCGAGAATGTGGCTGCCAAGTGGGGCGTGACCCGTGAGGATCAGGACGCACTGGCACTCGAAAGCCACCAGCGCGCCGAGCGCGCCTGGGCCGAAGGCCGCTTCAAGGACCAGATCATGCCGGTGGTCATGAAGGGCCGCAAGGGTGACGTGGTGTTCGACAAGGACGAGCATTTCCGTCCGGGCCTCACCATGCACGATCTGACCAAGCTCAAGCCGGTGTTCCTGAAGGAAAACGGCACGGTGACTGCCGGCAACGCATCCGGCATCAATGACGCCGCTGCTGCCGTGGTGCTGATGGAAGCCGGTGCCGCCAAGGCGCGTGGTGCCAAGCCGCTGGGTCGTCTGGTGTCCTATGCCCATGCAGGCGTCGAACCCCAGTACATGGGTATCGGCCCCGTGCCGTCCTCCCTCATGGCCCTCAAGAAGGCCGGCCTGACCATTCAGGACATGGACGTGATCGAGGCCAACGAAGCCTTTGCCGCACAGGCTGTGGCCGTGGCCCGTGAACTCAAGGCCGATCCGGCTCGTGTGAATCCCAACGGTTCCGGCATTTCCCTGGGCCACCCCATCGGTGCCACTGGCGCGATCCTGACCGTGAAGGCCCTGTATGAGCTCGAACGCATCGGTGGCCGCTACGCCCTGGTGACGATGTGCATCGGCGGCGGACAAGGGATTGCTGCGATCTTTGAACGCATCTGATCTTTGCCCTCCTCGGCCAGCCCCCCCGTTTCGGCGGGGGCTGGCATGATTCGGACCACGGCTTGCACTGCAGCCGTGGTTTTTTTGTCTTCGGAGACGGGGAGGTGGAAGCCAGGGGCGTCTGCAGTGCGTCTGCACGGCGCAGGAGGCTCCTTCCTATAATGGATCGCACGCAGGCGGCACAGGGCCGAAGGGTGGATCGACAGGATCTGCCGCAAGGGCAGTTTTTCTGTGCCCACGCGCTGCACAACGAAGGGGCTCATGGGCAATATCCGAGATATCCGTACCAAGATCGCCAATGTCGGCAAGACGCGCAAGATCACGAATGCGATGCAGCAGATCGCGTTTGCCAAGCTGGCGCGGAGCAAGAAGCAGGCCGAGCGCATTCGGCCCTATGCGCGGGGCATTCGCACGATGATGGCCCGCATGCTGGCGGTCAGTCCCAGGCTGTCGTCGCCACTCATGATCCGGCGGCTGCCGGTCCGGCGGGTGGGCATGATCGTGGTGACTACGGACAAGGGGCTGTGCGGTGCGCTCAACAGCCGGCTGCTGCTGCAGTGCATGCACCGGATCGATGCCTGGACGCAGGCAGGGTGCGAGGTATCGGTCACGGTCATCGGAACGCAGGGGTTTGCTGCGCTGCGGCGGGCCGGCGTGAACGTGGTGGCCCATGTGCCCACGGGCAAGGATCTGGGCGATCCCGAGTCCCTGCTGGGGACCATGTCGGTTCCCATCATGCAGTATGTGGAGGGACAGCTCGATGAGCTGTATGTGGCCAACAACCGCTTCGTCAACACGCTGCGCTATGCGCCGGTGATTGCCCGCTTTCTTCCGTTCGATGGCGAGATGGGGGGCATGCCGCCGGAGCTGCACTGCGGGGTCATTCCAGACCCCGATGCAGCCACGGTGGACTATCGCTACGAGCCGGATGCTGCGGCGGTGGTCGATGCGCTGCTGATGCGCTATCTGGAAGTCATGATCTATCAGGCAGTGGCCGAGAATGCGGCCTGCGAACAGTCGGCCCGCATGACGGCCATGAAGGCCGCTACCGAGAATTGCGATCGAACCGTGGCAGAACTCACGGTGCACTACAACAAGACCCGTCAGGAAGCCATCACGCGCGAACTGATCGAGATCGTGGCAGGAGCGGCCGCCGTCGATGAACGCTGAAACCCATTCCATGTCCGAACCTGCGCAAGCTGTGGCCGGATCGGCCGCGCAGGACGACGCATCGTCAGTCACTGCGACGAACCGAATCGGGTTCGTCCCAGGGGGCAGTGCACGGCTCCCGCATCAGCTGCATCTGCAGGTGGCGACGGTCAACGAAGTGCTGTACGAGGGGGACGTGCACTATGTGCGGCTCCCCGGGCTGGCGGGCAGTCTGGGCGTACTGCCCGGGCATGATCCGATCATGCTGCAGCTCAGGCCCGGAGTGGTATACCTTGCCAGTGCCCCGGGGGAGTCCCTGCAGGAGCTTGTCATTGCCGGCGGACTGGCCGAGGTCGGCAGCGGCCATGTGCGCGTGCTGGCCGACTATGCCGTGCACAGCGAGGAGGCCGATGCCAGGCGCCGCGAGGCAGCGCGTGCGCGTGCCAGGCAGCCTCTGCCGCCGGTGGTGCGGCCTTCGGATTACGTGGGCATCAAGGACGCGCTCGATGCCGAGCTGCTGCGGTTCTTTGAGCTGGCCCTCAACGAGCGTCGCTCGTCGCGCTGACCGGAGACAGTCCGTCCCTTTGCCCCGTCCGGAGAGCAGGGGGCGGCGGTCTCATTCCATGGGCACAATGTGCTCGGCATAGTCGTGCACGGCGGCCAGGATGGAGGCGCTGCGTGCATCGGTGTGGTGTTCCTGCAGGGTGTCGAGCTCGGAGAGGAGCATGTCGAGGGTGCGTGCTTCGCCTTCTCCGTCGAGCAGGCGGGCGGCGCAGTGCTGCTGCCAGCGTTCCTGATCGGCTTCGTCGAGTGTCTGAGGGAAGTTGCGGGCACGGTAGCGCCATACCAGCTCGTCGAGACGCTCGTCGTCGAACCCGGTGCGGGCCGATGCGAGTGCTTCGGGGCGCAGGGTGCGCAGGTGGTCGAGGCGCCGCCGGTCGTCCGCACCGATGAAGCCGCCATAGAGATCCGCATCGACATCCACGGGACCCGACGAGGCAGGGCGCTCGTAAACGCGGGCCCAGATGCTGCTCATGTCCGGCAGGCTGCGGGCGGCCTCGGCGTGGCGCAGGTGGGCGTCGAGGTCGATCTGCCAGCGGGCAGCCTGCTCGGGGCTCAGGGTGCGCAGGTTGCGCACGACCATGGGAGACTTGTTGAGGTGAATGCCCTTGATGGGCAGGCGCGCGATGCCGGCAGGGAGGTCCTGGGTCGGCGTGAACATGCGTTCCCGGATGTCGGAAGGGGACAGACGGGTCAGGATTTCGGGGTCATGCCGCAGGTCCCAGGCGAGGATTTCGTTCTTGTTGGTGGGATGGCTGGCCAGGGGCCACATGATGGCCAGGCAGCCCTGGCTGGCAGGGAACATGCCCGATACATGCAGGAAGGGGCGCGCCTGATCGGGGCGGGTGGGCAGGCCCAGCTCGGCGGCGACGCGCTGTTTCTGGCGCAGTTCGAGCGCGAAGTCGAACAGTCTCGGCTGATGCTCGCGCAGCAGCCGGGCCAGGGCGATGGTGGCGCGCACGTCGCTGAGGGCATCGTGCGCGGCTTCATGGCTCAGGCCGTTGGCGCGGGTGAGGTGTTCGAGCCGGAAGCTCGTGGTGCCCTGGTCGTTGACGGGCCATTCGATGCCCTGGGGGCGCAGGGCGTAGGTCATGCGCACCACGTCGAGCAGATCCCAGCGGCCACAGCCGTTCTGCCATTCGCGTGCATAGGGGTCGATCAGGTTGCGCCAGAAGAGAAAGCGCGTGAATTCATCGTCGAACCGGATGGTGTTGTAGCCGACGCCGATGGTGCCCGGTTCGGCCAGGGCGTCATGAATGCGCTGAGCAAACTCCCACTCTGGCACTCCCTGGGTCAGGCACTGCTGCGGGGTGATGCCCGTGATGAGACAGGATCCCGGGTCGGGGAGATAGTCGGGGGCTGGCTGGCACAGGATGTTGATGGGTTCTCCGATTTCGCGGAGGTCGGCATCGGTACGGATGGCAGCGAACTGCGCCGGCCGGTCGGTGCGCGGATGGGTGCCGAAGGTTTCGTAGTCCAGCCAGAGAAAGGTATGCGTCATGGCAAGCATTATTGCCAAAAGCAGGGCACTGGACGGCAGGTGCCCACGGCCAGGGGAAAAAGGAAGTGCGCAGGCAGGGTCATGCGGCGGCATGCAGGAACTGCTGCACCAGCTGTGCCAGCCGGGCAGGCTGGTCGTGGTGCAGCATGTGGCCTGCGTTCGGTACCTGGATGTGCACCACATCGGAAATGTGACGCATGCGGGCCAGATAGTCCGTGCGGCGATAGCGGTCGCCCCAGAAGTGGGCCATGGTGTCCTCCTCGGCGTCTACGCACAGGGTGGGGGCCGTGATGCGGGAGAGACAGGCCTGGGCTTCCTCGGCGCGGTAGAGCTGGGGATTGGGGATGAGATGCGCCTGGTGCGCGCGCAGGCGCCAGCTGCCATCGCCCGATGGCGCAGCCCACTGCCCGGCCAGCCAGTGGGCACGGGGCGCGTCGAGGCGCGGATTGGTGCGCTGCAGACGCGCGGCCACTGCCTCCAGCGTGGCATAGCTGCGCAGCAGGGAGGTGCCTTCCCGCAGCGCGCGCACCTGATTCATCCAATCGACCAGACGCTGCGGGGCCTCTGCGGGCGGGGCGTCGGGCAGGCCGAAGCTTTCCACTGTCACAAGCCGCCGGATGCGTGCCGGACGCACGGCCGCGTACAGCAGTGCCACGTTGCCGCCCATGCTGTGCCCCAGCAGATGCACGGGACGATCCGGGCTGTAGTGGTCGAGCAGATAGTCGAGGTCGAGCAGGTAGTCGGCGTGGACGAAGTGGTCTGCCTGCGCGGGCTGGCTGGCTCCAAAGCCCCGCCAGTCCGGGGCTACGATGAGGCCGGCCCCATCGGGCAGCGCGTCGACCAGAAACTGAAAGGAGGCACCGACGTCCATCCAGCCGTGGCAGAGCACCAGTACGGGAATGTCCGCTGCAGGAGTGCCCCAGACGCGACAGGCGTAATCCATGTCCCGGATGGACACGTGCTCGATGCGGGCAGGCCGGCGGGGGGTGTAGGAGGTGGGAGTGGGTGTGGGATGCGAATCGGGCATGGCTTGTCAGGGCGGGGAGCGAGGGGCATGGGGTGCCTGCGTACCTTGCATACGCACGGACACAGCCTCCCGATGGGGCCATTCTCCGGGAAAAAGACAGCAAAAAGCCACTCGCATCGGAGTGGCTGATTCCGGCAGCACGCCCGCAGGGGCTGCCGGATGGGGCAGAAGGGAACCGGGGTCCAGGCTTAGCGCTTGGCCGGTTCGCCCACATAGATTTCCACACGGCGGTTTTCCGCGCGGCCTGCCGCGGTGGCGTTGCTGGCCACAGGCTGTGCCGACCCCATGCCTGTGGTGGTGATGCGGCTCGGTGCGACGCCATGGGCCACGAGGTAGTCGCGTGCGGCATTGGCACGGTTGAGCGACAGCGGATTGTTGATGGCGTCGGTGCCGGTGTTGTCGGTGTGGCCGATGACGGACACATAGGTGACCGGGTTCTGGTTCAGAGTCTGGGCCAGACGATCCAGGATGGGGCGCATGTTGCTGTTGAGCACGGCCGAGTTGGTGGCGAAGCCTGCATCGGCCGGCACGTTGATTTTCAGACGGTTGTCGGCGGTCTGGCTGACTTGCACGGGCGTGCCGGCAGTGGCCTGTTCCATGGCAGCCTTTTGCTGTTGCATGTGGTTGGACCACAGATACCCGCCAGCGGCACCCAGGGCTGCACCGATGGCTGCGCCGCGCAGCGTGTCGCTGCCCGAATGGGCGTTGCCGACCACGGCGCCTGCCAGGGCACCCAGACCCGCGCCGATGGAGGTGGCGCGGCCGGACTCGGTCATGGTGTATCCACCGTTGCCGTCGGCGGCACAGCCAGCCAGAAGGGAAGTGGCGAGGGCACCAGCGGTGAGGGTTGCAAGCGTTTTGTTCATGAAGGCATCTCCTTGGTGAATGGATGGCTGCAGCGCGTATCGGCCTGCATTGGTTACATTTTAGGAAGCAACCGAGATGCAGGCATCCGGAGTTTTCTGCCCTCTCGGTAATTCTTTGTATCTTGTCGATCGCCTTTTTCCGGCCGGGGAGGCAGGGCCGTGAAAAGGAGCGGGACCCGTCTGCACCAGTGCGTCAGGGGATAATGCGGCATGGCCAAGAAGCACCACATCAGCGAGACGCCTGCGACCCACGTGCTGCGTGCGGCGGGCGTTGCCTTCGATGCATACACCTACGACTGGGTTCCTCATGGCGGGGCACGCCACAGTGCGGAGGTGCTGGGAGCAGACCCGTTTGCAGTGGTCAAGACGCTCATCATGCAGAACCAGGACCGGGAGCCGCTCGTGGTGCTCATGCATGGCAACCGCAGTGTGTCGACCAAGGCACTGGCGCGGCAGCTGGGCATGAAGCACATCGAGCCATGCGAGGTGGAGGTTGCCCAGCGGCACAGCGGATATCTAGTGGGAGGTACCTCTCCCTTTGGCACCCGGCGCTCCATGCCGGTGTATATCGAGCGCTCCATTCTGGAGCTGCCCCGCATTCTGATCAACGGGGGGCGGCGCGGGTATCTGGTGGGCATCGATCCCCGGGTCTGCCTGACTCTGCTGCAGGCACAGCCAGTGGACTGTGCGCTGGCAGAATGAGGCCTGAGCCGGCCACATCCGACAGTTTTCTCCCTCCCCTTCCTTTTCATTGCGACACAAGCATGCACATTTCCTTTCTTCTGGCCGTGGTGCTGGCCTATCTGCTGGGCTCGCTGAGCTTTGCCGTCATCGTCAGCCGTTTCATGGGGCTGAACGATCCACGCAGCTACGGCAGCGGCAATCCGGGGGCGACCAATGTGCTGCGCAGCGGCAACAAGAAGGCCGCCTTGCTGACGCTGGTGTTCGATGCGCTCAAGGGCTGGTTGCCGGTGTTCGTGGTGTCGCAGTGGGGGGCGGGCTGGGGGCTGGGTGCGGGTGCGCTGGCCTGTGTGGGGCTGGCGGCCTTTCTGGGGCATCTGTATCCGGTGTTCTTCCGCTTTCAGGGTGGCAAGGGGGTGGCGACCGCTGCCGGGGTGGTGCTTGCCTGGGCTCCCCTGGCGGGGACGCTGGTGCTGCTGACCTGGCTCCTGGTGGCGTTCGTGTCGCGCTACTCCTCGTTCGCGGCGCTGGTGGCAGCCCTGTCGGCTCCCATGTGGTACATGCTGGGCATCAATGGCTGGTGGCCGGTGCAGGGCCCCGTGCTGTTTGCGATCGTGGGCGTAAGCGGGTTGCTCATCTGGCGTCACCGGGCCAACATTCGCCGGCTGCTTGACGGGCAGGAGTCGCGCATCGGCAGCAAGGGCAGCAGCCCCCGGTGAGAGCAGGGGGCTTGCGCCGCCCCATGCTGCTCGGCTCTCAATAGCGCCGTTCGAGCACCATCTGGTCGCCGTTTTGCAGAATGCGGAAGCGCGACAGGAAGCTGTTGCCGAGCAGCATGGCCGGCATGGAGGTCTTGAGCACCACGGCATCCACGTTGTAGACCTCGACGCTGTTGATGCGCACCGAATTGAGCTGCACCCGCCAGCTTTCCACCACGCCATTGGCGGTCAGGCTGCGGCTGGGGCGTCCATTGCGGTAGGCGATGCCCATGCGCTCGGCATCCGGCACGCCCATGGCCACGAGCGTGGCCCCGGTGTCCACCACGAACCGGGCAGACTTGCCGTTGACGGTGCCACTGGCATAGAAATGCCCGCCCGATCCCCGTGGCAGCACGATGCGCCCCCCATCCGGGCCGGATGCCCCCCCTGCAGAGGCCACCTGTCCGACGTTGACCGGCGCGTCCCCGACGTGAAGCGTGTAGCGCTTGCCCGCACTGGCCAGCGTGGCCCCGGAGCCGGAGACCGACACCACCCGCACGCCCTGGAAGGTTTCGCCCACGGACATGGCGCGCGGCGAAGAACCGTTGACCACCAGCAGCGGACGCTGCCCCATCATGCCCACGAGAGCCACGGATTCGGCATGGGCCATGCCCGAGACACAGAGCATGAGAGCCGAGCACAGGCCAGGCAATGACAGGAAGGAAGGGCGCATGGGCAAGAGAAAAAGACGGAGAAAGGCAGCGGTGGAGCGGGAGCGAGGAATCAGTCGCGGAAATTGTCGAAGCTCAGGGGCATGTCGCTGATGTCCTTGCGGATCAGAGCCATGGCAGCCTGCAGGTCATCGCGCTTGGCGCCACTGACGCGCACGGTATCGCCCTGAATGGAGGCCTGGAGCTTCATCTTGCTGTCCTTGATGAGGCGCTGGATCTTCTTGGCCAGGTCGGATTCGATGCCGTTGCGCACCTTGACCACCTGCTTGACCTTGTCGCCGCCGACCTTCTGCACATCGCCGATGTCGAGAAAGCGCACATCCACCTGCCGCTTGGTGAGCTTGCTGCGCAGGATGTCGAGCACCTGCTGGAGCTGGAAGTCGGCATCGCCGTAGAGGGTGATGTCCTGTTCCTTGATCTCGATGGCGGCACTGGTGCCCTTGAAGTCGAAGCGGGTGCCGATTTCCTTGGCGCTGTTTTCCACGGCGTTGCGGACCTCGACGAGATTGGCTTCACAGACGGTATCGAAAGAAGGCATGGCAGAGTATTCCTTGCTGAAGGGGGAGGAAACAGCCCGTGCATCGGCCTGTGCAGAGGCTGCGGCAGCACATGGACTGCAATGCAGGGGCTTCCCCGGAGAGTGGGTGGAAAGAGGCGCGTGGAACGATTCCACGGCCCCTTGATGCGACAATTATCCCCCATGACTATCCTGCGCATCGAAGAAAACGCCCCCCTCGACTCCTGCAACACCTTTGGCATTGCCGCACGCGCCCAGCAGCTGCTGCGTGTGCACAGTGCAGCCCAGCTGCAGTCCCTGCATGAAAGCGCCGAGCTGCTGCAGCAGGGGTGGCTGGCCCTGGGCGGCGGCAGCAACACCATCTTTACCGGCGATGTGCGCCCTCTGGTGCTCAAGCTCGAAATTCCCGGACGCAGCCTGGTGGAGGAAACCGATCGGCACTGGATCGTGCAGGCCGGGGCGGGCGAGAACTGGCATGACTTCGTCGCGTGGACGCTGGATCAGGGCTATCCCGGACTGGAGAATCTGGCCTTGATTCCCGGGGTGGTGGGATCTTCGCCCGTACAGAACATCGGAGCCTACGGCATCGAGCTGCAGGATCGCTTCCATGCTCTCGACGCCGTTGACATCGAGACTGGGCGCACCTTTACGCTCGATGCTGCACAGTGCGGCTTTGGCTATCGGGATTCGGTGTTCAAGCATGCACCAGCCCGCAGGGGCGACCATGGGCTTGCCGGCAAGGCCGTCATCACGCAGGTGCGGTTTGCACTGCCCAAGCAATGGAAGCCGGAGCTGGGCTACCTCGACATCCAGCGCAAGATGGAGGAACTCGGCGTGACGCAGCCCACGGCGCGCCAGGTGTTCGACATGGTCGTGGCCATCCGCCGGGCCAAGCTGCCAGATCCGGCCGTGACCGGCAACGCAGGCAGCTTCTTCAAGAATCCGGTGGTGTCCACCGAGCTGTGCCGCGACATCATCGCCCGCGAACCCAATATCGTGCACTATCCCATGCCCGATGGCACCGTGAAGCTGGCTGCCGGCTGGCTCATCGACGCCTGCGGCTGGCGTGGCAAGAGCATGGGCAATGCCGGGGTGTACCCACGGCAGGCGCTGGTGCTGGTCAACCGCATGGGCGAAACCGGACAACGCGTCACGGGTGGCGAGGTGATGACTCTGGCACGAGCCATCCAGACCAGCGTGTACGAGCGCTTCGGCATCCGGCTCGAAACGGAACCGGTGGTGGTCTGACCCGGGCGGGGCGGGGCTCCGTGGCCGAAAGCGATGCTGCCTTTGGTCTTCAGGCCCGACGCACCACGACCACGCCTGCGCAATCGGGGCCCGTGTGCGCAGCGATCACGGGGGTGACGGCATACGTGGGGTGGCCGAACATCTGGTGCCGGTCGAGCAGCAGGCGCCCCAGGCTTGCGTTGGTGCTTTCCACACCGCCCTGCATGACATGGATGTCCACTGGCTTGCCCTGGGCAAACTCGTGCACGCCGTCGAGCATGCCTTCGAGCGCCCGGTCGGTGGTGCGGATTTTGGCGTAGGGGCGGATTTCGCCTTCGGTGATGTGCAGCACCGGCCGGATGCGCATGAAATTGGCCAGCATGCCCGATGCGGCAGAGACGCGACCCGTGCGCATCAGATAGTCGAGCTTGCCCACGGTCAGGAAGGTCATGGTGCGGGCGCGCAGGTCGGTGAGGTGGACCACGATGTCTGCCATGGAGGCACCCTGTTCGAGCAGGCGGTCGGCCTCGAGAGCCATGAGCGCTTCGGCGTGGGCGGCCATGCCGGTGTCGAAGAGGTGAATCTTCAGCTTGTGGGCATAGGCGTTGCGCAGCAGGTCGAGCTGTTCGTAGGTTCTGCTCAGGCGCGAGGAAAGGGTGAGCACCAGCACTTCCTCGTAGCCTTCGCGGATGAGGTCGCGGAAGAAGTTGGCGATCTCGATCTGACTGGGAGGAGCGGTTTCGGCCACCTGGCCCGGGGTGCGCAGCATCCAGTCGTGAAAGGCGCTGCCCTTGACTTCCAGCCCGTCGAGCAGCCGGCGGCCCTGAATGCGGAGCTGCAGACGCAGGATGCGGATGCGGTGCGGGATCTGGAGTTCGTCCAGACCGCCGGTCGATGTGGCGACGATCGCTCGTAAGGGCATGGGGCTGTTCCTTCGCTGGAGGCTGCGTGGGCATGAATCCTTCGCCGGGGCATGCACCATGCTGCCCGGCGGGTCGAGCGCGGCATCATACAAAAAGAAACGACCGTTCGTTGATTTGAGGACAAAAGGTAGGGGTATTCCCCTGCAGTCAATGCTTCCGGGCGCGTAACGTAAAAAAAACCGCCCAGGGTATGGGCGGCTTGGCAGGGGGCTGTCGGCACCGGGAGAGGGTGCGCCTCAGGGCGCACCCAGCGTGCCGGATGCTCAGGCGTCGTGCTTCTTGTCGGCTTCGAGCTTGAGCATGGCGGCGCCTTCTCCAAGCTGCAGCAGGCCGGCCTTGGCGTACACGCCGATCTTGCCGCGCGTGTCCACGATGTCGAGGTTGCGCATCGTGAGCTGGCCGATGCGGTCGGCAGGGCTGAACGGCGCGTTTTCCACCTTTTCCATGCTCAGGCGCTCGGGCGCATAGGTCAGGTTGGGGCTCTCGGTATTGAGGAGGGAGTAGTCGTTGCCACGGCGCAGTTCCAGCGTGACTTCTCCGGTGATGGCGCGGGCCACCCAGCGCTGGGCGGTTTCGCGCAGCATCAGGGCCTGGGGATCGAACCAGCGGCCCTGGTAGAGCAGGCGGCCAAGGCGCAGGCCGTTGATGCGGTACTGTTCGATGGTGTCCTCGTTGTGGATGCCGGTGACCAGGCGTTCGTAGGCCGTCCAGAGCAGGGCCATGCCGGGAGCTTCGTAGATGCCGCGGCTCTTGGCTTCGATGATGCGGTTCTCGATCTGGTCGCTCATGCCCAGTCCATGGCGACCGCCGATGCGGTTGGCTTCGAGGAACAGTTCGACGAGGTCGGAGAATTCGCGGCCGTTGAGTGCCACGGGCACCCCTTCCTCGAAGCGCACGCGCACTTCCTCGGGGCGGACTTCGACCTCGGGCTTCCAGAAGGCCACGCCCATGATGGGGTTGACGATGCGGATGCCACTGTCGAGGTGTTCCAGATCCTTGGCCTCGTGGGTGGCACCGAGCATGTTGCTGTCGGTGCTGTAGGCCTTCTCGGTGCTCATCTTGTAGTCGAAGCCGTTCTGGATCAGGAACTCGCTCATTTCCTTGCGGCCGCCGAGCTCGTCGATGAACTGCTGGTCGAGCCAAGGCTTGTAGATCTTGAGCTGCGGGTTGGTGAGCAGGCCATAGCGGTAGAAGCGCTCGATGTCGTTGCCCTTGAAGGTGGAGCCATCTCCCCAGATGTTGACGTTGTCTTCCTTCATGGCCGCCACCAGCATGGTGCCGGTCACGGCCCGGCCAAGCGGGGTGGTGTTGAAGTAGTGGATGCCACCGGAGCTGATGTGGAAGGCGCCGCACTGGATGGCTGCAATGCCCTCGTGGGCGAGCTGGGCGCGGCAGTCGATCAGGCGGGCCTGCTCGGCGCCGTATTGCTCGGCCTTGCGCGGGATGGCGTCATAGTCGGATTCGTCGGGCTGTCCGAGGTTGGCGGTGTAGGCGTAGGGGATGGCGCCCTTCTGGCGCATCCACAGCAGGGCGGCAGAGGTGTCGAGGCCGCCCGAGAAGGCGATGCCGACCTTCTGGCCGGCGGGAATGGATTGCAGGATGGTGTTGGACATGGCGTGATTCGTCTGGAGAGGAAAGGGGCCGAGGCAGGATGCCGGACGCGCTTCGATCAGGCGTAGCGGCAGACGTAGTGGTAGGGCTCGGTGACCCGGATGTCGAAGCTGCTGTGGGCCGGAATGCTGAACGATTCACCGGCGCGGCTCGTCTTCCACTCGTCGGTGCCTGCCAGGCGGTATTCGCAGGAGCCTGCCACGCATTCCATGACTTCGGAGGCGCCGGTGTTGAAGGTCAGCGAGGCGGGCAGGATCACGCCTGCGCTCTGCTGGGAGCCGTCGGGCAGCGTGAAGCTGTGGGAAATGCACTTGCCGTCGAAATACACATTGGCCTGCGGTTGGAGGGTGACGTTGGCGATGGGGCTCATGAGACAGTAAAAAAGAAGACATGCCGCCCGAGAGGCGGCAGGACGGAGAGGCAATACACGCACGGCCGGGCCGCGCGCCCTTGAACATTCGATTCTACGAGCTTGCAGCCCGTATCGCACCGCACGCGCCGTGTCACAGCAGCGGCGAGAGCAGGCGGGCCACGGCCACGGGAAGCTGTCGGAACCAGGGCTCGGCAGCTTCCTCGCCGCTGATCGGGCGGCAGCGTGCCAGATCGCGTGTGAACATCCGGGCCAGCTGCCCGTTGAGCGATTCGCTGTAGAGCGCCAGGGCGATCTCGAAGTTCAGCAGCAGGCTGCGATTGTCGAAATTGGCCGATCCGACCATGGCATACCCCCGATCCACCACGAGCGTCTTGGCGTGCAGCATCCGGCCCTGGTATTCGAAGATGTGCACGCCTGCCTCCAGCAGCGAAGGGTAGTACGAGCGGGCGGCCGCAGTGACGAGGTGCGAGTCGCTGTGGCGCGGCACCATGATGCGGACCTCGACCCCCCGCCGGGCAGCGTTGATGAGCGCGAACCAGGCCGGTTCGGTCGGCACAAAGTAGGGGGTGGTCAGCAGGATGCGGTGCTGCGCGATGCTGATGGCATGCACCATGCTGTGGTGAATGGCCTGGCCCTCGCTGTCCGGCCCTGAGGTTGCCACATGCACGGCGTGGGGCCCCGGGGCGTGCAGGGGCACGATGTGGGGCGCGAATTCATGCCGGCCGGTGGCATAGATCCAGTCCTGCAGGAACGTGTACTGCAGCCAGCGCACGGCGGCACCTTCCAGCCGCACATGGGTATCCCGGTAGGCCGAATTGGGAAAGAGGCGGTCGTCCTCTTCGTCCGTGACATTGATGCCGCCGGTGAAGCCGACGCGCCCATCACAGATCACGAGCTTGCGGTGGGTGCGCAGATTGACCAGAGGCAGCAGGCCATAGAGGCGAGTCGGGTGGAATACCCCGAACTCGACTCCGGCATCGGCCAGCATGCGCCGCAGGGCCAGGCCCTGGCGCAGCAGCAGATTGGCTGAGCCGACGCCATCGACCAGCAGCCGCACGTTCACTCCCTGCCGGGCTTTGTGGCACAGCGCCGAGGCCAGCTTCAGTCCCGCATGATCGGGCTCGAAGATGTAGTACTCCAGGTGGATGTGGCTTTCGGACCGGGACACCGCCTCCACGATGGCGTCGAGCGTGGCCGCGCCCCCGTCCAGCAGATCGACACGCTCGCAGCTCGACAGCGGAATGCCGCAGCAGTGCTCGATCAGGGCACTGTGCTGCATGGCCCAGGCAGGGGGGCTGGCGTCGCGCGCGTACAGCGCTTCCAGGTCGTTGCTGGCTGCCAGCAGGGCCTGGCTCTTCATGCGGCGCAGCTTCTGGCGCTTGACCCGCTGGGGACCGACGAAGTGGTAGAGCACGAGTCCCACCGGGGGAATCAGGCACAGCGCCATGATCCAGGCCAGCGTGGCCGCCGGAGAGCGCCGCTGCCAGACAATGCGTCCGGCCAGATAGATGCCCGTGGCCAGCCACACCCACCCCAGCAGGCTGTGCCAGTGCAGGGCCAGCAGGGTGCTCAGAAATTCGCGCATGTCCTGGCCTCCTTCACAGGGGAGGAGGGAGACATCGCGCAAGCCGCAGGCCAGGCCCTGTCCTTCTCCGGTATCCGATGCGGCAGGCCGGAGAGCATGTCAGGCCCGATCCCGAAGGGATGCATGGGCGCCCTGGAACAGCTCGGGGGTGAACCCCACCGTGAGCGTGCCCTGCCAGTCCACCACGGGGCGCTTGATGAGGGTCGGGTGGCGAAGCATCAGGGCGGCAGCCGATGCAGCATCGTGCACGGTGTCGCGTTCGCTGGCCTCCAGGGCGCGCCAGGTGGTTCCGCGGCGGTTGAGCAGGGCTTCCCAGCCCAGCGCCGCACACCAGTGGAGCAGGGTATCCAAGGAGACGCCCTGCTTTCGGAGATCATGGAAGAGGCAGGGCACATTTCGCTGCGAGAGCCACGCACGCGCCTTGCGTACCGTGTCGCAGTTCGCAATGCCATACAGGGTGATGGGAGGCTGATCGGGATTCATAGGCCTTCATTATCCGTGCCTCACGTGCATCGTGACATGTCCCCAGGCATGCAGGGCAGAGGGTGTCGGACTCCTCTGTCGCCCGCCGTGGGCCAAGTCTGGGACAATAGCGCGCCATGCAGACCTATTCCACCCTCGCGCAGTGGCTGGACCATTGCGAAAAACTCCATCCCAAGACCATCGACATGGGCCTCGACCGCCTTCGGGCCGTGGCGGCCCGCATGCACGGCGGTGCCGGCGTGCGCTTTGACTGCCCGGTGTTTACTGTGGCGGGCACCAACGGCAAGGGTTCCACCTGCGCCATGCTCGAATGCATCCTGCGGCAGTCCGGGTACCACACCGGGCTCTTCACCTCCCCGCACCTCGTGCAGTTCACCGAGCGCTGCCGCATCGACAACCAGGACATCGATGAAGCCGTCCTGTGCCGGCACTTCGCCGCAGTGGAGGAAGCGCGGGGCGACATCACGCTCACGTATTTCGAATTCACCACGCTGGCCATCCTGGATGCCCTGGCGTCGGCCCATCTGGATGCCGTGGTGCTGGAAGTCGGGCTGGGCGGGCGGCTCGATGCCGTCAACCTCATCGACACGGATTGCGCCGTGCTCACCAGCATCGACATCGACCATGTCGAATTCCTGGGCCCCACCCGCGAAGCCATCGGGTTCGAAAAGGCCGGCATCATGCGCCCCGGACGTCCCGCCATCGTCAGCGATCCCGTGCCTCCTGCATCGGTCATCGCACACGCGCAGGAAATCGGGGCCGATCTGTGGCTGGTCGGGCGAGACTTCAACACCGCAGGCGACAAGCAGCAGTGGAACTGGGCCGGGCGTGGGCGCCGCTACAGCGGTCTGGCCTATCCGGCCCTGCGGGGAGCCAATCAGCTGGTGAATGCCGCCGGAGTGCTGGCTGCACTCACGGCGCTGCGCGATCGTCTGCCCGTGACCGCCCAGGCCATCCGCCTGGGTCTTGCATTCGTGGAGCTGCCGGGGCGCTTCCAGATGATTCCCGGTCAGCCGACCCTCATTCTCGACGTGGCCCACAACCCCCATGCCGTGGCGGCCCTGGTGGCCAACCTCGACACCATGCCCTATGCGCCCGTCACCCACGCCGTGTTCGGCGCCATGGCTGACAAGGATGTGGAGAACATCCTCCACCGCATGTATCCGATCGTGGACAAGTGGTATTTCACCGACCTTCCCACCCCCCGCGCGGCCACTGCACAGGCCCTCATGGACATGTGGGAGACGGAGCAGAAGCAGGGGAGCGAATCGCGTGTCCTGCCCGCCGAGGCACACATGTTTACCGGTGCCCGGGAGGCCCTCCATGCAGCGCTTGCGGCAGCAGGGGAGACTGATAGAATCGTGGTTTTCGGGTCGTTCGTCACCGTGGGCGAAGTGCTCCAGGAGCCGCTTCCGAGGCTCAATGCACCGCATCTCTCCAGCCCCGCAGGGGCCTGAGCGTGACCATCCTTCTGGCCTGATCGGCCTCCTGCACATGCACAGGGGAGCCGTCCAGATCAGGAAGATATCGGCCCGTAGCATCTGTGAGACGCATGGCTTTTTTCAAGAACCGATCTTCTGCGGCATCCGAATCCGCCTCTTCCGGCAAGGCGGAAGAGGCCTCCCGGGTGGAAGTGCCCGTGCAGTCTGCGGATGACCTGCGTCGCCGGGCACGCCATCGCCTGATCGGTTCTGCCATTCTGGTGGTTGCTGCCGTCATCGTGCTGCCGCTCGTGCTCGACTCTTCCCCACGCACCGTCAGTCCCGGCATTCCCATTTCGCTCGGTGGCAAGACGGACACCCCGGCAGCGCCCGTACCCGCCGCCAGTGGCATGGTCGAGACGAGCCGCAGTCTCGCCGCCAACGAGCAGGTGGTAGAGGCAAGTCCTGCCGCTTCGGCAGCGTCGGCTGCCTCCGAACCCGATGCCGCGTCCGAACCCGCCGCTTCGGCTGCAGCCCTCCCGCCCGTGGCCGCAGCCTCCAGAGCTCCGCATGCGGCAGCCCCGCATCATGGCCTGGCTGCCCTGCCTGCAGCAGGGCTTCATGCGCCGCCCACCCGGCAGGCGCAGGCTCCCGTGGTCCGAGCCGATGACGAAGTCACTGCCTCCAGACTTCAGGCCGATGCGGAGCGCAAGGCGCGGCTCGAACGGCAGGCACGTGAACAGGCCCAGCAGCACCGCCAGCTGCTGGAACGCCAGAAGCAGGAAAAAGCCGCCAAGGCAGCCAAGGCCCGTGCCGATGCCGAGCGCAGGACCCGCCAGCAGCAGCTCCAGGCCCAGAAGGCCAGGGCCGCATCCGAGGCCGCCCAGGCCCATGCATCCGAGAAGGCCGCCTACAGCAAGTTTCCAGAGAAAGGCCGATTCGTGGTCCAGGTAGGCGCCTATGTCGAGCCCGGCCGCATCGCCAGCGTGCGCAACCGGCTCAGTGCCGCCGGTCTGTCCAACTACACCCAGGTCGTCAAGGTCAATGGCAAGGATGTGACCCGCGTGCGCATGGGCCCCTTCGGCTCGCGGCAGCAGATGGAGCATGTGGCTGCCAAGGTTCGCGCCCTGGGGCTGCCGGTATCCATGTACAGCTACTGAGCGTCTGGCCCCGCGCCCCCGTGTGGCTCGGCATTTCCTGGCTGTCTTTTCCCTTCCGTTCCTCGTTTCCTTCGCTCTCAGGTTCTTTCCTCTATGTCTGGCGCATACGCATTCTGGCAACATCTGGGCACATGGGATGCCATCTGCCTGGTGGTGGTCGTATGCTCCGCCATGCTCGGTTTGTGGCGTGGACTGGTGCACGAAGTCATGTCCCTGGCGGGATGGGTGCTGGCCTTTCTGGCCGCGAACTGGAGCGCCGAAATGGTGCGCATGTGGCTTCCCGAAGTCTGGCTCAGCCACTGGAGCCCGGAAGCCGGCTGGCTGCTCGCCTTTGCGCTTGTGTTCATGATCGTCATGCTCGGCATGGCCTTCTTGTCGAGCTTCCTGGGGTCTCTGTTGAAAAGCGTGGGAATGGGCGCAATTGACAAGGTCCTGGGTGGGGGCTTTGGGCTGATCCGTGGAGTGGTCCTGTTGTGGATCGTGACAATTGCGGTGCTGCTCACTCCCCTCCATACCAGCATGTGGTGGCAGCGGTCCCTGGCCTCTGTGTGGCTCACCGGTTCCCTCCATCAGGTGGCACCCTGGCTGCCCGTGTCCTTCGAGGGATGGGTGCCACCGGCAGTGGGCGGCAGTCGGCCACGGCCCTACGAGCGGGGTGCCTGACGGAGTGGCATGGCCTGCGGCGGGACAACAAGGAAGACATGATTTTTTCGATCTGATGTGGAAGGGTATCCGGCCAGCGCGCACGACGCGTGAAGCTCCGGGACATCCGTTCGGCGCATGGTGCGGCGCACGGGTATTCCACATCATCAACCAGCGACCGATCCGGTTGTGAAGGAAATGTGATATGTGCGGAATCGTGGGCATGGTGCACCCGTCGGCGGTAAACCAGTTGATTTATGACGCGCTGCTGCTCCTGCAGCACCGGGGGCAGGATGCCGCCGGCATTGCGACCCAGATGGATCGCAAGTTCTTCATGTACAAGGCCAAGGGCATGGTGCGTGACGTGTTTCGCACGCGCAACATGCGGGCCCTGCCGGGGAACTGTGGACTGGGCCAGGTTCGTTATCCCACGGCCGGCAACGCCTTCAGCGAGGAAGAGGCGCAGCCCTTCTACGTCAATGCCCCCTTCGGCATCGTGATGGCCCACAACGGCAACCTCACCAATGCCCATGCGCTGCGCACCGAGCTCTTCACGCTCGATCACCGCCATACCAACACCGAGAGCGATTCCGAGGTGCTGCTCAACGTGTTCGCGCACGAGATCCAGATGGCCAGCGGCAGCCGCCCGCTCACCAACGCCATCGTCTTCCAGGCCATCCGTGCCGTGCATCGTCGCCTCAAGGGCTCCTACGCCGTGATCGCCATGATCGCCGGCTTCGGTCTTGTCGCCTTCCGCGACCCCTATGGCATCCGCCCGCTGTGCCTGGGCAAGTCCTCCGACGGCACGGCCATGGCTGCCAGCGAGTCGGTGGCCCTTGAGGGTCTGGGCGTGCCCTTTTACCGCTATGTCGAGCCGGGCGAGGCCGCCATCATCAATCTCCAGGGCGACATCGAGATGCAGCAGTGTGCCGAGCATGCCGTGCTCAATCCCTGTCTGTTCGAGTTCGTCTACCTGGCACGGCCCGATTCCGAGCTCGATGGCGTGTCTGTCTACCGCGCACGTCTCAAGATGGGCGAGGCCCTGGCCAAGCGGGTCATCTCCATGGTGCCTCCTTCCGAGATCGATGCCGTCATTCCCATTCCCGAATCCAGCCGTCCCAGCGCCATGCAGCTTGCGCACGTGCTCGGCATTCCCTACCGCGAGGGCTTCGTCAAGAACCGCTATGTCGGCCGCACCTTCATCATGCCCGGGCAGTCCGTGCGCAAGAAGTCCGTGCGCCAGAAGCTCAACGTCGTCGGCAGCGAGTTCAAGGACCGCAACGTGCTGCTCGTGGACGACTCCATCGTGCGTGGCACCACGTCGCGTGAAATCGTCCAGATGGCCCGCGATGCAGGCGCCCGCAAGGTCTACCTGGCCAGTGCTGCGCCGCCGGTGCGCTACCCCAATGTGTACGGCATCGACATGCCTACCCAGCAGGAGCTGGTCGCCTACAACCGCACGGTCGAGGAAGTGCGCGAAATCATCGGCTGCGATGCCCTGATCTATCAGGACCTGGGCGCGCTCAAGACTGCCATTCACGACCTGAACCCGGCCATCCGCAACATGGATGCTTCCTGCTTCGACGGCGTGTATGTCACGGGCGACATCAGCGACACCGACATCACCCGCATGCAGGACGAGCGTCCCAAATCGTCCGAGGACAGCGAAAACACCTCCCGCCTCGCCCTCCCGAATGCCGAGGCACAGGTGTGATACCTTCGATCCGATCATGACTTCCTCCACAAGCGCAGCCGACGCGTCCGACATCCACGCCCTTTCGGACGAACCCACTTCCCCCTCCAACCCACACGGCTGGCACACCGAGACCCTGGCGGTACGGCAGGCCGTCCCGCGCAGCCAGTACGGCGAACACAGCGAGGCGCTCTACCTCACCAGCAGCTTCGTGCAGCCCGATGCCGAAACGGCGGCGCACAACTTCGCCCATCCGGGCGATGGCTACACCTATACCCGGACCGGCAATCCGACCGTGACCAGCTTCGAGCAGCGCCTCGCCGCGCTTGAAGGGGCCGAGGCAGCCATTGCCACGTCGAGCGGCATGGCCGCCGTGCTGCTGCTCGCCCTTGGCCTGCTCAAGGCCGGTGACCATGTCATCTGTTCCCAGTCCATGTTCGGTTCCACCATCAAGCTCATGGGTGCCGAAATGGGACGCTTCGGGGTGGAAACCACCTTCGTTCCCCAGACCGACGTGGAGGCATGGCGTGCTGCCGTGCGCCCCCACACCCGGTTGCTGTTTGCCGAAACTCCCACCAATCCGCTCACCGATCTGTGCGACATCCGTGCCCTTGCCGATGTGGCCCACGCGGCAGGTGCGCTGCTGGCCGTGGACAACTGCTTTGCAACTCCTGTGCTGCAGCAGCCGCTCTCCCTGGGTGCCGACGTGGTGGTGCATTCCGGCACCAAGTCGCTCGACGGACAGGGGCGGGTCATGGCAGGCGCCCTGTGTGCCAGCCATGCGCTCATCGATACCCATTTCGCGCCGCTCATCCGTTCGGCCGGCATGGTGCTGTCCCCGTTCAATGCCTGGGTCGTCCTCAAGGGGCTGGAAACCCTTTCGCTGCGCGTGCGCGCCGAATGCGCCAGTGCCCTGGAGCTGGCACGCTGGCTCGAACAGCAGCCGCAGGTCGAGCATGTCTTCTATCCTGGTCTGCCGTCCCACGCGCAACATGCGCTCGCCATGCAGCAGCAGAACGGCCTCGGCGGCAGCGTGCTGTCCTTCACCGTCAAGTCGTCTTCCCCCGAAGAAGGGCGACGCAACGCCTTTCATGTCATCGACCAGACCCAGCTGTGCAGCATCACCGCCAATCTGGGCGATACCAAGACCACCATCACCCATCCGGCCAGCACCTCGCACGGCCGGCTGACCGAAGAGCAGCGCCAGTCTGCCGGCGTCGTGCAGGGACTCATCCGCGTGGCGGTGGGGCTCGAACATGTCGACGACCTCAAGGCCGACCTTGCCCGGGGCCTCTCCACACTGGCACTGGCCTGAATTTCTGGACTTCCCATGAACCAAAGAGTACGTACCCGTTTCGCTCCCTCGCCCACCGGCTTCATCCATCTGGGCAACATCCGTTCCGCCCTCTATCCCTGGGCCTTTGCACGTTCCCAGCATGGCGACTTTGTCCTGCGCATCGAGGACACCGATCTGGAACGGTCCACCCAGGCTTCCGTCGACGTCATTCTCGAAAGCATGCAGTGGCTGGGCCTCACGCCGGACGAAGGTCCCTTCTACCAGACCCAGCGTCTGGACCGCTACAAGGAAGTCCTGGCACAGCTGCAGGAAGCCGGCTACGTCTATCCCTGCTACATGCGCATGGAAGAGCTCGATGCCCTGCGCGAGCGCCAGATGGCAGCCAAGCAAAAGCCGCGCTACGACGGCACCTGGCGCCCTGAACCCGGCAAGGTCCTGCCTCCCGTTCCAGAGGGCGTTCAGCCCGTGCTCCGCTTCCGCAATCCGCTCACCGGCACCGTGTCGTGGGACGACAAGGTCAAGGGCCATGTGGAAATCCACAACGAAGAGCTCGACGACCTCGTCATCGCACGTCCCGATGGCACCCCCACCTACAACTTCTGCGTGGTGGTCGACGACATGGACATGCACATCACCCACGTCATCCGTGGCGATGACCATGTCAACAACACCCCGCGCCAGATCAACATCTTCCGAGCCCTCGGCAAGGAACCCCCGGTGTATGCCCACCTTCCCACCGTGCTCAACGAGCAGGGCGAGAAGATGAGCAAGCGCCACGGCGCCAAGGCCGTCACACAGTACCGTGACGAAGGCTATCTGCCCGATGCCATGATCAACTACCTGGCCCGCCTGGGCTGGAGCCATGGGGACGACGAAATCTTCAGCCGCGAACAGTTCCTCGAATGGTTCGACCTCGACCACCTCGGTCGCAGCGCTGCGCAGTTCGACGAAGCCAAGCTGCGCTGGGTCAATGCGCAGCACCTCAAGGCCACCTCCGACGAGGACCTTGCACGGCTCGTGCGTCCCTTTCTCCTGGCACGCGGCATCGTGGAAGCCGACCTCGACGATGGGCGTCTGCCCGCCATGTGTGGCCTCTTCAAGGACCGCTGCGACACCCTGGTGATCCTGGCCGACTGGATCGCCCGCTATCACCAGCCGGCAGCTCCCCAGCCCGAGGATGTGGCGCAGTACCTCACTCCAGCCATCCAGCCCGCGCTCGCAGCCCTGCACGATGCCCTGGCCGCCTGCGAGTGGACCCGCGAATCGATCTCTGCTGCCATCAAGCAGGTGCTCAAGGCACAGAGCCTCAAAATGCCCCAGCTTGCCATGCCGGTGCGGATCCTGGTGATGGGGACTCCCCACACGCCATCGCTGGATGCAGTGCTGTCTCTGCAACATCGCGAAAAAATTTTGGAGCAATTGCAAAAACGCTGAAAACCTCCCTATAATTCAAGTCTTCGCAGGGCACGAAGCAAATGACGAAAGTCAAAAGCAGAAAGCCAGGTGAAGACAATTTGGGGGTATAGCTCAGCTGGGAGAGCGCTTGCATGGCATGCAAGAGGTCAGCGGTTCGATCCCGCTTACCTCCACCAAATTCTAGGTTTGACCCTATCGTCTAGAGGCCTAGGACATCACCCTTTCACGGTGAGTACCGGGGTTCGAATCCCCGTAGGGTCGCCAAACTGCCTTCCATTCGTGGTCGGCATCGGCAGCAGGGCGCAAGCCCCGCATGCTACCAGGAGTGGTAGTTCAGTTGGTTAGAATACCGGCCTGTCACGCCGGGGGTCGCGGGTTCGAGTCCCGTCCACTCCGCCAACATGTACAAAGCCTTGCGCACCACGCAAGGCTTTTTATTCGGTGTCGCACATGGCGATGCCACAGGCTTTGACCCTATCGTCTAGAGGCCTAGGACATCACCCTTTCACGGTGAGTACCGGGGTTCGAATCCCCGTAGGGTCGCCAAACTGCCTTCCATTCGTGGTCGGCATAGGCAGCAGGGCGCAAGCCCCGCATGCTACCAGGAGTGGTAGTTCAGTTGGTTAGAATACCGGCCTGTCACGCCGGGGGTCGCGGGTTCGAGTCCCGTCCACTCCGCCAATATTTAAAAACCCGTTGATTTTCAACGGGTTTTTTCTTTTGTGTCTCGCTACAGGTGTCCCAAGACGGTGTCCCATTTTTTGGGGATCACCAGCCTTGAAGCTACCTTCACACCTCGCCAAGTCTCGCCACGGTGTTTTTTACTTCCGTCTAACCTTCCGGCTGGGTGCCACTACCAAGGAGAAGCGGATCTCCTTGCGAACCAAGAACCCACAGGAAGCCCGCTTCAAAGCCCTGTGCCTATCTGGGATAATGGCGGTTCGCAACCAGGAGCAACAAAGGACAATGGCAACGGACTACCTCAACACGGCAGAGAGCATTGCAGGACACGCCCCTGATGGTGACTTCCTGCTGAACCTGTTGCACCGTGTAGACCGTGAGCAACTGGCTGAACTTGCCGGGCTTCCCCTGTCGGAAGTGAACAACCTGTTCACCCCACCTACCGAGCCTGACACCCGCAAGCTGGACATTGAAATGCCGGGGGGCTTCGTTCTTCGGAACATCAACAGCGACGACGATGCCAGCCGAGCCGTTCACATTCTCCAGACTCTCAACCTGTCCCCGGAAGCACTGGCAAAACTGATTGCTGGCCCCAATCCCCAACGGGTAACACCAGAGCCACAGCCAGCACCACCAGCAAGCCAGAAGGAAGAAGGGGGAGCCACCATTCAGGAAATGGTGCCGAGGTTTGCCACCCGCAAAAAGAACAAGCTGTCACCCAAAGCCCTGTACGAGTACGGCAACTATCACCGGAAGTTCGTGGAGTGGCTGGAAACACGCAAGAAGAAAAAGCACATTCCTGTCCACAGCATTACCCGCACTGATGTCGCCGACTTCATTGACGACCTCCTGAGCAACGGCATAGGAGAGCGAACCATCTCCCGAAAATACCTGCCTGCACTCAATGGGCTTTTTGAACTCGCCAAAACCATTGGGGTGCTTCCTGATGGGCAGGAATTGCCAAGCCGTGGGCACAAAATTTTTTCAAAAGCTGATGCCAAAAAGGCGGCAGTCACCAAAGGGTACAAGCCGTTCACGGACGACGAACTCAAGTTGATTTTTCAGCCCCAACTTTTGAGCCAAGCTGAACGACCTGCCGATTTTTGGCTCCCTATGTTGGGACTTTTCACAGGTGGGCGAATTTCGGAACTGGCGCAACTGGACATTGCCGACATTCAAGAGCATGACAGCATTTGGGCGATTTCAATCAACAGCGAGGGAGATAAGTCCCTCAAGACTTTGGCGGCTACTCGCCTGATCCCAATCCACCCGACCCTCCTTGAATGTGGCTTCTTGGACTATGTAAACGACACCAAGGCACACGGGAAGAAACTTTTTCCCTACCTTACCCCGGACACCTTTGGCTCCTATGGAGCAACACCGAGCGAGCGATGGGGGAAGTATCTGGACAAGATTGGCATTCAGGACAAGCAGAAGGTTTTCCACTCTTTCCGGTCGACCTCCAATGACCGATTGAAACAAAACGGAGTACCAGAGGAAAGCCGGTGCCAGTTTGTTGGACACGAGCACGATACGATCAATTCAACGGCATACTCCAATCCCCACAATCTGCAATATTTGCAGGATAATGTCGCCAGCAAGTTGGACTATCCGGTGCTTGACTTCAAGGCAATGAAATACAGCCAAGGACAATTCAGCGAAATGTTGTCAATTCTATGCGCCAAGAAAGCAAGGCAAGAGGCTCATAAATTGGCGAAAGCCAAGTTGAAGCCAAACCAATGAAATTTGAACTACAACCGGACAATAGAAACTGCGAAGACCAAACTTTGCTTGATGACCTTGTGTCGGTCGCTCGTGCTCTTGGGAAGGCGACAATAACAAAAGAAGACTACCAAAAAAATGGGCGATTTAGCCCCGCCACTATTCAAAACAGGTTTGGAGCGTGGAATTTTGCATTAGAGAGATCAGGGCTGACGGTAGGAAAGAGAAATAATATCCCAGCCGAAGAAATAATCGCCGACATAAAAAGAGTTTCGGAGATTGTCGCACAAGAAAGCCTGTCTAGATCCGAATATCAATTGCATGGGCGGTTTTCTAGTGCAAATATCGCAAAACGATTTGGAGATTGGGAAAAGGCCCTCATTAAAGCCGGTTTAAATACTTCCCCTCTGTATCACAAGAAAGTAAACGAAGATGATTTGCTAAATAACATAGCAGTCATTTGGGAAAAACTTGGGCGGCAACCAAAGAAAAGTGATCTTAACCCCCCATTGTCAAAATATTCTTCCGATACTTACCGCAGGAGATTTGGTTCTTGGAGATCAGCATTAGAAAGGTTTGTTGAGATAGCAAATCAAGACGAGGAACCATTTCTGACTAGAATAGCTGTTGGAACTCCGGCAGAAAGTGAAATATTCAATGAACCGGAAGAAAAGAGAAGGAAGACATCAAGAAACCCGTCTTGGAGGCTTGTTTTTTTAGTCTATAGGAAAAACAATTTCAAGTGCGTGGCTTGCGGTAGGTCGCCGGCAACTGATCCAACCACTATCCTGCATGTTGATCACGTTGTACCTTGGTGCAAAGGTGGAGAAACTGTTTTGGAGAACTTACAAACACTTTGCTCCCACTGCAATTTAGGGAAAAGCGACTTACCTATGACTGAATAGGTTAAAAACAAAAGAGAAAGCCAGTCGATGACTGGCTTTTTTAGTTCTCTCGTTAAATCGGCACCACCCGTTTTAACCGGCTTACCTATTGACAATCTAAAAATTTCAAATACAAGTAAACCACCAAACACAAAATAAATCATATTTGATTTTTGAAAATTGTCAATACACCGAATTAAATTAGATTGTCTTGCTGTGTGGTAAGGCAATTTTTTATGCGTCGGTTAATTCTCTCGGTTCGGAAATTGTCAGGCAAATGGTCGCAAAACAGGCACAGGTAAAAATAACTAGGTTGATTTAATAGCAGTCTAGCAACTGGAAAAGGCATTGAGTGGCAGGTAGTCAAATTAACAAGTAGGCTAGAATGGTAAAGTTGGATAGCCACAGGGAAGACAAGGCAAGACCCTCCAACTGTTCCAGTAACGGAACGAACTTGCTAAATGGAAATGGTTACTTATTTTCCATCCGGTGCTATGTGGTAGCTATCACACGGTTAATTACCCGGTAAAGTCCAACCCAGAATTATTTTAATAATTCGGGAAGGGTAAGACTTTGCCGGAACCGTGTGATAGCACGGTGAAGGCAAAGTCTTTGTACAACAAAAATAAAGAGTACACAAGGCACAAATGGATAAATAGTACCCAAGCAAAGAAGAATCTCGTAGAGGTTTTATGAAATAAAACAAAAAAGGAAACGGCGAAAAATTCCCTATTTTTTTATTTTGTTGAAATTACTGGGAGCCATGCCGAATTTTTTCTCATACCAAGCAACAGTCTCACCCAATCCCTTGGATTTTTCCTGTTCCTTTTCCAAGTCCCTTTCCAATTCCTTGGTTTTTTCTTTTTGTGCGGTGATTTGGTTGCCCACGGTAGCCACTCGCTGATCAGCCCATTCCTTGGCTTTTTGGGCATAGGTTTCAGCCTTCTTTTTTTCCTTGTCTGATTCCTTCTTCGCCTTTTCTAGCTCTGCCAATGCTTCGGCTGTTGGTTTGTGCCAAGCACCAGCCAAACCAGCAAGCCAGCCCCCAATCTTGGAACCAAGCCCCTTGGCTTGTTCCTGGGCTTCCTGAATGATTGTTTTGGCTTTTTCCTCTGCTTTATGAATGCCGTCTTTATAGCCCTGTTTGCTGGCGACCTTGGCGACAGCCTTGGCATTGGCAAAAAAGCGAGCCTGTGCCTTTTCTGCCTTCCACTGGGCACGAGTTAAACGGCGACGACCCGGACCAATTCGGGTCAAGCCGTGGGACATGGCAACTCTGTTACTAAAATCGTCCTGCACGGCTCTCATTGCCTCAATATAGGCAAGATTTTGCTCTCCTTTCTTCTTGTCTTCTTGTTTTGCCTGCTTGCTTGCCTTGTAGCCGTCGTGAATATCGTCAAATCGTTCACCAATGCGAGGGACGACCGTAAAATGCAAATGCGGGTGGGCTTCATCATCGTGAACGACGACTGATTTAAGGCGATCTCCATATTTTTCTTTTAGCCAAGCGAGAGTGTCCTCTGCAAACTGTGGGAAATCGTCTTCCATTTCACGAGGAAGAGAAGCCACCCCAACCAGAGCACACAGACCGTCTTTTCTTAATCTTCTACCTTGGGCATCTTTTGAATTTTCTGCCCACTCTTCCACCATTGGGAGAACCTCCATAGGTGGAACACCATAAAGCAATCCAGGGCGACGAGGTTGATCAATATGTGGGCAAGCCGCCTCGATTCTGGCCTGCTCTTCCAGAATTTGGCGAATGCTTTTTACCTGTTTTGTGGTGGTTATTTTGTCGCCGTTTTTCTTGGTGACTGTTTTGCTTTGCTTTGATCCCTCTCGGGCATATGAATCGAAATGCATAAACTGATAGGACATTATTTTC
Source organism: Brachymonas moutaii (nom. illeg.) (assembly GCF_049977365.1). Lineage (NCBI taxonomy): Bacteria > Pseudomonadati > Pseudomonadota > Betaproteobacteria > Burkholderiales > Comamonadaceae > Allobrachymonas > Brachymonas moutaii (nom. illeg.). The sequence continues at coordinate 135,665 of NZ_JBNGEN010000002.1, read as the reverse complement.
TTCTTGTTGTTATATATTTATCCTAGCGTTTTTTATTGCAGAGTCAATATTCCTCCCTCTCATAGTGACCGACTATGCTTATTACATTTCACGTTGTTTCATTTCATAAGCGCCGGTCCTACCGGAAGTCCTGGCTGGGGCCTGTAACCCGGAAGCCGACGAAGCGGCTTTGACTTCACTACGTGATCCGTCTGCGATATTTCCCTTCCGGGAGCACCTACTTTGTTTATGTGACTGTGCCAGTCCCACAAACAAAGCAGGCCAATTTTTCTCCCTTGCGATTGATTGCCGTGAGGCTGAACGGCTCGCCCGTTTCTCAAGTCGTGAGGTCCGGGGACCGGCGACAGCCAAGGCGATCAAGAAGGCGGGGAAAGCAGTACGCAAGCACCGACGATCCGGCTACAATGACAAGTGTCACAACAAGGGGTACCGTTTTTTTTCGGGACACTTGTAACGTCGCCAAAGAATTTTCTTAGGAAAATCAACAGGTTTTGATGGAGTCCGGGAGTGTCCCGTCCACTCCGCCATCTTTTAAAAGACTTTAAGTTCAAGGACTTGAAGTCTTTTTTGTTTTGGGTGGCAGCAAATTGATGGCTGTGACTTCCCAGATGATTGCATGAATCCGGGAAGATATCCGTCGCTGGCGGCATGAGAGGTGAGGCGCTGGTGGATGGATGATCTGCAGGGGCGTTCGATCCTTGTGCCCGCAGAGTCTCAGGATGATCCGGTTGCAAAAGACCAGATGAATTCAAGTATCCCAAGCGCAACACAGCCATTCATTGAATGGCAGATTGATTTCAAACCCTGCAGGTTTCTCCTGCGGGGTTTTTTCTTGTGCGCAGCATCTGCCTGGGTTGCTGATGTGAAAAAGGCGCTCCATCGGGGAGCGCCTTTCCTTGCAGAAGGTACAGATGCGGGGGCGATTACAGCGCTGCCACCACGGCATCACCCATCTGGCTGGTATTGACCTTGGTGGTGCCTTCGCTCCAGATGTCGGCCGTGCGCAGGCCCTGTTCCAGCACCTTGCCCACGGCGCGTTCGATGCGGTCGGCGGCTTCAGGCTGACCCAGAGAGAAGCGCAGCATCATGGCCGCCGAGAGGATGGTCGCCAGCGGGTTGGCGATGCCCTGGCCTGCGATGTCCGGTGCGCTGCCGTGGCTGGGCTCGTACAGCCCCTGGTTCTTTTCATTGAGGCTGGCACTGGGCAGCATGCCGATGGAGCCCGTCAGCATGGCGGCTTCGTCACTCAGGATGTCGCCGAACATGTTGCCGGTGACAATCACGTCGAATTTCTTGGGGGCCTTGACCAGCTGCATGGCGGCGTTGTCCACGAGCATGTGGTCGAGCGTCACGTCGGGATACTGGGCACTCACTTCGACCAGGATGTCCTTCCAGAGCTGGGATGTTTCGAGCACGTTGTTCTTGTCCACGCTGGTGAGGCGCTTGCTGCGTTTCTGTGCGGCCTGGAAGGCCGTATGTGCGATGCGTTCGATTTCAGGGCGGCTGTAGCGCATGGTGTCGAAGGCTTCTTCCGTTCCAGGGAACAGCCCGTCGGTGGCGACACGACGGCCACGGGGCTGTCCGAAGTAGATGTCGCCGGTCAGTTCGCGCACGAGCAGGATGTCGAGTCCAGCCACGAGCTCGGGCTTGAGGCTGGAGGCGTTGACCAGTTCCTTGTAGCAGATGGCCGGACGCAGGTTGGCGTACAGGCCCAGGGCCTTGCGCAGCCCCAGGATGGCCTGTTCAGGACGCAGATGCCGTTCGAGTTTGTCGAACTTCCAGTCGCCGACGGCGCCAAAGAGCACGGCATCGGCGGATTTGGCGAGGTTCAGGGTGTGCTCGGGCAGCGGGTGTCCATGGTTGACATAGGCCGTGCCGCCGACATCGGCGTATTCCATGTCGAGAGGAAGGTCGAGGGCCTTGAGTACCTTGACGGCTTCGGCAATGATTTCGTGGCCGATGCCATCTCCGGAAAGAACTGCAATTTTCATGGGATCGAATGGGTGTGAGAAATGGAAAGAGGAAAGGGGCCGGCAGCGCAGGGCAGCCGGCACCCTGAAAACAGCACGGGCGCGCGTGCGTCAGTGCGGCATGGTGTGGGCCAGCCAGGGCTTGGTGGCCAGGCGCCGTGCCTCGAAAGCCTTGATCTCGTCGACATGGCGCAGGGTCAGTCCGATATCGTCGAGGCCGTTGAGCAGGCAGTACTTGCGGAAGGGTTGCACTTCGAAGGGGATTTCCTCGCCCTGCGGCAGGATGACAACCTGTCGTTCGAGGTCGATGGTGAGCGCATAGCCAGGGAAGGCCTGCACGTCATCGAACAGGCGGGAGATGGTGGATTCCGGCAGCACGATGGGCAGCAGGCCGTTCTTGAAGCAGTTGTTGAAGAAGATGTCGGCGTAGCTGGGCGCCAGGATGGCACGGAATCCATATTGCTCCAGTGCCCAGGGGGCATGCTCGCGGCTCGATCCGCATCCAAAGTTCTTGCGCGTGAGCAGAATCGAAGCTCCCTGGTAGCGCGGCTGGTTCAGGACAAAGTCGGGATTGGGGCGACGTTCGGATTCCGGCTTGCCGGGTTCGCCCCTGTCAAGGTAGCGCCATTCGTCGAATAGGTTCGGGCCAAAACCCGTCCGGCGAATGGACTTGAGGAATTGCTTGGGAATGATGGCGTCGGTGTCGACGTTTTCCCGATCAAGAGGAGCCACGAGGCCCTTGTGCAGGGTGAATTTTTGCATGGTGTGTCAGACAGGTGTGAGGCTGCGCTTGCTCTGGAAAGGACAACGCAGCCGAAAAGGGATCACTCGGCGGCGCGCTGGATGGCACTGCCAGTGGCACGGACATCCTTGCCGATGCCCTGCACGGTGTTGCAGCCGGTGACGGCGATCAGGGAGGCCATGACGAACAGGGAGGAGATGAGTCGTTTCATGATGCAGTCCTTGTGCACAAAAAGCGAGAGGAGGAGGAACGGGGTCTGATGGAGGAGATCAGGCAAGGGTCCGGACATCCACGAAGTGTCCGAATACGGCTGCAGCTGCAGCCATGGCTGGACTGACGAGGTGGGTGCGGCCGCCATTGCCCTGGCGTCCCTCGAAGTTGCGGTTGCTGGTCGAAGCGCAGCGTTCGCCAGGTTCGAGCCGGTCGGCATTCATGGCCAGACACATGCTGCATCCTGGCTGGCGCCATTCGAAGCCTGCTGCGGTGAAGATCTTGTCGAGTCCTTCTCGCTCGGCCTGTTCCTTGACGAGACCGGAACCCGGCACCACCAGGGCCTGTCGCACGTTGGGAGCCACCTTGCGGCCGAGCTTGCGCACGATGGCTGCGGCAGCACGCATGTCCTCGATGCGGCTGTTGGTGCAGCTGCCGATGAACACCTTGTCCACATGGATGTCGGTGATGGGCTTGCCCGGTTCGAGCGCCATGTAGGTCAGCGCGCGCTCCATGGCTGCACGCCGGCTGGGATCCTTTTCGGATTCGGGGTCGGGCACGGTGGCCGTGACCCCCACCACCATCTCGGGGCTGGTGCCCCAGGTCACCTCGGGTTCGATGGCTTCGGCGCGCAGATCGATCACGCTGTCGAAATGGGCCCCTTCATCCGTATGCAGCGTGCGCCAGTAGGCCACGGCCTGCTCCCATTCGGGGCCGCCGGTGAACTGTCCCGTGGTGGCATCCGTGCCGGGGGCAAAGGGGCGCCCCTTGACATATTCGATCGTCTTGTCGTCCACGGCCACCAGACCCGCGCGTGCACCGGCCTCGATGGCCATGTTGCACAGCGTCATGCGGCCTTCCATGCTCAGTCCGCGGATGGCGCTGCCGGCAAATTCGATGGTGTAGCCAGTGCCGCCCGCCGTGCCGATGCGCCCGATGATGGCCAGCACCACGTCCTTGGCGGTCACGCCGGGAGCCAGAGTGCCTTCAACCCGCACCAGCATGTTCCTGGCCTTTTTGGCGATAAGGGTCTGCGTGGCCATCACATGTTCGACTTCACTGGTGCCGATGCCATGCGCCAGAGCGCCGAAGGCCCCATGGGTGCTGGTATGACTGTCTCCGCAGACCACGGTCATGCCCGGCAGCGTCGCGCCGTTCTCGGGGCCCATCACATGCACGATACCCTGGCGGTGGCTGAGGAAGGGGAAATAGGCTGCCGCACCGAAGGCGGCAATGTTGCTGTCAAGTGTGGAGATCTGCTCTTTGCTGGTGGGATCCACGATACCGTCATATCCACGCTCCCAACCCGTGGTGGGAGTGTTGTGATCGGCCGTGGCCACCACCGAGCTGATGCGCCAGAGCTTGCGACCAGCCTGACGCAGGCCTTCGAAAGCCTGCGGGCTGGTGACTTCGTGCACCAGGTGGCGATCGATGTAGAGCAGGGCTGTGCCGTCTTCTTCAGTGCGGACGACATGTTCGTCCCAGAGTTTGTCATAGAGTGTCTGTGCCATGGTGATCCTGTAGGAAGGGAGGATGGAAAAGAAACGAGAAAGGGAAAGAGGGCGTCAGCTTGCCGGAGGCGACTCGGCGGAAGCGGTCAGATGCTCCACGAGCAGACGGGCGGGCTGCGGCAGGGTGGCGAAATCCCGGGCCACCAGCTCCAGGGTGCGTTCAGCCCAGGCATCGGTCAGGGCAATGCCCACGAGGTCACCCGTTCCATGGATCAGGTGAAACGCTCGCGCAGGCATCACTCCCACGCCCAGCCCGTTGGCAATCATGCGGCACATGGCATCGAGCCCGGTGACCCGGATGCGCAGCCGCACGGCGCGCCCGGCAATCAGTGCTGCATCGCGCATGGCCTGGTTGATCGAGCTGTTCACATGCAGGCCGACATGATCGTAGGCGAGCGTTTCGGAAAAATCCACGGATCCATGCGCTGCCAGGGGATGATTCGCAGGAGCGACAACCACAAGTCGGTCTGCACGGTAGAAGCGGCGCTGGAGTCCGGCCATGTCCTGCACCATGTTTCCGATGCCGAGATCGGCCGTGCCTTCCAGAACGGCCTGGGCCACCTCGTGGCTCAGGTGTTCCTCCAGATCGATCTTGATGTGTTCGTGTGCGCGGATGAAACGCCCCAGATCCTCAGGCAGGAACTGTACGATGGCCGAGATGCTGGCGTGCATGCGGACATGGCCTCGCACCCCTTCGGCGTATTCGCCGAGCTCGGCCTGCATCTTCTCCAGATGGAAGATGACTGTGCGGGCATGGTGCAGCAGACTCTCGCCAGCAGGGGTCAGTGTGACGCCACGGGCATGGCGTTCCAGCAGAGGGGTGCCGAAGGCCGCTTCCAGATCGCTCAGACGCTTGCTGATGGCAGATGCGGCGATGAATTCCCGCTCGGCCGCGCGACCAATGCTGCCCAGCTCGCAGACAGCGACGAAGAGCTGGAGCGAGGTCAGGTCCAGTCGACGGGAGAGGGCACGGTCGTAGAACATGGGCAATCGGAAAATCAGCTAATCCATCTTGAATAACGATGGATGATGCTATTTTCCATGTAAAAGACGCGCTGTGCCATCGTCTTTTGAGATGGATGATCTGCCCATCTGCGAATTCCCAGGGGACTCAGGGCTGGAAAACAAGGGCTGTGAAGAGCCGATCTGCTCCAGGCAGCAAAAAACCCATCCGGTTGCTGAGAACCGAATGGGTTGTGCAAAGGCGAGAGCCGCCCCTGCCATGTGAGGGCAGGGGCTCCACAAGGGAGGAATCAGCCCTTGAAGTTGGCAGGCACGTCGCGGCGGACAGAGCCGGTGTAGAGCTGACGGGGACGACCGATCTTGTACTCGGGGTCGGCGATCATCTCGTTGAGCTGTGCAATCCAGCCCACGGTGCGGGCCAGTGCGAAGATGCCGGTGAAGAGCTTGACCGGGATGCCGATGGCGCGCTGAACGATGCCGGAGTAGAAGTCCACGTTCGGGTACAGCTTGCGCTGGACGAAGTAGTCGTCTTCGAGCGCAATTTTTTCCAGTTCCTTGGCCAGTGCGAACAGCGGATCCTTTTCGAGGCCGAGTTCGGCCAGGACTTCGTTGCAGGTTTCCTGCATGAGCTTGGCGCGGGGGTCATAGTTCTTGTAGACGCGGTGACCGAAGCCCATCAGGCGGACGCCGGAGTTCTTGTCCTTGACCTGTTCCATGAATTCGCCGACCTTGGCCACGCCACCCATCTTCTGGATGTCCATGAGCATGTTCAGGCAGGCTTCGTTGGCACCGCCGTGGGCAGGACCCCACAGACAGGCCACGCCTGCTGCAATGGCTGCGAATGGGTTCGTGCCGGAAGATCCGCACAGACGCACGGTGGAGGTGGAGGCATTCTGCTCGTGGTCGGCGTGCAGGATGAAGATGCGGTCCAGGGCGCGTTCGATGACGGGGTTGACCTTGTATTCCTCGCAGGGAGTGCCGAACATCATGTGCATGAAGTTGCCTGCATAGCTCAGATGGTTCTGAGGATACATGTAGGGCTCGCCCTTGCCATACTTGTAGGCCATGGCGACGAGGGTCGGGAGCTTGGCGATGAGCTGGATCGCAGCGATGTCGCGGTGCTCGGCATTGTGGATGTCGATGTTCTCGCCATAGAAGGCAGACATGGCGCCGACAAGTCCAGTCAGCACGGCCATCGGGTGTGCATCGCGGCGGAAGCCACGCATGAAGAACTGCATCTGCTCGTTGACCATGGTGTGGGTCAGCACGACCTTGTGGAATTCCTCGCGCTGTGCGGCCGTCGGCAGCTCGCCCTTGAGCAGCAGATAGCAGGTGTCGAGGTAATCGCACTTTTCAGCCAGCTGTTCGATGGGGTAGCCACGATACAGAAGTTCTCCCTTGTCACCATCGATGTAGGTGATGCCGGACTGACACGACGCAGTGGACAGGAAGCCGGGATCGTAGGTGAACATGCCGGTCTGTGCATAGAGCTTGCGGATGTCGATCACGTCGGGGCCGATGTTGCCCGAGTAGATCGGCAGGTCCACGCTGGGCTTGCCGTTGCTGAAGGAGAGAGTCGCTTTGTTGTCAGCCAGTTTCATGGGAGAACTCCTGTGTCTGTTATGGATGCTGATGGGCGGGGCGAACCGCCTGGGGGAAGGGATGCTATTGCGACGGGCGAGGCTTGCGCATGCGTTCCAGCAAGGCGATGACGTCCGGCGTATCGAGAGGTGCTGCGGGCTCCTTGCGGCGCAGCATCAGATCGAGCAGGTCGTTGTCCGAGAGATCCATTAGTGCATACATCGCTTTCGCTTCCCTGACCGTCATCTGCGGGCCATACCGCTCAAGGTAGTGGCCGATGAAAAGGTCGTTTTCGAGCAGGCCGCGCCGGCAGCGCCATTGCAGCTTGCTGTATTCCTCGGGGGTGAGGCGATCGTCGTCGTAATCTGCGGTCATGGATATCCCGGACAAAAAGGAGACTCAGATGGAGCGGCGCGCCATCAGTTCCTTGATCTTGCCAATGGCCCGCGTGGGGTTGAGTCCCTTCGGGCACACGTCCACGCAGTTCATGATGGTGTGGCAGCGGAACAGGCGATAGGGATCGTCCAGATTGTCCAGACGTTCGCTGGTGGCCTGGTCACGGCTGTCGGCGATGAACCGGTAGGCTTGCAGGAGACCGGCAGGACCCACGAACTTGTCGGGGTTCCACCAGAAGCTCGGGCAGCTCGTGGAGCAGCTGGCGCACAGAATGCACTCGTAGAGGCCGTTGAGTTCTTCGCGTTCCTCGGGCGACTGCAGACGTTCCTTTTCGGGAGCCGGCGTGTGGTTGATCAGGTACGGCTTGATCGAGTCGTACTGCTTGAAGAACATGGTCATGTCCACGATCAGATCGCGGATGACCGGCAGGCCGGGCAGCGGCTTCAGGACGATGGGGTCCTTGAGCGTGCGCATGTTGGTCAGGCAGGACAGCCCGTTCTTGCCGTTGATGTTCATGGCGTCCGAGCCACACACCCCTTCGCGGCAGGAGCGACGGAAGGCCAGCGTGGGATCCTTGGCCTTGAGCTTGATGAGGGCGTCGAGCAGCATGCGTTCGTGGCCGTCGAGTTCGATCTCGATGGTCTGCATGTAAGGCTTGGCGTCCTTGTCGGGGTCGTAGCGGTAGATTTGGAAGGTACGTTTCATGGTCGAAAAACTCCGTGTTCGATTGCTTGGTGGCGCGTGCGTGGCTTGCTCAGAAGGTACGCACCTTCGGCGGCACCGTGTCAACCGTCAGGGGTTTCAGGTTCACGGGCTTGTAGGAGAGGGAGTTGGTCTTGCTGTCCCACAGCGTGTGCTTGAGCCAGTTCTTGTCGTCGCGGCCGAGCGGTGCATTGGGATCGTCAGCGGGGTGCTCGTAGTCGTAGACCGTGTGGGCACCACGGCATTCGTGGCGAGCGGCTGCGGACACGATGGTGGCCTGAGCCACTTCGATCAGGTTGGCTACCTCGAGCGATTCGACCAGGGCCGTGTTGAAGACCTTGGACTTGTCCTGCAGGTGGATGTGGTCCACGCGCTCGCGGATGGCTGCGATCTGCTGCACGCCTTCGTCCATCAGTGCCTGGGTGCGGAACACACCGGCATGCTTCTGCATGCTGCTGCGGATGTCGTTGGCAACGTCCTGGGCGTATTCGCCGCTGGTGGACTGTTCAAGCTTGGCAAGACGTGCGCGGGTGAAGTCGGTGGCATCTGCCGGCAGCGGCTTGTGCTCGGCTCCGGGTTGCACGTTGGCCACGATGTGGTTGCCGGCGGCACGGCCGAAGACCAGCAGGTCGAGCAGCGAGTTGGTGCCCAGGCGGTTGGCGCCGTGCACGCTCACGCAGGCACATTCGCCCACGGCATAGAGTCCGTTGACCACGCGGTTGGCGCCGTTCACATGCTCGACGACCTGCCCGTTGAGGTTGGTCGGAATGCCGCCCATCTGGTAGTGGATGGTCGGCACGACGGGGATCGGTTCCTTGGTGATGTCGACGTTGGCGAAGTTGATGCCGATTTCGTACACCGAGGGCAGACGCTTGTGGATGGTTTCGGCACCGAGGTGGTCGAGCTTCATCAGGATGTAGTCCTTGTTGGGACCGCAGCCGCGACCTTCCTTGATTTCCTGGTCCATCGAGCGGGACACGAAGTCGCGCGGTGCCAGATCCTTCAGGGTAGGAGCGTAGCGTTCCATGAAGCGCTCGCCTTCGCTGTTGAGCAGAATGGCGCCTTCGCCACGGCAGCCTTCGGTCAGCAGCACGCCGGCTCCAGCCACGCCCGTGGGGTGGAACTGCCAGAACTCCATGTCCTGCAGCGGAATGCCGGCACGGGCAGCCATGCCCAGACCGTCACCGGTGTTGATGTAGGCATTGGTCGAAGCAGCAAAGATGCGGCCTGCACCGCCAGTGGCGAGCAGGGTGGTCTTGGCTTCGAGCATGTAGATGTCGCCGGTTTCCATTTCCAGCGCGGTCACGCCCAGCACATCGCCGTCAGCATCGCGCACGATGTCGAGCGCCATCCATTCGACGAAGAAGTTGGTGTGGGCATGCACGTTCTGCTGGTAGAGAGTGTGCAGCATGGCATGGCCCGTGCGGTCGGCTGCGGCGCAGGCGCGCTGCACCGGCTTCTCACCGTGGTTGGCCGTGTGGCCACCGAACGGGCGCTGATAGATGGTGCCATCGGGGTTGCGGTCGAACGGCATGCCGAAGTGCTCGAGTTCGTACACGACCTTGGGAGCTTCGCGGCACATGAACTCGATGGCGTCCTGGTCGCCGAGCCAGTCAGAGCCCTTGATGGTGTCGTAGAAGTGCCATTCCCAGCTGTCTTCGCTCATGTTGCCGAGAGAGGCAGAGACGCCACCCTGTGCGGCCACGGTATGGGAGCGGGTAGGAAAGACCTTGGAGAGAACGGCCACGTTCAGGCCGGCGCGAGACAGTTGCAGCGAGGCACGCATGCCGGAGCCACCGGCACCGACGATGACAACGTCAAACTTGCGGCGGGGCAGGGATTGAGGATTCAGGGCCATTTTTTACACTCTCCACAGAACTTGAATCGCCCAGCCGGCGCAGCCAGCGAGCCAGGCAATGGTGAACACATGCAGGGCCAGGCGCAGGCCGGCCGGCTTGACGTAATCCATCCAGATGTCGCGCACACCGACCCAGGCATGCCAGGACAGCGCGAGGACGGTGACGAAGGTCAGGAACTTCATCCACTGGGGTGCGAAGATGCCGGCCCAGGAATCGTAGTTCAGGGGACCGGACGTCAGCAGGACCGAGAGAATGAGCGCCAGCGTGAACAGCACGATGATGGCGGCGGTGACGCGCTGGACGAGCCAGTCACGGACGCCGTAGTGGGCGCCAGTGGTGATGCGACGGGAACCGTAGGTGACAGACATGGGGGTTTCCTTTGCTTGAAGATCAATACAGGCCGAACAGCTTGGCGCCGAGGGCCACGGTGAGCAGCAGGCTGGCAACCAGCACAGCCTGGGCGGAGCTGCGGCCGAACTGCTTGCTGACGAATTCATGGGAGGCATCCATGATGAGGAAGCGGATGCCGGTGAACATGTGGTGCAGGAAAGCCCAGATCAGTGCCAGGCAGACGAGCTTGTAGAACCAGCCCGGCATGCCCAGGGTTCCGTTGAAGAGGGCGGTGAATTTCTCGAACGACACCTGGGATGTGACGGATTTGTCGAACAGCCACATCACGAAAGGCAGCAGCAGGAACATCAGTGCACCGCTGACACGGTGCAGGATGGACACGATGGCCGCCAGGGGCATGCGATAGGTGCGAATATCCGCAATACCGATATTGCGGAATTCAGGCCGCTTGGTGGAAGAGGAGGGAGGGGTAGATGACATGGAAAGGGCCTTATCTGTGAGTCAACAAATCCATTCGAAGCTTGGGAGTGTTTGTGACGCTCCGCAAGGAACGTAACAAGAACAACTGCGCATTTTAGACTGATGAAGATGACTTGGGGCTTGCAAACTCTCAAACCCCAGAAATGGGATCGGATGATCTCGGCTTCTTCGCTGGGTTTGCATGCTTTCGGTGCGTGAAATGGGGTTTCAGCTCAGGGTATTCTTGTAATGGTGGGTATCGGTTCGGTAGAGCGCTCGGCGCACCTCTACGGGCTGGTCGTTGTAGGTGAGGCTCACGCGCATCACCTGCAGAAGGGGGGTGGAAGACGGAACCTGCAGCAGTTCCGCCTGCCGGGTGTCGGGAAGGACGGCCTTGAGCTGTTCGTCGGCGCGGATCATGCGCACACCGAACTGGTCCTCGAACAGGGCGTAGGTGGGCCCCTGGTGGTGGGTCAGCATGTCGCTCGTCAGTCCCTTGAACAGGGAGGCAGGCAGCCAGATGTCCTCCAGGATCGAGGGCGTGCCGCCAAGAGAGAGCAGGCGGCGGATCTGCATGACGGATTCCCCGCTCTGGAGCTGAAGCTGTCGAGCGATGTCTGCAGTGGCGCGTACACGGCGGCATTCCAGGATGGTGCGCTGGGTGCGCCCTTCGCTGGCTACGGTGCCCTCGTCGGGATGCAGGCGCAGGAAGCGGTATTCCACATGGCGCTCGTTGTGGCTGGCCACGAAGGTGCCCTTGCCCTGACGGCGCACCACGAGGTTTTCGGAGGCGAGCTCGTCGATGGCCTTGCGCACGGTGCCCTGGCTCACGCTGTAGCGCTTGGCCAGCTCCACTTCGCTGGGAATGGCTTCCTGTGGCTTCCATTCGCCGATCTGCAGACTGTGGAGCATGGCCTGCTTGATCTGCTGGTAGAGCGGGCTGAATGCGGGCGCGGGGGAGGAGGCGCTCGCCGACTGGATGTCGGAGCCGGAGCTTTCTGTGTCGAGATCGGATGAGGACATGGCCAGGGAAGAACGCAGACAAGAGAGACCGGGAGGGAGTGCCATCCGGTCGGAAGGTGAGGGGGAAAGCGGTGACGGGGCATTTCTTTCCGGCTCGGCGCAGGCGTGCAACACACAAATCATATCTTATATAAGATATAAGACAAATTGTCCGTGCAAGAAAATCAGCGTTACACTATGCACACTTCGCCGCTGCCCGGCTCCAAGGTGCCTCTGGCACGCGGGTGCGCGAGTCCGTTCCCTGTGGTTGTCTGGGTGTCTGCGGTACAGACGGCTGCATGTATGTTTCTTTGTGTTCCCTCTATCAAGACTGGAGACTCTTCATGAGCAAAACCCCCGTTCGCGTGGCCGTTACCGGCGCCGCTGGTCAGATTGGCTACGCCCTGTTGTTCCGCATTGCTTCCGGCGAGATGCTGGGCAAGGATCAGCCGGTCATCCTCCAGCTGCTTGAGATCCCGAACGAAAAGGCACAGAGCGCCCTCAAGGGCGTGATGATGGAACTGCAGGATTGCGCGTTCCCCCTGCTGGCCGGCATGGAAGCCTATTCCGACCCGATGGAAGCCTTCAAGGGCGTGCAGTATGCGCTGCTGGTGGGTGCTCGTCCCCGTGGCCCCGGCATGGAACGTGCAGACCTGCTGGCTGCCAACGCACAGATCTTCACGGCCCAGGGCAAGGCTCTGGATGCTGTGGCTGACCGCAACGTCAAGGTTCTGGTGGTGGGCAATCCGGCCAACACCAACGCATACATCGCCATGAAGAGCGCACCCAGCCTGCCGGCCAAGAACTTCACCGCCATGCTGCGTCTGGATCACAACCGCGCTGCGAGCCAGATCGCCGAGAAGACCGGCAAGCCCGTTGCCGCGATCGAGAAGCTGGCCGTGTGGGGCAACCACTCCCCGACCATGTATGCCGACTACCGCTTTGCCACCATCGGTGGCGAGTCCGTCAAGGACCTGATCAACGACGACGTCTGGAACCGCGACGTGTTCCTGCCGACCGTGGGCAAGCGTGGCGCTGCGATCATCGAAGCACGTGGCCTGAGCTCCGCTGCTTCTGCTGCCAATGCCGCCATCGACCACATGCACGACTGGGCACTGGGCACCAATGGCAAGTGGGTGACCATGGGCATTCCGTCCCAGGGCTGGTACGGCATTCCCGAAGGCGTGGTGTTCGGTTTCCCCGTGACCTGTGAAAACGGCGAATACAAGGTCATCGAAGGGCTGCCGATCGACGCATTCAGCCAGGAACGCATCAACAAGACCCTGGCCGAGCTGCAGGGCGAGCAGGACGGCGTCAAGCACCTCCTGTAATGGCCGATGTCGCGCTCTGCCCCTGACTTTTGCAGGGCAGGGTGCGCAGATGGCTGGGGAACGCCCTGGCGCTGTCCGTTGGAGGACGGCGCATCAGGGCATTCCATCCAAGCGCATGTCGCATGCCTTCATTTTGCATGCAGGTGTGTTTGGATGGAATCCATGAGTTCATGTCGTAGTTGTGCAGCCGATTCGTGATCGTGTGGCTCTGCCTCCTGGAGGTGCATGCACGGCTGGTGCACTGGCATGACGGTCTCTCTCTTTCCCTTCGCCGCGATGTCTTCCTCTCCTTCCATCCATCCCCGCGACGTTCTGCTTGGTGCCCAGGGTGCTGCAGGCATGCTCCCCGTATGTGACCACTACTGCGGGGTAGAGGATCGGATGCGCAAGAGCCTGCAGCTGCAGCAGGAGCTCATGCAGGAACATGGCACCTGTGTCTTCGATGTCACGCTGGACTGCGAGGATGGGGCGCCGGTTGGTCATGAATCCGAACATGCGGCCATGGTGGTGGAGATTGCCCGCGCTGCCGCTCCGGATGCACGGGTTGCGGTGCGGGTGCATCCGGTTGACCACCCCGCATTTGCCGAGGACGTGTCTGTGCTGGTGGGCGCTCTTCCGGAGCGCTGGTGCCATGTGATGATTCCCAAGGTGGAGTCTGTACAGGATGTCGAACGGGCCGTGAAGCAGGTCGATGCAGCAGGTGGGGTGTCGCTGCCGCTGCATGTGCTGCTTGAGTCACCGCTGGCTGTGCACCATGCCTTTGCCATTGCAGCCCATCCGCGCGTGCAGTCGATCAGTTTCGGGTTGATGGATTTCGTGTCGGCCCATGGGGGCGCCATTCCCGGAGAGGCCATGGGGGTGGAGGGACAATTCAGCCATCCGCTCGTGGTGCAGGCCAAGCTGCAGATCGCCACGGCCTGCCATGCCCATGGAAAAACCCCTTCTCATTGCGTGGTGACCGAGTTTCGGGATGCAGCGGCCATTTCGCGTGCGGCTCAAATGGCAGCCCGCCAATTCGGATATACCCGCATGTGGAGTATTCATCCGGGGCAGATTCGGCCCATATTGGCTGCCTTTGCACCGACCGATGCCGAAATGGAAATGGCATCCGAAATCATACTCGCGGCGGCACAGGCCGATTGGGCACCCATCAGTCATAAGGGCACATTGCACGACCGGGCCAGTTATCGGTATTACTGGCAGGTGCTGGAACGTGCGCATGCCACTGGAAAATTATTGCCACAAGATGTGCGTGGATATTTTGCTTGAGGGAATCGTCCGATAATTTGCGGTTCCTGGACTCATTCATCTGAAAGACCATTCATGAAAAAACTGATTTCCATGCTGACCGTGCTGGCACTGGCCAGCAGTGGCGTGTTCGCAGCCGAAAAGGTCGAATCGACCTCCCACGGCAAGGCCAAGGCGGCACACAAGGTGACAGGGGCCCAGAAGGCCTCCGGCAAGTCGGCATCAAAGAGCACAAAGAGCTCCAAGAAGCCCGTGAAGCGGTTCGTCAAGCTCAAGAAGGCGCTCAAGGTCAATCCGCTCACCGGCGCCAGCGCCCCGGTTGCACCAGTGCGTCCTGCCGGGTTGCCCTTCCCGGCGCCTGCCCTGGCTGTGTATACAGGCACCATGCAATGCGAGCTGGGCACGCGGGTCACGGTGACCCAGGATGCCCAGAATCCGCTGATGTATGACGTGCATGCAAGCAATGGTCGCCGTTATTCCATGCAGCAGGTTCCGACCAGTACCGGCGTGGTCCGGCTGGAGGACAAGGCTGCAGGTGCAACCTGGATGCAGCTCGGCAACAAGTCCATGCTGATGGATCAGAAGCGTGGTGAACGTGTGGCCGATCAATGCCAGAACCCTCAGCAGGTGCAGAGAGACCAGGAACTGAAGGCGCATCCGGTCAATCTGCTGCAATGAAATCGTCCGCAAGGATGTCATTCCCCCTCATCAAGGCCCGGCGGTTCGCGTGAACCGTCGGGTGTGATGCCCCCTTACCCCCGAAGAAACCAGGAGAACCCCCATGCTGAAAGCCTACCGTGACCATGTGGCCGAGCGTGCCGCGCTCGGTATCCCGCCGCTGCCGCTGTCTGCCAAGCAAACCGAGGAGCTCATCGAGCTGCTCAAGAATCCTCCCGCAGGAGAAGAGCAGGAGCTGCTGGACCTGATCACGCACCGCGTCCCTGCAGGCGTGGATGATGCGGCCAAGGTCAAGGCATCCTACCTGGCAGCCGTGGCACTCGGCAAGGAAAAGAGCCCGCTGATCGACCGCAAGAAGGCCACCGAGCTGCTGGGCACCATGCTGGGGGGGTACAACATCAGCGCACTCATCGAGCTGCTCGATGACGCGGAAGTCGGAAGCGTGGCGGCCGAGGGCCTCAAGCACACGCTGCTCATGTTCGACCAGTTCCATGACGTCAAGGAAAAGGCCGATGCAGGCAATGCCAATGCCAAGGCCGTGCTGCAGAGCTGGGCCGACGGCGAGTGGTTCACCAGCCGTCCGGATGTGCCTGCCAGCATCAAGATCACTGTGTTCAAGGTCCCCGGTGAAACCAATACCGATGACCTGTCGCCTGCACCCGATGCCTGGAGCCGTCCCGACATTCCGCTGCATGCGCTGGCGATGCTCAAGAATACCCGCCCCGATGCGCCCTTCAAGCCCGAGGAAGACGGCAAGCGCGGCCCGGTGAAGTTCATCAACGACCTCAAGGACAAGGGCAATCTGGTGGCCTATGTGGGCGACGTGGTCGGAACCGGTTCGAGCCGCAAGTCGGCTACCAACAGCGTGCTGTGGTGGACCGGCGAAGACATTCCCTTCGTGCCGAACAAGCGCTTCGGAGGCGTGTGTCTGGGCAGCAAGATTGCTCCGATCTTCTACAACACCATGGAAGATGCCGGTGCGCTGCCGCTGGAAATCGACGTGGCCCAGATGAACATGGGCGACGAGGTCGAGCTCAAGATTGACCATGCCTCCGGCAAGGTCACGGCCTTCAAGAATGGCCAGCAGATTGCCGAGAGCACGCTCAAGAGCGATGTGCTGCTCGACGAGGTGCGCGCAGGGGGCCGCATTCCCCTGATCATCGGCCGAGGCCTGACGACCAAGGCACGCGAAGCCCTGGGTCTGCCGCCCTCCACCCTGTTCCGCCTGCCGCAGAACCCTGCCGATCCCGGCAAGGGCTACAGCCTGGCCCAGAAGATCGTGGGCCGTGCCTGCGGTCTGCCCGAGGGCAAGGGCGTGCTGCCCGGTACCTACTGCGAACCCAAGATGACGTCCGTCGGTTCCCAGGACACCACGGGCCCGATGACGCGTGACGAGCTCAAGGATCTCGCCTGCCTCGGCTTCTCCGCCGATCTGGTCATGCAGTCGTTCTGCCACACGGCTGCCTATCCGAAGCCCGTGGACGTGAAGATGCACCATGAGCTGCCCGACTTCATCAGCACCCGTGGAGGGGTGGCGCTCCGTCCGGGCGACGGCATCATCCACTCCTGGCTCAACCGCATGCTGCTGCCGGATACGGTGGGTACCGGTGGCGACAGCCATACGCGTTTCCCGATCGGCATCAGCTTCCCTGCAGGTTCTGGTCTGGTGGCCTTTGCGGCAGCAACGGGCGTGATGCCTCTGGACATGCCGGAATCGGTGCTTGTGCGCTTCAAGGGCACCATGCAACCGGGCGTGACGCTGCGTGACCTCGTGCATGCCATTCCCCTGTATGCCATCAAGCAGGGTCTGCTGACGGTGGAGAAGAAGGGCAAGAAGAACATCTTCTCGGGTCGCATCCTCGAAATCGAAGGGCTGCCGGATCTGAAGATCGAACAGGCTTTCGAGCTGGCCGATGCTTCGGCCGAGCGTTCCGCTGCCGGCTGCACCGTGGCGCTCAACGAAGCTCCGGTCGTGGAATACCTCAAGAGCAACATCGTGCTGCTCAAGACCATGATCGCCAACGGCTACCAGGATGCCCGCACTCTGGCACGCCGCATCCGCAAGATGGAAGAGTGGCTCAAGGAGCCCAAGCTGCTCAAGGCCGATGCCGATGCGCAGTACGCCGCCGTGATCGAGATCGACCTCGACGAGATCAAGGAGCCCATCGTGTGCTGCCCGAACGATCCGGACGATGCCAAGACGCTGTCCGACGTGGCAGGTGCCAAGATCGACGAGGCCTTCATCGGTTCGTGCATGACCAACATCGGGCACTTCCGTGCGGCTGCCAAGCTGCTCGAAGGCAAGCGCGACATTCCGGTCAAGCTGTGGGTGGCTCCGCCGACCAAGATGGACCAGCAGCAGCTCACCGAGGAAGGCGTGTATGCCACCTTCGGCATGGCCGGTGCACGTACCGAGATCCCCGGCTGCTCGCTGTGCATGGGCAACCAGGCACAGGTGCGCGAGGGTGCAACCGTGATGTCGACCAGCACCCGCAATTTCCCGAACCGTCTGGGCAAGAACACCAACGTCTATCTGGGCAGCGCAGAGCTGGCTGCAGTCTGCTCCAAGCTGGGCCGCATTCCGACGAAGGAAGAGTATCTGGCCGACATCGGTGTCATCAACAAGGACGCCGGCCGCATCTACCGCTACATGAACTTCAACGAAATGGAGGAGTTCAACGAGCAGGCAGACAAGGTCAACGTCTGATCCGCTGCTGACCGGGGATTCTGCATGTCGCTTCGGCGGCCTGCGGAGTGTCACACGGAAGGCATAGCACCCACGGACTGCCGTCGCCATGACGGCAGTCCGTGGGTTTTTTCATGGTGCTCCGCCTCGCGTCCGCCATGGACCGAGGCATGCGCCGGCATGCAGTGAGGGGCGTCAGCTCACCAGCCGGGCAATCAGGGCACCACGGAAGGCCTGTCCCAGAGGCAGCCAGACCTGCAGGGGGCTGCCGTTGGCGGTGTGCAGGGGCTGGCCTTCTGCCGAGCGCATGGCTTCGAGAGTGATGGAGCGGTTGCCGGAAGGATGGATGATTTCGAGCCGGTCACCGACCGAGAACCGGTTCTTGACCTCGACGAGCACCCAGTCGTCCTGGGTGTCGCTGGTACTGGCCTGACCGACGAACTGGCTGCGCTGGGTCTGGGAGCTGCCGGTTTCGTAGTTCTGGTAGTCCTGGGCCGGTCGGCGTTCGAGAAAGCCGGCGGTGTATCCGCGGTTGGAGAGACCTTCGAGCTCGGTGATGAGGGTGGGGTTGAACGGACGGCCTGCCATGGCGTCGTCGATGGCGCGGCGGTAGATCTGGGCCGTGCGGCTCACATAGTAGAGGGACTTGGTGCGGCCCTCGATCTTGAGCGAATCCACGCCGATGCGCGTGAGTCGCTCCACGTATTCGATGGCACGGAGATCCTTGCTGTTCATGATGTAGGTTCCGTGGTCATCCTCCATGATCGGCATGAGGGCGCCGGGGCGTCCTACTTCCTCGATCAGATAGACACGATCGGCCAGGGGATGGCGGTGGCCATCGCCGGTCGCGGCTGCATCATGGCCCGTGGCGGCAAAGGTCTGTTCGGCCTGCTGGCGTTCGGCTTCGACATCGAAATCGGCTTCCATGGGGGTGCCGAGGGCATCTCCGGTGTTGGGATCGACGTCGGCATCGTGGGTGGTGTAGTTCCAGCGGCAGGCATTGGTGCAGGTGCCCTGGTTGGGGTCGCGCCGGTTGAAGTATCCGGACAGCAGGCAGCGGCCGCTGTAGGCGATGCACAGGGCTCCATGCACGAACACCTCCAGCTCCATGTCGGGGCATTCCTGACGGATGCGTTCGATTTCGTCGAGACTGAGTTCGCGCGAGAGGATGATGCGGCTCACCCCCACGCGCTGCCAGAAGCGCACGGCTGCATAGTTGACCGTGTTGGCCTGTACAGAGAGGTGGATGGGCATGTCGGGCCACTTTTCGCGCACCATCATGATGAGACCGGGGTCGGCCATGATGAGGGCATCGGGCTGCATGGCGATCACGGGTTCGATGTCGCGCAGATAGGTCCGTACCTTGTCGTTGTGTGGGAGCAGATTGCTGGTGACGAAGAATTTCTTGCCGCGCGCATGGGCCTCGGCGATGCCCTGCTGGAGCTGTTCGAGCCGGAATTCGTTGTTGCGGGCACGCAGGCTGTAGCGGGGCTGTCCGGCATAGATGGCATCCGCACCGTAGTCGTATGCTGCGCGCATCTTGTCGAGGCTGCCGGCGGGGAGCAGGAGTTCGGGGGCTTTCAGGGGGGCATGCATGGAGAGGACCGGGCTCGGAAATGGAAACCCGGAATTGTCGCGCGTTTGGCGCGGGGCGTCATGTCGGCAGGCTGCAGGGAGCTGCACCGCAAGGGATTTGCGCCGCATCAAGCACACCGTGGGGATGGGCGGGCAAGTTCGTCGACAATGCATCCATGAATCAACATGCATGGACGATTGCCGGTGGTGGCATAGGGGGGCTGGCAGCGGCTGTCGCGCTGGCAAGGGAAGGGGTGCAGGCACAAGTGGTCGAACAGGCTTCTGCCTGGGCGGAAGTGGGAGCAGGCATCCAGCTGGGGCCCAATGTGACCCGGATCCTGCGCGACTGGAATCTGGAGGAGGAGTTGCGGGCCTGTGCGTCGTTCCCCGATGCGCTCGTGGTGCGCGATGCGGTTTCCGGAGTACGCCTTGGCCAGCTCAGGCTGGGCCGTGAATGCGTGCAGCGCTACGGAGCCCCCTACGCCACGATCCATCGGGCTGACATGCATGCCCTGCTGCTGCGCGAAAGCCAATCCATGGGTGTACAGACCCGGCTGCACCATCGGGTGACGGCGTGGACTGCGGCGCCTGAAGGAGGGCTCGCCCTGTCGATCCGGAACGTGGGCGCGTCGGACGAGGGGGTTGGTGCATTGCAGTCCGAGTCGATCGACGTGAGGACCGAGGCATTGCTCGGGGCGGATGGGCTGTGGAGCACGGTCCGAGGGGAATTGCTGCCGGGAGAGGCTGCGCCGCGGTTTTCCGGCATTCTGGCCTATCGGGCCCTGGTGGCCCAGGCGGATCTCCCCGAGGCCCTGCGCAGTCAGATGGTGACTGTGTGGCTCGGTGCCGGCATGCACATGGTGCAGTATCCGGTGCGGGGCGGTTCACATCTGAATGTGGTGGCGCTGGTGGAAGGCCCCCGTCCCGAAGATCTGCAGAACTGGGACCATGCTGCCAATGCGGGGCATCTGCGCAGGGTTCTCTCTGCATACGGCAGGGAGGTGCAGGCGCTGGCGGAGGCCATTGCCCAGTGGCGGCTGTGGCCGCTGTGTGACAGGCCGCCGGTGGCTTCGGCCGACCAGATGGCGCGGGGGCGGGTGGCGTTGCTCGGGGATGCCGCGCATCCCATGCGTCCGTTCATGGCACAGGGAGCCTGCATGGCCATCGAGGATGCGGCGACACTGGCGTTCTGTGTGGCGACGCGCCCGGACGGAGCGATTCCCGACCTTCTGCAGCACTACGCAGCGCTGCGCTGGCAGCGCTGTGCGCGTGTGCAGCAGCGATCCATCCGGAATGGGGAGATATTCCATTGCACGGGCCTGATGCGCTGGGGACGTGACTGGGCCATGCGCCTCGGCGGGGAGCACCTGCTTGATGTGCCCTGGCTCTATGGGCACGAAGTGCCGGTACGGCAGCATGCCTGAGGTCGAAACTGCCGTGTGCACCGGGGCGCACGGTGACGGAATGGGCGGCCCATGCGGGAGGATCATGACATGCGGATACTTGGGGGACTGGCTGTGCTGCTGGGCGCAGCGACATTGACCGGGTGCGGCATGGGGCAGGGGGTTTTTACCCCCAATGCCGGAGAAATGCCGCCTGCCATTCAGGTCGATGGGCTCATGGTGGGGACTTCGAGCCGGATGACGCTTTATGTCTCCGATGCGGATGCGCCGCAGGTTTCGCGTTGCAATGGGCCATGTGCCCAGGAATGGCCCCCTCTGCTGGCATCGGAGAAGGATCGGGATCGGGGCGATTTCAGTGTGCTGTCCCGGGCCGATGGGCGTCGGCAATGGGCACTGATGGGGCGCCCCCTCTATTTCTGGAGCCAGGAAAACCGCCCCGGCGAGGCGGCAGGGGAGCAGCAGCCGGGCTGGCATGCATTTCGGGTTGCACCCTGAGCCGGGCAGCAAAGTGCGAGCGTGAGGAGGATAGGGGAAACGTGCCTTCTTCAGCTCCTCCTGCAGAGGAGGGGGGCTCAGAAGGATTCAGGCAGGGCCGGCAGTCCGTGGCACCGTCGGGCACGGAGACATCCATCGCTGCCGGGTTCGAGCTCCCGGCAGGGGCTGGAACGCCATTCGTAGATGCCACAGCGCGCCTCGGTACCGATGGTGCCGACCAGCGCGGCACAGCGAGGAGGTGTATGGTCGGTGCCGCGCATGCGCATCACCCTGCCGGTGACGGGAACCGTGAGCCCATCGGGAACCGGGCCGCCTTCCGAAAGCAGCTCCTCACGCGCGAAATCGACCCGGAATGCGGCACAGCAGGCGCCGCATGTGGTGCAGAACGTGGTCATGCAGACAGTGTGTGACGCCAAGGCGCATCAGCCCTGCAGGCGTCCGAGCAGCAGGTATTCCATCAGGGCTTTCTGCACATGCATGCGGTTCTCGGCCTCGTCCCAGACGACGGACTGCGGGCCGTCGATCACGTCGGCCATGACTTCCTCGCCTCGATGGGCAGGCAGACAGTGCATGAACAGGGCATCCTTCTTGGCCAGGGCCATCATCGGGGCATCGACGCACCAGTTGGCAAAGGCCGTGCGGCGTGCTTCGTTCTCCGCCTCGTAGCCCATGCTGGTCCAGACATCGGTGGTGACCAGATCGGCGTTGACGCAGGCCTCGCGCGGGTCCTTGAAGAGCCGCACATGGTCGCCGAGTTCGACGCCGGGTATGCTGCTGTCGATGCCGTATCCGCTCGGGGTGCTCACATGCACGGTGAAGCCGAGCAGCTTGGCGGCCTGCAGCCAGGTGTTGGCCATGTTGTTGCCATCGCCCACCCAGGCGACGACCTTGCCCTGGATCGAGCCGCGATGTTCGATGTAGGTGAAGATGTCGGCCAGGATCTGGCACGGATGGAACTCGTTGGTCAGACCGTTGATGACGGGCACGCGCGAATGGGCAGCGAAGCGCTCGATCTTGCTTTGCTCGAAGGTGCGGATCATGACGATGTCCGTCATGCGGCTGATGACACGGGCACTGTCTTCGATGGGCTCTGCACGGCCGAGCTGGCTGTCGCCGCTGGTGAGGTGCACCACATTGCCGCCGAGCTGGTACATGCCTGCCTCGAAGCTCACGCGCGTGCGCGTGCTGGCCTTCTCGAAGATCATGGCGAGGGTACGATCCACCAGCGTCATGTGCTTTTCATAGGCCTTGAACTTGCGCTTGATGAAGCCTGCGCGGTCTATCAGGTAGGTGTAGTCGGCAGCGGAGAGATCGGTGAACTGGAGGTAGTGCTTGATCATGATGGGTGTCGGTTGCGTGGGCAGGGGCAAAAGAGGAGCGCAGGGCGGACGCCCCGACCTCACTCGGCCAGGAACTGCTTGACCAGGGGGACGAGGATGGCGACGATCTCGTCGGCCTCGGCCTTGGTGAGGATCAGGGGAGGCACCAGGCGGATGACGCTGTTGGCCGTGACGCTGAACAGCAGGCCGTTTTCGGCGCCACGCTGCAGCAGCTCGGAGCAGGGCTTGGCCAGCTCGATGCCCAGCATCAGGCCGTGGCCACGGACTTCGATCACGCCGGCCACACCCTCGAATCCCTTCTCCAGGGCGTGCTTGAGATGCTCGCCCACCTCGGCCGCGTTGTCGAGCAGGTGCTGCTCTTCCATGATGCGCAGCGTCTCGACTCCCGCACGCATGGCGAGCGGGTTGCCGCCGAAGGTGGTGCCGTGGTTGCCCGGCTGCAGCACTTCGGCCGCCTTGGGCCCGGCCACCACGGCGCCGATGGGCACGCCAGAGCCGAGCCCCTTGGCAAGACTCATCACGTCGGGGTGGATGTCGGCCCACTGGAATGCGAACCACTTGCCGGTGCGGCCCAGACCACACTGGATTTCGTCGAGCATCAGCAGCCAGCCCTGTTCGTCGCAGTAGCGGCGCAGCTGCTGGAGGAATTCCACGTGCATGGGGCGGATGCCGCCTTCGCCCTGAATGGGTTCGAGCAGCACGGCCACCACGTTGGGATTGCCTTCGGTGGCGCGGCGCAGGGCCTCCATGTCGTTGCGGGGCACGCGGATGAAGCCTTCGACCAGCGGCTCGAAGCCGGCGTGCACCTTGGGGTTGCCGGTGGCACTCAGCGTGGCGATGCTGCGACCATGGAAGGCGTTCTCGAACACGACCACTTCGGCCCGGTCGATGCCTTTCTGGTGCCCGTACTTGCGGGCAATCTTGAGGGCGGCCTCGTTGGCTTCCAGACCGGAATTGCAGAAGAAGGCGTTGGTCAGCCCCGACAGACGCACCAGCGCGGAGGCAAGCTGTTCCTGACCGGGCACGTGGTAGTAGTTCGAGCAGTGGATGAGCTTGGCCACCTGGTCCTGCAGGGCGCTCACCAGCTCGGGATGGGCATGGCCCAGGGTGTTGACGGCAATGCCGCCCAGGGCGTCCAGGTATTCTCGCCCCTCGGTGTCCCACACGCGGCAGCCCTTGCCATGCGACATGGCAATCGGCAGGCGGCCATAGGTGTTCATGACATGGGGGGACAGGGAAGACACAGGATCGGACATGGGCGGCTCCATAAAAAAGCATCCGCACAGGCCCGCAAGAGGCGTGTGCGGAAAAAGGGTGTTTTCATTGTAGAACATGCACTCCCGCGATGCAGGGTTCCGTGTCCGGGAGCCGCTGCACGCGGGAGAGGAGGTCAGCGCAATCCGCCTACGTACTGGTGGTCCTCGCCGTCGTCGGCATGGCCCTTGAGACGGTCGAACAGCCCGCGCTTCGGGGCGCGCTGCTCCTGGGGGGCACGCGGCATAAGCTGCTCGAACTTGCCGGCCCATTCGGCCAGTTCGACATCGCCCAGTTCCTGGGCCTTCTGGCGGGAGAAGACAATCATGGCTTCGGCGTAATCGGGGTGGGCCGCCATCCATTCGACGTCGGTCACACGCCCTGTCTTGCGGCGCAGCAGCACGTGCAGGCGGGCGGCGGTGGCGAGGCGTTCGCTGTCGGACATGGTTCAATCTCCTATGCGTTCATGATGGGTCGTGAGGTCGAGACCGTAGTGCTCCTGCCCGGCGCTCACGCGCAGCCCGAAGCCGAACTGCACGATCCAGGTCAGCAGGGCCGTCACGCAGGCGCTGTAGGCCAGGACTGCGCCTGCGCCCATGGCCTGGGTGGCCAGATCGGTGTGCTGTCCGCTGATGGCCGGATCGTTGAAAACGCCGGTGAGCAGCGAGCCTGCGAGCCCGCCGATGCCATGCACGCCAAACACATCGAGCGAATCATCTACGCCCAGCTTGTGCTTGAGCCAGGTCGCGCCCCAGAAGCAGGCCACTCCGCCGATGGCGCCGATGGCTGCAGCCGAGCCGATGCCCACATAACCCGATGCCGGGGTGATGGCCACCAGCCCGGCAATGGCGCCGGAACTCATGCCCAGCAGGGTGGGGGTTTTCTTGACCAGCCATTCGGCGAGCATCCAGCCGAGCACGCCACAGGCTGCTGCCGTGTGGGTGGCGGCCATGGCCAGCCCCGCGCGTCCGTCGGCAGCCAGCGCAGAACCGGCATTGAAGCCGAACCAGCCGATCCACAGCAGGCAGGCGCCCGTCATGGTGAGGCCGAGGTTGAAGGGGCGGAAGGGCTCCTTGCCGTACCCTTCGCGGCGGCCCAGGATGGCGGCGATGACCAGCCCCGAAATGCCCGCGTTGATGTGCACCACAGATCCGCCGGCGAAGTCCAGCACGCCGAGCTGGGCGAGCCAGCCACCGGGTTCCCAGACCCAATGCGCCACGGGCGCGTAGACCAGCAGGAACCACAGTCCCATGAGCACGAGCATGGGGCCAAAGCGCATGCGCTCCACGAAGGCGCCGACGATCAGCGCCGTGGTGATGACGCCGAATGCGAGCTGGAACATGCCGTATACCGATTCGGGCACATGGGGGGCGATGTGGCTCACCGCCACCTGGCCGCTGTGCTGGATGAAGTCGAGCCCCGCAAACCAGAAGCGCTCGGTGCCGCCGAGCCAGCCCGAGCCCGGCGTGAAGGCCAGGGAGTAACCCAGCAGCCACCATTCCACCGTCACCAGGGCCGAGATGGCCAGCACGCAGGCCATGGTGTTGAGCACGTTTTTGGTGCGTACCATGCCCCCGTAGAACAGCGCTACGCCAGGAAGTGTCATCAGAAGCACCAATGCGGTGCTTGTCAGCAGCCAGGCCGTGTCTCCCGCGTGGATGTCGGCGACAGGCGCGAGATGGGGATGGGCCGAGGAAGCCTGACTGGCCACCAGAAGCGCGAGACCGGTTGCCCAGGAGCAACAGGTACGGAGATGTGAATGCATGGAGATTCCCCCTGAAAAGACAAATGCGATGCGATGTCGCTGGTATGCGTTCGGGCCCGGGATGGGGGCGAGGTGCCACCGGGGCAGACACACAGGACAACTCGTGGTTGGAAGGTGGAACCGGCCGGGCAGATCGTCCGCGATCGAAAGGACGCAAACGGGGGGCAAAAAGCAAAACCCGTGCCACTCAATAGATTCAAAAGTTTTACATCATTTGAAGCGGGTGCCACCGGAGGGTGAGGACCGGTGCGCAGGCAGGAGCCGCACGGGAGCACGCACGGACTGTGCGAGGGGAGGCCAGGAGGGGGTGCGGGCACGGAATCCGTGGGTGGGCGGAGCCGTTCGGCGACCCCAATGCCGATAGGGATGTTGGGGAAAATCCCGAGAAAATACGTGTACTATTGCGCCCATTGACCACATGAGAGCATTCCGATCATGACCACTGCCGTAGACAACGCAGCTCCTGTCGAGGCCGCTTCTGCCGCTGCAGAAACCGCTTCCAGCGACCCCATCATCTTTACCGAGAGCGCCGCCGCCAAGGTGGCCGATCTGATCGCCGAAGAAGGCAATCCCGAACTCAAGCTGCGCGTTTTCGTGCAGGGTGGAGGCTGCTCTGGCTTCCAGTACGGTTTCACGTTCGACGAGATCGCCAACGACGACGACACCATCATGACGAAGAACGGGGTGTCGCTGCTGATCGATCCCATGAGCTTCCAGTATCTGGTGGGCGCCGAGATCGACTACAAGGAAGACCTCCAGGGAGCGCAGTTCGTGATTCGCAATCCGAACGCCACCACCACCTGCGGCTGCGGTTCGAGCTTCAGCGTGTAAGACACACTCTGGGCAGCCCTGCGCTGCCCTGTTTGGTCCTGCCGTTACGCTCCCTTCGGGGAGCGTTTTTCATGGGCGCAGGGGTGTTGGGTGGGCGTCCGGTGTCGGCGGGAGGCCTGTGGCATCATGGTCAGCCCCATTGGGGCCTGTGCTCTTTCCTCGCTAGTTTTCTGCATGTCTTCCACGTCTCCCGCGTCTCCAGCGTCTTCTTCCTCCGATGCTTCCAGTCGGTCTGTCCCGCCGGCAGGGTTCCCGGCTGACGCCACTGCTGCCGGTGAGACGGAGGCTGTAGCCATGGCCGCTGGCGTGCCTGCCTCAGCGGCGGAGCAGGCCCATCGCAAGCGCATGCTCTGGCTCGTGGCGATCGGGTTTTTCATGCAGACGCTGGATGCCACCATCGTCAACACGGCCCTGCCGGCCATGGCCGATGGCCTGCATGAGAGTCCGCTGCGGATGCAGTCGGTGCTGGTGGCGTATTCGCTGACCATGGCCATGTTCATTCCCCTCTCGGGATGGCTGGCGGACCATCTGGGGACGCGGCGCGTGTTCATGGGGGCGATTCTGGTGTTTGCGGCGGGGTCGCTGGCCTGCGGCATGTCCACGTCGCTGTCGCATCTGGTGATGGCCCGCATCGTGCAGGGAGCGGGCGGAGCCCTGCTGCTGCCGGTGGGGCGTCTTGCGGTGCTGCGAGCCTATCCGCGCGGCGAATTCCTGGCAGCCATGAGCTTCGTTGCCATTCCGGGGCTGATCGGCCCGCTGCTGGGCCCCACGCTCGGGGGCTGGCTCGTGCAGATGGCCTCGTGGCACTGGGTGTTTCTGGTCAATGTGCCGGTGGGGCTGCTGGGGTGGGTGGCAGCCCGGCAGCTGATGCCCGACTTCCGAGGCGTGACGCACCAGCCGCTGGATCTGGCCGGCTACGGGCTCCTGGCCCTGGGCATGGTGCTGGTGTCTCTGTCGGTGGACGGCATGTCCGAGTTCGGCATGCCTTCGGCCATTGCGCTGGTGGGGCTGATCACGGGGCTGGCTTGCATGGTGGCGTACTGGCTGCGGGCGTCGGGGCAGGAGCATCCGCTGTTTTCGCCCATGCTGTTCCGGGTGCCTGCGCTGTCCATCGGGCTCACGGGCAATCTGTTCTCGCGGCTGGGCAGCAGCGCAGTGCCTTTCCTGATTCCGCTGATGCTGCAGCTCAGCCTGGGGTTCACGCCTGCACAGGCCGGCATGATGATGCTGCCGATCGCCGCAGCCGGCATGGCCGTCAAGCGCTTTGCCACCTGGTCGATTACCCGCTATGGCTACCGCAGGGTGCTGGTCATCAACACCATGCTGGTGGGGGGGCTGATTGCCAGCTTTGCGCTGGTGGGGCGTGCTGAGCCCATGTGGCTGCTGCTGGTGCATTTCGCCTGCTTCGGGGCCTGCAATTCGCTTCAGTTCACGGCCATGAACACGCTGACGCTGCGTGACCTCGACTCCGCGCAGGCCAGCAGTGGCAACAGTCTGCTGTCGATGGTGCAGATGCTGGCCATCAGCCTCGGGGTGGCGCTGGCCAGCACGGTGCTGGCCGGGTTCACCAACTGGCTCGGGGCGGAAGGGCATGCCGACCGGATGCTGACGGTGTTCCATGCCACCTTCATCTGCATGGGGGGCATGACGCTGGCCTCGGCCTGGATCTTCTGGCAGCTGTCGCCGCAGTCCGCCTGGGTCCGGCGCATGGTGCACGACATCGGTCCGGACTGATCGCGCCCGACTTTCTGCCGGGGGATGTGCCGCAGCGGCAGGGTTGGGGCGCGTACACTGGCAGGACGCCGCCGGATCGATCCCTGTCCCTGGGGCGGAGACCTGTCCTCGATTCATGCACCTTGGGTCCGTTGTCGCCATGCATTTCCCAAGTCCCCGTACCCTCCTGAAGCTGTCGGCCGCCGCGGCGGTGACCACCATCGTGCTCAAGACGCTGGCCTGGTATGTGACCGGCTCGGTGGGGCTGCTGTCGGATGCTATGGAGTCTTTCGTCAATCTGGCGGGAGCCCTCTTTGCGCTGATGATGGTGTCGCTGGCCGAGCAGCCGGCGGATGCCGGGCATCCGCACGGACACAACAAGGCGGAATATTTCTCTTCCGGCTTCGAGGGCATGCTGATTTTCGGGGCTGCGCTCGGCATTCTGTGGACGTCGGTCGACCGCCTGCTGCACCCTGCGGAACTGGAGCGGCTGGACTGGGGCATGGCCTTTTCGGTGGCCAGCACTGTGCTCAATGGGGTGGGGGCGTGGGTGCTGATCAAGGCGTCGCGGGTGCACCAGTCGATCGCGCTCGAAGCCGACGGCCGGCATCTGCGCACCGACGTATACACCTCCATCGGCGTGATCGCCGGGGTGCTGATGGTGGAAGTCACCGGCTGGCTCTGGCTCGACCCGCTGGTGGCCATGGGGGTGGCGCTCAACATCCTGCGCGAGGGCTGGCACCTGATCCGCAATTCGAGCAACGGTCTCATGGACAGCGCCGTCGACGGGGAAACGGCCCAGCGCATCCAGCAGGTGCTCGACCGCTGTGCCCGGCAGGATGCGTGCCAGGGCGTGCCGCTGCGGTTCGACCACGTGGTCACGCGCCAGGCCGGCCAGCGCTGTTTCGTGTCGATGCACATGCACCTGCCTGCCGGACTCAGCCTCGGGCAGGCGGCGGCGCTGCGCAATGCCGTCGAGCAGCAGCTGGTGGATGCCGTGCAGGGGCTGCATGCCACCATCGAGATGATGCCGGTCGATGTGGAGCCCGTGCAGCCTTTGCCGGGAGTCGATGCGGTCATGCCGCGCACTGCCGTGCCGGAGTGAATCGGAGCAGCAGCTCTGGTCGACACGAGAACGACAGCGGATGGGGCCTGCGGCAGGGAGATTCGGCGCAAGGAGGGGAGGGCCACCGAGGGAAAGTGGAAAGAGCAGGGAGTGTCATGCAACTTTCATGCGCTCGCAGTCAAACCGTCATGTGCGGCCCCGACACTGGGCGCGTTGAACTTCAAGTTGCATGACCGCATGACCAAGAGTACGCCATCCATGAAAGAGCTCCCGACCCCGACCTTCGATCTCTCTCCCGCACAGCGGGGCCTGCCCGCGCTGCTGCGCAAACCGCTGCGGGCCTCTGCGGCTGTGCATGTGCTCTCGGATGTGCCCGTCTGCAGCACGGCGCCGACCCCCATCTCCACCGTGGAAGCCCCTGCGCGCCGCGCCGGCAAGGCGGGCCTGGAGGCCCACTGGGCACGCCATCTGGACGAGGTGCGCGAGGCTCAGCGGCTGCGGCACGAGGTATTTGCGGTGGAAATGGGAGCCCGGCTTCCCTGCGAGCTGCCCGGGCACGATGTCGACATCTTCGACGATTACTGCGAGCACCTGCTCGTGCGCGATCAGGAAACTGGCATGGTGGTGGGCACCTACCGTGTGCTGACGCCGGCCCAGGCGCGCCGCATCGGCGGCATCTACAGCGATACCGAATTCGATCTGGTGCGTCTGCGGCATCTGCGCGCCAACATGGTGGAGCTGGGGCGCAGCTGCGTGCACGCCGACCACCGCCACGGTGGCGTCATTCTTGCCCTGTGGGGGGCGCTGGCCGAGTTCATGGCACGCAACCGCCTAGACACCATGGTGGGCTGCGCCAGCATCCCCATGCAGCACCAGGGCCTGCCGGGCGGGCATGCGGCTGCGAGCATCTGGGAACAGGTCCGCACCACCCATCTGGCGCCCATCGAATACCGCGTGACGCCCCGCCTGCCTCTGCCCGTCGACGAGCTGCGGTGTGAAGTCGCCGTGGAGCCTCCGGCACTGGTCAAGGGGTATCTGCGCATGGGAGCCAAGGTACTGGGGGCTCCGGCCTGGGATCCCGACTTCAACACGGCCGATCTGCCCCTGCTGATGCGGGTGCACGAGCTCCCGCCGCGCTATCGTCGCCTGTTCGATCTGCCGCAGGGCTGAATTTCCAACCCCCCGCCGGTGCAGGGGCGGATCAGGCTCCCGTGCGCGATGATCCGCGCCCCGTGCGAACAGGGCTGCGGTATAGTCGGCCCATGCACGCAGAAGGTGCACACTTCTGCTTCCAGCTGCTTTCTTTTCACTGGGTCGGCAGGGCAGTGTGCTCTGCTCCGTACCGCTTCTTTTCGTCTTCATGGCCATCGCCGGAGGTTTCCGGTGCATGGCCGGATCTGCATTCCGTCTATGTCCTCCTCCCTCGTCCTGCTCGACCGCGACGAAAGTATTCTTGAATTCAATGCCCGCGTGCTGGACTGGGCGGCGCGGGACGAGGTTCCGCTCCTGGAGCGCATCCGCTTCCTGACCATCGTGTCGTCCAATCTCGACGAGTTTTTCGAGGTGCGCATGGCCGAGCTGCTCGACGCTGCGCAGAACCACATCATCGAGGGCGATTTCACCGAGCAGCAGTATCGCCAGGTATCGGCCAAGGCCCATGATCTGGTGGCGCGACAGTACGACATCCTGCGTGACCAGCTCTCGCCCGCGCTGGAGGCGCACGGCATCTCCATCGTCTCCCATGCGCGTCGCACACCCGAACAGCGTACCTGGGTGAAGCAGTTCTTCGAGTCGCAGGTCAAGCCGCTCCTGCTGCCGGTCAGCCTCGATCCGGCCCACCCCTTTCCTCAGGTGGCCAACAAGTCGCTCAACTTCATCGTCAAGCTCGGCGGCCAGGACGCGCTCGGGCGCTCCAACAGCATTGCCATTCTCAAGGTGCCGCGCACCATTCCCCGGCTCATTCACATGCCGCCGCAGCTGTGCGGCGGACAGGACCTGCTGGTGTCGCTGCCCAGCATCATCCGTGCGCACCTCGATTCATTGTTTCCCAACCGGGTGGTCGAGCAGCTCTCGCAATTCCGCATCACGCGGCATTCCGACCTCGCCGTGGACGAGGACGACATGAACAACCTGCGCATGGCGCTGCGCGAGGGGCTGCAGCAGCGGCACTTCGGCAAGGCTGTGCGGGCGGAGGTGTCGTCCAACTGTCCGCCCGAACTTGCACAGCTTCTGTGTCACCAGTTCAATCTGCCGGCCGAGTCGCTCTATCGGGTGCATGGCCCCGTGAATCTGGTGCGCATGGGCATGCTCATCGATCTGGTCAACAAGCCGCAGTTTCTCTTTCCGCCCTATGTGCCGAGCTATCCCAAGGCCCTGCGCGGGAGCGAGTCGATGTTCGACCGCATCCGTGAAGGCGATGTGCTGGTGCATCAGCCCTTCGAGAGTTTCGATGCGGTTCTTGACCTGCTGCGCGAGGCTGTCAACGATCCCAACGTGCTGGCCATCAAGCAGACCATCTACCGTACGGGCTCCGATTCCGAGCTCATGACGCTGCTGCGCGATGCGGTCCGGCGGGGCAAGGAGGTTACGGCACTGGTCGAGCTCAAGGCGCGCTTCGACGAAGAAGCCAACATCAACTGGGCGGAAAAGCTCGAATCCGTCGGGGCGCAGGTGGTGTACGGTGTCGTGGGCATGAAGACCCATGCCAAGATGCTGCTCATCACCCGTCGAGAAGGACGCAAGCTCAAGCGCTATGGGCACCTCTCCACCGGCAACTACAACCCGCGCACGGCCCGGCTCTATACCGACCTGAGCTATTTCACGGCCGACGATGCGCTCACCGGCGACATGCAGAAGGTGTTCGTCCATCTGGCAAGCCAGAGCGAGATTCCTGCGCTGTCGCGCATGGTCATGGCCCCCTACCGGCTGCAGCAGCACATGGTGCAGCGCATTGCCCAGGCGGGCAGGGCAGCCGCAGCCGGCAAGCGTGGCCGTATCGTGGCCAAGATGAACGCGCTCACCGACGAGGTGCTGATCCAGGCGCTGCTCGATGCGGGGCGCAAGGGCGCGCAGATCGACCTCATCGTGCGGGGTGCCTGCATGCTGCCGGCGCAGCTCGAAGGCGTGAGCGACCATATTCGCGTGCGCTCCATCATCGGCCGCTTTCTGGAGCATTCGCGCGTGTTCTACTTCGGCATCGACGAGGCCGAGCATCTCTACCTGTCAAGCGCCGACTGGATGAACCGCAACATGCTGCGCCGCATCGAGCTGGCCTGGCCTGTCACGGAGCCGCAACTCAAGGCCCGTATCATCGACGAGTGTCTGCTCGCCTATCTCTACGACGAGGCCCTGTCCTGGCAGATGCGCCCCGATGGCAGCTATGCGCCGCCTTCGGCACCGCTTGATGCACCGCGCAACGTGCAGCGTGCGCTGATGGACCGGTATCGCGGCAATGGCAGCAAGCCTTCCGGCAAGACCGGGCGCAAGGTGGCGCGCAAGGCGCGTTGACCGGTCCTGGCTTTCCTGGGACAGGCGGGCCTTCGCGGCAGGGGCGGGACGTTTTTTCGGACTGGCACCGGACCGGCGTCCTCGCCAGGACACTGGCCGGCCTCATGTGACAAGGAGCCCTGGCATGGATCTGATACTCTGGCGGCACGCCCAGGCGGTGGATGCCGATGACCATATCGACGACCTCAAGCGTCCCCTCACGCGCGAAGGCGAGGAACAGGCCAAGGAAATGGCGGTCTGGCTGCGGCGGCATCTGCCCGCCGATACGCGCGTGCTGGTAAGCCCGGCACTGCGCACGCGCCAGACTGCACTGCGCCTGACCAAGAACGGCTACACCATCTGCCAGGAACTGGCGCCGAACGGCCAGGTCGATGACCTCTTGCGTGTGGTCGGATGGCCGGATGCCGGAACTGCTGCTCTGGTGGTCGGGCACCAGCCCACCCTCGGCCTTGCCGCCCAGCGTCTGCTGGGCATGCAGATGCCCTGCGCGATCAAGAAGGGATCCGTATGGTGGCTGCAGTCGCGCGAGCGTGAGGGAGAGTCGCAGATCATTCTGCGTGCGGTGCAGAGTCCGCGCCTGCTGTGATGCATCCCCAGGGATGCCGCACCCCTGGCGGGCAGCAGACACCTGCCTGACCTTGATCCGGGCGTTCCTTCTGAGGCAGCAAGGCCGGCACGGCCCTGCCGTGTTTATTTCACCACCACCTTGAAGCTCAGGCCGATCCGGTCCCAGGCGTCGGTTTCCTGCCGCAGAAGGTACATGGACTGCGGGTAGCTGGCGGCCCAGTCCCTGGAGACGCTCAGGGTGAAACCCAGGGATGGTGCCACACGCCGTGCGAGACGCATGTCGTCGAGTACCGGCGTGCGCCGGGCATGGCAGAAGATGACGGCGAGCCGCAGGCTCAACAGCAGCGAGACGAACACGGCGTCGCTGAAGTCGGTGTCGAGCTTGTGCAGCTTGCCCCGGTGGCCCAGCACCAGCAGGCTCAGGTAGTGCAGCTCGGGCAGGGCAAAGCCGGGAGCCTCGGCGTGGTCGAGGATGTAGGCGCCATGGCGGTGGTAGTTGCTGTGCGAGATGTGGGCGCCGATTTCATGCAGGCGTGCCGCCCAGCGCAGCTTGCGTTCGCGCCGTTCGGCCAGCACCGAGTCGTCGAGATGGGGCATCTGGCGGTAGAGGCTCATGGCTGTGCGCTCGACGCGCGTGGCCTGCTTGTGATCCACACAGAACTTTTCCATGAGCAGGGCCACCGATTCGGCGCGGAGATCGGTGGTGGACTGTTCACGGTCGATCAGGTCATAGAGCACCCCCTGGCGCAGGGCACCCTGCGCCGCAGCCATCTCACGGATCTGCAGCACCTCGAACACGGCCATGAGCACGCACAGGCCACCTGCCAGCACGGGCTTGCGCTCGTCCTTGAGGCCGGCGATGGTGAAGCTGGTCAGGTCGCGTGCCTTGATCAGCCGCTGCCGCAGCCACAGCAGGCCTTCCATGGTGACCATACCGGGCGGAAAGCCTCCGGCAGCCAGGATGTCCGTCACGGCCCCAATGGTGCCTGACGAGCCGTAGGCCACGTCCCATTTGCCGGCACGAAAGGTCATGGCCGCCTCGTCGAGCATCGCGCGTGCGGCAATGACCGCCTTGCGGAAAGCTCCCTCGGTGTACTTCCCGTCTGGAAAGTAGCGGATCGACCACGTCACGCTGCCGACCTGGAATGATTCGAGCTGCTGGGCTTCCAGGTTCCGGCCCAGAATCATTTCGGTCGAACGCCCGCCGATGTCCACCACCAGCCGGCGGTCGGTCGAACGTGGGAGCAGGTTCGACACCCCCTGATAGATCAGGCGGGCCTCCTCGCGTCCCGATACCACGTCGATGGGAAACCCGAGGATCTGGTGTGCCTTGGACAGGAATACATCCCGGTTGGCAGCTTCCCGCAGCGTCTGGGTGGCCACGGCACGGATCTGGCT
Source organism: Brachymonas moutaii (nom. illeg.) (assembly GCF_049977365.1). Classification (NCBI taxonomy): domain Bacteria; kingdom Pseudomonadati; phylum Pseudomonadota; class Betaproteobacteria; order Burkholderiales; family Comamonadaceae; genus Allobrachymonas; species Brachymonas moutaii (nom. illeg.). Next base: position 101,062 of record NZ_JBNGEN010000002.1, on the reverse strand, counting down.
CGTGCGGATGCCGGCGAGTCGCTCGCTGAAGCGTGCGAGGCAGTCCCAGCCGCGCTGCATGGCCTCCAGCGAGAGGTTGTTGTTCTCATCAAGTCCGGCGCCCTGGCGCACGGCTTCTTTCAGGTATTCGACCCGGTGGATCTGGCCTCGGTCGTATTTGCCGATTTCGAGACGGAAACTGTTGGAGCCGAGATCAAGTGCGGCCAGTCGGGTGCCATTTCGCATGATGTTCCAGGAATCAGGGGCAGGAGCCACCGCTGCAGCAGGCCATGCCCTTGCGGGGAGCAGAGGCCGACCATAGAGGCGGGTCTGGGGGCAATGCCTCGCGCAACTTTCCACCCTGGTGGGGAACCCATGTCCTGACACAGGGAAAAGAAGAGAAACAGAGGACACATGCCCTCTTCGGATGATAGCCCCTTTACCCCTGCACTCTCTGGGGATGTTGCGGTGGACAGCCGTCGCCTGAAGGCTCTCGGGTGTCACGAGGATGACACAGGCCTCTTTTACAGTCCCGCCCGTGTCAGCACACGGCCGGTGCCGTTTTCCGGCGGCCGACATGTCCATTCATGACGCTTGCATCCACAGGAGGAATCACCAGCATGCAATCCAACCACCGTTTCACGCTTCTGGGTCTGGCCATCACTCTGGGCCTCGGCGCCGCATCGGCCGTACAGGCCGAAGACATCACCGGCGCCGGCGCCTCGTTTCCCGCTCCGCTGTATGCCAAGTGGGCTTCGGATTACGCCCGTGCCACCGGCTCCAAGGTCAACTACCAGTCCGTGGGCTCCGGTGCCGGCATGAAGCAGATCGAGGCCAAGACGGTCGACTTCGGCGCTTCTGACGAACCCCTTCAGGACGCCGCCCTGCGTGCCAAGGGCCTGGTGCAGTTCCCCACCGTGGTGGGGGGCGTGGTGCCGGTGGTGAACATCCGCGGCATTGCCCCGGGCGCCATGGTGCTCGACGGCAAGACCCTGGGCGACATCTACCTGGGCAAGATCACCAAGTGAAATGATCCGGCCATCAAGGCACTCAATCCCTCGCTGCATCTGCCCGAGGCCGCCATCTCTCCCGTGCGCCGTGCCGACGCATCCGGTACCAGCTTCAACTTCACCAACTACCTCAGCAAGGTCAACCATGACTGGAAGGCCAAGGTCGGCGAAGGCAAGGCCGTGAACTGGCCGGTGGGCGTGGGTGGCAAGGGCAATGAGGGCGTGGCCGCCTTTGTGGGCCGTCTGCCCAACTCCATCGGCTATGTCGAATACGCCTATGTGAAGCAGAACCATCTCACCTATGTGCGCATGAAGAACGCCGCCGGCGTGGTCGTGGCGCCCAACGACATCACCTTCCGTGCTGCCGCAGGTGCTGCCAACTGGAAGAAGTCGTTCTACCAGATCCTGACCAACCAGCATGCCCGCAATGCCTGGCCCATCACGGCAGCGACCTACATCATGATGCACACGCGCCAGGACAAGCCGCAGAAGGCTGCTGCTGCGCTCAAGTTCTTCAACTGGGCCTATACCCAGGGAGATGCGGCCGCGCTGCATCTGGACTATGTACCCATGCCCAAGGACGTGAAGGCGGTCATCGCCCACTCCTGGAGCCAGATCAAGGATGCATCCGGCAAGCCCATCGCCATGCACTGATCGAATGCCGTGACAGGCATGGTGGAGCGCGGTCCATGCAGCGCGCTTCATGCTTGCGGCCCTGCCTCTGTGGTGGGGCCGTTTTTTCTGGGGACGCAGCCCCGGCGGAGCAGGCCTTTCCCTCGCACGCAGCGCATGCATGCACCATAAAAGTGCGAACGTCTTGCAAATCTCATGAATGTGTCACATGGTTGACACAAACATTTCTTACAGTCTGCCCATTCCGTGTCACGAGTCCCTGTCCTGGGGCAGGCTCCGAACCACGATCCCTCCCTCTCCCTCATTCCAGCTCGAAAGGCTCACAATGGAAAAGCAACGCAGAATCGCCCTGGCCAGCATGGCCGTCATCCTGATGGCCGGCCTGTCCGCCTGCAGCAAGCAAGGTGAACAGAAGACCGCTGGCGCCAACGGTGCCTCTGGCCCTGCCGCCACCACGGCTGCCGCCAGCGATGGCGCACTGACCGGTGCCGGCGCTTCCTTCCCCGCTCCGCTGTATGCGAAGTGGGCTTCCGAATACGCCAAGACGGCTGGCGTCAAGGTCAACTACCAGTCCGTGGGCTCCGGCGCCGGCATGAAGCAGATCGAGGCCAAGACGGTCGACTTCGGCGCTTCCGACGAGCCGCTCAAGGACGACGATCTCAAGGCCAAGGGCCTGGTGCAGTTCCCCACCGTGGTGGGCGGTGTGGTGCCCGTGGTCAACATCCAGGGCGTGGCTGCCGGTGCCATGGTGCTCGACGGCCCCACGCTGGCGAACATCTATCTGGGCAAGATCACCAAGTGGAGCGATCCGGCCATCAAGGCCCTCAACCCCGGTCTGACCCTGCCTGATGCCGCCATTGCGCCCGTGCGTCGCGCCGATGGCTCGGGCACCAGCTTCAACTTCACCAACTACCTCAGCAAGGTCAGCCCCGACTGGAAGACCAAGGTCGGCGAAGGCAAGGCCGTGAACTGGCCGGTCGGCACCGGCGGCAAGGGCAATGAAGGGGTGGCCGCATTCGTTGGCCGCCTGCCCAACTCGATCGGCTATGTCGAGTACGCCTACGTCAAGCAAAACAAGATGGCCTTCGTCAAGATGAAGAACGCCGCAGGCGCCGTGGTTGCTCCTGAGGAAGCCAGCTTCAAGGCCGCCGCTGCCGCTGCCGACTGGAGCAAGAGCTTCTACCAGATCCTGACCAACCAGCCTGCCAAGGAAGCCTGGCCCATCACCGCAGCCACCTTCATCATGATGCAGTCCAAGCAGGACAAGCCCGAAAAGGCAGCTGCCGTGCTGAAGTTCTTCGACTGGGTCTACACCGGTGGCGACAAGATGGCTGGCGATCTGGACTACGTGCCCATGCCCGCCGAGGTCAAGACCGTGATCCAGCAATCCTGGGCCAACATCAAGGACGGCTCCGGCAAGCCCATCGCCTACAAGTAAGCGGTGTTTGACTGCAGGGAAGGGGGGTCGCGCATGCGGCAGGCCTCTTGCCCTGCAGAACTTTTTCCCGGATGCTTTGCCATGTCTACCGTAGCTCCTTCCCTTCCTGCCATGACCCCTACACGCACCGATCAGCCTGCCGTCTCCCGGCCGGCGAACAACCCTCCGCCCGACACCCGGCACCGGGGAGCGCTGGCGGACATGCTCTTTGCGGGCGGGGCCCGGCTGGCTGTGTACATCACCCTGGGCCTGCTTCTGGGCATTCTGCTGTCCCTCGTATGGGGAGCATGGCCTGCCATTCAGAAATTCGGCCTCAAGTTCCTCGTGACCAGCGCCTGGGATCCCGTATCCGAGGACTTCGGCGGCTGGGTCATGATCTATGGCACGCTGGCCACTTCGTTCATCGCCTTGGTGATTGCCGTGCCGGTGAGCTTCGGCATCGCCCTGTTCCTGACCGAGCTGTCGCCGGCATGGCTCAAGCGTCCGCTCGGGACTGCCATTGAGCTGCTGGCGGCCATCCCCTCCATCGTGTACGGCATGTGGGGGCTCCTGGTGTTCGGGCCCATTCTGGCCACCTGGGTACAGCAGCCGCTCCAGAAGGTGTTCGGCAATGTGCCCGTGCTCTCTACGCTGCTTGAAGGTCCCCCGGTGGGCATCGGCATCCTGTCGGCAGGCATCATTCTGGCCATCATGATCATTCCCTTCATCGCGTCGGTGATGCGGGATGTCTTCGAGGTGACTCCGGGCCTGCTCAAGGAATCTGCCTATGGTCTCGGAGCCACTACCTGGGAAGTCGTCTACAAGGTGGTGCTGCCCTACACCAAGGCCGGCGTGATCGGCGGAATCATGCTGGGTCTGGGGCGTGCGCTGGGCGAGACCATGGCGGTGACCTTCGTCATTGGCAACATGAACCAGCTCGCGAGCCTGAGCCTGTTCGAGCCTGCAAGCAGCATCACTGCCACCCTGGCCAACGAGTTTGCCGAGGCAGGGGATGGTCTGCACCGTGCTTCCCTGATCTATCTGGGGCTGGTACTCTTCTTCATCACCTTCGTGGTGCTGAGCCTGTCCAAACTGCTGCTCAACCGTCTGCAGCGCAACGAAGGAAGCAAGTCATGAGTGCCGTTCTTCCGCACCCCGATTTCCGCGTCGCCCGCTTCGAGCGGCGCAAGCTGGTCAACCGCGTGGCGCTCGTGCTGTCGGTTCTGGCCATGGCATTTGGCGTGTTCTGGCTGTTCTGGATCCTGCTGGACACCCTGCGTCTGGGCATCGGCGGACTGAGCCTGAGCGTGTTCATGCAGATGACTCCGGCTCCCGATGATGCGGGTGGCATCGCCAACGCGATCTGGGGTTCGTTCCTGATGGTGCTGGTGGCTGCGCTGGTGGGTACGCCCATCGGCGTCATGGCAGGCATCTATCTGTCCGAATACAACCGCACCGGCTGGCTTGCCAACCTCACCCGGTTCGTCAACGACATCCTGCTGTCTGCCCCCTCCATCGTGATCGGCATGTTCGTGTCGGCCATCCTGGTGGTGCCCTTCAAGACCTTCTCTGGCTGGGCCGGCTCCGTGGCTCTGGCCCTGCTGGTGATCCCGGTGGTCATCCGCACGACCGAGAACATGCTCAATCTCGTTCCCAGCAGCCTGCGCGAAGCCGCCTATGCGCTCGGCACACCCAAGTGGAAGGTGATTTCCTCCATCACGCTCAAGGCCGCACGGGCTGGCGTCGTGACCGGTGTGCTGCTGGCCGTGGCGCGCATCGCCGGCGAGACGGCTCCCCTGCTGTTCACTGCGCTCAACAACCAGTTCTGGACGAGCGACATGAACCAACCCATGGCAAGCCTGCCGACCATGATCTACAAGTTCGCGATGAGCCCCTATCAGAACTGGCAGCAGCTGGCATGGGTGGGCGTGTTCGTCATCACCGTGGCCGTGCTGGGCCTCAACATCCTCGCGCGCCTGCTGACCCGCAAGTCCGCCTGACCTCCCATCATCCATTCCGAGGACATCCATCGTGAGTGCCGTTCCCGCTACTGCTTCTGCTCCCTTCCTGTCGCCTGCCAAGCTGTCGGTGCGCAACCTGAACTTCTACTATGGCAAGTTCCATGCGCTCAAGGGCATCAACCTGGACATTCCCGAGAAGCAGGTCACTGCCTTCATCGGCCCTTCCGGGTGTGGCAAGTCCACGCTGCTGCGCATCTTCAACCGCATGTATGAGCTCTATCCCGATCAGCGGGCCGAGGGTTCGGTCACGCTCGACGGCGAGGACCTGCTCGACCGCAAGAAGGACGTGGCGCTCATTCGCGCCAAGATCGGCATGGTCTTCCAGAAGCCCACGCCGTTCCCCATGTCCATCCATGACAACATTGCCTTCGGTGTGCGCCTGTTCGAGAATCTGGGCAAGGCCGAGATGGAAGAACGAGTCGAATGGGCCCTGCGCAAGGCCGCCCTCTGGAACGAAGTGAAGGACAAGCTCGGGCAGAGTGGCTCGGGCCTTTCCGGCGGCCAGCAGCAGCGCCTGTGCATTGCGCGTGGGATCGCCATCAAGCCGGAGGTGCTCCTGCTCGACGAGCCGTGCTCCGCCCTCGACCCGATTTCCACCAGCAAGGTCGAAGAGCTCATTGCCGAGCTCAAGAGCGAATACACCGTGGTCATCGTCACCCACAACATGCAGCAGGCCGCACGCTGCAGCGACAACACCGCCTATATGTATCTGGGCAACCTGATCGAATTCGGCGATACCAAGGAAATGTTCTTCAAGCCCAAGCGGCAGGAGACCGAAGACTACATCACCGGCCGTTTCGGCTGATGTACAGAGGGAGAAATAGCCATGCCTGAAAAGCATCTGTCCAGCCAGTTCGACGCCGAGCTCAACCACGTGTCGAGCATGGTGATGGAAATGGGAGGCCTCGTGGAGCAGCAAATGCGCCAGGCGGTCGAGGCCATGATCGACTACGACGCCGATGTGGCCCAGTCCGTGCTCAAGAACGAGCCCCAGGTCAACGCCATGGAAATGGAGATCGATCACGAGATGACCTCCATCATCGGCCGCCGGCAGCCCACGGCGCGCGATCTGCGCCTGCTCATCGCCATCTCGCGCACCACGGCCAACCTGGAGCGGGCCGGCGACGAGGCTGCCAAGATCGCCCGCACCGTGCAGGGCGTCATCCAGTCGGGCTTTGCCCGGTCGCTGCCTTCTTCCGAGCTGCGGGTCGGCGCGAGCCTGGCCAGCGATCTGCTGCGCAAGTCGCTCGACGCCTTTGCGCGTCTCGATGTGCGCATTGCCCTCGACATCCTGCGCGAGGACAACATGATCGATGCCGAATACGACGGCTTCATGCGCAAGCTCGTGACCTACATGATGGAAGATCCGCGCACCATCACCGCCAGCCTGGACCTGATGTTCCTGGCCAAGTCCATCGAGCGCATCGGTGACCATGCCAAGAACATTGCGGAAAGCGTGATCTACATCGTCAATGGCCTCGATGTGCGCCACACCCCCCTGCAGACCATTGAATCGCAACTGAACTGACGGGTCATGAAGATTCAGCCGAGAATTCTTGTCGTCGAGGACGAAGCCCCCATTGCCGAGCTGATCGCGGTCAACCTGCGCCACAACGGGTACCAGATCACCTGGGCCACGGATGGGGCAGTGGCCCAGCGGGAGCTCGATGCCCAGCTCCCCGACCTGGTCCTGCTGGACTGGATGCTGCCTGGCGAAAGCGGACTGCAGCTGGCGCGGCGCTGGCGGGCCGATGCGCGCACCCGCCAGGTGCCCATCATCCTGCTCACGGCACGAGGTGACGAGAACGACCGCGTGGCAGGGCTCGACGTAGGGGCCGATGACTACATCACCAAGCCCTTTTCGACCAAGGAACTGCTCGCGCGCATCCGTGCCGTGCTGCGGCGCCGTGCCCCGGAACCCGAGACAACCCTGCTGGAGCTGGGCCGGCTCACGCTCGACACGGGAACCTATCGCGTGCATTTCGGCGATCAGCCCATCAAGCTGGGGCCGACGGAGTTCAAGCTGCTGCACTACCTCATGCGCAATGCAGAGCGGGTGCACACCCGTGCGCAGCTGCTCGATCGGGTATGGGGCGACCATGTGTTCATCGAGGAGAGGACCGTGGACGTGCATGTCAAGCGCCTGCGCGAGTCGATGGGGCCTGCGGCCCCCATGATCGAAACCGTGCGCGGAGCCGGATACCGCATCACGGCCCACGTCCCCGTCGCCACGGCACGCTGAGCGCAGGAGGCGCACTGCTGCAGGCGATGGATGCGGCCGTGCGGCCCGCAGCCGATTCCTGCTGGCGTGCGGGGCGGAGCACATCTTCTCATCGGGCCTGCCGCGCTAAAAAACCTTTCCGCACCTTCTCCGCATCGTTTCCGGGCCTGCGGGAGATGCCACATTAGAACACAAGGTGGGTATACGAACATGAGTTGGCGTCTGACCTGGTTGATGATCGTGCATGTCATCTCGCTGGGGCTGGCCTGGTGGCTGGACCTTCGGCAGGATGCCTTCGATTCGCGCATGGTGCTGCTGTGGCTGGTGCTGTTCGACATGGCCTGGCTGGCATGGGACAGCTGGCTGGGCTGGCGCTACCTGCTGTGGGTGCGGCGCGGTCTGTCCACTCCCGCACCGGGTCTGCCGCTGATGTGGGGCGAAATGTCCGAAGCCGCAGACGTGCAGCATCGCCGCCACCTGCGCAACACCCTGGCGGCCGAAGACAAGCTCGATGTCTTTCTCGATGCCATGCAGGCCTCGCCCATGGGCGTGGTGCTGCTCGACGAGGTCGGGCGCATGGAATGGTTCAACTTCATCGCGGCCGAACACTTCGGATTCCAGAATCCGCATGACCTGGGCCAGCACATCATCCACCTCGTGCGCAATCCGGATTTCGTGCGCTACTGGGTGCAGCCGCTGAGCGGCACGGGCGTGGTCATCGTGGGCCGCAAGCACACGACGCAGCGTCCGGTGCGCCTGTCGGTGCAGTTCTTTCCCTATGGGGAGGGCAAGCGCCTGCTGCTGTCGCGTGACATCACCGCCATTGAACAGGCGGACCGCATGCGCCGTGACTTCGTGGCCAACGTCTCCCACGAGATCCGCACCCCGCTCACCGTTCTCTCGGGATTCATCGAAACCATGCAGAGCGTGGAGCTCAGCTCCGAGGAACAGGCCCACTATCTGGCCCTCATGGCGCAGCAGGCAGGCCGCATGCAGGCACTGGTGCAGGATCTGCTGGCCCTGTCGCGGCTGGAGGGCAGTCCACCTCCCGACCTCAGCGAACGCATCGTCGTGCGCGATCTGCTCGCGCAGAGCTGTGCCAACGCGCAGGCCCTGTCCGGCGTGCTGGCCAATGGAGAACACCCCGAACACCAGGTGCAGGCCGACGTGCAGGTGGACGACTCTCTATGCGTGCTCGGCAGCCGGACCGAGCTGGAAAGCGCCTTCGGGAATTTGCTTGGCAATGCCGTGCGCTATACCCCCTTCGGAGGAACGATCATCGCCTCGGCACGCATGCTGCCCGAGGGGGGGGTGCGCCTCGAAGTGCGCGACAGCGGTCCGGGCATCGCCCGCGAACATCTGCCCCGCCTGACCGAGCGCTTCTACCGCATCGACCACAGCCGGTCGCGCGAAACCGGTGGCACGGGGCTGGGGCTTGCCATCGTCAAGCACGTGGCCCAGCGTCATGGGGCCGAGCTGCAGATCACGAGCGACCTGGGCATGGGGTCATGCTTTGCGCTGGAGTTTCCGGCGCAGCGGGTCTGCCATGTCGATGCCGCTCCGCTGCACGACAGACCGATTCTGGCCGCAGTCGAGTGAGGGGCCTGCTGGGGCGGACCATACCGCTGCTCAGTCAGGTGGGCTGTCTGATCCCTGTGATGGGGTTCAGGCCAGGGCAGGTGTGCGGCGGATCTGCATCCTCAGCAGGAGCATGAACAGCAGCGCCACACCGCTCAGCGCCACCACGGTGGTCATCCAGAAAGCATCGGGGCTGTGCAGATCCATGCCCCCTGCCGACCGTACCCCATAGGCCAGCCAGTGGCCTGCCCCGAGTCCGATCCCCCACAGCAGCAGGGTATAGATGAAGGCCGGGGTACGTACCACCTCGAAGCAGCGCAGCAGAAACAGTCCCATGGTCTGCATGGCATCGGCCAGATGGTAGGCAGCCACGAAGATCAGCAGCGAAGCAGCAATGCGCGTGACATCCGGTGCATCCGAATACCAGTGCACGATCACGCTGCGAAACACCAGGGTCAGGGCAGAGGCCATCACGGCACTGCCTGCAGCCACCCACAGCCCCGTGCGCAAGGCTGCAATCGAGCAGGCATGGCGTCGGGCGCCGCGCCAGTAGCTCACGCGCATGCTGGCGGCAATGGCCAGCGACAGGGGCCACATGTACAGCACGGCCGCCATGTTGCTGGCAATCTGTTGCGCGCCCGAGGCCACCGTTCCCATGGGCGCCACCAGAAGTGCCATGGTGGTGAACGAAGTCACTTCCACCCAGATCGCCACGCTGCCCGGCAATCCCAGATGGACAAAGGCGCGCAGCGTCGGGCCATGCGGCCTTTCGGGGCGGCGCCAGAGGGCATAGGGCAGATAGTGGGGATGGTGGCTTACCAGTCGACCGATCACCCCTGCCATCAGCGCCTGGGTGACAAAGGTGGCCCAGGCACAGCCCACCAGCCCTGCGGGTGACAGCCCCAGCCCACCGAACGTGAACCACAGTGACAGCGGGAGCTTGACCATCAGCCCCCCAGCCTGCAGGCGGGTGACCCATTCCGGCCGACCGATGCTCTGGCTGAAGGTGTTGAAGCTGCGGGCCACCAGGGCAAGTGGCAGCGTCAGGGCCTGCACGGCCAGGTAGTCACGCACCAGCGGCTGGACTGTGCCCGGCACTCCGGCCAGACGCAGCACCGGATCGGGAAAGAGCAGCGCCATGGCCCCCAGCAGCGTGCAGCCTGCCTGAATGTAGACCGTCTGCCGCACGCTGAACCCCAGTTCCTCCAGCTTCCGCGCCCCATGCATCCGCGCCCACAGCGGCAGCAGTGACTGGATGAACCCCTGCAGGCCGATGTACACGCTGAAATAGATGGCCGTGCCCACCGACAGGGCGGCCAGGGCCTCGGTGGCGTATCGGCCCGCAATGAGCGTATCGGCAATCGCGAAGGCCATGACCGCCAATTGCCCGATCCAGATGGTGGTGGCATGCTGCAGCATGGCACGCAGATCGAACAGGCGGGGCAGGGCGAAGAGACGTGATGGCATGGGGCACTATCTGGAAAATCGCCCCTGCTGGACATTTTCCCCGGCGGTCGTTCGTCAGCGACGCACGAACACGTAGATGGCTTCAGCAGGGTCGGTAGGCCGTCGCGCAATCCCCAGCATCTTCCAAGGGGCAATGGGCAAGGCATGGGCCAGAATCGGCATCGATCCTTCTCCCACCATCAGCCAGCGGCAGGTGCTGCTGCGGTCGCGCGTCACGGTCAAGCGAGCATGGTATTGCAGCGCAGTGATCTGGGCGTCATCAAGACCGTATTCCTGCGCACAACCGGCAATATTGCCGCTTTCACGGTGGTTCGGCAGTGGGGATGCCTGCTGCATCACGCGCTGGATTTCCTGCACCATGGGCACATAGCTGCGAGCAAAGTCCAGCGGCGGGAGCCAGATGGTCATGGCCAGTGCCCAGCACAGCACCACACCGCCTGAAGGCAGGATCATGCTTTTCCAGATGGCCGGAGGCAGCCTGCGCGTACGCCAGCGTGCCAGTGCCACCCAGCCCAGCGTCACCCCCAGCCCCGCCAGGAAAGGCAGCCACAGGAACCCCGGGACATAGCCGGAGAGCTTGCGATCGATGCCGGCAGCGAGTCCTGCCGGGTGTCCTGTCAGCATGGCGCTCCACAGATACCACAGCATGACTCCGGCAAAGGTGAAGAACATGAGGCTGAACCAGTCGATGAAGGCTCCCGCGCTGCGTCTGAACGTCGGCAGTGCAAAGGCCGCGAGCGCCGCGTAGCTGGGCAGGGACATCACCAGAATGGTGTCGCTGCGCTCCGAGATCACCTGGCTGATCGTGCACAGCACAATGACAGCCAGGGGCAGCGCAATATGGCGGCTCAGCACCTGGTGGCGCCACATCTGACGCCACCGCCACAGGGTCCAGATGGCAAAGGGCCAGGTCGGCCAGGTGAACCACAGGTAGGTGCGCAGCAGATTGCGCCACGGCACCCATTGGGCCGAGAGAGGCTGCAGGCGCCAGCGCCACAGATCCAGCAGCGTACTCGTGACTGCACAGCCCACAGCCAGCAGCAACAGACCGGCCACCCAGTACCAGCGGCTGCGCTGCACCCGTGCCAGTTCTTCCGGATGCTGTTCGTATTCCAGTCCCTGCCGCGCCTGTTCGGCCCATTCGGTGCCGCGCCGGGCATGGATCAGGGCCCCCAGCAGGCCAAAGGCCACCGCCAGAACCGGAGCCCCCGAAAGCGTCAGTCCCACCATGCCCAGCACACCGGCCAGAATGGGGCCGAAGACGTGGTACGGCAGTGCCGCCAGGGCGTAGAGCAGCAGGGCGCTCGCGCAGAGCTGTACCAGCCCCGGTCCCACCTCGTGTGCGCTCTGTGCCAGTCCCAGGCAGGCCACGAAGGCAAGCAGCCCGCCATCGGCCAGTGCCCGTGCATAGTCGCTCGGTCTGGCCTCTCCCCCGAAGGCGAAGGAAACGGGCTGCGCCTGGGGTGTGCGGGCCAGATAGTAAATGCCGAACCACACAGCCAGCAGCGTCAGGGCCAGCAGCCCCATGAACAGCACGCGCACGGCCAGAAACGGGTCGATGCCAGCAGGAGTCAGGCGGATCACCCCGGCTCCAAGCCAATAAGGCAGCAGGGCATCGAAGTAGGCGGATTCTCCCAGCAGCCCGGGACGCAGCCATGCGCCATGGCCATGCGCCAGCTCCAGCATGTAGCCGAAGCTGGTGATGTCGACACGCTTCCAGGGCGCGCGACCCACGAATCCTGCCATCACATAGACAGCACAGAAAAGCAGCAGCCCCAGGCGCGGGAGGCGTCGCACGCCAGCCTGGCTCACGATGGCAGGAGTGGGAAGGTTCACTTGTCGGGCAGGGAAAGGGAGGAGTGCGGGCAGTGTAGCGTGCCCCATGTGCGATGGGAGCCTGTGTGCCGACCGTGCCGGTATGGCATGGAAACAAAAAAAGCAGCCGGAGGCTGCTTCGGGAAGCTCTGGATCGAGCCACTGCAAAACGCGCACCGGCCAGGAGCCAGGGATGCGCGTTGCACAGCAACAGGATCAGGCGCGCTTCTTGGCGTAGCGGTTGCGGAACTTCTCGACGCGGCCACCCATGCTGTCCACCGACTTCTGGGTGCCGGTGTAGAAGGGATGGGATTCGCTGGAGGTATCGAGCTTGAAGAGGGGCAGTTCACGGCCATCGTCGAGCTTGACGGTTTCCTTGGTGTTCACGCAGGAATGGGTCACGAACTGGAAGCCGTTGGACAGGTCGACGAAGCACACTTCGCGATATTCGGGGTGGATGCCTTCTTTCATGGGGATTTTCCTCAGTGTCGCTGCGGTAGCCGCAACCGGCCTATTCCAGTTGTACTTTCCGCATCAAAGCTTTTGATTATCCCATGAATATTCAGCCACGTCCAATGCAGGCGCTGCTGCACGTGCCATGCCCTTGCATCTCTCTGCCGCAAAATCGGAAGCAGCTGCCTACAATGCGTCATTGGGCGCATGGAAATGCCCTGGAGACCCTGTGATGTCACGATTTTTCCGTATCGGTTTCATGGCCGCGGCCGCCATGGGGGCTGCCGCCCTCACTCATGCCGGCGATATCTACCGCTGGACCGATTCCCGCGGCGCGGTGCATATAGGCGATGTGGTGCCTCCTGCCTATCGCAAAAAGGCCAGACTGCTGCATGTCCAGGTGCAGAACGGCGGTTTTGCCGTATCGCCCAAGGTTGCTGCCCGACCGGCGCATGCCGCGTCCACTCCGGCGAGCAGTGCGCAGAAAGGCTCGACTGGCGGATCCGCCATGTCGGATGCCTCCACGGAACGCCAGGTCACCAACCGGGAAGCCTGCGAGCGCCAGATGCGCGCCTACCAGGAGAGCGAGGCCTGCTTTGGACGCTACAAGATCGAAGGCGGCAAGACCCGTGCCGATGCCTTCCAGCACTGTCAGGCCGTACCCATGCCGCAGTGTGACTGAGGAAGGGGAGGGCTCGTCGCCGGCTCAGTGACCGTGAGCCGGATTCCCGCAGACGGGGCAGTCGCTGCGGCATGACAGCCCGATGGGCATGAAGCGCATGCCTCTGGCATCGACGAGCAGCATGGAGCGGGTGAGATCGCTTGCCATGCCGCAGATCAGCTTGATGGCCTCGGCGGCCTGCATGCTTCCGATCATGCCCACCAGCGGGGCAAAGACACCCATCGTGGCGCAGCGCTCTTCGGTGGGTGCTGAGGCGGGATCGAAGGTGCATGCGTAGCAGGGACTGTCCTTCTGCCTGGGATCATAGACACCGAGCTGGGCATCGAAACGGATGGCGGCTCCCCACACCAGGGGCCTGCCTGCCTCGACGCAGGCACGGTTGACACGCTGCCGTGTGAGGAAGTTGTCCGTGCAGTCCAGCACGACATCGGCCGCAGGCACCAGCTTCGCCAGCAGGGCTTCATCGGCACGGGCGATCACTGGCTCGACCACGACGTCGGGATTGATGGCCTGCACGGCCTCACGGATCGACAGGGCCTTCTCCAGGCCGATGCGCGACTGCGTATGGGCGATCTGGCGTTGCAGGTTGGTGGCGTCCACCGTGTCGTCATCCACGATGGTCAGGTGCCCCACCCCTGCGCTTCCCAGGTACAGCGCGGCGGGAGAACCGAGCCCGCCCGCACCCACGATGAGTGCACGGGCGGCAAGCAGGCGCTCCTGCCCCTCCACGTCGATTTCATTGAGCATGAGATGCCGGGAGTATCGCAGGAGCTGTGCGTCGTTCATGGACAGTGCAGGCAGATTCAGGGCCAGGAGAGAAGGCAGGGGGCCGGGCCTCATGCCTTCGTGGAAGAAGGGAAAGCCCGTGCGCCCCCTCCGGTGGTGGCAGCTCCGTGGAGCACACCGCCGCGAGGAGGCGCCATCAGATCCCCGTCTCAGTGCGAGGCAGGCTGGGACGGACGATGCACGGGAGCAGGAGCCACCTGGCTGGGGGCGGAGGCCGGCTTGCGTGCGGCCTTGGCCGTGTGGTCGGCATTCGAGGTCTTGTCGCTGGCATCGAGCGTGCGGACCGTGAGGGTCTTGCTGACCACGACCGTTTCGCCCTTGAGCTTGCGCAGGGCCTGGATCAGCGGGAAGTCCTTGTCGCTGCCGTATTCGGGCAGCTTGAGGTCTTCGGGCTTCTTCTTGGCTTCGCTCTCGAGTTTTTGCAGGGCTTCGTCGCGGGCCTTTTCACGGGCCTTGTCCGCCGCGGCATCGGGCTTGCCAGCCCCTGTGCCGTTGGTGATGTGGTGGTCGAGGTCGGCTTCCCGCGTGCGCAGGATGGCGTAGGGACTGCCCTCGGGGGTTTCATCGACCAGGATGTCGGGCACGATGCCGGTGGCCTGGATCGACTTGCCGCTTGGGGTGTAGTAGCGCGCCGTGGTGATCTTGAGTCCGGTATCCGGACCCAGCGGGCGCACCGTCTGCACGGAGCCCTTGCCGAAGGTCTGGTTGCCCATGATGATGGCGCGCTTGTGGTCCTTGAGGGCGCCAGCCACGATCTCGCTTGCAGAGGCAGAGCCTTCGTTGACCAGCACGACGAGCGGCACCTTCTTGAGTGCGGGGGGCAGACCCTGCAGCGGGTCGCTGCCCAGGAAGGAGCGCACATAGTCGCGCGGGGTGGCGCGGTAGACGGTGTTGCTTTCGGGAATCTGGCCCTTGGTGGATACCACCACGCTGTCGGCAGGCAGGAAGGCCGAGGACACGGCCACGGCCGATTCGAGCAGGCCACCAGGATCGTTGCGGAGGTCGAGCACCAGCCCCTTCATGTCGGGGTTCTGGCGGTACAGATCCTCCACCTTCTTGACGAAGTCCTCGGTGGTGCGTTCCTGGAACTGGGTGATGCGGATCCAGCCATAGCCGGGCTCGATCATCTTGGCGCGCACCGACTGGGTGCGGATCTCGGCACGGGTGATGGTGACCGGGAAGGTGCGGTTCTCTGCCTTGCGGAAGATCAGCAGCGTGACCTTGGTGTTGGCCTTGCCGCGCATGCGCTTGACCGCATCGTTGATGGACATGCCGCGCACGGGCCTGTCGTCGATGCGGGTGATGAGATCGCCGGCCTTGATGCCCGCCTTGTCGGCAGGAGACCCCTCGATGGGGGACACGACCTTGATGAGGCCGTCTTCCTGGCTGATCTCGATGCCTACCCCGACGAACTTGCCGCTCGTGCTTTCCTTGAATTCCTTGAACGACTGCTTGTCGAAATACTGGGAATGCGGATCGAGGCCGGACACCATGCCGGAGATGGCATCGGTGATGAGCTTCTTGTCGTCAACCGGCTCGACGTAGTTGCTCTTGATCATGCCGTACACAGCGGCAAACTGCTGGAGCTCGTCGAGCGGAAGCGGGGTCGTGGTGCTGCGCGCGGCGGTCTGGACCGACACGGTGGCCAGGGCCCCCGTGAGCACTCCGATCGATACCCACCCTGCCGCTTTCAACTTGGAACCCATGAATCAACCCTTCTGCTGCCTGGCCGTGCGAGAGGTGGCCATCTCAATCTGTGTGGAAAGTGTCCGGGGGCCATGGAGGTCGATCTGCACGAAGACACCAGCAGGCTCCTCGAGCCGGCTCCTGCCCACAGGGACACGGAAGACTATACACGCTGCACGTCAGCCCCATGGGAGCACAGGGGCGAATCATGTGTAACGCGAAGTCAGCGGCCATGCAAAACGGCGCCAGAGGCGCCGTGGGCAGGCTGGCATTGGGCCAGTGCCACCTATGCCAGCCAGTGCAACGGCTGCGCAGTGGGGGCGCAGCCGGTTCATGGCACCTGCTTACTGCTTGCCCTGCTGCGCCACTGCCTTGGCTGCGGCTTCGGCCGCCGCGCTGTCGCCGAGGTAGTAGTGGCGGATCGGCTTGAGGTCGGCATCGAGCTCATACACGAGCGGGATGCCGTTGGGAATGTTCAGTCCCACGATGTCGGAGTCGGAAACGCCGTCCAGGTACTTGATGAGGGCACGGATCGAGTTGCCATGGGCGGCGACCAGCACGCGCTTGCCGGACAGGATGGCAGGGGCAATGGTGTCGTTCCAGAAGGGCAGCACCCGCGCAATGGTGTCCTTGAGGCATTCGGTCAGGGGAATGTCTTCGGTGGGCAGGCCGGCATAGCGGATGTCGCTGCGTTGCGAGCGCGGATCGTCGGCCTCGAGCGCGGGCGGCGGCACGTCGTAGCTGCGGCGCCAGACCAGCACCTGATCATCTCCGTACTTGCGGGCGGTCTCGGCCTTGTCGAGTCCCTGCAGTCCTCCGTAGTGACGCTCGTTGAGGCGCCAGGAGCACTGCGTCGGCAGCCAGGGGCGATCCATGGAATCGAGGCAGTGCCAGAGGGTGTGGATGGCACGCTTGAGCACGCTCGTATAGGCCTGGTCGAATTCGAAACCGGCCTCGGTCAGCAGCTTGCCGGCCTGCTGGGCCTGGGCAATGCCCGTGGGCGTGAGATCGACATCCATCCAGCCGGTAAAACGGTTGTCGAGGTTCCAGGTGGATTCGCCATGGCGGATCAGAACGAGTTGGTACATGGTGTGCGTGTCGTTGATGAGAAAACTGCGAAAGAAGGCCTTTTCTGCCGCCTGAAACGCGGCAGGTGCCGGGGTGGGCCCCGGTGGGCAATCTGTCTATTTTAGAATCTCCCGCTGACGCCTGAAATTCCGGGCAGCCGTTTGGAGAAAATTGTGGTGGATTTCGTTGTTCATAACTGGATGTTGATCTTGGTTGCCGTCGGTTCCGGAGCCATGCTGCTCTGGCAGACGCTTTCCGGAAGCATGGGGCAGGCCGGCATTGCGGTCTCGGAGGCGGTACAGAAGCTCAATCGCGAGAAGGGCGTGCTCATCGACGTGCGGGATGCCGCCGATTACGCGGCCGAGCACATTGCACAGGCCAGGCACCTGCCCCTGGCTGAAGTGGAAGCCCGCCTTCCGCAGATGGTGAAAAACAAGAATGTGCCGGTGATGTTCATCTGCACATCGGGCGTGCGCTCTTCCCGTGCCATGCAGGTCGCCCGAAAACTGGGCTATGAGCAGGCCTTTTCCGTGGCTGGCGGCATGGGCGGCTGGAAAAATGCGAACATGCCGGTCGTCAAGGGAGCCGCGTCCCGCTGAGGCGGTGAATGCGGACCGTTTTCTGCCTGCACAGGGGACAGGAAAGTCCCACCGGAGATTCCAGAAGGTTCTGCCATGTCACAAGTCACGATGTACACCACCGCGTTCTGCCCTTATTGCGTTCGGGCCAAGCAGCTGCTCAAGAACAGGGGGGTGGAGGACATTCAGGAGATCCGCGTCGACCAGGATGCTGCCCAGCGCGCGCGCATGATGGAAATCACCGGGCGCAGAACGGTGCCGCAGATCTTCATCGGTGACCGGCATGTCGGTGGCTGCGATGATCTGATTGCGCTCGATCAGCAGGGAGGGCTCATGCCTCTCCTGCAGCAGGGACACTGACGGACGGATTGGGAGCGGGGCGGCAGGGACGGGACGTTTCTTGATCCTGTTCAGTCCTTGCACCTGCAGGGCTCGGGGACTGCATTGGCACCCTGCCATAATGGATGCTTTCCACACACAAGGTGTATTTCCATCATGGCCGACGATTCCCAGATTGCAGATCCCGTGTTCAGCATCCAGCGCATGTACCTCAAGGAGGCATCGCTCGAACAGCCCAATTCGCCGGCCATCCTGCTGGAGCAGGAAACGCCCAACGTCGAGATCCAGCTCTCTCTGGGAGCAGAGGAGATCGCCGAAGGCGTCTACGAAGTGACGGTGATGGCCACGGTGCAGACCAAGCTTTCCGATGACCGTACCGTGTTCCTGGTGGAAGCCAAGCAGGCGGGTATCTTCGAGATTCGCAACATTCCCGAAGAACAGATGGGCGGCATTCTGAGCGTGGCCTGCCCGCAGATCGTGTTCCCCTACCTGCGCGGCAATGTGGCCGATCTGGTGCAGCGTGCCGGCTTCCCGCCCGTGCATCTGGCCGAGATCAATTTCCAGGCCATGTACGAGCAGCAACAGGCTGCGGCCGCTGCAGACGGCGCCACGTCGATGCAGTAAAAAGGAGCGCATGCAGCGCTGCTTCCGACCCCGTGGGCGACAGGCAATCGCTGCGCGGGGTTTTTTCTGTGCCCCCTGTCTTTCTGTCTCCTTGCATGAGGAGGCAGGTTCCGGTTTTCCTCTCTTTTCCAGACACGCTGTCCGGAGCTTCCCATGACGACGCTTCCTTCTCCTTCTTCCCGCCCCATGCAGATTGCCGTGCTGGGGGCCGGGGCCTGGGGTACGGCGGTGGCCATCCAGATGGCGCGGCATCACGAGGTGACGCTGTGGGCGCGTCATGAGGACCATGCCGCAGCCATGCAGCTCCAGCGCACCAATGCGCGCTATCTGCCCGGTGCTGATTTCCCTGAAGGGCTGCAGACCCGGGCTGGGCTGGCGGGGGCTGTCGAGGTGGCAGCCTGTGACCTGGTGGTCATTGCCTGCCCTGTTGCGGGATTGCGTGCGCAGCTGACGGCCCTGCGCGGTTCACCCGTTCCGGTGGTCTGGCTGTGCAAGGGCTTCGAGCAGGCGCGTCCGGGCGCACCCTGGGGGTTGCTGCCGCATGAGGTCATGGCCGAGGTGGTTCCCGATCTGGTGGCAGGCGTGCTGAGTGGGCCGAGCTTTGCACAGGAGGTGGCGCGTCGCCAGCCCACGGCACTGGTGGCGGCCAGCCCGCATGAAGCCGTCTGCCGTGCTGCCGTTCGCGCCATGCACGGACGGGACATGCGTGTCTACAGCAGCCGGGACTGGATGGGGGTGGAGGTTGGCGGTGCCGTCAAGAACGTGCTGGCCATCGCCACCGGCGTGCTCGATGGTCTGGCTGCCCAGCAGGCGCAGCTGGCATCCGCGCGCATCATGCCCGGCCAGAATGCCCGGGCAGCGCTGCTGACCCGTGGGCTGGCCGAGATGACACGTCTGGGGGTGGCGCTGGGGGCGGACGAGACCACCTTCATGGGGTTGAGTGGCATGGGCGATCTGGTGCTGACGGCGACCGGCGACCTCAGCCGGAATCGCCGGGTGGGGCTGCTGCTGGCGCAGGGGCTCGATGCCGATGCGGCTGTGCGCAGCCTGGGCCATGTGGCCGAGGGGGTGTATTGCGCGCGCACGGTGCTGGCGCGTGCCGAGTCGCTCGGGGTGGATATGCCCATCACCCGGTGCGTGGTGGCGCTGCTCGACGGGAGCATCAGCCCCGTGGAGACGGCGGTCATGCTGATGGAGCGTGATGCCCGCAGTGAACACGGATGAGTGTGCGACGGCCATGGGTGGCCGAACGGAACAGCGGCTTCTGCCTTGCCGGCTGGATCGCGGCAGCAGAAAGCAGTCCGTATCGGAATGCGGGACTCAGGCGGGGATGTACGCCAGGCGCACATAGATAGGAGCGTAGGCTGCCGCCTGGGTGATGTCGACCAGCGACTCCTTGGCCAGTTCCAGCAACGCCACGAAGGTGACGACCAGCACGGGCACTCCACGGGTGAGGTCGAACAGATCCTCGAAGGCCACGAAACGTCGTCCCTGCAGCGTTCTGAGCACCAGCGTCATGTGTTCACGCACGCTGAGTTCCTCGCGCGTGATGCGGTGGGTCTGCACAAGACGAGCCCGCCGAAAGATGTCAGACAGGGCGGTGCGGAGTTCCTGCAGGCCCACGCTGGGCCGCAGCAGCTCGGGGGCTTGCGACCTGGTGGCGTGGGCGGGGAGAAAGTCGCGCCCCTGCTGTGGATGGGTGGCGAGCTGTGCGGCAGCCAGCTTGATGCGTTCGTACTCCTGCAGGCGCCGGACGAGTTCTGCGCGTGGGTCCTCCGGCTCCTCGCCTTCGGGTGTGCGGCGTGGGGGAAGCAGCATGCGCGACTTGATCTCGATGAGCATGGCCGCCATGAGCAGGTATTCGGCGGCAAGTTCGAGATTGCGGTTGCGGATTTCCTCGACGTATTCGAGATACTGCCGCGTCACGGCAGCCATGGGAATGTCGAGAATGTTGAAGTTCTGCCGCCGGATCAGATAGAGCAGCAGATCGAGGGGCCCCTCGAAGGCTTCGAGGAAGATCTCCAGAGCTTCCGGCGGGATGTAGAGATCCTGCGGGACGTTGAACAGCGGTTCCCCGTACAGACGCGCCACGGCCACATGGTCAACCGCCTCGGGCATATCTGCTTCGTCCGGAGCACAGGGAAGAGCAGGCACGGCTGTTCTTGAGGAGGACGCCAGGCCAGGGGGCGGGGATGCCGCTGTATCGGCAGACAGGGACCTGGTGGTCACTCTCCGCTGGTCTGGTAGACGTAGGGCTTCTGGGGCACGCGACCGGCCTTGAATTCGGACTGCAGTTCGCGGTTGATGTCCTTGTCCCACAGCAGGGCACGGCCTGCCATTTGGCGCTCATCCAGCCCGGGGCGTTCCTTGTGGAGTTCCTTGAGGAAACGGGTGGCGTCAGACTGGTAGTCGGGGCGGCGGAAGATGCTCATGATGAAGATACAGAAAAGGGAAGCGGACGGGCTGCCGGTGGAACAGAGCAAGAGATGAGGGCGCCGGGCGCATGGGACTCAGCGCGGATGGTTGGAAAACTCCCTCATCGACTCCCGGAGGAAGCATGGACGTCCATATTCTTACAGTTGTCGCCATTTTAGCGGATGGGGCGCATGGTAGGCTGTCTTCGTGCGGCGCCGAGGGGCGTGGCGAATGGAGCGTATGCATGGGTGGATTTTTTGCGGTTCGCGAGGGTATCGGGCGCCGGTTTCTGCTTGCAGCCGGCATGGGGGTCATGCTGGTGCTGGCAGGGTGCGACAACGACCGCGTGGCTGGCACGGAGGAGGATGTGACGACCGAGAGCGAAGTGCTGGCGCGCTGGGGCAAGCCTGCCAACATCTGGGATGGGCCGGATGGCGCCCGGGTGTTCGAATACAACCGGCAGCCCCAGGGCACCACCAACTACATGATCACCATCGGCCAGGATGGCAAGGTGACGGCGCTGCGACAGGTGCTCACACGCGAGAACTTTGCCCGGGTTCAGCCGGGCATGCCCATGGAGGATGTGCGCAAACTGCTGGGACAGCCTGCCAGGGTGACGCCATATCCGCTGCAGCATCAGACGGTCTACACATGGCGTTTCCGTGAGGGGCACGGTGCCGCGAGCCTGTTCACGGCCACGTTCGATGCGGATCTGGCTGTGGTGTCGACCGCAATCGGCGAGGATCCCCAGGACATGAGCTCCACGGCCGGCAAGCCCTGACGAGAAGAAAGGGCCGTTCATGGAGGGGCTCTCGCGCCTCAAAAACCGGGATGCAACAGGTGACAGGCGACGGATCTGGCTGGCTCCTTCTTCTTTCTGTCAGGTCTGGCGCTGACGGTGAGCCAGCCGGTACAGACGCCGCAGCTTGCGCAGATCGTCCTGCAGGGTGGCGGCAGAGAACAGGACCAGCGCATAGGCAAAGGGCAGGATGGTGATGTAGCCCACCCGGTTGAATCCCCATGAGCCGACGATGGCGCCGGCAAGAAAGGCCGCCAGCATCCAGACCTGCGACCAGAGTCTGAAGCGGTGCGCCAGCACCCTGTGGGGACCGGGCATGCGGTTGCGGTAGGTCAGGCGTCCGAGCTCGATGCCCAGATCGGTGGTCATGCCAGTGATGTGGGTGCTGCGTGCGTTGTTGAGGGTGATCTGGCCGTAGGCTGCATTCTGCATGCCCATGAGAAAGCACAGCTGCAGCACGGTCAGGGGCACCAGCAGATGGCCGGTACGGGTGATGGCCGCTCCGAAGAATCCGAACACCACCATGGACGCCGCCTGGAACAGGAAGGGCAGCCCATAGGCGCTCCGCAGCCGGCGGCGCAGCGACCACTGGATGCACCAGGTGGAGAACATGCTGCCCAGCACGAAGAAGACAAAGGCCAGCAGGCCGATGATGACAGGTCGCCAATGGCCCAGCACCCATTCATCCCCCACATGCGAGATGATGCCTGTCATGTGGGAGGTGTATTGCCCCACGGCCAGGAAGCCACCGGCGTTGGTGGCTCCTGCAATGAAGGTCAGCACGATGCCCAGGCGCAGATCCTTTTGCGGTGTGCGCTGCAGGCTGACCAGATCGGCAAAGGGACGGAACCACACACGGTACATGGGACGGAGCCTTGCCGGGCGGCCAGGGCTGACCGGCAAGGGGAGCAGTGGATCAGTGGATGCGCATGCCGGGCTGCGCGCCTTCCCAGGGCTCGAGCACGTAGATGCCTGGGTGGGCCTTCTCGTCGGCATGGCTGGCGGCCAGCACCATGCCTTCGGAGAGGCCGAATTTCATCTTGCGCGGAGCGAGGTTGGCGACGAGGACGGTGAGCTTGCCCACCAGCTGTTCGGGCGCATACATGCTGGCGATGCCGCTGAACACATTGCGGGTGCGGGGCTGTCCGGCATCGTCCTTTTCGCCCACGTCGAGTGTGAGCTGCAGCAGCTTCCTGGAGCCTTCCACGGCCTGACAGGCGACGATGCGCGCGATGCGCAGGTCGATGCGGGCGAAGTCGTCGATGCCGATGGTGTCTGCAATGGGCTCGCCACCTGGAGCTGACGGATCGGAGGCGGAGGCAGCAGGGGCTGCGGTCTGGGCGGCCTTTTTGGCAGGGGCTGCCTGAGGCTCGGCCACGCCGAACAGGGCGTCTAGCTGTTTGGCGTCGACGCGCTGCATCAGGTGCCTGAAGTCACCAAGCTGGTGCTCTGCGCCGAGTGCCCGCGCCGCATCGGCGAAGTTCTCGGGTGGCACGATGAGGAACTGTGCCACTTCGGCCGCCAGTTGCGGCAGGATGGGCTTGAGGTAGATGGCCAGCACGCGGAAGGCCTCGATGCACAGGCTGCAGGCCTGATGCAGGCGCTCGGACTGCTCGGGCGACTTGGCCAGCTCCCAGGGCTTGTTCTGGTCGACATAGGCATTGACGCGGTCTGCCAGGGCCATGATCTCGCGCACGGCGCGGGCATAGTCGCGCTTTTCGTAGAGGTCGGCCAGGGTTGCGCCGGCCTGCTGCAGGTCCGCAAGCAGCGCGCTGCCGGAGGCGTCGAGCGTGCCGAGCCGCCCCCCGAAGCGCTTGCTCAGGAAACCCGCCGAGCGGCTGGCTATGTTGACGAACTTGCCGATGAGGTCGCTGTTGACGCGGGCCATGAAGTCGTCGGCATTGAAGTCGATGTCCTCGTTGCGGCCATTGAGCTTGGCAGCGAGGTAGTAGCGCAGCCACTCGGGATTCATTCCCAGGCTCAGGTACTTGAGCGGATCCAGGCCGGTGCCGCGGCTCTTGCTCATCTTCTCGCCGTTGTTGACGGTCAGGAACCCATGCACGAACACCCCGGTGGGCGTCTTGCGGCCGCTGAAATGCAGCATGGCCGGCCAGAACAGGGTGTGGAAGGTGATGATGTCCTTGCCGATGAAGTGGTACTGCTCCACCGCAGGGTCGTTGACGTAGGTGTCATAGTCGATGCCCTGCTGCCCCAGCAGATGCTTGAGGCTGGCCAGATAGCCGATGGGGGCATCGAGCCAGACGTAGAAGTACTTGCCCGGAGCGTCGGGAATCTCGATGCCGAAATACGGGGCATCGCGCGAGATGTCCCAGTCGCCAAGCTGGGTGTGGCCGTTCTCGTCGGGGGTGAACCATTCGCGGATCTTGTTGAGCACTTCGGGCTGCACATGGGGCACGCCCGGACGGCTCTGGCTGGCGGTCCATTCCTGCAGGAAGGCGACGGCGCGCGGATCGGACAGGCGGAAGAAGTAGTGTTCGCTCGTCCGCATCACGGGGGTGGCGCCGCTCAGGGCCGAGTAGGGGTTGCGCAGCTCTGTGGGGGCGTACACGGCGCCGCAGACCTCGCAGTTGTCGCCGTACTGGTCATGGGCACCGCAGTTCGGGCACTCGCCCTTGATGAAGCGGTCCGGAAGGAACATGCCCTTCTCGGGATCGTAGAACTGTTCGATGGTGCGTGTGGCGATGAGACCGGCCTGCTTGATGCTGCGGTAGATGGCCTGGGCGAGCTCGGTGTTCTCGGGGCTGTCGGTGCTGTACCAGTGATCGTGGCTGATGTAGAAGCCTTCGAGGTACTGGCGGCGGCCCGCCGCGATGTTGGCCACGAACTGCTGTGGGGTGATGCCGGCCTTTTCGGCGGCGATCATGATGGGGGCGCCATGGGCATCGTCCGCGCCCACGAACTTGACCTCGTTGCCCTGCATGCGCTGGAAGCGCACCCAGATGTCAGCCTGGATGTACTCCATGATGTGGCCGATGTGAAAGGTGCCGTTGGCATAGGGCAGGGCAGTGGTGACGAAGAGTTTGCGCGACATGATGCGGAAGGGAGAATCGATCGACGGAACGGAAATGGGCAATGATGGGCAACCTGGTTCCGGCAGGGCCATGGCATGCGTGGGGCAGCGGCATCCTCGGATGTCCGGGCCCAGGGTTCCGATTCTAAACGGGGTGCCGTGGCCCGGCATGGGGCGGCGCCCCTTTGGCTGCAGGACACCCCCGGCGGCCCTTTCCATGACCGCATCGGTGTGGGGACATGGTGGCATTGGCTACACTGCGGGGCAGTCGGGACGGCAGTGATCGCGGAGGAGGTCGGTCGCGCAGGGGCATGGAGTCCTTCTGT
The DNA here is from genome assembly GCF_049977365.1 of Brachymonas moutaii (nom. illeg.). NCBI lineage: Bacteria > Pseudomonadati > Pseudomonadota > Betaproteobacteria > Burkholderiales > Comamonadaceae > Allobrachymonas > Brachymonas moutaii (nom. illeg.). The sequence goes on along the minus strand of NZ_JBNGEN010000002.1, from coordinate 76,134 downwards.
GCGAACGGGCGTCTCTCCCGGGGCAAGCTGGCCGTCGTTCTGATTTTCACCGCATAGGATATTCGCAATGAGCATACCCGCTCCTCTTCTGCAGGCACTGGCTGGTGTCAGGGACGAATGTGGCCAGAGCCTGGTCAATGAACGCACGATCCGGGATCTTGTCTGGACGCAGGGCCGGTTGTCTTTCACCTTGGTCATGGGGTATCCGGCCGCGAGCCAGCATGCCCGCATCCGGGCCGAACTGGAGGCGGCGGCCCGCACTCTGCCGGACGTGCGGGAGGTGGCGGTCGACATCCGCACCGAGGTCGTGCCCCATGTGGTGCAGTCCGGCATCCAGCTCATCAAAGGCGTGCGCAATGTGGTGGCGGTGGCCTCCGGCAAGGGCGGGGTGGGCAAAAGCACCACTGCGGCCAACCTGGCCCTGGCGCTTGCGGCGGAGGGCGCACGCGTGGGCGTGCTCGACGCCGACATCTACGGCCCCAGCATGCCCATGATGCTGGGCGTGCAGGGCCGTCCCGAGAGCCTGGACGGCAAGCTCATGGAGCCTCTGGTGGCCCATGGCCTGCGGGTGATGTCCATTGGCTTCCTGATCGAGGGCGACCAGGCCATGATCTGGCGTGGCCCCATGGCGAGCCAGGCGCTCGACCAGCTGCTGCACCAGACCCACTGGGGCACGGCACCGGACGACGAGCTCGACTATCTGGTGGTGGACATGCCTCCCGGCACGGGCGACATCCAGCTCAGCCTGAGCCAGCGGGTGCCGGTGACGGGGGCGGTGATGGTCACTACCCCGCAGGACATTGCGCTGCTCGACGTCAAGAAGGGCATCAACATGTTCCAGAAGGTGGGAGTGCCCATTCTGGGGATCGTGGAGAACATGGCCGTGCACATCTGCAGCCAGTGTGGTCATGCGGAGCACATCTTCGGTCAGGAAGGCGGCAAGCGCCTGGCGCAGGCACAGGGTCTTGAATATCTGGGTGCGCTGCCCTTGTCGCTGCAGATTCGAGAGCAGGCCGATGGCGGACAGCCCACTGTGGTGGCTGCCCCCGCGAGTGCGGAAGCCGGCATCTACCGCGACATCGCGCGCCGCGTCGCGGCCGAGATTGCCGGATCGGGGCGTGACTATACGCACAAGTTCCCCACCATCAAGGTCTCGCAGCAGACCTGATCTGCCGCGATGCGTGGGGTGGACGGTGGGCAGGGCGCCGGAAAGCTACAATTGCTGCCTTATGCCTGCTGTCTCCCTTCAATCGCTCACCAAGACCTATCCGCCACGCGGACATGTGCCTGCCGTGGCGGCGCTCGATCATGTGAGCTTCGACATTGCCCACGGAGAGTTCTTTGGCCTCTTGGGGCCGAATGGTGCAGGCAAGACCACACTGATCTCCATTCTGGCGGGCCTTGCACAGGCCACCTCCGGAACCGTGCGGGTGCACGGCTTTGATGTGCGCACCGACTACGCCCAGGCCCGTCGGCATCTGGGCATCGTGCCGCAGGAGCTGGTGTTCGACCCGTTCTTCACGGTGCGCGAGGCGCTGCGCTTCCAGTCGGGCTATTTCGGCCTGCACCACAATGACACCTGGATCGATACCCTGCTCGAAGGGCTGGGTCTCGCAGACAAGGCGGACGCCAACATGCGCCAGCTCTCGGGCGGCATGAAGCGGCGGGTGCTGGTGGCCCAGGCGCTGGTGCATCGTCCTCCCGTGATCGTGCTCGACGAGCCCACGGCAGGCGTCGACGTCGAACTGCGCCAGACACTGTGGCAGTTCGTGGCCGACCTCAACCGCAAGGGCCATACCGTCTTGCTGACCACGCATTATCTCGAGGAGGCTGAGGCCCTGTGCCACCGCCTTGCCATGCTCAAGAACGGGCGCGTCATCGCCCTGGAAAAAACCAGCACCCTGCTGGCGAGCGCGACCTCGACCATGCTGCATTTCAAGACCGATGGCAGCCTTCCGCCCGAACTGGCGGCCCGTGCCCGCAAGACCGGGCGCTCGGTGGAGCTGCCAGCCCAGACCCCTGCAGAGATCGAGCACGATCTGGCCGTGCTGCGCGAGGCAGGAGTGACCGTGGAAGACATCGAGATCCGCAAGCCGGATCTGGAGGATGTCTTCATCCATCTCATGCACGAGCCAGCGCCTCCTGCAGCGCACGCCACGGAGAAGCCATGAGCGCCCTCGACCGAATTCCCCATGACGCACCGGCCACGACCACCATCGGCGGCAGCGGTTTTGCCGGCCTGCAGGTTCCTCCGGCCGCCACCGACGGCTGGAAGATGCTGCTCTACAAGGAAGTCCTGCGCTTCTGGCGCGTCGCCTTCCAGACCATCGCTGCGCCCGTGCTGACGGCCGTGCTCTATCTGCTCATCTTTGGGCAGGTGCTCAGCAACCGGGTGCAGGTGTACCCGGGCGTGAGCTACATCGCCTTCCTCGTGCCCGGCCTGGTCATGATGAGCATGCTCCAGAATGCCTTCGCCAACAGCGCTTCCAGCCTGGTGCAGAGCAAGATCATGGGCAACCTCGTCTTCATCCTGCTCACGCCGCTGTCGGCGGGCAACTGGTTCGTGGCCTATGTGGGGGCTGCCATGGCCCGGGGGCTTCTTGTGGGCATCGGGGTGTATCTGGTCACTCTGCTGTATGCGCCTGCCCAGGCCGCCTCGCTGCTCTGGATCGCGGTGTTTGCCCTGATCGGCAATGGGCTCATGGGAACCCTGGGACTGCTCGCCGGACTGTGGTCGGACAAGTTCGACCAGATGGCCATGTTCCAGAACTTCGTGGTGATGCCCATGACCTTCCTGGCAGGGGTGTTCTACTCGATCCATTCGCTGCCGGGCATCTGGCAGGTACTGAGCCACTTCAATCCCTTCTTCTACATGATCGATGGCTTCCGCTACGGCTTCTTCGGGGTGAGCGACGTGTCGCCCTGGTGGAGTCTGGGCGTGTCGGGAACCACGCTGCTTCTGCTGTCGGCTCTGTGCATGCATCTGCTGCGCACGGGATACAAGCTGCGCGGCTGACGCGCCGGGGCGTGCGTGTGCCGCCCCGTGCGCTGTTCTCCGATGGTGGACGCACATCGCATCTCCTTCTTTTTCCTCTCGCACCATGACTGCTGACGAACTGCGACAACTCATCTCCGCCGGACTGCCGTGTGACCACATCACCCTGGAAGGGGATGGCCGGCACTGGTTTGCGACCATCGTGTCGCCTGCCTTCGAGGGCAGGCGTGCCGTGGCCCGCCACCAGCAGGTGTATGCCACCCTCGGTGCACGTATGCACACCGACGAGGTCCATGCCCTGTCCATGAAGACCTACACTCCCACGGAGTGGGCACAGCTCCAAGACTAGTAGAACCAACAAAGGAAACGACGCGTATGGACAAACTCCTGATCCGGGGCGGCCGCTCCCTGCATGGCGCCATCGACATTTCCGGGGCCAAGAATGCCGCCCTGCCCGAGATGTGCGCCACCCTGCTGACCGATGAGCCCGTCAAGCTCACGAACGTGCCCCGCCTGCGCGATGTCGCGACCATGCGGCGCCTGCTTGAAAACATGGGCATGACCATCGAGACGCATGGCGAACGCGGCGGCATGAGTTTTCATGCTCCCGATCCCATCCATCCCGAAGCCCCCTACGAGCTGGTCAAGACCATGCGGGCTTCCGTGCTGGCCCTGGGGCCGCTGCTTGCCCGCTGCGGCAGGGCACGGGTGTCGTTGCCCGGAGGCTGCGCCATCGGTGCGCGTCCCGTCGAGCAGCACATCAAGGGGCTGCAGGCCATGGGGGCCATCATCGATGTGGAGCAGGGCTACATGGTGGCCCGACTGCCGGAGGGACAGTCCCGCCTGCGCGGCGCGCGCATCACCACCGACATGATCACGGTCACCGGCACCGAGAATTTCCTGATGGCGGCATCGCTCGCCGAGGGCACCACCGTGCTGGAGAACGCGGCACAGGAGCCCGAGATCACCGACCTGGCCGACATGCTCATCCGCATGGGGGCGCGCATCCAGGGGCACGGCACCCGTCGCATCGTCATCGAGGGCGTGGAGCGGCTGCACGGCTGCGAGCATGCGGTGGTGGCGGATCGCATCGAGTGCGGCACCTTCCTGTGCGCGGTGGCCGCCACGGGGGGCGACGTGGTGCTGCGGCACGGACGGCGTGACCACCTCGATGCCGTCATCGACAAGCTGCGCGACGCCGGAGTGGACATCACCGAAGTGCCGGAGGGCCTGCGCGTGCAGTCGTCCGGCCCGGCCTGGCAGCATCTGAAGGCCCAGAGCTTCCGCACCACCGAGTACCCCGGATTTCCCACCGACATGCAGGCCCAGTTCATGGCACTCGATGCCGTGAGCCAGGGCAGCAGCATGGTGACCGAAACCATTTTCGAGAACCGGTTCATGCACGTCAGCGAGCTGGCTCGCCTGGGTGCCAACATCCAGATCGACGGCAAGAACGCCATGGTCGAAGGCGTGGGCAAGCTCTCCGGTGCCACTGTCATGGCCACCGACCTGCGTGCCTCTGCCGGCCTGGTGATTGCCGGCCTGGTGGCCGAAGGCCAGACGACCATCGATCGCATTTACCACCTCGACCGCGGCTATGACCAGATGGAAGTCAAGCTCCGCGCGCTCGGGGCTGACATTGAACGAGTATCCGAATGATTACCCTAGCCCTTTCCAAAGGTCGCATCTTCGAGGAAACGCTGCCCTTTCTGGCAGCAGCCGGCATCGAGGTGCTGGAAGACCCCGAGAAGTCCCGCAAGCTCATTCTGCCCACCAACCAGCCCGACATGCGGGTGGTGATGGTGCGCGCCACCGACGTGCCGACGTATGTCCAGTACGGCGGGGCGGACATGGGTGTGGTGGGACGCGACACCCTGATCGAGCACTGTGCCGAGTGGGGCGAGACGGGACTGTACCAGCCGCTGGATCTCCGCATCGCCAAGTGCCGCATGAGTGTGGCCGTGCCTGCCGGGTTCGACTATGCCAGCAAGGTCAAGCAGGGCGCCCGCCTGCGCGTGGCCACCAAGTATGTCAACATCGCCCGTGACTTCTTTGCCGGCAAGGGGGTGCATGTGGACATCATCAAGCTCTACGGCAGCATGGAGCTGGCTCCGCTCACGGGACTGGCCGATGCGATCGTCGATCTGGTTTCGACCGGCAACACCCTGCGCGCCAACAACCTGGTGGAAGTGGAGCATGTCATGCCGATCAGCTCCCACCTGGTGGTCAACCAGGCTGCGCTCAAGCTCAAGCAGCAGCCCATCCGCCGCCTGATTGACACCTTTGCACAGGCGGTTCAGCATCAGAAGGAAGCAGCCTGATCCTGCTGCCGGTTTTCTGCCTGCGGTCTCGTCCCCCGCAGCCTTTCTGAAGAAAAGGCGGTGGGGGAGGGCCGTGTCTTCATTTCGCATCTGCCCCGAAGGTATACCAAGATGACCCTGCACGCCCGTCCCCTGCGCCTGTCTACTGCACAGGCAGATTTCGATGCCGCCTTTCAGGCGCGGCTGCACTGGAGTGCGGATACCAACGCCGAGATCGAGCAGCGCGTGGCGGACATCCTGGCGGATGTGCAGACGCGGGGTGACGCGGCGGTGATGGACTATACCCAGCGCTTCGACGGTCTGGGTGTGCAGTCCATGGCCGAGCTCGAACTCGGAGCCGATACCCTTCGGGTGGCCTTCGAAGGACTGCCCACCGATCAGCGCGACGCTCTGCAGGCAGCGGCCCGGCGCGTGCACAGCTACCACGAGGCACAGAAGAAGGCCAGCGGTGAAAGCTGGACCTACCGCGACGCGGACGGCACCCTGCTGGGACAGAAGGTCACTCCACTGGATCGGGTGGGCATCTACGTCCCCGGCGGCAAGGCCGCCTATCCGAGCAGTGTGCTCATGAACGCGATTCCGGCCCATGTGGCCGGGGTGCCCGAAATTCTCATGGTGGTGCCCACGCCCCGGGGCGAGCGTAATCCGCTCGTGCTGGCGGCAGCCCATGTGGCCGGTGTCACACGCGCCTTCACGGTGGGCGGTGCACAGGCTGTGGGAGCGCTGGCTTACGGCACGGCCACCATTCCCAAGGTCGACAAGATCACCGGGCCCGGCAATGCCTATGTGGCCAGCGCCAAGCGCCGTGTGTTCGGCACGGTCGGTATCGACATGATTGCGGGGCCCAGCGAGATCCTCGTACTGGCCGATGGCAGCACGCCCGCCGAATGGGTCGCCATGGATCTGTTCAGTCAGGCCGAGCACGACGAGCTGGCGCAGAGCATCCTGCTGTGTCCCGATGCTGCTTATATCGACGCTGTGGCCGAGGCCATGGAGCGCATGCTGCCCGAAATGCCCCGCGCCGCCATCATCGCCAAGAGTTTGGAAGGACGCGGTGCCCTGATTCATACCCGCAGCATGGAAGAAGCCTGCGACATCAGCAACCGCATCGCGCCCGAGCACCTGGAGGTGAGCAGCCGCGAGCCGCACCGCTGGGAGCCGCTCTTGCGGCACGCGGGTGCCATCTTCCTGGGGGCCTATACGAGCGAAAGCCTGGGGGATTACTGCGCAGGCCCCAACCATGTGCTGCCCACAAGCGGGACGGCCCGGTTTTCCTCGCCGCTCGGCGTGTATGACTTCCAGAAGCGCAGCAGCCTGATCGAGGTGAGCGAAGCCGGAGCTCAGACGCTGGGACGCATCGCCAGTGTGCTTGCCCACGGGGAAGGACTGCAGTCCCACGCCCGTGCAGCCGAGTTCCGGCTCAAGTAAGCCCAAGGCCTCCGCTGTCGCAGCAAGCTGCCGGCATCACCACGCAGGCAGGCAGCCCTGCTGCTGCCTGTCACTCCCGACTGCAGGGGGCAGCAGGGGATGCGCCTTGTCCTTGGGGCGTCAGGAAAGGCGCGGGCCCGAGGCCTCCCGCATGGGTCATTGGGCCGATGAGGTTGCCATGCCGCTGTGCCGCAGCAGGGCATCGACCGTAGGCTTGCGGCCACGGAAGGCCACGAACGATTCGAGTGCGGGTCTGCTGCCACCGCGTTCCAGGATTTCCTGGCGATAGCGCAGGGCGGTCTGCGGGTCTGCGCTGCCGTCGGCGGCGGCCGTTTCCTCGAAGGCGGCATAGGCATCGGCGCTCAGCACCTCGGCCCACTTGTAGCTGTAGTAGCCGGCCGCATAGCCTCCGGCAAAGATATGGCTGAAGGTGTGTGCCATGCGGTTGTAGGCAGGGGGCTGGATCACGGCCACTTCACGGCGCACTTCCTCCAGCAGGGGCATGATGTCCGAGGGAGGGACCGGCTGGCTGTGCAGCAGCATGTCGAACAGGGCAAACTCGATCTGGCGCACGGTCTGCAGGCCGCTCTGGAAGTTGCGTGCAGCGAGCATGCGTTCGTACAGGGTGCGTGGCAGGGGCGCGCCAGTGTCGACATGCGCCGTCATGCCTTCGAGCACCTTCCATTCCCAGCAGAAGTTTTCCATGAACTGGCTCGGAAGCTCCACGGCATCCCATTCCACGCCACTGATGCCGGAGACATCGTGCTCGTTGATCCGGGTGAGCATGTGGTGGAGTCCGTGTCCGGTTTCGTGGAAGAGGGTAATGACATCGTCGTGGGTGAGCAGGGCAGGCTTGCCGTCCACGCCACTGGCGAAGTTGCACACGAGCTGGGCCACGGGAGTCTGGAGGGTGCCGGTGTCCGGGCGCAGCCAGCGGGCACGCACGTCGTCCATCCAGGCGCCACCGCGCTTGCCCTTGCGTGCAGCAGGATCGAGATAGAACTGGCCGACCAGCTGGCCCTGGCGTTCGAGGCGGTAGAACGTGACCCCTTCGTTCCACACGGGGGCCTGGTCGGGCAGCACCTGGACGTCGAAGAGCTGTTCGACGATGCGGAACAGACCGGCGAGCACACGCGGTGCCGGGAAATACTGTTTCACCTCCTGCTCGCTGAAGGCGTAGCGGGCTTCCTTGAGTTTTTCGCCCACATAGGTCCAGTCCCAGGGCTGCGGATCCTGCAGGCCGAGATGCTCCTGAGCATAGGCACGCAGATCGGCCATGTCCTGTTGGGCAAAGGGGCGTGCCCTGGCGGCCAGGTCGCGCAGGAAGGCGATGACCTGCTCGGGGCTTTCCGCCATTTTGGGCACGAGCGACATGGCTGCGTAGTTGGGGTAGCCGAGGAGGTGGGCCTCTTCGTCGCGCAGGGCCAGGATTTCGGCAATGACGGCACTGTTGTCGAAGCGGCGGCCATCTCCTTGTGCCTGTTCGCTTGCGCGGGTGGTATAGGCGCGGTAGAGCGTTTCACGCAGGGAGCTGCTCTGGGCAAATTGCATGACGGGCAGATAGCACGGCAGCTTGAGCGTGAGCTTGTAGCCTGCATGCGCATCGGCCTGCGCAGCTGCACGGGCGGCTGCCACCACATCGGCCGGCACGCCTGCCAGGTCGGATTCCTCGACGTAGAGGGACCAGACGTCGGTGGCGTCGAGCGCGTTTTCGCTGAATTTCTGGGTCAGGGCAGCCAGGCGGTCCTGGATGGCGGCGTAGCGCTCGCGGGCATCCCCCTGGAGCTCGGCGCCGCCGAGCCTGAAGTCCCGCAGGGCATTGTGCAGGGCCTGCCGCTGGTCAGAGTCGAGTCCCGACGGATCAATGGCCTTGTACTTGGCGTAGAGCTGTTCATCTGCCCCGAGGCGGGTGAAGAAGTCGGAGACCGCCGGAAGCATGGCGTTGTAGGCTTCACGCAGCTCCGGCGTGTCGCATACGCTCTTGAGGTGTCCCACTGCCCCCCAGGCACGGCCCAGCCGTTCGGTGGCCACGTCGAGCACCAGGGCCAGCTGGTGCCAGTCGGCCGGAAAGTCGGGTGCAGTGACCTGGGCAAGGGCCTGTTCACAGGCCTGCAGCAGGTACTGAATGGCAGGGCCGACATGCTCGGGGCGGATGCGGTCGAACAGGGGCAGCGCGCTGTCCTGCAGCAGCGGATTGGACGCGAGATCGGCCGAGAGGGAGGGGGAAGTGGTCGTGAGGTTCATGTGGGGAGTTTATGGGCAAAACTCCCGGCTTCAAGCGGTGAGCCGCCTGACGTTCCCCGTGGCTTTTCTGTGTGCCGGCCGGATGGGGCTCAGACGCCTGCGGCCTGGGCGGCGCGTTCGGCTGATTCCAGGGTGTTGACCAGAAGCATGGTGATGGTCATGGGGCCGACACCGCCCGGCACGGGGGTGATGTAGCCGGCCACCTCCTTGACGGCATCGAAGTCGACATCGCCGCAGAGCTTGCCGGCATCGTTGCGGTTCATGCCGACGTCGATCACCACGGCACCGGGCTTGACCATGTCGGCCGTGACGGTGTTGCGGCGCCCCACGGCTGCCACGATCACGTCGGCCTGCAGGGTCTGTGCCTTGAGGTCGGCGGTGCGGCTGTGGCAGATGGTGACGGTGGCGTCCTTGGCCAGCAGCATGAGTGCCATGGGCTTGCCCACGATGTTGCTGCGTCCGATGACCACGGCATGCTTGCCGCGCAGATCATAGTGGATGGATTCGAGCATCTTCATGCAGCCGTAGGGCGTGCAGGGCCAGAAGCCGGGCATGCCCGTCATGAGGGCGCCTGCGCTGGCCACGTGGAAGCCGTCGACATCCTTGGCGGGGCTGATGGCCTCGATCACGCGCTGGGCATGGATATGGTCCGGCAGAGGCAGCTGCACGAGGATGCCGTGGATGGACGGATCGGCATTGAGGGCCTCGACGCGGGCCAGCAGTTCGGCTTCGGTCATGGAGGCGTCGTACTTTTCGAGCACGGAGTGCAGACCGGCTTCCTCGCAGGCCTTGACTTTGTTGCGCACATAGACCTGGCTGGCGGGGTTGTCTCCCACCAGGATGACGGCGAGGCCTGGGGTGATTCCGCGCGCGCGCAGGGCCGTGGTGCGCTGGGCCACTTCGGTGCGCAGTTGCTTGGAGAGTTCGTTGCCGTTGATGAGTTGGGCGGTCATGGGAGTGAAATGGGCGGAAGGGATGGTTCAAAAAAACATTCCCGCCGGAAGCGGGAATGCGGAAGGTGGAGCGCCTGCGGCGTCACGCCTTGGGTGTGCCGGAGCCCAGGGCCACCTTGAGCAGGTCGGCCACGGTGTTGGCATGGAGTTTTTCCATGATGTTGGCGCGGTGGGCCTCCACAGTCTTGATGCTGATGTTGAGGTCGTCTGCGATCTGCTTGTTGAGGCGGCCGGCCACGATGCGTTCGAGCACCTGGGATTCGCGGTTGGTGAGCTTGCCGAGGAGGCTTTCGCGCGTGCTGGCCTGCTGGTGCTCGACGAAGGCGGTGCGGGCCCGGGCCAGCATGCGCTCGGCCAGCACTTCGACGTCTTCCTCGCGGAAGGGCTTCTGGATGAAGTCGAGTGCGCCCTTCTTCATGGTGTCCACGGCCATGGGGACGTCGCCATGACCAGTGATGAAGACGATGGGCAGCGGGGACTTCTGTTCGATCAGGCGATCCTGCAGTTCCAGTCCGCTCATGCCTTCCATGCGGATGTCGACGAAGGCACAGGCCACTTCGCGGGGATCGTAGCGCGACAGGAACGATTCGGCCGAGTCGAAGCAGCGCACCCGGTAGCCCTTGCCTTCGAGCAGCCATTGGAGCGAGTCGCGCACGGCCTCGTCGTCATCGATCACATACAGGGTGCCTTTGTCGGGAATCAAGCTCATCGTTGCAACGCCATTCGGGAAGAAGCACTAGGAAAAAGACGGAGGATGCCGCCTGCCATCACCCGGCATGACCAGTTTCCGGCACGGGCAGCCAGAAGCTGAAGCAGCACCCTGTCACCTGGCCTTCATTGTAGAGGTTCTCCGCGCGCAGCCGGCCATGGTGGGATTCCACGATGCTGCGGCAGAGGTTGAGCCCGATGCCCATGCCCTCGGTCTTGGTGGTGAAGAAGGCCTCGAAGAGGTGTTGCTGGGTGTCGGGCGAGAGGCCCTTGCCGGTGTCGGTGATGCGGAATTCGACCACCGTTCTCTGCTCGCGCATGGCCAGTCCCACATCCAGGTCGATCAGGCGCCGGTCGGTGGGCATGCCTGCCGTGTCGATGGCTTCTGCCGCGTTCTTCATGAGGTTGACCAGCACCTGTTCGATGAGGATGCGGTCGACATGCAGCAGCGGCAGGCCGGGGGTGATGCGCGAGCGCAGGCGGACGTGGCGGCGGCGCATTTCGATCTCGGCCAGCTCCACGGCCTCGGTGACCATGCCGGCCACGCCTGCCTCGGCGTAGTTGGGGGTGCTGCGCTTGACGAAGGAGCGGATGCGCTGAATGATCTGGCCGGCGCGCTGGGCCTGGCGGCTGGTCTTGGCCAGGGCGTCGAGCAGGGCGTCGTCGTCCATGGTGCCGGCCCGGATGCGGCTGGTCATGCCGTTGCAGTAGTTGGTGATGGCGGTCAGGGGCTGGTTGAGCTCGTGGGCCACGCTGGAGGCCATTTCTCCCATGGTGATGAGCCGGCTCGCAGCCTGGGCACGGGCTTCCTGCTGCTGGCTGAGTTCCTCTGCGTGGCGACGGGCGGTGATGTCGGTGGCGATGACGAGCTGGGCCAGGCTGCCATCGACCCATTCCAGATAGCGCGAGCGCACTTCCACCCAGCGGTCGAGCTCGGGGATGAAGACCTCGGTGTTGTTGCTGGAGATGCCGGGCAGCATGCTGGGGTGCAGTCCTTCCGAAGAGGAGGCATCGGCCTCGACGTGGGCGGGGATCTGGGTGGCGGCCTCGGTGAGCATCTGGAGATGGCCGGAGGCTCCGTCGTCTCCGAACCATTGCCGGTAGACGTTGTTGGCGAACAGCAGTTCCTTGCCGCCCAGCGGGGCGACCGAGACCGTGGCGTCGAGCGAGTTGAGCACGCGGGCGAACCGTTCGTGGGCACTGGAGAGCTGCCGCTTGATGCGGTTGGGCTCGGTGATGTCGGTCATGGAGGACATCCACCCGGTCTGCACGCCGTCGGCTCCGATGAGAGGCGCCATGTACATGCGGGCGTCGAAGGTGGTGCCGTTCTTGCGCAGGGCGCGCATTTCGTAGCCGCCCTGGGGAATCTGGGCGTCGAGGGTCTTCTGCAGGATGCGGGTGTTGCGCTCGTAGTCGTCCCGGTGCCAGAAGCTGTAGGGCGGGGCCTCGCCGATGAGTTCCTCGGGCGACCAGCCTGTCATGTGGCAGAAGGCGGCATTGACGTACTGGATGCGGCCTTCCATGTCCAGCGCGCGCATGCCCACCACCATGGATTCCTCCATGGCGCGGCGGAAGCTGGTTTCCTGTTCCAGGGCATGCTGGGAGCGCTGGCGCCGCCGCAGGTGCCGCCAGTTGGCGAGCAGCGCCCAGGCGGTCAGCACGCTCATGGCCAGCAGCACCAGGAGCATGGAACGGTTGACCATGCGGTCATCGGCACGGTAGGACTGCAGGTGCAGGGCAATGTCGCCGCCGAGCGGTGCAATGGGAGCGCTGTAGGCATTGCCGGACTGCGACAGCCATACGGGCCACGAGGAGGGCGCTGCCGCGTGCTGCGTGGCCACCTGTCCCGCCAGCACCTGCCGGGCGGAATTGACCAGCGCCACGGTGTAGCGGGCGTAGATGTCCGAGGGAACTGCGTAGTACAGCAGCGAACTCAGCAGCTGGCGGGCATAGAGATAGCCCGAGAGTTTGCCGTGTGCATACAGCGGCACCACCATGCCGAGCACGGCGTCGTTGCCCTGCGACGCACGCGTGACCTGGTAGAGCGCGCGCTTTTCGCTGCCGGCCCGGGCCAGCAGGGCCGGATCGGGATGCAGGGCAGGGGCGGCACCTTCGCCGTCGGGCAGCGGCTGGCTCGCCATGGCGCCCATGAGGTCGCGGCTTGCCACCACGCGTCCCTGTGCGTCGAGCCAGGTGAGATCGCGGATTTCGGGATTGTCGGCCAGCAGAAGATCGGCCTTCCGGTTGAAGTGCATCAGCGCCCCAGCCGGCAGGGTCAGCTCATGGCCGAACTTCTGCAGCAGTTCGAGCCGTTCGGCCAGGCGCACCGAGATGCGCTGGCGGGAGTATTCGCCGTCGCGCTGGAGGGTCTGGTTCTCGGTGTGCCATTCCTCCATGCGCAGGTAGCCGATGGCGCTCACGACAGCCATGGCGAACATGGCCACTGCCAGCAGTGGCAGCAGGCTGGCGACGCGGTCCTGCCGATGGGCGGGCAGGGTGCCCCACCACCGCTGGAAGGCGGCGCGCCAGGGGCTGGGCAGGACGGTGTTCAACATGGTTGTGCGCAGGCAGGCCACGACACGGCACGCGTGGCATGGATCAGATCAGGATATTCCCGTATGGACAGGGCAGGAGAGGGGAAAAAAGGGTGGATGACACCCGTCTCAGGACAGTTATGTGACATGAGGGAACGGTGTATGCATTGGATTTTCAAGGATTTTTCTTTCCAGTACCTTGCAGTGCTGTGATTTTATTTCACAGTAAGAAATCAATAATCGCAATTTGGAATTTGACTTTCTTATGGGATACTTCGCTGGCAAACTCTTGCACAGGCACCCGGAACATGCCTATGCCACATGGCCGGGCGCCCACATACCAGACACCCAGAGACAAGGAGACAAGACATGTCCTCTGCACAGCAACCGTACCCCGGCCAGGTGCCGGGCGATGTCGATCACGAGGAAACCCGCGAGTGGATGGATGCGCTCTCAAGCGTGATCCAGAACGAGGGCAAGGACCGGGCACATTTCCTGCTCGAACAGCTGCTCGAACACGCGCGCCAGAACAGCATCGACATGCCGTTCTCCGCCACGACCGGCTACGTCAACACGCTCGAACCGGAGCAGGAGGCGCGTTGCCCCGGCAATATCGCCATCGAAAAGCGGCTGCGTGCCTACATGCGCTGGAACGCCATGGCCATGGTGGTGCGGGCCAACCGCCTGCATCCTGAAGATGGCGGGGATCTGGGGGGACATATCGGGTCCTTTGCCTCGCTGGCGTCCATGCTGGGGGCGGGCTTCAACCATTTCTGGCACGCCGAGAGCGAGTCCCATGGCGGCGACTGCATCTACATTCAGGGGCACAGCGCACCGGGCATCTATGCGCGGGCCTTTCTGGAGGGACGCCTGACCGAGGAGCAGCTCGACAACTTCCGGCAGGAAGTGGGTGGGCATGGTCTGTCGAGCTACCCGCATCCCAAGCTGATGCATGACTTCTGGCAGTTTCCCACGGTCAGCATGGGCCTCGGGCCGCTGATGGCCATCTACCAGGCACGGTTCCTGAAGTACCTGCATGCACGCGGCATTGCCGACACGGCCAACCGCAAGGTGTGGGTTTTCTGCGGCGACGGCGAGATGGACGAGCCGGAGAGCCTGGGAGCCATCGGTCTGGCAGCGCGCGAGGGGCTGGACAACCTCATCTTCGTCATCAACTGCAACCTCCAGCGGCTCGATGGCCCGGTGCGTGGCAACGGCAAGATCATCCAGGAGCTCGAAGGCGAATTCCGTGGCTCGGGCTGGAACGTGATCAAGCTCATCTGGGGCAGCAACTGGGATCCGCTGCTCGCCCGCGACACCACAGGCAGGCTGCGCCAGCTGATGATGGAAACGCTCGACGGCGACTACCAGGCGCTCAAGGCCAACGACGGGGCCTATGTGCGCAAGCACTTCTTTGGCAAGTACCCCGAGACCGCCAGGCTCGTGGAGCACATGACGGACGAGGAAATCTGGGATCTGCGCCGCGGCGGCCATGATCCCCAGAAGGTGTACGCCGCCTTCCATGCGGCCAATGCCCACCGTGGGCAGCCGAGCGTGCTGCTGGTCAAGACCATCAAGGGCTATGGCATGGGCAAGGCCGGCGAGGGCAAGAACACCGTGCACCAGACCAAAAAGCTCAGCGACGAGGATGTGAAGTACATCCGCGACCGCTTCAACGTACCGATTCCCGACGGCGAGCTGCACAAGATTCCGTACTTCAAGCCCGCTGACGACACACCCGAGATCCAGTACCTGCACGCGCACCGCAAGGCGCTGGGCGGCTACCTGCCGCATCGCCGCGTGCGCAGCGACGAGAGCTTCACCGTGCCTGCGCTCGACACCTTCCAGGCCGTGCTCGATCCCACGGCCGAGGGGCGCGAGATCAGCACCACCCAGGCCTATGTGCGCTTTCTCACCCAGCTGCTGCGCGACAAGGCGATGGGCCCCCGTGTGGTGCCCATTCTGGTCGACGAGGCCCGTACCTTCGGCATGGAAGGGCTGTTCCGCCAGATCGGCATCTACAACCCCAAGGGCCAGCTCTACACGCCGGTCGACCGGGACCAGGTGATGTACTACAAGGAGCAGGAAAACGGCCAGATCCTCCAGGAAGGGATCAACGAGGCCGGCGGCATGGCCAGCTGGATGGCAGCCGCCACGAGCTACAGCACGAGCAACCGGATCATGATCCCGTTCTATGTGTACTACTCGATGTTCGGCTTCCAGCGGGTGGGCGATCTGGCATGGGCCGCAGGCGACATGCAGGCGCGCGGCTTCCTGCTCGGTGGCACGAGCGGTCGGACCACTCTCAACGGCGAGGGGCTGCAGCATGAGGATGGCCACAGCCACATTCTGGCGGGCACGATTCCCAACTGTGTCACCTACGACCCCACCTTCGCCCATGAGGTGGCCGTGATCCTGCACCATGGCCTCAAGCGCATGGTCGAGAAACAGGACAACGTGTTCTTCTACCTCACGCTGCTCAACGAGAACTACGCCATGCCCGGCCTGCAGGCCGGAACCGAGGAGCAGATCATCAAGGGCATGTACCTGTGCCGGCACGGGGTCGAGGGGCAGCCGCTGCTGCGGGTGCAGCTGCTCGGCTCCGGCTCCATCCTGCGCGAGAGCATTGCCGCCCAGGCGCTGCTGGCTCAGGACTGGGGCGTGGCCGCCGATGTGTGGAGCTGCCCGAGCTTCAACGAACTGGCCCGCGACGGCCAGGCCACCGAGCGCTGGAACCTGCTGCATCCGCTGGAGGAGCGCCGTCCGTCGTTTGTCGAGTCCCAGCTCGGACAGACCATCGGCCCGGTGGTGGCATCGACCGACTACATCAAGGCCTATGCCGAGCAGATCCGCCCGTTCATTCCGGCCGGCCGGGGCTACCGCGTGCTGGGCACCGATGGTTTCGGTCGCAGCGATTTCCGTTCCCGCCTGCGTCGTCACTTCGAGATCGATCGCCACTACATCGTCGTGGCTGCGCTCAAGTCGCTGGCGGACGAAGGCTCGCTGCCTGCTTCCAAGGCGCAGGAGGCCATCGAGAAATACGGTCTCGATGCCGACAAGATCAATCCGCTCAACGCCTGACGTGCGAGCACAAGGAGACAACCCATGGCAATCATCGAAGTCAAGGTCCCCGACATCGGGGACTTCAAGGACGTGGCCATCATCGAGCTGCTCGTCAAGCCGGGTGATACCGTGCGCACCGAACAGAGCCTGGTCACGGTAGAGAGCGACAAGGCCAGCATGGAAATCCCGTCGTCGGCTTCCGGCATCGTTCGGGAGCTCAAGGTCGGCCTCGGCGACAAGGTGAGCGAAGGCTCCACCCTCCTGCTGCTCGAAACGGCAGCAGAGGCGGCTGCTCCTGCTCCTGCATCTGGTGCACCTGCTCCTGCGGCCCCGGCCGTGCCGGACACCGAACCTTCGGTGCCCCAGGCAGCCGTTCCTGCAGCAGTCACGGCGACCGTTGCTGCTGCCGCTGTTGCCACTGCAGTGCCGCCGGTGGGGCCCATCGAAGTGCGGGTGCCGGACATCGGAGACTTTCACGACGTTGCGGTGATCGAGGTGCTGGTCAAGCCAGGCGACCGGGTGGAGGCTGAGCAAAGTCTCATTACCGTCGAGAGCGACAAGGCCAGCATGGAGATTCCCTCTTCTGCGGCAGGCATCGTGCAGGACATCAAGGTCGCCCTGGGCGACAGGGTCAACCAGGGGGATCTGGTGCTCACCCTGCAGGGAGCCACAGGAGCTGCAGCGCCTGCAGCCGTGGCGTCCGGGCAGGAAGCGGCTCCGGCGGTGGTTTCCGGGCAGCCGGCACTGGCCCCGATGCCCGCACCGTCTGTCCAGGCGGCGCCGGCCGTGGTGCCGGTGGCACCCTATGTGGCCGCCGCAGGCGCTGTGGGGCAGCCGCATGCCTCTCCCACCGTGCGCAAGTTCGCCCGCGAGCTGGGAGTTCCGCTTGCCGAGGTGCGGGGTTCCGGCGCCAAGGGGCGCATCCTGCAGGAGGATGTGCAGGCCTTTACCAAGGCTGTCATGACCGGGGCTACCCGCACCCAGGCCCAGCAGGCTGCAGCGCCCGCGCCCACTGCGCCAGCAGGTGGTGGAGCCGGACTCGACCTGTTGCCCTGGCCCAAGGTGGATTTCACCAAGTTCGGGGCCATCGAATCGCAGCCGCTGTCGCGCATCAAGAAACTCAGCGGAGCCAACCTGAGCCGCAACTGGGTCATGATTCCGCACGTCACCTATTGCGAGGACGCCGATATCACCGACCTCGAAGCCCTGCGCGTGCAGCTCAATGCCGAAAAGAAGAATCAGCAGGCAGGCATCAAGGTCACCATGCTGTCGTTCCTCATCAAGGCCTGTGTCTCTGCCCTCAAGGAGTTTCCCGATTTCAACGCCTCGCTCGACGGCGACAGCCTGATCCGCAAGCACTACTACCACATCGGCTTTGCTGCCGATACGCCCAACGGCCTCGTCGTGCCCGTCATCAGGAATGCGGACCAGAAGGGCATCCTGGAAATCAGCCGCGAGCTGGCCGAACTCAGCAAGAAGGCACGCGACGGCAAGATCGGCCCGGCCGACATGACCGGTGCCTCCTTCACCATCAGCAGCCTCGGCGGCATCGGCGGGACGTATTTCAGTCCCATCATCAATGCGCCCGAAGTGGCCATTCTGGGCGTCTGCCGCAGCGAGATGAAGCCACGCTGGAACGGGACCACCTTCGAGCCGCGCCTCATGCTGCCCCTGTCGCTCAGCGCGGACCACCGCGTCATCGACGGAGCCTCAGCTGCGCGCTTCAACGCCTATCTGGCTCAGGTTCTGGCGGACTTCCGCCGCGTGCTGCTGTGAAAGGGGAGCCCATCATGAGCGAAGTGCAGATCAAGGTCCCCGATATCGGGGACTTCAAGGATGTGGCCGTCATCGAGCTCCTCGTCAAGCCCGGCGATGCCGTGCAGGAAGAGCAGAGCCTGGTCACGGTGGAAAGCGACAAGGCCAGCATGGAAATCCCCTGCAGCCAAGCAGGCATCGTCAGGCAGGTGCTGGTACAGCTGGGAGACCGGGTGAGCGAGGGATCGCCCCTGGTCGTGCTGGAAACCCAGTCAGACGGTGCTGCTGCGCCGTCTCCCGAGGCTCCCGCGGCCCTGGCTTCCGGTCAGGCGACGCAGACGGCGCCCATATCCCCCCCCTCGCCAGCTCCTGTCGCCGCTTCCGCGCCCGGCGTCGCGCCTGCACTTGATGCGGGTGAAGACGCCTACGACGTTCTGGTGCTGGGCGGAGGGCCTGGTGGATACAGCGCCGCCTTCCGTGCCGCTGACCTGGGCCTGCGGGTGGTGCTCGTCGAGCGCTATGCCACCCTGGGAGGAGTCTGTCTCAATGTTGGCTGCATTCCTTCCAAGGCCTTGCTGCATGTGACGGCCGTCATGGACGAGGCACGCCATCTTGCAACGGCAGGCATCGCCTTTGGCGAGCCCGAGGTGCAGCTCGATGGCCTGCGCGCCCACAAGCAGAAGGTCGTGGACAAGCTCACGGGCGGACTCGGGGCCATGGCCAAGATGCGCAAGGTGACCCTCGTGCGAGGCTATGGCAGCTTTGTCGATGCCCATCATGTGCGCGTCGAGGAAACCACCGGCACAGGCCAGGACAAGACCGGTGCCACGCACGTGCTCGCCTTCCGCACCTGCATCATCGCGGCCGGCAGCCAGGCGGTGCACTTGCCCTTCCTGCCCGACGATCCGCGCATTGTCGACAGCACCGGGGCCCTGTCCCTGCGTGAAGTGCCCCGGCGCATGCTGATTCTGGGGGGCGGCATCATCGGTCTTGAAATGGGGACCGTCTACAGCACCCTGGGCGCACGCCTGGATGTGGTCGAAATGCTGGACGGACTCATGCAGGGGGCCGACCGCGATCTGGTCAAGGTGTGGCAGAAGATGAATGCCCCCCGCTTCGACCGCATCATGCTCAAGACCCGTACCGTCGCCGCGCGTGCGACGGACGCCGGCATTGAAGTCACCTTCGAGGGCCAGGATGCTCCGGAGCCCCAGACCTACGACCTCGTGCTCCAGGCCGTCGGGCGCACGCCGAACGGCAACAAGATCGGCGCCGACAGGGCCGGAGTGCAGGTGGGCGAGCGCGGGTTCATTCCCGTCGACCAGCAGCTGCGCACCAACATGTCGCACATCTTCGCCATCGGCGACATCGTGGGCCAGCCCATGCTGGCGCACAAGGCCGTGCATGAAGGGCATGTGGCCGCAGAAGTCATTGCGGGCGAGCTGCAGGGCAAGCGTGAGCTGGCCACCCGGGTCATGGATGCCCGGGTCATCCCCAGCGTGGCCTATACCGATCCCGAGGTGGCCTGGGTGGGCCTGACCGAGGAACAGGCACGCGCTCAGGGCATTGCCATCACCAAGGGACTGTTCCCGTGGACAGCCTCTGGACGTGCCATCGCCAACGGCCGTGACGAAGGCTTCACCAAGCTGCTGTTCGATGCCGAGACGCACCGCATCGTCGGGGGGGGCATCGTCGGAACCCATGCAGGGGACATGATCGGAGAGATCGCCCTGGCCATCGAAATGGGAGCCGATGCCGTCGATATCGGAGCGACCGTGCACCCCCATCCCACGCTGGGGGAAAGCATCGGCATGGCCGCCGAGGTTGCCGAAGGCAGCTGCACCGACCTGCCGCCCACGCGACGCCGCTGATCTGCCCGGAGCACCCTCGGACCGAACCATGGCCACCATGCCAGTGGCCAGTTCGGGGGCTCCGGTGCACAGAAAAACACAAGGCCCTCTGCATGCAGAGGGCCTTTGCTTGGCAGGTGCCTGTAACCCTTTCGCCTCGGAAGCTCCGCAAGGGACTGCCGAAAGCAGAAGGGAAGGGGGCAGAAAACCGCTTATTCTTCGCCGCTGTTCAGGCTGTTCATGAGGCTCTTGGCACTCATGCGCATGGGAGCGCCGTTGCTGTCGAGCACCCTGCGGGCCCCATCGAAGCGGCTGTTCCAGTACTGTACGTCCATGTTCTCGATGCGAACCTGGGCACCCGTGCGCGGGGCATGAATGAATTTGCCCTCGCCCACATAGATGCCCACATGGCTGAAGGCACTGCGCATGGTGTTGAAGAACACCAGATCACCCGGGCGCAACTCGGAGCGGCTGATCGTCTGGGTGGCTGCGGCCTGGTCGACAGCGCGGCGGGGCAGAACCCGGCCGAGCGTCTTCTCGAAAGTGGCGCGCACAAAGCCGCTGCAGTCAAACCCCGTATCGGCGGAATTGCCGCCATACCGGTACGGCACGCCGATGAAGCCCATCGCAGTGCTGACGAGATCGGTGGCCGTGTCGCGCACGTTGCGGCCCACGTGCTGAATCTGGGAGACAATCTTCTGTCCGCTGATGAAGCGGTCCAGATCATCGGATTGTGGCGCTGCCTGTGCTGCGACAGCCACGCAGGCGAGGACTAAGGCGATCAACTTCTTCATGGGGTTCGAGTGTAAACGACATGTAAGAGCGCTCAAACACGTGCTTACCCTTTTCTGGGGGTGATCTTTCACTTTTTTGTTTCAAAAAGCCCCTAAAAACTGAAGAATGGCTGACAACTTCGTCAGAAAACCCTTTCCATTCCCGTGACAGTCCGGTACGAATCCGCGCGAAGTGCTGCGCTTCGACGGGCGCCGTTACATTTTCCCCTGCCTCTGTTTTCTCTCTCCCCGCGAAAGACATATCACCATGCTGATCGAGAAACTCGAATCCCAGCTTCTGCTGATCGATTACCAGGCCCGGCTCATGCCCGCCATCCATGAGGGCACCGACGTGCTGCAGCGTGCCACCACGCTGGCACACATCGCCTCGCTGCTGCAGGTGCCGGTCTGGGCGACCGAGCAGAATCCCGACCGCCTCGGTTCCAACGACGAGGCACTGCGCGCGCTGTGCAGCCGTACCCTTCCCAAGATGAGTTTCAGCGGTGTCGACGATGAGCTGCTGTCCCTGCTGCGTCCGCCCGCGCCTGCCCGCCCGGCCGGCAATGCGCGGAGTCTTCCCAAGCACCTGCAAAAGCCGCAGCCGGCCCGTCAGGAGCGCAACACCATCCTGGTGGCGGGGTGCGAGACCCATGTCTGCCTGCTCCAGACGGCTCTGGATCTGCTTGACGAGGAATTCGATGTCTGCGTGGTCACGGATGCCTGTGGTTCCCGCCGGGAGCGCGACCGTGATGCTGCCTTCGATCGACTGGCTGGAGCCGGTGCCGAACTGGTGACTGTGGAAATGGTGGCCTTCGAGTGGCTGCGCAGTGCGGCTGACCCCCATTTCAAGGAAGTGCTCCCTCTGATCCGCTGATATTCGCCGAATTTCACGAGTCCAGCTTCGGTGCAGTCCCTTCCCTTCAAGAGGCTGCACCGAGTTGTCCAGATCGTGTGAATCTGGAGAGTAGGGGACTTTCCCGAGGGAGTGCGTCAGTCCTGCGCAAGACAGCGCTTTCCATAATCTGTGGCATCCATGCGCCACAAGAGAACTGAAACACCGTGCGCAATTGTTGTGCATACCCGGTACACCGAGCGTTCGCCGGATCGGTGCACGCGCCATCGCTCCGGCCACCATCCCGGGCTGCATGCTGTCCATAGCCACAGAGGAGACGGGTTCGATCGCATCAGAAGTTCAATGCCACCCCATGCACCATGCTAGTGCGCATGGACCGACAATTCCCATGTTCCATGCCCGGAGGGATTTTCCCTTTTGTCAGAAGGACATGACGGAGCCATGCAGTTTCTCAAACAGTGGCAGAATAGCGAGCCTGACTTAAGGGCGTGCTATTTGCAGTTCAGCCTAGTACCAGCGGGATAACGCCCGAATTTCCTTCCAAGTCACAGTCGCATCCGCCAACCGGTTCAGCCGTGTCGCGGAAGGTTTCTACCAACCAGCTAATGCGTTCTCAAGGAACGCGGAGGTAAGCGCAAGATGAGCGATTCATCGCAGGTTTTCAAAACCTACCAATCCAATACCTACCTTTTCGGTGGGGATGCTCCGTACGTCGAGGAGATGTACGAGAACTACCTGGCCAACCCAGGCAGCGTCCCTGACGACTGGCGGGTCTACTTTGACAACCTGCAGCATCTGCCGGCTGGCAACGGCACCCAGAACCGGGACGTCCCGCACCTCCCCGTGGTCAACGCCTTTGCAGAGCGTGCCAAGCAGGGCGGCACCCAGGTCGTGTTCGCCAACGCCGACGTCGACATCGGCCGCAAGCGCACTGCCGCTCAGCAGCTCATCGCCGCCTACCGCAATTCCGGTGCCCGCTGGGCCAATCTCGACCCGCTCCAGCGCAATCCGCGTCCCGAGATTCCCGAGCTCGACCTGTCCTTCTACGGATTCTCTGACGCCGATCTCGAAACCGTCTTCAACACCAGCAACACCTTCTTCGGCAAGGAGCGCATGTCTCTGCGCGAGTTGCTGAATGCTCTGCGTGAAACCTACAGCGGCACCATCGGTGCCGAATTCATGCATACCAGCGACTTCAACGAGAAGCGCTGGTGGCAGCAGAAGCTCGAATCCTCGCTGGCCAAACCCCATTTCGAGGGCAACCGCAAGCAGCGCATCCTGGAGCGCCTGACGGCCGCCGAAGGGCTCGAACGCTTCCTGCACACCAAGTATGTGGGGCAGAAGCGCTTCTCGCTCGAAGGAGGCGAGAGCTTCATCGTGGCCATGGATGAAATCATCCGTCAGGGGGGCGACAAGGGCGTCGAGGAAATCGTGATCGGCATGGCCCACCGCGGCCGTCTGAACGTGCTCGTGAACACGCTGGGCAAGCTCCCGCGCGACCTGTTCGCCGAATTCGATCACACTGCGCCCGAAGACCTGCCCAGCGGGGACGTGAAGTACCACAAGGGCTTCAGCTCCGACGTGTCCTCCGACGGCAGGCCGGTTCACCTGAGCCTGGCCTTCAACCCGTCCCACCTCGAAATCGTCAACCCCGTGGTGGAAGGGTCCGTGCGTTCGCGCATGGATCGCCGCCACGACGCCGAAGGCCGTCAGGTGCTGCCCGTGCTGGTGCACGGCGATGCCGCCTTTGCCGGGCAGGGCGTGGTCATGGAAACGCTGGCACTTGCCGAAACCCGTGGCTACCACACCGGCGGCACGCTGCACATCGTCATCAACAACCAGATCGGCTTCACCACCTCCGATCCGCGCGACAGCCGCTCCACGCTGTATTGCACTGACGTGGTCAAGATGATGGAAGCCCCCGTGCTGCACGTCAACGGCGACGATCCCGAAGCCGTGGCCCTGTGCACCCAATGGGCCATCGACTACCGTGCCGAGTTCCACAAGGACGTGGTGGTCGACATCATCTGCTACCGCAAGCTGGGCCACAACGAGCAGGACACCCCCATGCTCACCCAGCCGCTGATGTACAAGAAGATCGCCAAGCATCCGGGTACGCGCAAGCTCTACGCCGACAAGCTGGCAGCGCAGGGCTTTGGTGCCACGCTGGGTGACGACATGGTCAAGGCCTACCGCGCTGCCATGGACGAAGGCCGTCACACCATCGATCCGGTGCTCAACAACTTCAAGAGCAAGTACGCCGTCGACTGGAGCCCCTACCTGGGCAAGAAGTGGACCGATGCAGGCGACACCTCCATTTCCATGACCGAGTGGAAGCGCCTGTCCGAGCGCGTCACGACCGTGCCCGAGAATTTCGCGGTGCACTCGCTCGTCAAGAAGGTGCTCGACGACCGAGCCGCCATGGGCCGGGGTGACATTCCGGTGGACTGGGGCATGGGCGAGCACATGGCCTTCGCCTCCCTGGTGGCTGCAGGTTTCCCGGTGCGCCTCTCCGGTGAGGACTGCGGCCGTGGCACTTTCACGCACCGCCATGCCGTGCTGCATGACCAGAAGCGCGAGAAGTCCGACGAAGGCATCTACGTGCCGCTTGAGCATGTGGCCGAGGCGCAGGCACCCTTCACCGTGATCGACTCGATCCTGTCCGAAGAAGCCGTGCTGGGTTTCGAATACGGCTATGCCTCCAACGATCCCCACACCCTGGTGATCTGGGAAGCCCAGTTCGGCGACTTCGCCAACGGGGCCCAGGTGGTGATCGACCAGTTCATCGCCTCCGGTGAAGTGAAGTGGGGCCGTGTCAACGGCATCACGCTCATGCTGCCCCACGGCTACGAAGGCCAGGGGCCTGAGCACAGCTCCGCGCGCATCGAACGCTTCATGCAGCTCGCTGCCGACGCCAACATGCAGATCGTGCAGCCGACCACGGCCAGCCAGATCTTCCATGTGCTGCGCCGCCAGATGGTGCGCGATCTGCGCAAGCCGCTGATCATCTTCACGCCCAAGTCGCTGCTGCGCAACAAGGACGCCACCTCTCCGCTGTCCGAATTCACCAAGGGCAGCTTCCAGACGATCATCCCCGAGCACAAGGAATCCGTGCTCAAGGCGGCCGACAAGGTCAGGCGTCTGCTGCTGTGCTCTGGCAAGGTCTACTACGACCTGGCCAAGAAGCGCGAGGAGCTGCAGGACGACACGGTGGCCATTGCCCGCGTCGAGCAGCTGTATCCCTTCCCGCACAAGGCTCTGGCCAACGAACTCAAGAAGTTCCCCAACCTGCAGGAAGTGGTGTGGTGCCAGGACGAGCCGCAGAACCAGGGTGCCTGGTTCTTCGTCCAGCATTCCATCTACGAGAACATGACGCCGGGCCAGAAGCTCGGCTATTCGGGCCGTGCCGCCTCGGCTTCTCCTGCAGTGGGATACGCCCACCTGCACCAGGAGCAGCAGAAGGCACTGGTCGAAGGAGCCTTCGGGCGCCTCAAGGGCTTCTTGCTCACGCGCTGACCGTTCCCCGGGTGCGTTCCGCCGCCGCGCGGGGCGCACCGTTCATTTCTCCCGTTGACTCCTCTTCACTCTGAAAGAACATCACCATGGCTATCGTAGATGTCAAAGTTCCCCAGCTCTCCGAATCCGTTGCAGAGGCCACTCTGCTGCAGTGGAAGAAAAAACCCGGCGAGGCCGTCGCCATCGATGAAATCCTGATCGAGATCGAGACCGACAAGGTCGTGCTCGAAGTGCCGGCTCCCGCTGCCGGCGTGCTCGCCGAGATCATCGAGGCCGACGGCGCCACCGTGGTGGCCGATCAGGTCATCGCCAAGATCGACACCGAGGCTCAGGCTGCCGCCGCTGCCCCTGCTGCCGCTGCGGCTCCCGCACCTGCAGCAGCTCCTGCTGCCGCCGCACCCGCAGCCGCTGCTCCGGCAAGCTCCACCATGGCCGGCGTGCCCATGCCCGCTGCCGCCAAGCTCATGGCTGACAACAGCCTGCCTGCCGGCTCCGTTGCCGGTACCGGCAAGGATGGCCGCGTGACCAAGGGCGATGTGCTTGCCGCCGTCGAAGGAGGCGCCAAGCCTGCCGCTGCAGCCGCCCCTGCACCCGTGGCCGACATTCCGCTGGGGGATCGTCCCGAGCAGCGCGTGCCCATGACCCGTCTGCGCGCCCGCGTGGCCGAACGCCTGCTGCAGTCCCAGTCCACCAACGCCATCCTCACGACCTTCAACGAGGTCAACATGGCTCCCGTCATGGAAATGCGCAAGCGCTTCCAGGAAAAGTTCGAGAAGGAACATGGCGTCCGTCTGGGCTTCATGAGCTTCTTTGTCAAGGCTGCCGTGCACGCCCTCAAGAAGTACCCCGTCGTCAATGCCAGCGTCGATGGCACCGACATCATCTATCACGGCTACTTCGACATCGGCATTGCCGTGGGCAGCCCCCGTGGCCTGGTCGTGCCGATCCTGCGCAACGCCGATCAGCTGAGCTTCGCCGACATCGAGAAAAAGATCGCCGAGTTCGGCAAGAAGGCCAAGGACGGCAAGCTGAGCATCGAGGACCTGAGCGGCGGCACTTTCTCCATCAGCAATGGCGGCGTGTTCGGTTCCATGATGTCCACCCCCATCATCAACCCGCCCCAGTCTGCCATTCTGGGCGTGCACGCCACCAAGGACCGTGCCGTGGTCGAAAACGGCCAGGTGGTGGTGCGTCCCATGAACTACCTTGCCATGAGCTATGACCACCGCATCATCGATGGCCGTGAAGCCGTGCTGGCCCTGGTGGCCATGAAGGAAGCGCTGGAAGATCCGGCTCGCCTGCTGTTCGACATCTAAACCAGGCTCTGGCCATTGGACGGGTGGCTTGGGCCGCCCGTTTTTTCAGAAAAAGGATTTTTGCATCATGTCCCAACAATTCGACGTCATCGTGATCGGTGCCGGTCCTGGCGGCTACATCGCCGCGATCCGTGCAGCCCAGCTCGGCAAGAAGGTGGCCTGCATCGACGAATGGAAGAATGCCAAGGGCGGCGCTGCCCCCGGTGGCACCTGCACCAACGTGGGCTGCATTCCCTCCAAGGCGCTGCTGCAGAGCTCGGAGCACTTCGAGCAGGCGCAGCATCACTTTGGCGAGCACGGCATCAGCCTTTCCAACCTCAAGATGGACGTGGGCCAGATGGTGGCCCGCAAGGATGAGGTGGTCAAGCAGAACAACGACGGCATCCTGTACCTGTTCAAGAAGAACAAGGTCAGCTTCTTCCATGGCCGTGGTTCGTTCGTCAAGGCGGTCGATGGCGGCTATGAAATCCAGGTCACCGGGGACAAGCCCGAAACCCTGGTGGGACAGCATGTCATCGTGGCCACGGGATCGACTGCACGCGCACTGCCTCAGGCTCCGTTCGACGAGGAGACCATCCTTTCCAACGACGGCGCCCTGCGCATCGGTTCCGTGCCCAAGAAGCTCGTGCTCATCGGGTCCGGCGTGATCGGTCTCGAAATGGGGTCCGTATGGCATCGTCTGGGAGCCGAGGTCACGATTCTGGAAGGTCTGCCGACTTTCCTCGGTGCCGTGGATGAGCAGATCGCCAAGGAAGCCAAGAAGGCCTTCGACAAGCAGGGCCTGCGCATCGAGCTGGGCGTCAAGGTCGGCGAGATCAAGAAGGGCAAGAAGGGCGTGTCCGTGGCCTACACCGATGCCAAGGGTGCCGAACAGAAGATCGATGCCGACAAGCTCATCGTCTCCATCGGCCGGGTGCCCAATACCCAGGGCCTGAACCCCGAAGCCGTGGGCCTGCCGCTCGACGAGCGTGGCGCCATCGTGGTGGACGCAGACTGCCGCACCAGCCTGCCCAATGTGTGGGCAGTGGGTGACGTGGTGCGTGGCCCGATGCTGGCGCACAAGGCGGAGGAAGAGGGCGTGGCCGTGGCCGAGCGTATCGCGGGGCAGCATGGGCATGTCAACTTCAACACCATTCCCTGGGTCATCTATACCAGCCCGGAAATCGCCTGGGTGGGCCGTACCGAACAGGCACTGAAGGCCGAAGGCGTGGCCTACAAGGCGGGTTCCTTCCCCTTCATGGCCAACGGGCGTGCCCGTGCGCTGGGGGATACCACCGGCATGGTGAAGATTCTGGCCGACGCCAAGACCGATGAGGTTCTTGGTGTGCACATCGTCGGGCCGATGGCTTCCGAGCTGATCTCCGAAGCTGTTCTGGCCATGGAGTTCCGTGCCAGCAGCGAGGACATCGCACGGACCTGCCATGCGCATCCGACGCTGTCCGAGGCGACCAAGGAAGCTGCGCTCGCCGTCGAAAAGCGTGCGCTCAACTTCTGATGGCCACGACGGCAGTTCCCTCTGGGCCGGTCGCGCGCATCTACGAGCGTGAGCTCGCGGCGCGCGGCTTCCGCAGCGATCCGGCGCAGCTGCGCGCCATCGCTGCGCTTGAACGCTGCGCGCAGGACTGGTCCCAGTACAAGAGCCAGCGTTCGAGCAAGCTCAAGAAGCTCATCAACCGTCCTCCCATTCCGCGCGGCGTGTACATGTACGGCGGCGTGGGGCGAGGCAAGAGCTTTCTCATGGACTGTTTCTTCGAGGCAGTGCCCATCAAGCGCAAGACGCGGCTGCACTTCCACGAATTCATGCGTGAAGTGCACCGCGAGCTGGCCCGGCTGCAGGGCACCCAGAATCCCCTGCAGGCGCTGGGGGTCCAGATGGCCAAGCGCTTCAAGCTGATCTGCTTCGATGAGTTCCATGTGGCCGACGTGACAGACGCCATGATCCTGCACCGCCTGCTGGAGTCTCTGTTCGACAACGGGGTGGGTTTCGTCACCACTTCCAACTTCCGGCCCGATGATCTGTACCCCAACGGGCTGCACCGCGACCGCATTCTGCCGGCCATTGCCCTGCTCAATGAGCGGCTTGAAGTCATCAATGTCGACAACGGCACCGACTACCGTCAGCGCGAGCTGGAGAAGCTGCGGCTGTATCTGACGCCGCTCGACGCGCAGACCGATGCAGAGATGCAGGCCGACTTCGACAACCTGGCCGACGGAGACGAGGCAGATCCGGTCTTTGCGCTCACCTCACGACAGATCCCGGCCATCCGACGGGCCGGA
The DNA here is from genome assembly GCF_049977365.1 of Brachymonas moutaii (nom. illeg.). NCBI lineage: Bacteria > Pseudomonadati > Pseudomonadota > Betaproteobacteria > Burkholderiales > Comamonadaceae > Allobrachymonas > Brachymonas moutaii (nom. illeg.). The sequence goes on along the minus strand of NZ_JBNGEN010000002.1, from coordinate 47,548 downwards.
GGCGTGATCTGGTTCGATTTCCGGGAGCTGTGCATCGAGCCCCGTTCGCAGAACGACTATCTCGAAATCGCCACCACCTTCCATACCGTGATGGTGTCGCACGTGCCGCAAATGCCCGAAACCATGGCGTCGGTGGCGCGTCGCTTCACCCTGCTGGTCGACGTGCTGTATGACCGCCGTGTCAAGCTGGTCGTGTCGGCCGCCGTGCCGCCCGAAGAGCTCTATACACGGGGCATGCTGGCACATGAGTTCGTGCGGACCGTCTCCCGCCTCGACGAGATGCAGTCCGCCGAATATCTGGCGCTGGAGCACCGCCATGTCGACATCAGCATCACCTGAAGGAGCGGGCATGCCATTGAACCTGAACCTCGACTCGACCGGTGTCGTCCGCATCGTGCGCACAGCAGGGCGTCTGTGCCGGCTGCCGGGGCTGTGCATGCCCCTGCTGCTGGCTGCATGCAGCTTCCCCACCTTGCCGGACAGCCGTCCCACCGTGCAGGAGGTGCCGTTTCTGGGCCAGCAGATGACCCAGGAGCAGATCAGCACCCGTCGCGCAGAGGTGGCTGCTTCCAGGGCCACCCTGCGGCAGGAGCTCGCGCAGGACAAGGCAGCGTGCTATGCACGTTTTCTGGTCAACCGCTGCCTGCGCCAGCATCAGGATGCGTTCACGCAGCGCGACCATGTCTACCAGCTGCAAGACATCGAACTGAACCGGCAGGAACGTGCCCTCAAGGACATCGACACCCAGCTGCGTCTTCAGCACAAGGCAGCACAGGCGGCCGCACAGGCAGCTTCTTCTTCCACAGCGCCGTGACGCGCGACTGGGCCGTGCATTCCGGAGTCTGCGGGTTCCATGGGAGCGCGGCCTTTCACATTCTTCTCTTGCCTGCATGGCTGTCAGAGGCAGCCCGTCATTTTCCCCATGGCTGAAATTCGCACCACCTTTCGTGACCAGACCCTCTTTCTGCACATGGGCAGCCCGGGAACGCTGGATGAAGCCCTCTTCGTGAGCGCCATCGAGATTCTCAACGAAGCCGAGCGGGACCCCGACACCCTGAGTCTGGTGCTCAGCGACGAAGGCTATTTCGGTTCACAGCCCTTGCCGGTCGGCGAACGATCCACCCAGCAGCGGCTGGATCGGTGGCTGGAGCAGTTCCATGCCTTTCTGGAAACCCTCATGACCTTTCCCAAGCCCGTGGTGGCCAGCCTCTGCGGTGATCTGGGTGAGCTGGGCCTGGCGACAGCCTGCAATTGCGACGGCTGGGTGGTGACGGGACACACGCGCATCCGGCTGCGGCACATCGCGATGGGGCGCACGCCCATGGGGGCACTGAGCTGGCATCTGTCGCGCATGCTGCCTGCGCCTGCCGTGCTGCGCGTGCTGGCAGGAGACACCATCGAAGCTGCCATGCTGTCTCAGTGGGGCCTGTGTGGGCGACCCGTCGAGCAGGAACAGCGCATGGAGGCCACGCTCCGTATGGCGGCGACCTACAACCGCCTTCCGCCCGGTGCCCTGCAGGCGACCAAGACGCTGCTGCGGGAAGAGGAGGGGAGTGCCTATCATGCAGCCCTCCTGCAGGAGGCACGTCTTCTGGTCCGCTCTCTGTAATCTTGCAAAGCCCGAACGCGAGTGCCTTCAGGCATGCCTCTCTTCTTTCTTGCGTGCTCTGTGCAGCGTGAGAGGGAGAGGCGGGGGAGACACTTCTGACGCCATGCGGCACGGGCATCAGGGCCTTGCACCGCATGGGAGCCAGGTGATACGCAACGAGGCGAGACGAGATGCCATGAGACGAAAAAAAGGATGCCTCGAGGCATCCTTTTTTGATGGCAAAGCCCGAAGGCTTCAGGAGAAGAAGGCCTTGGCCTTGTCGAACCAGCTCTTTTCGCTGGGGCTGTGCTTGCCTCCACCTTTGACCAGAGACTCGTCGAGCTGGCGCAGCAGCTTGCGCTGGTGCTCCGTGAGCTTGACCGGGGTCTCGACCGTGATGTGGCAGTACAGGTCTCCGGGCGTGGAGGAGCGTACCCCCTTGATGCCCTTGCCGCGCAGCCGGAACTGCTTGCCGTGCTGGGTTCCTTCGGGAATGTCGATGACTGCTTTGCCGTCGAGCAGCGTGGGAACATCGATTTCTCCGCCCAGCGCCGCCTTGGTGAAGCTGATCGGCACCACGCAGTGCAGATCATCGCCATCGCGCTCGAAGATCTCGTGCTTGCGCAGCCGGATCTCGATGTAGAGGTCCCCAGGCGGGCCGCCGTTGGGGCTGGGTTCTCCGTTGCCTGCGCTGCGGATGCGCATGCCGTCGTCGATGCCGGCGGGAATGTGCACTTCCAGAGTCTTCTGACGCTGGATGCGCCCTTCGCCATGACAGCTGGGGCAGGGTTCGGGAATGATCTTTCCGGTGCCGTGGCAGTGCGGGCAGGTCTGCTGCACGCTGAAGAATCCCTGGCGGATCTGGACGACGCCGCTGCCATGGCAGGTCGGACAGGTCTTGGCACTCGTGCCGGGCTTGGCTCCGGAGCCGTGGCAGGTGTCGCACTCATCCCAGCCGGGGATGCGGATCTGGGCATCCTTGCCGGAGGCAGCTTCCTCCAGCGTGATGTCCATGGCGTAGTTCAGGTCATTGCCGCGATGCACCTGACGGCCGCCGCGCGCACCACCGCGTGCCTGTCCAAAGAGGTCTCCGAAGATGTCGCTGAAGCTCTCGAAGCCGCCGAAGCCGCCTCCAAAACCTCCCCCACCCATGTTGGGGTCCACTCCGGCGTGGCCATACTGGTCGTAGGCAGAGCGCTTTTCATGGTCGCAGAGCATTCCGTATGCTTCCTTGACCTCCTTGAACTTGGCCTCGGCCTCGGCGGCCTTGTCTCCCTGATTGCGGTCAGGGTGGTATTTCATCGCGAGCTTGCGATAGGCCTTCTTGATTTCGTCGTCACTGGCGTTGCGATTGACACCCAGTACTTCGTAGTAATCGCGTTTTGACATGGACAAATCCGAGCGATGCTGCGGTCAAAAATGGAGCATGGTCCCGATGCGTTCTTTCCGCGAAAGCGCCAGGAAAAACATGCGAAACGCCGCGTGGGCCTTTTCAGAGCTGCACGCGGCGGAAAAACAAGGAATATGGGCAATCCCCGACCGGACGGTCCTCCCTGAGGGAAAAAGCGCCATCCGGTCGGCGTGGGCGTCAGTCCTTCTTGACTTCCTTGACTTCGGCGTCCACGACATCGTCATCGGCCGGTGCTGCACCCGCAGCGGCGCCGGCTTCTGCCTGACCGGCACCCCCAGCGGCGGCAGCCTGCTGGGCGTAGACCTTTTCGCCGAGCTTCTGGCTGGCTTCCATCAGGGCGTTGGACTTGGCTTCGATGGCTTCCTTGTCGTCGCCCTTCAGAGCTTCGTCCACTTCCTTGAGGGCAGCTTCGATCTTGGCCTTTTCGTCGGCTTCGAGCTTGTCGCCGAGTTCGGTCATGGATTTGCGGACGCTGTGGGCCAGGGCATCAGCCTGGTTGCGGGCATTGACCAGCTCTACCTTCTTGTGGTCTTCGGCTGCGTTGAGCTCGGCGTCCTTCACCATCTTCTGGATTTCATCCTCGGACAGACCGGAGTTGGCCTTGATGGTGATCTTGTTTTCCTTGCCAGTGCCCTTGTCCTTGGCGCTGACGTGCAGGATGCCGTTGGCGTCGATGTCGAAGGTCACTTCGATCTGGGGCAGGCCACGCGGAGCCGGAGCGATGCCTTCGAGGTTGAACTCGCCGAGCAGCTTGTTGCCGCTGGTGACCTCACGCTCGCCCTGGAACACCTTGATGGTCACGGCCGGCTGGTTGTCCTCTGCCGTGGAGAAGGTCTGCGAGAACTTGGTCGGGATCGTGGTGTTCTTCTGGATCATCTTGGTCATCACGTTGCCCATGGTCTCAATGCCCAGGGACAGCGGGGTGACGTCGAGCAGCAGCACATCCTTGCGGTCGCCGGAGAGCACCTGGCCCTGGATGGCGGCACCGACAGCCACGGCTTCGTCCGGGTTCACGTCCTTGCGGGGTTCCTTGCCAAAGAACTCGCGCACCTTTTCCTGCACCTTGGGCATGCGGGTCATGCCGCCAACCAGGATGACGTCGCTCACTTCACCCACGCTGATGCCGGCATCCTTGATGGCGGTCTTGCAGGGAGCAATGGTGCGTTCGATCAGGTCTTCGACCAGGGCTTCGAGCTTGGCACGGGTGAGCTTGACGTTCAGGTGCTTGGGCCCCGAGGCATCGGCCGTGATGTAGGGCAGGTTGATGTCGGTCTGGCTGCTGTTGGAGAGCTCGATCTTGGCCTTTTCGGCAGCTTCCTTGAGACGCTGCAGGGCGAGCACGTCCTTGCTCAGATCCACACCCTGTTCCTTCTTGAACTCGGTGATGATGTAGTCGATGATGCGCTGGTCGAAATCCTCGCCACCCAGGAAGGTGTCGCCGTTGGTGGACAGCACCTCGAACTGCTTTTCGCCATCGACGTCGGCGATCTCGATCACGGAAACGTCGAACGTGCCGCCGCCGAGGTCATACACCACGATCTTGCGGTCGTTGCGGTCCTGCTTGTCCAGGCCGAAGGCCAGTGCGGCGGCCGTCGGTTCGTTGATGATGCGCTTGACTTCCAGGCCCGCAATGCGGCCTGCGTCCTTGGTGGCCTGGCGCTGGGCGTCGTTGAAGTAGGCCGGTACGGTGATGACCGCTTCGGTCACGGGTTCGCCGAGATAGTCTTCGGCGGTCTTCTTCATCTTGCGCAGCACTTCTGCGCTGATCTGCGGGGGGGCCAGCTTTTTGTCGCGTACCTGCACCCAGGCATCGCCGTTGTCGGCCTTGATGATCTGGAAGGGCATCAGGTTGATGTCCTTCTGCACTTCCTTGTCCTCGAACTTGCGGCCGATCAGGCGCTTGATGGCAAAGAGCGTGTTCTTGGGGTTGGTGACAGCCTGACGCTTGGCGGGAGCGCCAACCAGCACTTCACCATCTTCCTGATAGGCCACGATCGACGGCGTGGTGCGCGCACCTTCGCTGTTCTCGATCACGCGGGTGTTGTTGCCTTCCATGATGGCCACGCACGAGTTGGTGGTGCCGAGGTCGATGCCGATGATTTTTCCCATTTGTAGGAACTCCTGTTTCTGTAATCCGTGATGTCAATGAGGGGGTGGAGCGCCCGGTGATGCGGATGCATGCATCGAACGATCCCTTGCTGAATAGGTGAGGTGTCCCGAAAAGCTTTTCAAGCGCCGGCAAGCACCTTTTTGAGGGTCATGCGCCTGCGCAGACCGTCACCAGTGCAGGGCGCAGCACGCGATCGGCAATGGTGTAGCCCTTCTGGAGCACGGTCACCACGGTGTTGGGTGCCTGGGTGCTGCCTTCGGGGGCAGGGACCATGCTGATGGCCTGGTGCTGGTGCGGATCGAAGGGTGTGCCGGGAGCGGGGTCGACTACCTTGACCTTGTTGCGCTCCAGGGCGCTTTGCAGCTGGCGCAGCGTGGCTTCGGTGCCTTCGCGGATCTGTTCGGCTGATCCGTTGGTGTGGGCCAGGCCGGCTTCGAGGCTGTCGAGAGCAGGCAGAAGACTTTCCGCAAAGCTTTCGATACCGAACTTGCGGGCCTTTTGCACTTCCTCATCGGCCCGGCGACGTGCGTTCTGCACTTCTGCCTGGGAGCGCAGATAGTGGTCGTTGAGTTCGTCGTACTTGGCCTGCAGGGCTGCGAGCTGTGCCTGCAGATCGGTGGATGCGGCCGTGGGTTCAGACGCGGCGGAGGCAGCAGCCGGGGCGGACTCTTCTGCGGGGGTCTGGGGTGCGGATGAAGTAGGGTTCATGGACTATCCGAGAATCAGTGAATGAAAACGGGCTGCGGATGCAGAAAACCGATGAAGAGATACCTCTGCTTGAATCGGCATCTTCTGCTCCTTCCATGCCATGCATGGATGTCTGATAGGTATCTGAAGTCCGTGCCGGGGTTTTCAAGAGGGAATGGGACAAAACCCTTCCATTGAGGGGGATTTTGTCCTCCAGCCATAGAAAAGGCACATGCGGCAGAGTGGCCGGATGTGCCTGGAAGGGGCAGGAGTGCCCTGCCGTTTCTGGCGATCCCGAAGGAATGCGCGGGTCAGATCAGCGCAGGTCGAGCAGTTCGACGTCGAATTTCAGGGTGGCATGGGGAGGAATGACACCGCCTGCGCCACGTGCGCCGTAGCCGAGCTGGGGGGGAATGATGAGCGTGCGACGGCCACCGACCTTCATGCCGGCAACGCCTTCGTCCCAGCCTGCGATCACCATGCGCTGGCCCAGACCGAATACGAAGGGCTGACCGCGATCCTTGCTGGAGTCGAACTTGGCGCCCTGTGCGCCATTGTCATAGAGCCAGCCGGTGTAGTGCACCATGACCTGCTGGCCAGGCTGGGCTTCGGCGCCGGTGCCGATTTCGGTGTCGATGTACTGCAGGCCGCTGGCCGTCGTGACGGAAGAAGAGGTGCTCATGGGAAGAATGCGGGTAAGGGGAGAACAAGCCTGTCTCCGCCTGCGGGCTGCAGGCTGAGACAGCGGATGGGTAATAGAGAGAGGATGCCGATGGAGCAGGCTGGACAGGATCCGGCCGGCAGAATCAGTCGCCACCTCCCAGGAAGGTGCGCAGCTTGTCGCTGCGGCTCGGGTGCTTGAGCTTGCGCAGGGCCTTGTGCTCGATCTGGCGGATGCGCTCGCGGGTCACGTCGAACTGCTTGCCGACTTCCTCCAGGGTGTGGTCGTTGTCCATTTCGATGCCGAAGCGCATGCGCAGCACCTTGGCTTCGCGGGGGGTGAGGCCGTCGAGGATGTCCTTGACCACGTCGCGCAGGCCGGCCTGCATGGCGGCTTCCACCGGAGCGGTGTTGACACTGTCCTCGATGAAGTCGCCCAAGTGCGAATCATCGTCGTCCCCGATCGGGGTTTCCATGCTGATCGGCTCCTTGGCGATCTTCATGATCTTGCGGATCTTGTCCTCGGGGATGTCCATCTTCTCGGCCAGGATGGAGGCGTCCGGCTCGAAGCCGAATTCCTGCAGGTGCTGGCGCGAGATGCGGTTCATCTTGTTGATGGTCTCGATCATGTGCACCGGGATGCGGATGGTGCGGGCCTGGTCGGCGATGGAACGCGTGATGGCCTGGCGAATCCACCATGTGGCGTAGGTCGAGAACTTGTAGCCACGACGGTATTCGAACTTGTCGACGGCCTTCATGAGGCCGATGTTGCCTTCCTGGATCAGGTCGAGGAACTGCAGGCCACGGTTGGTGTACTTCTTGGCGATGGAGATCACGAGACGCAGGTTGGCCTCGATCATTTCCTTCTTGGCGTTGCGCGAGCGGCGTTCGCCGTCGTTCATGCGCTTGTTGATGGCCTTGAGCTCTTCCAGCGGCACATAGACCTGGGTCTGGAGGTTGATCAGGTTCTGCTGCAGTTCCTGGATGGGCGGGATGTTGCGCGCCATGGTGCTGCTCCACGGCTTGCCGGCTGCAGCCTGCTCCTCGACCCACTGCAGGTTGAGCAGGTTGGGCGGAAACTGGGCAATGAAGGTTTCCTGGGGCATGCGGCACTTGTCGACGATGATCTGGCGCAGCTTGCGTTCGTTCTGGCGGATCTGTTCGACCTGTCCGCGCACGGTGTCGCACAGCTTCTCGATGGTCTTGGCCGTGAAGCGGATGGTCATGAGCTCCTGGCTGAGCTTTTGCTGCGCCTTCATGTAGGTCGGCGTGCCGTAGCCTTCCTTGTCGAAGGACTTGCGCATGGTGTCGAAGTGCTTGCGCAGCAGGTCGAAGCGACGCAGGGCCTCGTTCTTGAGCTCTTCCATCTTCTTGGTGAGCGCCTTGGTGCCACCGTCGTCGTCATCGTCGTCGTATTCGTCGAAGTCTTCCTCGGCCACGTAGTCGTCGGCTTCGTTGTTGTCTGCGAAGCCGTCGACGATGGTGGAGATGACGGCCTTGCCCTCGCGGATTTCCTCGGCCATGGCCAGGATTTCCTCGATGGTTGCGGGAGAGCCGGAGATGGCCTCCATCATGTCCATGAGACCGCCTTCGATGCGCTTGGCAATCTCGATCTCACCCTCGCGGGTCAGCAGCTCTACCGTGCCCATTTCGCGCATGTACATGCGCACCGGGTCGGTGGTGCGGCCAAATTCGTTGTCGACGTTCGACAGAGCGGCCTCGGCTTCTTCCTCGGCTTCTTCCTCGGTCGTGGCCGACCCGCTGGTATTGGCGAGCAGCAGGGTCTCGGCATCGGGGGTCTGTTCGTAGACGGCCACGCCCATGTCACCCAGCATCGAGACGACCACTTCGAGCGTTTCGCTGTCGACGAGCTTGTCGGGCAGGTGGTCGGAGATTTCCGCATTGGTGAGGTAGCCGCGGGTCTTGCCGAGCTTGATGAGCTCCTTGAGGCGCTGGCGGCGGGTGGAGACTTCCTCTTCGGACAGGATGGTCTCGTCAAGGCCGAACTCCTTCATGAGAGCGCGTTCCTTGGCCTTGGACAGCTTCATGCGCAGCGGCTTGACCTTTTCGGGCACGGCCGCAGCTGTCGGCGCGGCAGCGGGAGCCTCTTCCTCTTCCGCATGGTCGTCGGACAGGTCGGCGTCGATGTCGGAAAAGTCCTCGTCCTCTTCGGAGGCTGCCTTGCGGCCCTTCTTGGCCGTGGTCTTGGAGGCTGCGGCCTTGCGTGGAGCCTTGGCGGCGGTCTTGGTGGCGGTCTTGGTGGTCCGCGTCTTGGTAGCCTTGGCCGGCGTGTCGGTATCAGGTGTGGCTGCAGCCGCCTCGGTTTCGGTGGCTACCTTGGCTGCGGTCGTGCGGGACTTGCGGGCGGTGGTGGCCTTGGCAGGCTGATCTTCGGTTTCCGGGCTGGCCTTGGCCGCCTTGACGCGGAAGATGCGGGGTGCGGGAGTGGAGGAGCTGGTCGTCGAGGACATGGTTTTTGTTTTGCTGCCACGCGCTGTCTTGGCAACGGTGGGGGAGTCTTCGGGAGGAGTCGTCACGCTCTCGGGCGAGGCATCGGCGATCTTGTCGCCTGCGGCTTTTCTGCTGCGGGTCTTCACGACCGGAGTTCCTGGCTCAGCGGCGGGAGATTTGCGGGTCTTTTTGACCTTGGCTTCAACAGACGGAGAAGAAACGGATGAATCCGCGGTGCTGTCTTTTTTGGAGGTTGCCATGACTATCCCTTCCACACATCAGTTCGGAACGGGGCAGATACCCGTGTACGTGCCTTGCCACATGGGGGCGTGGGCGCCGATTTCCAGATGGAGAAAAATTGGAGGAGCGGACAGGAGAGGCCGGAAGGGCACATCAGGCTGTCCATGCCGAGGACCTGCAGGGCCTGCAGGCCGGTGAGACAAGTGGGATGGGCGAACATTTGGGATACAGCCCTTGCGAAGGTGGCCGGAACGGAGATGGTGTTCGCGGATGGCCGGGATCGGAGGTACTGCTGTCGCGCTTGTCTGCAAGCTGACAATTATACCCTTCCCTGCCCATCTGCCGACAAAACAGGCAGGGGCAGAGGAAGGAGGGGGTGTGTATGGATGGGCGGCGAACCACCCAGGACTGCGCCTCAGTGCAGGCCGGTGAGCTGTGCGGCAATGGCGCGGCGGAACGGGGTGATGCGCTGCCCCAGGCGGAGCATGCCGTCTCTCACCAGCCGGGCCACGGGGTGCTCGAAGGTATAGAGCTTCACGATCGCCTGTGTGGCCAGATACAGCGGGCGAGTGGACAGCATGTGGGTGCGTTCATAGCGCGCAAGCAGCGCGGGGTGGCCGATGTCCCGTCCCTGGGCATGTGCCTGGATCAGGGCCTGGCTCAGGGTTTCGATGCCCAGCAGCCCAAAGTTGAATCCATGGGCGGTGACTGGATGCATGCCCACTGCTGCATCGCCGATGCAGGCAAAGCGTTGCGCCACCAGATGGCGTGGATAGACGCCGACCAGAGGATAGGCATGGCGTGTGCTTGTGAGAGTCATGGCACCCAGCCGGCCCGCAAAGCGGCGTGTCATGTCGGAGTTGAAGACGTTGTCCTCCATGTCGAGCACGCCATCCATGTCGCGGCTGGGCAGCGTCAGCACCACCGAGGACCGGTGCATGCCGGTGACGGGATCGTCGTTCATGGGCAGCAGCGCCAGAGTCTGACCGTAGTCGAACCATTCCCAGGCGACGTGCTCGTGCGCGCGCTCGTGTGTCATGTTGCACACCAGCATGGTTCGCCCGAAATCGTGCATATCGGCGGCAATGCCCATGGCACGGCGCGTCTGGGAGAAGCGGCTGTCTGCGGCAATCAGAAGACGGGAACGGAGGACGCGCCCATCCTCGCAGGTGACCTCGGCGTGGGTATCGTTCGAGCGTACCCTCGAGATGCGGCATTCGCAGAAGAGCTCGATGTCGTGATGGGCCTCGATGGCATGCTGAACCGTGTCCCAGGCAGCCTGCCGGATCAGATGGTTGGAGACCAGCCATCCCAGTTCGCTGCGCGAGGACAGCTCGTGTCCGATGACCATTGCAAAGGGGTGACTGCCGTTGAGCACCTGGGCATCGCGCAAAGCCGAAAAGGCGGTGGGTTCCAGTTCCTCGATGCGCTGCCACAGCCCCCATTCCTGCATGGCGTGGGCTGAGCGCTGGGTGAGGGCAATCTCGCGGCCATCGAAGGCAGGATGCGCCACGGCCGACTGCGGCTGCTGTTCGAGCACTCCGATGTGAAGTCCCTGTCCGGAAAGGGCTCGGGCCAGGGTCAGGCCGGCAGGGCCGGCGCCCACGATCAGGATGTCGAAGTCTTGGGTCATGGCAGGCAGTCTAGCGACTTGCCCGGGCGGAGTGCTTGATGCCGGTCAATCGCACAGCCGCCTATCGGGCCTCTCTCCGCCGGAGGCGGTGGCACATTTATGGTGCACGGCGTTGCGTGAGGGGCGCGGCCATGGCGCAGGGCGGTCTGGGTGGGCCTTGATGTCTGTAGGTGCAACCCATGCGGACGTGAGGTCATGGGGGTCATGCAAAGGTGCAACTTATCGCTTCGGCGCGGTCGGTGGACAGATGAATGGAGGTTCAGACGGGGCAGGGGGCAGTGACGGCATTCCCAAGCCGTTGCCGGGGGATGGCAGGCAAGGGGGCGTTGCAAGAAGACCCATGCGGGGAGAGGTATGGAGGACGGATGCGGGTTTTTACCGAGTCCGGTCATGGGGGAATGGCGCATTCGTTCCGTATCATTGCCTTTTGATGGTGCGTGTCGGGGTCGGGCATGGCGGTGGGATTGCAGGGTTGCACCAGTCTGGTGTGACTGGCCGAAAAGAGGCCGGATGTCTCGGGCTTCTGCACGAGGACATGTCCATGCAAAAGCATCGCCGATGGCCTGTGACATGCCACGAAATGTTCAATTTCGACGAGTGGCTGGAAGTCTGTACGGCGAATCGAAAGAATTGGCCCGGTTTGTGCTTGTAACGGCACGCATAGTTTCTTGCGGTGGGTTTCAAAGCCCGTTTTTGTCTATCGATGGAGAGTAAAACATGCAATTCAAACTGCGTATGAGCGTGGTCGCTACCATGGTGCTGGCTTCCATGCTGGCTTCCTGCGGCAAGAAGGATCAGACGGCCTCTTCGTCTGCTTCCGGTGACGCTGGGGCTGCTCCCGGTGAGCTGGTCGTGAAGATCGCCTCCGTGGCGCCCATGTCCGGCAGCCAGGCCCACTATGGCAAGGACAACGCCAACGGCGTGCAGATGGCCGTCGATGAAGCCAACAAGCAGGGCGTGACCATCGGGGGCAAGAAGGTGCACTTTGTGGCCGTGCTCGAAGACGATGCTGCCGACCCCAAGCAGGGTACGGCCGTGGCACAGAAGCTCTGTGATGCCAAGGTGGCCGGCGTCGTCGGTCACCTGAACTCCGGCACCACGATCCCCGCATCCAAGATCTACAACGACTGTGGCCTGCCCATGGTCACCGGTGCTGCCACCAACCCTGCGCTGACCAAGCCCGGGTACAAGAATGTCTTCCGGATCATCGCCAACGACAACGTGCTCGGCGCTGCGCTGGCCGATGAAGCCAAGAAGCTCGGCCTCAAGCGCGTGGCTGTGATCGACGACCGCACGGCCTATGGCCAGGGCATCGCCGAGATCTTCACGCAGACGGCCAAGAAGAATGGCATGGAAGTGGTGAGCACCCAGTTCACCAACGACAAGGCGACCGACTTCATGGCCATCCTGACGGCCGTGAAGGCCCAGACTCCCGATGCCGTCTTCTACGGCGGCATGGATGCACAAGCCGGCCCGATGCTGCGCCAGATGGCCCAGCTGGGTCTGGACAAGGCCAAGTTCTTCGGTGGTGACGGCATCTGCACGAACGAGCTGGTCAAGCTCTCCGGTGGTGCCAAGCCGCTGGGCAACGTGATCTGCGGCGTGGGTGGAGCATCGCTTACCAAGATGAAGGGCGGAGCCGAGTGGCGCAAGAGCTATGACGCCAAGTTCCCCAACCAGTTCCAGGTCTACAGCCCGTACACCTACGACGCCACCATGCTGCTGATCGACGCCATGAAGAAGGCCGATTCCGTCGATCCCAAGGTCTACCTGCCCAAGCTGGCTGCCGAAGACTATCAAGGCGTGACGGGCAAGATCACCTTCGACGACAAGGGTGAAGTCAAGGACGCAGCCACCACGCTGTTCCACTACCCCGACAACAAGAAGCAGGAACTGTAATTTCCTGTCGGCCGGCCATGGCGTGCCCGAGGCATGTCATGGCGCCAGGCCCATAGGGCTTGCAGCCTGTTGATCTGATGAGGAGCCTGAGCCCGGCAGCGACCGGACTCAGGCTCTTTTTTTGCCTTGGGAGTGCCGGGCATGCAGGAAGATGAGACTGAGGTCGGCAAGCGCTGGAGAGACCATCCCTGCGTGTCTGCCCGTACACGGCAGAGTGGAGCCAGCGGATAGGCCGGCCATGGTGAGGCGGCGCGAGGTACAGGCCACACCCTTGTGCGGATGCAGGGCCTGGACCATCGTCGCTCAGGAGTGCGTTTTGTGGGGGGCCGAGGCGGCTGGCTTGCTGACGGACGGAGGAAGGGGGCGACAGTCGGCCGGCAGGCTGGACTGGGTGCGATCGATGCTCCGGAGCATGAAAATGCCGTCGTAATCCACGGCCTGGCCGTCGGTGGCCTTGCCTTCGTCACTGGCATGGAGCTCGACATAGATGGGCTGGTAGGCTTCTCCGGCCTTGTCGGCCCTGTCGATGGCAAGGTCTTCGAGGCGGCCGAGCAGTTCGTCCGGGCCGTCGAGCCAGTAGGTTCGGTCCGAGTTGCAGGGGGTGAAGGTTTCGACCTCGGGGCCCCACACGAAAAGTCCGCGATAGGCCACGGAAGGCCCCGATGCCGGTGCGGCAGGCAGGGGGGGCAGTGGGGCAGAGGAACTGTTCTGGGCGTCTGCATCTGCAGCCGCCACGGCAGAGGCGGCCGACATGGCCGCACTGGCATCGGACGAGGAGTCGGCTGCAGAGTGGCAGCCCGTGGCGCTCATCAGCCAGCAGGCGGTGCCCAGGCTGGCCAGCAGGGCGGGCAGATATCTCATGGGAAGGACCTGTGGAACAAAGAAGGGGGCCCGTCAAGGCCCCCTTGCAGCATGCCTGTATCCCTGCTGTGGCAGGGACGGCGAGGCTTATTTCTTGGCAATCATGCCATAGATGGCCAGAACCGCCATGGCCCCGATGACAGAGGCGATCCAGCCAGCCACTTCACCGGATTTGTACCAGCCGATGCTGGCTCCCACGAAATTGGCCAGGGCCGCGCCCACAATGCCCAGAATCGTGGTCATGACCCAGCCCATGGAGTCGCTGCCCGGCTTGATGGCACGTGCAATGAGGCCGACGATGAATCCGACGATGATGGTGGAAAGAATGGACCACATGGACAGGCTCCTTGGGAACGAAGGGATGAGTGAAGCTTTGTTATGGTAGGTGCAAATGCCGTGAGGGAGACCGGCGAATGTGTGACTTATCGTGCGTGAGCGCCTGCTTCCTGCACCAGGGCTTCCAGTGCGGCGGAGACATCGAGCCATTCGAGCTCGGCTTCTTCGAGCGCGTCGGTCACCTGCTTGAGTTCCCGTCCTGTGTCTGCGATCTGATCAGGGGGCATGGGTTCGCACAGCCGGGCCTCCAGCGTGGTTTTTTGGGCACCCAGCGTTTCGAGGCGTGCGTCGAGCTGCTGCTGCCGCTTGGCCAGGGGGCGTTTCTTTTCGAGAAACTGCTGGCGCAGGGCGGCCTGCTGCCGGCGCAGCTCGGCTCCGCTGGCTGCCGGGGAGGCGACGGGGCTGTCTGCCAGTGGGGGGCTGTCTGCTGCCGGTGACTCCGAGGCACGTGCCGTCTGCAGGGCTTCGCGCTTCTGGCGGGCCATGTCGATGAGGTGGCGCTGGTAGTCGTCGAGATCGCCCTCGAAGGGCGCCACCGTGCCGTGTGCGACGAGCCAGAAGTCGTCGCAGACGGCGCGCAGCAGGGCACGGTCGTGGCTCACGAGCATGACGGTGCCGTCGAAGCTGTTGAGCGCCATGGCCAGGGCCTCGCGGGTGACCAGGTCGAGGTGGTTGGTGGGTTCGTCGAGCAGCAGCAGGTTGGGTCGCTGCCATACGATCATGGCCAGGGCGAGGCGTGCCTTTTCTCCACCGCTCATGGTGCCGACGGCCTGGTGCACCATGTCGCCGGCAAACTGGAAGCTGCCCAGAAAGTTGCGCAGTTCCTGCTCGCGGCCGCAGGTGGCGGCGATGTCCGGGTGGGCTTTGGCGAGCCGCACCATGTGGCCGAGGGGGGTATCGTCGGCCATGAGCATGTCGAGCTCCTGCTGCGCGAAATAGCCGAGCCGCAGGCCCTTGCCTTCGGTGAGGTGGCCGGCCAGCAGGGGCAGGACATGGGCGATGGTCTTCACGAAGGTGGATTTGCCCTGCCCGTTGGCGCCCAGGATGCCTAGGCGCTGTCCGGCCAGCACGGAGCGGCTGACGTCATGCAGGATGACGGTGTCCTGCGTGCCGATGGGTGGCAGGGCTTCGCCGGTCTGCAGCTGATGCTGGTGCAGTGCATCGCTGGTGGTGAAGTCGGCAGGCTCATGCAGCGGGGTGGCAGGGGCGTGCGTGGCCGGTGTCGCGCCCCGGTAGCCGAAGGCGGCCTGCCGGATGACCAGCATGGGGTTGGGAAGCTGCGGGGGCTCCTCGAAGGTGAAGGTGAAGTCGGCACTCGTCAGGACGGGGGCGAGCCGCTCCATGCGTTCGAGGGCCTTGACGCGGCTCTGGGCCTGGCGGGCCTTGGTGGCCTTGGCCTTGAAGCGGTCGATGAATTTCTGGAGGTGGGCGATTTTTTCCTGCTGGCGGTGGTAGGCGGCCTGCTGCAGCGTGAGCTGCTGGGCGCGCAGTTCCTCGAAGGTGCTGTAGTTGCCACCGTAGCGCGTGAGCTTGCCGTGCTCGATCTGGATGGTGACCTGGGTGACGGCATCCAGGAACTCGCGGTCATGGCTGATGATGAGCAGGGTGCCGGCATAGCGCCGGAGCCAACCTTCGAGCCAGACGAGGGCGTCGAGGTCGAGGTGGTTGGTGGGCTCGTCGAGCAGCAGCAGGTCGCTGGGGCACATGAGGGCACGCGCGAGCTGCAGACGCATGCGCCAGCCTCCCGAGAAGCTGTTGACCGGCCGGTCGAGTTCATCGACCTGGAAGCCGAGGCCCAGGATCAGGGCCTGTGCGCGAGCCGTGGCGTCGTGGGCCCCGGCATCGGTCAGCAGGGCGTGCGCGTTGGCAATGGCGATGCCGTCGTTGGCGGCGTCGGCTTCGCGCAGGGCGGCCTCTGCCTCCTGCAGGCGCGAGTCGCCTTCGAGCACGAAGGCCGTGGCGCTTGCGGTGGTTTCCGGCATGTCCTGCGCTACCTGGGCGAGGCGCCAGCTGGCGGGAAAGAGGACCTCGCCGCCGTCTTCGTGCAGGGTGCCGTTGAGCAGGCCGAACAGGCTGGATTTGCCAGCGCCGTTGCGGCCGATGAGGGCAGCGTGCTCGCCGGGGTTGATGGTGACGGAGGCGTGGTCGAGCAGGACCTTGGTGCCGCGCTGGAGGGTGACGTCTTGCAGGACGATCATGGTGCAGGGGTGTCTTTCAGGGCTTCGCGGGTGAGCAGGAGCACCTGGCGGTCGCCGGCGCTGGTGTCGAGCCACACGGGATTGAGGTGCGGGAATGCCGTCTCGAAATAGGCGGCCTCGTGGCCGATTTCCAGCACGAGTACGCCACGTTCGCTCAGGAAGTCGGGCAGCCGGGCCAGCAGCGGGCGAATGAAGTCCATGCCGTCCTCGCCACCGGCCAGGGCGAGTTCGGGTTCGGCGCGGTATTCGGCCGGCAGGGCCTGCATGCTGGCGCTGTTGACGTAGGGGGGGTTGCACAGCACGAGGTCATAAGGGCCTTCGCACTGTGCCAGTCCGTCGCTGCGCAGGAGCCGGATGCGGTCGGACAGATCGTGGCGGGCGACGTTGATGCGGGCCACGGCCAGTGCATCGGGGCTGATGTCGGCTGCATCCACGACCACGTCCGGCCATGCGAGCGCAGCCAGCACGGCCAGGCTGCCATTGCCCGTGCACAGGTCCAGCACCCGGTGGGTGGCTGGATGCAGAAAGGCATCGATGGAGCCGTCGGCCAGCGGTTCGGCAATGAGGCTGCGGGGCACGATGGCGCGTTCGTCCACATAGAACGACACGCCCTGCAGCCAGGCTTCGCGGGTGAGGTAGGCCGCAGGCTTGCGGGTGCTGATGCGTTCGGCAATCAGGGCCTCTACGGCGTCGCGCTGGGGCTCCGTGGGAGCAGGCAGGGCAGGGTCGTCCAGGTCGGTGTCGAGCGGCAGGCCCAGGCGCCACAGGGTGAGCCAGGCTGCTTCGTCGAAAGCATTGGATGTGCCATGCCCCAGGCTCACGTGGGCATCCTGCAGGCGCTGGGCCTGGGCCTGCACGAGCCGGTGCAGGGCAGAAGGAAGGGTTGAGGGAGCAGCGGGAGCAGTCATGGGCGGTGCATTCTCTCGTCAGACAGAGGCAGAAGCGGCCTCGGCAGCCAGATGGTCGAGCAGGCGACGGTAGATGTCCTTGAGCGGCTCGATGTCGGCCAGCGCGATGCGCTCGTCGATCTTGTGGATGCTGCTGTTGGGCGGGCCGATTTCCACCACTTGCGGGCAGAGCTGCGCGATGAAGCGGCCATCGCTCGTGCCGCCGCTGGTGGAGAGTTCGGGGGTCAGTCCCGTCACCTCGGCAATGGCCTGCTGGGCTGCATGCACCAGGCTGCCGGGGCGGGTGAGAAAGGGCAGACCGCCGATGGTCCAGTCGAGGGTGTAGTCGAGTCCGTGGCGGTGCAGCACGGATTCGAGCCGCTCCTGCAGGCTTTGGGGAGTGGATTCGGTGCAGAAGCGGAAATTGAAGTCGATCACCACTTCGCCGGGGATGATGTTGCTCGCGCCGGTGCCGCCGTGGATGTTGCTGATCTGCCAGCTTGTGGGCGGGAAGAACTCGTTGCCCTGGTCCCATGCGATCCCGACCAGCTCTGCCAGAGCCGGAGCCACCTGGTGAATGGGGTTGCGGGCCAGGTGCGGGTAGGCGATGTGTCCCTGGATGCCCTTGACGGTCAGCCGGCCACTCATGGTGCCGCGGCGGCCGTTCTTGATCATGTCGCCGGTGCGGTGCACTGCGGTGGGCTCGCCTACCACGCAGTAATCGAGGCGGGTGCCGCGGGTGCGCAGGGCGTCGCAGACGGCGACCGTGCCGTCGCGGGCGGGGCCTTCCTCGTCGCTGGTGAGCAGAAAGGCGATCGACAGCGGAGTGTCGGGATGTTCGGTCACATGCTCCTGCACGGCTACCACCATGGCTGCCAGCGACGTCTTCATGTCGCTGGTGCCACGGCCATAGAGATGGCCGTCATGGACGGTGGGCGTGAAGGGGGGGAAGCGCCACTGCGCGACCGGCCCGGTGGGCACCACATCGGTATGCCCCGCGAACACGAGCGAGGGGCTGGCCGGCCCCCGGCTGCCTGTGCGCAATGCCCACAGATTGCTGACGTGAAAATCGTCGGGACCGCGATCGAGCCGTTCACAGCGGAAGCCGAGCGGCTCCAGATGGCTGGTCAGGAGCGGCAGGCAGCCGGCATCCTGCGGGGTGACCGAGCCGATGGCAACGAGCTGCTCGGCCAGGGTTTGGGTGGAAATCATCGACATGGCAATCTACGGAAAAGAGAGCTGCCACGCGCAATGGCATGGCAGCGTTCTGGGCTGAATGGAGGTGCGCCTTCAGGCACGTCGGGGGCGCAGGACAGGCGCCTCTGGCGGGGCTGGGTCATGGTGCCCCGGCACTGGCAGGGTCCAAAGGCCGTATTGTCCGCGATTTGATTTGGCCGGTGCCGTGTCCTGGCATCGTGACTCGGCGCTCCAGGTCAGCCCGAGGCTTTGGCGGCGGGCTGACTCTGGCGCGGCAGGGGGATGTACCGCTCTATGGAGAGGATGGGCTCAGTTCTCAGTTCGCCATGTCGATGGTGAACTCGGCGAAGGAGGCCTCCTCGGCCGCCGGGGTTTCCTCGGCTGCTTTCTTGGTGGCGGTCTGTTCGTTCTGGAGCCGCCAGAGCAGGTTGGTGGGAGAGTCGGCTGCCTGCAGGCCTTCCTCGCGCGACACGCGCTGGCTGCGGATGAGACGGGCAATGTCTTCCTCGAAGGACTGGGAGCCTTCGGTCATGGATTGGGCCAGGGCGTCCTTGACACCCATGAAATCGCCCTTTTCGATGAGCTCGGACACCAGCTTGCTGTTGAGCAGGATCTCGCAGGCAGGGGCACGCAGGCCATCGGTGGTGCGCAGCAGGCGCTGGGCGATGATGGCGGCCATGGCCGAGGACAGATCGCCCAGCAGCGTGGGGCGCACTTCCTCGGGGTAGAAGTTCAGGATCCGGTTGAGGGCCTGGTAGCTGTTGCTGGCGTGCATGGTGGCCAGGCACAGGTGGCCGGATTGCGCATAGGCCAGCGCGGCGGACATGGTCTCGCGATCGCGGATTTCGCCCACCAGAATCACGTCGGGCGCCTGCCGCATGGCGTTCTTGAGTGCGGTCTGGCGGTTGGCGGTATCGGTGCCAATCTCGCGCTGGTTGATGATGCAGCGCTTGTTGGTGAAGATGAACTCGATCGGGTCCTCGATGGTGAGGATGTGCCCCGCCTGCCGGGCATTGCGCAGATCGAGCATGGCTGCCAGCGAGGTGCTCTTGCCCGAGCCTGTGGCTCCCACCATCAGCACCAGCCCGCGCGGACGCATCACGAGCCGGGTCAGCGTGTCGGTGGGCAGGCCCAGACCTTCGAGTGCCGGCACCTGAGCAGGAATGTAGCGGATGACCGCTGCATACGTGCCCCGCTGGCGCATCACGTTGACACGGTAGTTGCCGATGCCCGGAATGGCGAACGAGGTGTTGAGCTCGCCATGCCGCTGCAGCTCTTCGAGCTGCTCTTCCTGCAGGATCTCGCGCAGCAGGTTGAGGCACATGTCGGCCGTGAGCTGCTGCGGGTTGACCGGCAGCACATTGCCGTTGATCTTGATGAGGACCGGGGCATTGGCCGAAATGAAGATGTCCGAGGCATTCTTGTCAGCCATCAGACGCAGGATGCGCTCCATGTTTCCCATGCGGAATTCCCTTGGTCATTGGGGCGGAACCGCAGGATCCCCTGGGACGGGACATCCCGCCACAGCCCCGCCCGCCCGTGGTGCGATTGTGTGGGTTCATTGTAGACGCCGGGGGGACGCTGCTGTGGCGGGCA
The DNA here is from genome assembly GCF_049977365.1 of Brachymonas moutaii (nom. illeg.). Taxonomy (NCBI): domain Bacteria; kingdom Pseudomonadati; phylum Pseudomonadota; class Betaproteobacteria; order Burkholderiales; family Comamonadaceae; genus Allobrachymonas; species Brachymonas moutaii (nom. illeg.). Next base: position 27,794 of record NZ_JBNGEN010000002.1, on the reverse strand, counting down.
TGAAGGGCGAGAGAGGGGATGCGTGCTCCTGATCATGCAGGGCAGAGCGTGTGGGGAAGGCCATGCAATCAGCGGGGGATGCAAAGGGATGAGGTGACAATACTTTTTCACGGCATCAAAAAAACCGCCCACGCACAGGCGGGGGCGGTTTTGAGGGGGAGCTGCGTGCGGAGAGGGATCAGCTGCGCAGCAGATCGTTCAGGCTGGTCTTGGCGCGGGTCTGTGCGTCGACGCGCTTGACGATGATGGCGGCATAGAGGCTGTACTTGCCGTCGTTCTTGGGCAGGCTGCCGCTGATCACGACGGAGCCGGAGGGGATGCGGCCGTAGGAGATTTCGCCGGTGGTGCGGTCGTAGATGGGGGTGCTCTGGCCGATGTAGACGCCCATGCTGATGACGGAGTTTTCCTCGACGATGACGCCTTCGACGATTTCGCTGCGGGCACCGATGAAGCAGTTGTCCTCGATGATGGTGGGGCCGGCCTGCAGGGGTTCGAGCACGCCGCCCAGACCCACGCCGCCGGAAAGGTGTACGTGCTTGCCGACCTGTGCGCAGCTGCCGACGGTGGCCCAGGTGTCGACCATGGTGCCTTCATCGACGTAGGCACCGATGTTGACGTAGGACGGCATCAGGATGGCACCGCGGGCGATGTAGCTGCCACGGCGGGCCACGGCGGGGGGCACCACGCGCACGCCGCTGGACTGGAGCTCGTTGGCGCTCATGGTGCCGAACTTGGTGGGTACCTTGTCGTAGAAGGCGAGGTCGCCGGCGTGCATGAGCACGTTGTCCTTGAGGCGGAAGGAGAGCAGCACGGCCTTCTTGATCCACTGGTGCACGGTCCACTGGCCCACGCCTTCGCGGGTGGCCACGCGCAGGCGGCCCTGGTCGAGTTCGGCGATGACGTGTTCGACAGCGTCGGCGATTTCCTTGGGCGCGCTGGCTGCGGAGAGTTCGGCACGGTTGTCCCAGGCGTTTTCGATGATGGTCTGGAGTTGGGTGGTCATGGGAGTCCTTGATGAAACGAGGGGCGGGCAGGTGGGAGCCCGCAGTCTGAAAAAGGGCAGGGCGTCACGGGGCCTGGGTGCCCGCATGGGATGCCTCAGGGGGTGGAGGCACGCAGGCGCAGGACGAATTCGCGGATGCGATGGGCCGCTTCGAGGCATTCGCCGGTGTCGGCCACCAGTGCGAGGCGCAGCCGGCCACTGCCGGGATTGTGTCCGTGTGCGGCGCGTCCCAGATAGCTGCCTGCCAGAACCGTGACATTGTATTGTTCCAGCAGGGCACGTGCGAAGGCGGTGTCGGAGCTGCCGCACAGGTTGCCAATGCCTGCCCACAGGTAGAAGCCTGCGTCGGGCAGCCTGACGTCCAGCACGTCGGCGAGCACCGGAGTAACCTGGGCAAACTTCTCGCGATAGAGGCGCCGGTTCTCGATCACGTGTTCCTCATCGCCCCAGGCGGCCATGCTGGCGCGCTGGACGACCGGGCTCATGGCACTGCCGTGATAGGTGCGGTAGAGAAGGAACTTGCGGATCAGTTCGGCATCGCCCGCGACGAATCCACTGCGCAGACCGGGCACATTGCTGCGCTTGGACAGGCTGGTGAACATCATCAGGTTGCGCAGGTCGGTGCGGCCAAGGCGCGCGGCGGCTTCCAGTCCGCCGAGCGGGGGCTCGTCGCGGAAATAGATTTCGCTGTAGCACTCGTCGGAGGCGATGACGAAGCCATACCGGTCCGAGAGCGCGAAGAGCATGCGCCATTCGTCGAGCGGCATGACGGCGCCTGTGGGGTTCCCGGGGGAGCACACATACACGAGCTGGGTGCGCTGCCAGGTCGATTCTGGGACGCTGGCCCAGTCCACGGCGAAGTTGCGTGCCGGATCGGTGGGCGCGTAGAACGGCGTGGCTCCGGCCAGCAGGGCGGCTCCTTCGTAGATCTGGTAGAACGGATTGGGGCAGACCACCACGGCGTCGGCATCGGGATCGATCACGGTCTGTGCAAAGGCGAACAGGGCCTCGCGCGAGCCGTTGACGCTCAGAACCTGCCGGAGCGGGTCGACCTCCACTCCATAGCGCCGCTGCAGCCACTGTGCGCAGCTGGTGCGCAGGGCCGGTTCGCCGGGAGTGGCAGGGTAGGTGGCCAGCCCGGGCACGCCCATGGCAGCCTGGCCCAGGGTTTCGGGGATGAAGGCAGGGGTGGCGTGCCGGGGCTCGCCGATGCCGAGGCTGATGGGGCGCAGGGCGGGATTGGGAGTGACGTCGGCAAACAGTGCGCGCAGACGCTCGAAGGGGTACGGTTGCAGCAGGTCTAGACGGGGATTCATGATGGGTGAAAACCGGGACGGATGGCTCTGATAGGGCTTTGAAAGGGGGGCGTGCCAGGGTGGCTGCCGGGTATGATGTAGCCGCCTGGGAGGAGCCGGGGCGGTGACGGGCCATGCCATGCCGTGCGTGGTGTGGCGTGAGTGCAGCCTCCATGTCTGCCGTGCGCTGCAGGGGCATCGCACACAGCCTGACCCGCTGCCCTTGCTACCCGCCTCCTGCGGGGTGTGGCATCGTATCGGGTCGCATGCGGTACGCCGGCACGTGCGGGCACGCCTCAGGCATTCGATTCTAGTGTATGGGTCTGTCCCTGCGCAGGGCAGGCGGACTCCGTTGATTGGTTTTCCGACGTGCGTCTTCAGTCCATCAAGCTCTCGGGCTTCAAGTCCTTTGCCGAACCCACCCTCTTCCAGCTCCCGGGGCAGCTCGTGGGGGTGGTGGGCCCCAATGGATGCGGCAAGTCCAACATCATGGATGCGGTGCGCTGGGTGCTGGGCGAGAGCAAGGCGAGCGAGCTGCGCGGCGAGTCGATGCAGGACGTGATCTTCAACGGCACCACCACGCGCAAGCCTGCCAGCCGGGCCAGTGTGGAGCTGGTGTTCGACAATGCCGACCACCGCGCCGGCGGGCAGTGGAACCAGTATGCCGAGATTGCCGTCAAGCGGGTGCTCACGCGCGAAGGCGGCAGCAGCTATTTCATCAACAACCAGACCGTGCGGCGCCGGGATGTGCAGGACGTGTTTCTGGGTACGGGTCTGGGGCCACGCGCCTACGCCATCATCGGACAGGGCACGATCAGCCGCATCATCGAGAGCCGCCCCGAGGAGCTGCGCCTGTTCCTTGAGGAGGCGGCCGGAGTCAGCAAGTACAAGGAGCGGCGGCGCGAGACAGGCAACCGCCTGCAGGATACCCGCGAGAATCTGACCCGCGTCGAGGACATCCTGCGAGAGCTCAACGGCAATCTCGAACGGCTCGAGAAACAGGCGGAGGTGGCACGCAGATACCAGGGGCTCCAGGAGCTTGGCACCCGGCGGCTGCATCAGCTGTGGTTTCTCAAGCGGGAGGAGGCCGCCACCAGCCAGGGACGTGTGCAGGCAGATGTCGAGCAGGCCCGCGCTGCGCTCGAAGGCCGCATGGCCGAAATGCGCCAGGTCGAGGGCGATGTCGAGGGCATTCGGCAGGCCCACTATGCTGCCGGAGACCAGGTCAACCAGGCGCAGGGACAGCTGTACGAGGCAACCGCCGAAGTGGGGCGGCTCGAAGCCGAGATTCGCCACGTGATCGACAACCGGGACCGCGCCGCGCGGCGGCAGATTCAACTCGCCGAGCAGATGGCGCAGTGGCAGGCGCGCCGCGAGGAGGCCGAACAGGAGGCCGAAACCCTGGCCGCGCGTGATCTGGAGTCCGAGGAGCAGGCCGCCATGCTCGAAGCGCAGGTCGAGGAGCAGGCCCAGCAGCTCCCCGAACTCGAAGACGCCCTGCGCCGTGCCCAGCACAAGGCCTCCGAATACCGTGCGGCGGCAACCCAGGTCCAGCAGCAGATCCAGGTGCTGGCTGCCGAGCAGCGCAGCGTGGGCGAGCAGCGCCGCCAGCAGGAACAGCGCCGCGAGCGGCTCTTGGCCGACCGCAAGGCACTGGCCATGCCAGAGACGGACCGGCTGGAGGCACAGCAGGGCCAGCTCGTCTCCCTGCAGCAGAGGCTCGCCAGCCTGCAGGAGCAGCTTGCCATGCGGCAGGACGAGCAGCCACAGCACGAGGCCCAGCGCCGGGAGGCCCAGCGTCAGCTCAATGACGACATGCGCCGGCAGGCCGATCTGGCTGCGCGCATGGACGCCCTCAGGGCCCTGCAGGACAAGGTGCGCACCGAAGGCGCACTTGCCCCCTGGCTCGAACGCCAGGGACTCGACGGATTGCCCCAGCTGTGGACCCGGCTCCAGATCGAGGAAGGCTGGGAGCAGGCGCTGGAGGCCGCCCTGCGGCAGCGCATGGGTGCGCTCGAAGTGGGGCGACTCGACACTGTGGCCGCCTTTGCGGCCGATGCACCGCCGGCCAGACTCAGCTTCTATGCGCTGCCGCAGCCGAAGGCCCCCGCCGCAGCGCCACTGCCGCGGCTGGTAGACCGGCTCCGCCTGCACGATGCAGGTCTGCTCGCGCTCATGGATACCTGGCTGCAGGGCTGCTACACCGCCACCACGCTGGGCGAGGCGCTGGCCCTGCGCGACCGGCTTGGGCCCGGCGAAACCGTGTACGTGCCCACGGGCCATGCGGTCAGCGCCCATGCGGTCGATTTTCACGCGCAGGGCAGTGCCCAGGAAGGCATGCTGGCGCGGGCCCAGGAAATCGCCCATCTGGACAGGGAACTGCGGGCCCAGCAGCTGATCCTGGAGGAATCGCGCCATGCCCTGGTGCGGGCCGAGGCAACCTGCACCCATGCCGGCGAGGCCCTGACCGCGCTGCGGCGGGAGCTGGCCGACACCCAGTCCGCGCACCACGCCCTGCAGGTCGAGGTGCTGCGCCTCACGCAGCAGAGCGAGCAGAGCCGCCAGCGCGGCGAACAGATCGGCGCCGATCTCGCCGAGGTCGATGCGACGCTGGAAGAGCTGCAGGAGCGGGCCGTGCTGGCCGAGGCCCGCTTCGAGGAGCTGGACATGCAGCTCGCCGATGCCCAGGAACGCGAGACGCAGTTCGAAGACCGGGTGCTGGAAGCCGAGCGCCGGCTGGCCGCAGGTCGCGAGCAGCAGCGCACGCTCGAACGCGCCGCACAGGAAGCAGCCTTTGGCCGCCGATCGGCCCAGGCACGCACCGCCGAGCTGCAGCGCATGCTGGCCACCGCCGATACGCAGGTGCAGGCCCTGCAGGCCGAAGAGGCCCAGCTCCGCCAGGAAGTCGAGGCCCTCACGGCCGCCACGGCGCAGGATGGACTGCAGGAGGCGCTGGCGCGCAAACTGGCCTGCGAGCAGGAGCTGGGCGCGCGCCGCAGCGCCTATGAAGACCTGACCGCCCGCCTGCGTGCAAGCGACGAACGCCGCCTGGTGCTGGAGCGCGAGCTCGAACCGCTGCGCCAGCGCATCACCGAGCTGCAGCTCAAGGAGCAGGCCGTGCGCATCGGTGTGGAACAGTTCGCCCAGTCGCTGGCCGAAGCGCAGACCGACGAGGCCGCACTCGCCGCCAGCATCGCCGAAGAAGGCGTACGCCTGCAGGGGCTCCAGTCCGAGATCGACCGCCTGCAGCGCGAGATCGCAGCTCTGGGCGCAGTCAACCTCGCCGCCATGCAGGAGCTCGATGCAGCCACCGAGCGCAAGCGCTTCCTCGACGAGCAGTCCGCCGACCTGCTCGACGCCATCGACACCCTCGAAGCCGCCATCCGCAAGATCGACGGCGAAACCCGCGAGCTGCTCTCCAGCACCTTCGAGACAGTCAACGGGCATTTCGGGCGCATGTTCCCGGAACTTTTCGGGGGCGGACAGGCACGGCTCATCATGACCGGCGACGAAATCCTCGATGCCGGGGTGCAGGTCATGGCCCAGCCGCCGGGCAAGAAGAACCAGACCATCCATCTGCTCTCGGGCGGCGAGAAGGCCCTCACGGCCATTGCCCTGGTGTTTGCCATCTTCCAGCTCAATCCGGCGCCGTTCTGTCTGCTCGATGAGGTGGATGCACCGCTCGACGACGCCAACACCGAGCGCTATGCACGCCTTGTGGCGAGCATGGGGCGCGACACACAGTTCCTGTTCATCAGCCACAACAAGATCGCCATGGAAATGGCCAGACAGCTCATCGGCGTCACCATGCAGGAGCAGGGCGTCTCGCGCATCGTGGCCGTGGACATGGAGGCGGCCCTTTCCATGGCCGAATCCTGAGTCCGAATCGCACGGCTGCCCGTCCTGCCGCCGGAGACACGGGCGGCTAGGCTAAGATATGCGCACATCGATGCAGAAAAATCCATGAGTACTACCTTGCAAATCGGACTGGCCGCAACGGGGGGCGTGCTGCTCGCCGCTCTGGTGGCGCACAACGCCTGGCAGGCGCGCAAGAACCGGCCCCGTCAGCCCGATCCCTCCCTTGGCCCCGAAGGCGGAGCCCATGCCCTTGAACCCGGGCTGACTGACGCAGTCGCAGGCACCCCTGAAGGCGTGGCGGCCGTGCCCGACGCTCAGACCGCAGTCCCCGCCGACAGTGCCGTGGGCGTGGCCGCTGCGGTCTCCGTTCCGGCTGCAGAGGCTGCCGATGACGGCGTGCCCCTGCCTGTGGCTCCCGTGCCCGAACGCCGCTTTCTCATGGATGCCCTGCTCGACGCCATGGCGCCCATCGAGCTCGATGCAGGCGCTGTGGTTCCGGCCGAAGTCGCCCTTGCAGCGCTGCCTGCCACCCGCCGGGTGGACAACAAGCCCTTCTTCATCGAAGGCCGCAACCGCAACACCCAGCAATGGGAGCCACTCACTCCGGGGCACCTGTACGACGCCTTCCAGGCCGGGGTACAGCTTGCCAACCGCACCGGCCCGCTCAACGAGATCGGCTTCTCTGAGTTCACGCTCAAGGCGCAGGCCTTTGCCGATGCCGTCAACGGCACGCCCCATTTCCCCGACATGCTCAACGAGGTGGCCCGCGCCCGCGAGCTCGACCAGTTTGCCAGCGCCCATGATGCGCGGCTGACCTTCGTGCTGCGCGCACGGGGCGCTGCGTGGAGCATGGGCTACCTGCAGCAGGCCGCCGGCCGCCAGGGCTTCGTGCCCGGTGTGCTGCCGGGCCGCATGGTGCTGCCTGCCTCGGTCGAAGGCGTGCCTCCTGTGGTCAGCCTGGAGTTCGACGGCCGTGCAGCCATGGCCGACACGATCGAGAACTCGGCCATCTACGAGGTGCTGCTCGGGCTCGAAGTGACCCATGTGCGCCAGAGCGAGCGCCCCTTTGCGCGCATGTGTGAAACCGCGCTCCAGCTCGCCAGCGAAATGGAAGGGCAGATCGTCGACGGCAACGGCTACCGCATCAGCACCGATGCCATGGAGACCATCGACCGCGACCTGCAGGGCCTCTACCAGACACTTGAACAGCACGACTTCGCCGCCGGTTCCGATCTGGCGCGCCGCCTGTTCTCCTGAGGATTTCCGCTGCCATGACCACACCCGACCTGTTCGAGGCCGCAGGGGAGGGCGTTGCGCCCACCACGGCCCAGGTCCAGCGTGCGGCGGAGCTGCGCGAGCTGCTGCAGCATCACGCCTACCTGTACTACACCCTCGACGCTCCGGAAATTCCCGACGCCGAATACGACCGTCTGTTCCGCGAGCTCGATGCGCTCGAAACTGCCTACCCCGCCCTGCGCACACCCGATTCGCCCACCCAGCGGGTCATGGGGCAGGTGCTGCCGGGCTTTGGCACGGTGCGCCATGCGGTGCCCATGCTCTCGATTCACACCGAGACCGACACCGAGGCCACCGGTGCGCTGGCCTTCGATGCGCGCGTGCGCCGCGAGCTCGGGCTCTCGCCCCAGGATCCGGCGGTGGAGTACGAGGCAGAACTCAAGTTCGACGGCTTGGCCATCAACCTGCGCTACGAGCACGGCGTGCTCGTGCTGGCAGCCACGCGCGGAGACGGCGAGATCGGCGAGGACGTGACCCAGAACATCCGCACCATCTGGCAGATTCCCCTGCGGCTGCGCATGCCCCATCCGCCCGAGGTACTGGAAGTGCGCGGCGAGGTGTACATGCGCCGCGATGTGTTCGACGCGCTCAACGAGCGCCAGCGCCAGCGCATCGCCCAGGGTCACAGGAACGAGCGCACCTTTGCCAATCCCCGCAATGCGGCTGCCGGCACACTGCGGCAGCTCGATCCGGCCATCGCCCGCGAGCGGCGCCTGAGCTTCTTTGCGTATGCCTGGGGCGAGGTGCGGGGCTGGGACGACATGCCCGCCACCCAGTCCGAGGTGCTCGATGCCTTTGCGGACATGGGCTTTCCGGTGTCGCCCGACCGCGAGGTCACGCGCGACCCGGCGGAGCTGGTGGCCTTCCATGGCCGCATCGCTGCCCGGCGCGATAGCCTGCCGTTCGACATCGACGGAGTCGTCTACAAGGTCAACTCGCTGGCACTCCAGCGGCGCCTCGGCTTCGTGAGCCGCGAACCCCGCTGGGCGGTGGCGCACAAGTATCCGCCTCAGGAGGAGCTCACCACCGTCGAGGCCATCGACGTGCAGGTGGGGCGTACGGGCAAGCTCACCCCCGTGGCCAAGCTCGCACCGGTCTTTGTGAGTGGCGTCACCGTGACCAACGCCACCCTCCACAACGAGGATGAGGTGCACCGCAAGGACGTGCGGGTGGGCGACACGGTCATCGTCCGCCGCGCGGGCGACGTGATCCCCGAGGTGGTGGGGGTAGTGCCGGACCGGCGCCCTGCACATACCCGGGTGTTTCACATGCCTGCCCACTGTCCCGTCTGCGGCAGCGCGGTCGAGCGCGAGGAGGGCGAGGTCGACGTGCGCTGCACGGCCGGACTCTTTTGCAGCGCGCAGCGCAAGCAGTCCATTCTGCACTTTGCCCAGCGCCGGGCGCTCGATATCGACAGCCTTGGTGAAAAGCTCGTCGACCAGCTTGTCGATGGGGGGTTGGTCCACTCGCTGCCCGATCTGTACCACCTCTCCCTGGACCAGCTTGCAGGCCTCGACCGCATGGCCGAGAAATCGGCGCGCAATCTGCTCGATGCGCTCGACAGCAGTCGGCACACCACGCTCGCACGCTTCATCTACGGGCTGGGCATCCGCCATGTCGGCGAAACCACGGCCAAGGATCTGGCGCGCCATTTCGGCAGCCTCGACGCCCTGATGCAGGCCGACGAGGAAGCGCTGCTGCAGGTGCCCGACATCGGGCCGGTGGTGGCACAGAGCATCCTGCACTTTCTGGGTGAGCCGCACAACCGCGAGGTCATCGCCCGCCTGCGGGCTGCCGGCATCACATGGCCCGAGACTGCCGGCCGCATCGCCGCCTCTCAGGCCTTGCCGCTGGCCGGCAAGACCTTCGTCCTCACCGGCACACTGCCCCATCTGGGCCGGGATGCTGCCAAGGACATGCTGGAAGCGGCAGGAGCCAAGGTCTCCGGCAGCGTCAGTGCCCGCACCCACTACGTGGTGGCCGGGGCCGAACCGGGCACCAAGTTCGAGAAGGCACAGAAGCTCGGCGTTCCCATTCTGGACGAAGCCGGCATGCTGGCCCTGCTGGGGCAACCCCCGGCATGATGCGGCAGCGGAACGGCATCGAGACAGAAAAAACCTCGCTCCAGCCGCCATCTGCAGGGATACTCACGTCATGGCTACCGAAATCGAACTCTGTCTGAGCCTGTGGCCCGAGGCCGCCCCGCTGCTGGTCGACGAGGTGGCTCTGGCCTATGGGGTGGCGCCACGCACGCGCGAACTCGTGAGCGTGTATTACGACACGCCCGATCTGCTGCTCGCGCGTCGGCGCATGGGGCTGCGGCTGCGTCGGGCGGGAGAGCAGTGGATTCAGACCGTCAAATTCGGCCAGATGTCGGATGACGGCCTCAGCGCGCGCCGCGAGCTCGAACACGTCACCCGGGGCCAGACGCTGGAGCTGCAGCACATTGACGATCCCGAGGTGCAGGCTTTTCTGGGCGGCAGCGACGTGGCACCCCGTCTCGCTCCGGTATTCGTCACCCGCATCACGCGCACGCTCTGGAACGTGGCCGACGCGCAGGGCGGTCAGGTCGAGCTGGCGCTCGATGTGGGCGTCATCGAGGCACAGGGATGCACGGAGCCCGTGCATGAGCTCGAAATTGAACTCAAGCAGGGCGCTCTGCCCCTGGTGTTCGATGTGGCACAGCGGCTGGCACAGCGTGTGGCCCTCCTGCCGCAGCCCTGCAGCAAGGCGGAACGCGGCTATCGGCTGTGCGTGCACAAGGCCGTTCAGCCTTCCGGGGCACAGGCTCCTGTCCTGCCGCCCGATGCCACGGGCCATGCGTTGGCCCAGGCACTGGTGGGGGAATGTCTGCGCCACCTGCATGCCAATCTGCCGTGGGCCGCAGACGGCGCACAACCCGAGTTTCTCCACCAGTCCCGGGTAGCCCTGCGGCGGCTGCGATCTGCATGGGCTCTGCTCGATCTGCAGGCACAGGGGCCGCTGCGCGAATGGCTGGATGGGCTGCGTCGGCTGGGAACCGCGCTCGGAGCGGCACGGGACTGGCAGGTGCTGGCCCAGACGGTGCACACCGTCCCCGTGCTGCAGGGCCCTGCATCTCCCGAATCGATTGCCGCCCTGCGAACTGCCGTCGATCAGGCCGCCACACAGGCTCGTCTGGACGTGCAGCAGCTGCTGCAACAGCCGGCCACAGGCCAGGTTCTGCTGCAGGGGCTGCGCTGGCTGCATCTGGATGGGGGCCAGGCGCTCTCCAGCCTCGCTGCCCGCAAGGTGGGAGATCGTGCCCTGACCCGGGCGCACCGTGCCGTGGCACGACTGGCCCGTCTCTGGCCCACACTCGATGTCCCCGCGCGCCACACCCTGCGCAAGCGTACCAAGCGCCTGCGCTACGAGGTGGAGTTCCTGGCAGCCCTGTATCCGCGCCGCAGGGTGGCGACCTACCGGGCCGTCCTGCAGCGGCTGCAGGAAGAGCTGGGGATTCTCAATGATGCCGCCGTGGCCGATGCCCTGCTGTCCACCTTGTATCCCCGGCATCCCGATGCGGCCTATGCGGCAGGGCTGCTGTGCGGCTGGAGTCGTTGCCAGTCCGATGCGGCTGTCCACCGGCTGGCCACATGGTGTCGCGACAGAATGCCGCCGTCGCGCTTCTGGTCCCGATGAGGGCCTTCCTGTCCCGGGGTGCCGTACCCGGCCACTTCGTTTCCGCTGTCGTTCTCGTTCTCGTTCTCGTTCTCGTTGCTGTTCTTGTCATGTTCCTTCGTTTCTGTCTTGCATACTGCCTGTCCTTGCTGCACCGTGTCCCGTTCCGGCGGTGGAGCGGGGCAGGGGGGCTGGGCCTGGCCGTTCTGTTGACAGGCTGTGGCAGCATGCCGGGCTTGCCATCGCTGCATGCACCAGCCCATGCTGTCAGCCACGGGAGTGCCTCTGCATCCATGCATCCGCGTCTGGCCGTGGCGCTCGGCGGAGGAGCCGCCCGAGGGTTTGCACATGTCGGGGCGCTGGAAGTGCTCGACGAGGCTGGCATTCATCCCGACATGGTGGTGGGCACCTCGGCCGGCAGTGTAGTGGCCGCCCTGTATGCCAGCGGCATCCGCGGGCGCCATCTGGAGGATGCGGCACAGTCGCTCGACCAGAATGCCATCACCGACTGGATGCTCCCCTTCTTCAACCGTGGGTTGTTGAGGGGTAGTGCGCTGGAGCGCTTCATCAACCAGAAGGTGGGACAGCGGCCCATCCAGTCCATGCCTCTGCCGCTGGGCATCGTGGCCACCGACTTGCAGACGGGCGACGGTATCCTGTTCCGCAGTGGCAACACCGGGCAGGCCGTGCGGGCATCGAGTTCGGTCCCCGGCGTGTTCGAGCCGGTGCGCATCGGTTCGCGCGACTATGTGGACGGCGGCCTGGTGGCGCCGGTGCCCGTGAACTATGCGCGGCAAATGGGAGCCGACATCGTCGTGGCCATCGACATCAGCAGCTCGCCCCGCTCCGCAGCCACACATGGCCAGCTCGACATTCTGCTGCAGACCTTCACCATCATGGGGCAGAGCATCAACCGCTATGAGCTCAAGCAGGCCGATGTGGTGCTGCGTCCTGCCCTCGGGGGCATGTCGAGTGTCGACCTGAACAACCGTTCCCGCGCCATCGCCGCCGGCCGTGCAGCCATGCAGCGCGCCCTGCCGCGCATTCGTGCGCTGCTTGCACGCGTCCGATGAGCCCCGATCCTGCCATGCCTTCGGCCCTGCAGTCCCCCTCGTGGAGCGACGCACCGTCATCGTGGATCTGCCGCTTTGCCGCCTCTCTCGCACCCGGGGCTTCGGTGCTGGATGTGGCCTGCGGGACGGGGCGGCACATGGCCTGGCTGGCGGCCCGCGGCTGCCGGGTGACCGGCGTGGATCGTGATGCTTCAGTCCTGGCCCAGGCGGCGCATCATGGCTCCGTCGTGCAGGCCGATCTCGAAGACGGCAGCCCATGGCCCCTGACAGGGCAGGTTTACGATGCAGTGCTGGTCACGCATTACCTGTGGCGGCCGCTGTTTCCGCATCTGCTGGCCTCGGTGCGTCCGGGAGGCATGCTGCTGTACGAAACCTTTGCGGCCGGGCATGGCCGGATCGGTCGTCCTGCCCGTCCTGAGTTCCTGCTGCGCCCGGGCGAGCTCTTGCAGATGCTGGCGGGGGAGGCGCAGCACTGGCGCGTGCTGGCCTACGAGGACGGTCTGGAGCCCGAAGGCCGGCGCGTCATGCAGCGCCTGGCCGCACGACGCATGCCGGCTGGGATCGAACCTGCCGATCTCCCGCTGGAGCTGATGCGCCTTCCGGCCTGATGCGCCGAGCCAGCCTCCCGGGGCTGCACAGAGTCTCCGTGGCCCTGTGGGAATATGTTCCTGCCAGCCCTCGGCAAGGGGGCAGACATTCCCGATCACAGCAGGGGGAAGCGCCGGATCGATGACAATCCGCTGCAGGGTTCCCCCCTGTATGCACATCGCGCAGGACCGTGGAGCCATCGGTTCCCTTCCTGTCTCCTGTCCGTGAGCCATGTCCGAGTCTTCTTCCTCCCTGACGGCGGCAGCATTGCCGTCCCGCCCCCTGGCCTATGGGGCACTTGCCCTGAGCATGACGCTGGTGGGATGCTATGTGGCGCTGTCCAAGCCGCTGGTGGCGGTGTTTCCGGTATTCCTGCTCGCCTGGCTGCGCTTCGGCATCGGTGGCGTCGCCATGGTGGGCTGGCTGCGCAGGCCGCCTGATGAACCGCCCCAGACAGGCCGCACCCGCCTGCTCCTGTTTCTTGAAGCCTTTATCGGCAACTTTCTGTTCACCCTGCTCGTGATGGCGGGCATGCACCTGAGCTCGGCCGTCTCGGCCAGCGTCATCATGGCCTGCATTCCGGCCGTGGTGGCTCTGCTGGGACGGGTGTTCCTGGGGGAGCGGCTCACGCCGCGCATCCTGGCCTCCATCGTGTGTGCCGTGGCCGGAGTGTCGCTGCTGGCCCTGTCCCGACCGCACGGCGCTGCAGCGGCAGCCATTCCCGCTGCCGACAAGGCCTGGCTGGGGCAATTGCTCCTCATGGGGGCCGTGTGCTGCGAAGCGGCCTACTCGGTGATCGGAAAATGCCTCACATCCAGCCTCTCCGCACGGCGCATTACCAGCATCGTCAATCTCTGGGGACTGGTGCTGGCCACGCCGCTCGGACTGTATGCTGCCAGCCGGTTCGGGTTCGCCGCCGTGTCGTGGCAGCTCTGGGCACTGCTGGTTTTCTATGCCCTGGCTGCCTGTGTCTGGTCGATCAGCCTGTGGATGACGGGGCTCCGTGTGGTGCCCGCTTCGCAGGCAGGCGTCTTTACTGTGTTTCTGCCTGCAGGCACGGCACTCACTGGCGTGCTCGTGCTCGGTGAGCGGCTTGCCGGCATGCAGCTGCTTGCCCTGGGGCTGGCTGTGGCGGGAGTGCTGATCGCCACTTCGCCCCTGCCCGGACGCAGGATGGACCGTCAGGACGGGGACATCTCCACCTGACGGCAACTCTGTGCGTCCTGTGTGGGGCAGGGCAGGTTCCAGATGGCGCTGCCGTTATGCCAGAGGTGTATCGCTGACCACCATGCCGTCTGCGTCGGCATACAGCCAGCTGCCGGGGCGGACCAGTACCCCCTGCACATGCACCGGCACATCCACCAGACCAGCGTGGTTCTTGCGCGGCGGCATGGGCATGCTGCCCAGTGCGCGGATGCCTACCGGCAGGGGGGCAAGCTCGGCCACATCGCGCACGCAGCCATCCACCACCACACCGGCCCAATGGTTGCGGGCAGCCAGCTGGCCGATGTTGCCTCCTACCAGTGCGGTACGCAGCGATCCGCCTCCGGCCACCACCAGCACACGGCCGTGGCCCTCGGTTTCCAGCACGGCGCGCACGGACGTATTGTCCTCGTAGCAGCGAACGGTCACCACCTGCCCGCAAAAAGGAGCAGGGCTGCCGAAATCGCGGAACACGGGAGGCAGCACGACAAAGTCGGGCGTGACGGTGTCACGGTGCGGATCGCACAGGTCGCAGGTGGAGAAGGAGGAGGTGGACATGGAAGCACTCGCAAAGGGATGGAAAACGGGGGACGGCACGATCCTTTCCCGGGGAAGGGCAGAATCCGTGTCTGCATGCGGAGGACTATACTGCCCCCATGGGTATGCAGGAGAGAGTCAGCCCCGGCAGGCAGGAGCACAATGTCCTGCCGGAACCTGGACGCCGCCGGATGCACGCACTGCCCGCAAGCCTGCAAATTTTCACAATCTGCACAGGCACAAGCATCCAATCGACCGGGAATCTCCTTTAGGATACCTTACTGGTGGCAATCCACGATGTAGTGGAAATTGCCTTTGTGTGTCACCGAAAGAAAGACAGTACCATGGCAACTGCAAAAAAACCTGCCGCGACCAAAGCCGCCCCCGCTCCCAAGAAGCGTGAGCCGAACGCAGCTTTCATGAAACCCCTGACGCCCAGCGCAGAGCTGGCAGCGGTGGTCGGCAGCAAGCCCTTGCCCCGCACCGAAGTCATCAAGAAGCTGTGGGACTACATCAAGGCACAGAAGCTGCAGGACGAAAACAACAAGCGCAACATCAATGCCGATGCCAAGCTCGCCGCCGTCTTCGGCAAGAAGCAGGTCACCATGTTCGAAATGGCAGGCCTCATCGGCAAGCATCTGAGCTGAGTCAGAACATACGCACGCACGGGGTTGTCCGTGCGCAGCATGCACAGGAAACCGGCTTCATCCCAAGCCGGTTTTTTGTTGTGGGCTGTCGGTGGGGCGTCGCTGGGAGAGGAGCCTCTCTCGCTGCATGTCAAACTCCTGTCGGCGGTTCAAGTTCGCATGCACAGATGCCAAAAGCAAAAGGCGCCATTCCCTGAAGGAATGGCGCCTTTGCAACTTCGCAGCGTTCCCCCCTTTTGGGGAGGCGACGGAAAGGACTGCGCTGTTCACCGGATCTGGTGAAGATCCGGTGCAATGCGCTTTACTGCGCTGCAGGAGGCGGCATCATGCCGGCAGAAGCAGGCGGCACGGGCGGCATGCCGCGACCTCGCCATTCTCCACGACCCTGCGGCCCGCGTGCACCATCGTGGCGTGCATACATGGCATCGAAGGTCTTGCGCTGTTCGGGCGAAAGAGCCGCACGCAGCTTGCGGGATGCCGCTGCCACGCTGTCCATCTGCTTGGCGTGCTCACGCATCTGAGCCGCATGGAATTCCAGCCGCTGGTCAGGCGTCATGGCTTGCATCTGCTTGAAGCGGGCATCACGGTCTTCCGGCGACATCATGGGACGATCCTGCTGCATGCGCTCACGGGCATGCACATAGGCCATCCAGTGGGATTTCTGTGCGGGAGTGATCTTGAGCGCTTCAGCTTCATGCTGCATGCGTTCGGCAAACAGGGCCTTGCGCTGTTCTGCTGTCAGAGGCGCATGGCGTGGACCTCCGCGACGTCCTTCCATCATGGGGCCACGGCCCATGCCAGGACCCCAGGGAGGTACAGAAGCGCTGGCGGGAGCAGCTCCCGTCGCGGCAGCAGGTGTCTGAGCCTGACTGCCGAAAGCCAGAGAGGCACCCACGGCAGCAAGGGCAAGTGCGAATTTCATTTGCATGGAAAGGTCTCCTTGAAAAGCGACGTTATCTGTTTTGGTAGATTCAGATGATCGGGGCTTGGTTCCCAGTATGCATGTTTCATTTTGTAAGCGCCGTGCCTTTCCGTGGTGCACACACGGAAAGGCCGGCATGGGGCATGGGTTCAGGGGCGGGTGCCCAGAATCTCGCGCAGGGCGGCCAGCAGCGTTTCGCACTGTGCATCGGTGCCGATCGAGATGCGCAGGAACGCATGAATGCGCGGCTTCTGGAATTGACGCACGATGATGGCACGCGTGCGCAGCGCGGCAGCCAGCTCGGCACCTTCATGGTCCGGGTGGCGGGCGAAGATGAAGTTGGCTGCCGAAGGCAGAACTTCGAAGCCCAGGGCTTCCAGTCCGGCCACAAGACGCTCGCGGGAGGCGATGATCCGCTGGCAGCAGCTCTGGAAGTGGGTTTCGTCCTGCAGGGATGCCACGGCACCGGCCAGGGCCAGCCGGTCGAGCGGGTAGGAGTTGAAGCTGTTCTTGATGCGCTCGATGCCCTCGATGAGTCCGGCATCCCCCAGCGCATAGCCTACGCGCAGGCCGGCCAGCGAGCGGCTCTTGCTGTAGGTGTGCACCACGAGCACATTGGGGTAGCGGTCGATGAGCGTGACGGCGCTCTCGCCCCCGAAATCGACATAGGCTTCGTCGATCACCACCACCGCATCCGGGTTGCCGGCCACGATGCGCTCCACTTCGGCCAGCGGCAGCGGGCGGCCTGTGGGGGCATTGGGGTTGGCAAACACGATGGCGCCGGCGCGCTCGCCGTCGCGGGGCAGATAGTCGTCGGCGCGGATCGAGAAGTCATCGGCCAGCGGAATTAGGCGGCTGGCGATGCCATACAGGCCACAGTAGGTGGGGTAGAAGCTGTAGCTGATGTCGGGCATCCACAGCGGGAGGTCGTGCTTCAGCAGGGCCATGAACACATGGGCCAGCACCTCGTCCGAGCCGTTGCCCACAAAGACCTGGGCCGGCGTGAGCCCAAAGCGCTGTGCCAGCGCCGAGCGGAGCAGGTCGGCATTCGGGTCGGGATACAGGCGCAGGCTGTCTGCGGCGGCGTTGCGAATGGCGGCCAGCGCCAGGGGGGACGGACCGTAGGGGTTCTCGTTGGTGTTGAGTTTGACCAGGTTGTCCAGCTTGGGCTGTTCGCCCGGGACGTAGGGACTCAGAGTGCGGACCAGGGGGCTCCAGTAGCGATTGCTCATGACGCGGCTTTCGGAAAGGCATGTCGATCTGGCTGCGGGGCGCAGATCGCAGGGAAAATGCGGCCTCCCTGCTGTCGTGGCGCCGGGGTGCGTCGCGCAGCAGGCGCATTCCATCGGCTGGCAGCGCTCCTCTGCCGGGCATGGGGCAGGAAAGGGCGGGAGCTGTCAATTGTGCCTCAGGCATCGCTCCGCTGCATGCCGGGGCGTGCAGCGGAGCGGCTCCATGGGGGGCGCTGCAGAAAATCCCAGGAACAAGTCGGTTCATGGGGAAAGGCAATGCGATAATTTTTCTACAATGCGCCTTTGTCAGCCCGCATGCGCGACCTTGCCGGAAGTCTTTCGGTCTTCGGGGTATCCGCGCGCGGACATGCCGCAAGGGCTGAATCGGAACCATCGAAGCCATGACCATAGTTGCCCGCATCGCCGAGGTATCGCGTACCACTGCCGAAACCGACATTTCGGTCTCTCTCAACCTGGACGGCAGCGGCCAGGCCAGCCTGCACAGCGGCATCGGCTTTCTGGACCACATGCTGGACCAGATTGCCCGTCACGGACTGATCGACCTCGACATCCAGTGCCGTGGTGATCTGCATATCGACGGCCACCATACGGTCGAAGACATCGGCATCACCCTCGGCCAGGCCGTGCGTCTTGCCGTGGGCGACAAGAAGGGCATCCGCCGTTATGGCCATGCCTATGTGCCGCTCGACGAAGCCCTGAGCAGGGTGGTGGTGGACTTTTCCGGCCGGCCGGGGCTCACCTTCGAGGTGCCATTCACGGCGGGGGCCATCGGAGCCCTCGACACACAGCTGGTGTATGAGTTCTTCCAGGGCTTTGTCAACCATGCGGGCGTCACACTGCACATCGACAATCTGCGTGGAGTCAACGCGCACCACCAGTGTGAAACGGTGTTCAAGGCCTTTGGCCGTGCCCTGCGCATGGCCCTGGAGCTCGATCCCCGTGCCGCCGGCATGATTCCCTCCACGAAAGGCAGCCTCTGATGTCCAAATCCCGTGTGGCCGTCGTCGATTACGGAATGGGCAATCTGCGCTCGGTGGCTCAGGCGCTCGTGCATGTGGCCTCCGACCAGCATGAGGTGGTCATTGCCCACGATCCTGACACCATCCGTTCGGCCGAGCGGGTGGTGCTGCCCGGACAGGGGGCCATGCGCGACTGCATGCGCCACCTTGCCGGCAGCGGCATGATGGAGGCGGTGCTGGAAGCCGCTGCCAGCAAGCCGCTGTTTGGTGTGTGTGTGGGCATGCAGATGCTGCTGACCCGCAGCGAAGAAGGGGATACCCCCTCGCTCGACCTCATTCCGGGGCAGGTGCGGCGCTTTCACCTCGAAGGGCGCCTGCAGCCCGACGGCAGCCGCTTCAAGGTGCCGCAGATGGGGTGGAACCAGGTTTCCATCACCCGTTCGCATCCGGTGTGGGCCGGCATTCCGGACCAGAGCTGGTTCTACTTCCTGCATAGCTACTACGCGCAGCCGCTCGATGCCGCGCACAGCGTCGGTGAAGCGGACTATGGCGCTCGTTACACGGCTGCCATCGCACGGGACAATATCTTCGCCACGCAGTTCCACCCCGAAAAGAGTGCGGACTGGGGTTTGGCGCTGTATCGCAATTTCCTTTCGTGGAAGCCCTGATTCCTGCTGCATGCTCCGGGCTGCCGTCTTTTTCCATCCCTCCCTCTGATTTTCGAGATCCATTGCCATGCTGCTGATTCCAGCCATCGACCTCAAGGACGGTCAATGCGTGCGCCTTCAACAGGGCGACATGAACCGCGTCACCACGTTCAACACCGACCCCGTGGAGCAGGCACTGCACTGGCTCGAACAGGGTGCACGCCGCCTGCATCTGGTGGATCTCAACGGCGCCTTTGCGGGCAAGCCCCGCAATCTGGGCGTGGTCAAGGAGATCCTGCAGGAGATCGACGGCGAGATTCCGGTACAGCTCGGCGGGGGCATCCGTGATCTCGACACCATCGAGCGTTACATCGACGCTGGCCTGCGCTACGTCATCATCGGCACGGCCGCCGTCAAGAACCCGGGCTTTCTGGCTGATGCCTGCAGCGCCTTCGGGGGGCACATCATCGTGGGGCTCGACGCCAAGGACGGCAAGGTGGCCACCGACGGCTGGAGCAAGCTCACCGGCCATGAGGTGACCACGCTGGCACGCAAGTACGAGGATCTCGGCGTCGAAAGCATCATCTACACCGACATCGGCCGTGACGGCATGCTCAGCGGCATCAACATCGAGGCCACGGTGCGGCTGGCACAGGCTTCCAGCATCCCGGTGATTGCCTCCGGGGGGCTGAGCAACATGGACGACATCGAGCACCTCTGCGAGGTGGAGGACGAGGGCGTCATTGGCGTCATCGCGGGCCGTGCCATCTACAGCGGAGATCTGGACTTTGCCGCCGCTCAGGTGCGGGCCGACGAGCTGGGCCAGCCGGCTGACTGACTGATGGACCGAGCATGACGCAGCCGACGGCTTTTCCTGCAGCAGCCTCTCCGACGGGGATGGTGCACCTGCAGGCGGAGGACGGCAGCCAGGCCATCGTGTCGCTGCTCGGTGGACAGGTGGTGTCCTGGCATGCAGCCGATGGACGCGAGCGGCTGTATCTGAGTCCCCGAGCCCTGTGGGATGGCAGCGCCTCCATTCGCGGGGGCATTCCGGTGTGCTGGCCACAGTTCAACCGGCGGGGCCCCCTGGCCAAGCATGGGTTTGCGCGCATGTGCCGCTGGCGGGTAGCTGCCCAGGGCACTGGCACAGCCCGGCTGGTGCTGACGCAGGAGGATGTGACTGCGCACTGGCTCTGCGACGATGCGGGAGAAGTGGTCTGGAACCATCCGTTCAGGCTGGAGCTCGATGTCGTTCTGCAGCCGGGGGCATTATCCGTGACTCTGTCCGTGCACAACACGGGAAGCGCATCCTGGGCTTTCACCACGGCCCTGCACAGCTATCTGGCCGTGCAGGATCTGGCAGCCCTGCGTCTGCAGGGCGCCGATGGCGTCCGCTACTGGGACGCGGTGGCCGGAGCAGACCCGGCGCATCCGGTTCAGCAGGGAGACATCGTCTTTGGCCAGGAGGTGGACCGCGTCTATCCGGCTCCGGCTGCATGGCGCCTGCAGGAGCCGGCCGCTGTGCTCGACATTCACCAGTCGCCTTCCATGACGGAGTCCGTGGTCTGGAATCCCGGCCCGACGCTGGGAGCTGCGTTGGCCGATCTGCCGCCCCATGGATATGCGCAGTTCGTGTGTGTGGAAGCAGCACACATCGATGACGAGATCACTGTGCCTCCCGGGGGATGCTGGCAGGGGGGACAGGTTCTGTCCGTTGCGCCTTCGGAGGAAGCCTGATCTGCAGGGGACTCCTGTGCAGCGCCTGTGCGCGGCAGTTTCCAGAGTCCCCTGGGCAGCGATGGCAGGGGGCACCCAGTATGATCCGGACATGAGCGAGGGGTCTTGCAACAGGGGACGGCGGCGGTGATTTCTTCCTGGAAACTCGGATGGCGCATGCTGTGGCGCGATGTGCGCGCAGGGGAACTGCGCCTGCTCGGCTTTGCCGTGATGCTGGCGGTGGCTGCACTGTCGGCAGTGGCCTTTTTCTCGGCACGGCTGCAGGGGGGGCTGGAGCGCGATGCCGCTCAGCTGCTGGGGGGAGACATCGTGCTGAGCAGCGATCTTCCCACCCCGGTCGAATTCACCGTCAGGGCGGCCTCGCTGGGGCTCACCACGACCAGCACCCAGACCTTTCCCACCATGGCTCGCAGTGCCCAGGGGCAGGGGGGAGAGGGCAGACTGGTCATGCTCAAGGCTGTAGCCGCAGGCTATCCGCTGCGGGGGCTCGTGCGGGTGGCTGACCAGGGCGGAATCGATCCGGCGGGGCAACAGTCGCTGCGCGGCCCTCCTGCTCCGGGCGAAGTGTGGGTGGAGAATGCGCTGCTCGATACCCTTGGGCTGCATGTGGGGCAGACGCTGCTGCTGGGCGATGAGAGTTTTCGCATTGCCAAGGTGCTGGTACAGGAACCAGACCGGGGCAACAGTCTGGTCAACTTTGCCCCCCGTGTACTGATGAATCTGTCCGACCTGCCGGCGACCGGTCTGGTGCAGCCTGCCAGCCGGGTGCATTACCGGCTGGCCATGACGGGCACCCCTGCCGCTGTGCAGCGGTATCTGCAATGGGCGCGCACCGAGGTGCAGCGACTGCATGTGCGGGGCCTCACGATCGACACCCTGGATGCCGGCAACCCCCAGATGCAGAAGACGCTGGGTCGGGCAGAGAGCTTCCTGAATCTGGTGGCGCTGCTGGCGGCCTTTCTCAGTGCCGTGGCCGTGGCCCTCGCAGCGCGTGGATTTGCTTCCCGGCATCTGGATGACTGCGCACTGCTGCGCGTGCTGGGTATGGGACAGCGCACCATCGCCTGGGCCTATGCCATCGAATTCCTGCTTCTGGGGCTCGCGGGCAGTCTGGTGGGCCTCGCGGTGGGTTATGGGGCGCACTACGGGTTCGTCGAACTGCTCGGCGGACTGGTGCAGGGAGGATTGCCCCAGCCGGGCCTGCAGCCCGTGGGATTTGGACTGGGCGTGGGCATGCTGCTGCTGGCGACCTTCGGGCTGCCGCCCGTGCTGCAGCTGGCCGGCACACCGCCCATGCGGGTGATTCGGCGCGAGGCCATGCCCCTGCGGGTCGGTGCGGTCGTGACCATCGTGGCGGGGCTGGCGGGATTCGCCGGGCTGCTGCTGGCTGCCAGCCACGATCTCAGGCTCGGCAGCATTGCTGTCGGGGGCTTCGCTCTGGCGACCGTGGTGTTTCTGGCGCTGGCCCGGCTCATGCTGGCCCTGCTGCGAGCCATCACCCAGGGACGACAGGGCGGAATGTGGCCGCGCTGGCTGGTGCTGGCGATACGGCAGCTCACGGCACGCCCTCTCGTGGCGGCCGTGCAGATCGGCAGTCTGGCCGTGGGCATGCTGGCACTCCTGCTGCTGTTTCTGCTGCGTACCGACCTGGTGCAGAGCTGGCGTCAGGCATCTCCCGTCGATGCGCCCAACCGGTTCGTCATCAACATCCTGCCTGACCAGGCCCATGCCTTCCAGACGCTGCTGCGGGAGGCCGGAGTGCGGCGCTATGACTGGTATCCCATGGTGCGGGGCCGGCTCGTGGCCGTCAATGGTCGGGATATCCAGCCTGACAGCTACCAGGACGAGCAGGCCCGCCGTCTGGTGGATCGGGAGTTCAACCTGAGCTTCAGTGTGCAGCCGCCGTCGTATTCACCAGTCGAGCAGGGCAGCTGGCGCAGTGGAGATTCCCGGGCCATCAGCATGGAGGCCGGCATCATGAAGACGCTGGGCCTGCATGTGGGCGATCGCCTGCGCTTCGACATGGGAGGGGTGCTGCGCGAGAGCACTGTCACCTCGGTGCGCAAGGTGGACTGGAGCTCCATGCATGTGAATTTCTTTGCCATGTACCCGGTGGCCGGCCTCGGCGATGAGGTAGGCGTCACCTGGATCACGGCCTACCGCAGCCCACCGAATGACAGCAGGGGCGCAAGTCTCGATCGGCGTGTGCTGCAGACCTTTCCCAATGTGACCCAGATCGACATGACCAGTGCTATCACGCAGATCCAGCAGGTGCTCAATCAGGTCATCGGGGCGGTGGAGCTGCTGTTTTCGTTTGGGTTGGTGGCCGGTCTGGTCGTGCTGTTCGCCACGCTCAACGCCACGCGGGAGAGCCGGGCGCGCGACCTTGCGCTCATGCGGGCACTGGGAGCCGGTTCTGGCCTGCTGGCCCGCATGCAGGCTGCAGAGCTTCTGCTCGTGGGGGCCGTGGCTGGCAGCCTGGCAGGGCTGGTGGCGCTGGGACTGGCCTGGGTGCTGGCACGGCAGGTCTTCGATTTTGCATGGCTTCCTGCCTGGTGGATTGTTCCGGCAGGGGCGTTCGCCGGAGCCCTGCTGGCCTGGCTGGCAGGGTGGTGGAGTTTGCGGGAGCTGCTCCGGCAGCCGGTGGTTCAGACCCTGCGCGCGATGACGGCAGAATAGTTTATCATTTTATATTTTGTATCCTCGCGTGCAAGGAGAGCTGCAGCCATGACCGATTCCATGACCCCAGAACGTTCCACCTCGTCCACCACGGCTCCGCACGGTTCTGCCGGGCAGGAGGAAGTGCAGGACAAGCAGGTGACGGTGTTCGATCTGCTGGGCGGCGAGCCCGGCATTCAGCGCATGGTGGATCGCTTCTACGATCTGATGGATCTTGAGCCTGTCTACACTGAATTGCGCGCGGCCCACGGCCCGGAGCTCGATCGCGCCCGGCAGCATCTGTTCTGGTTCCTGTGCGGATGGACAGGGGGGCCCGATCACTTTGTCGAGCGCTTCGGCCATCCTCGGCTCAAGGCGCGCCACATGCCCTTTTCCATCGGCATCAAGGAGCGGGACCAGTGGGTGGCCTGCATGGATCAGGCGATGTCCGAAGAGGGCGTGCCAGACGCTCTGATCGAGCGACTCAACCAGAGCTTCATGCAGACTGCGGACTGGATGCGCAACCGCTGAATCGGACCTGGGCAGCGGTGGTGCAGGAAGAGCACCTCAGGCACGCCGGCCGCGCGAAGCCGGTGCGAGCAGCACCACGAGGGCACCCGCACCGCCTTCGGTGGGGCGGGCCTGCACGAAGGCCAGCACTTCCTTCTTCTGGATCAGCCAGCCATACACCTTGTTCTTGAGAACGGGGGTCTTGCCCGGCGAGCCCAGTCCCTTGCCAGTGATGACCCGTACGCAGCGCAGGCCACGGCGCTGGCATTCACGCACGTAGCACCCCAGCGCCTCGCGCGCATCGTCGCGCCGCAGACCATGCAGATCGAGCTGGTGCTGGATGCTCCAGTGCCCCTGCCGCAACTTGCGCACCACATCCATCCCGATGCCGGGCTGACGGTAGCTCAGGCTTTCGTCTGTTTCGAGCAGGGTGCTGAAATCGAACGCGTCGCTCAATGCTTCGCGCAGCACGGCTTCCTGGTCGCGCTCGCGCTGCAGGGGGCGAGGCAGCACCGGGGCAGGCGCCAGCATCACCCGTGACTGATGGGCCCCGGCCAATGGACGGACCTTGCCCACGGCATGTGCAAACACATGGCGTGCGGTTTCGGTTTTCTCGGCCAGTTCCCGGGCAGCGCGCAGGCGGGCCTGTTCGTCGGCACGTGCCTGGGCCAGAGCCTGCTTGAGGTGGCGCAGGTCCTGCAGGGAGCGGGCCAGGGGAGGCGGCAGGGGCTTGGCGGACATGGTGGAGCACCCTCGGCGTCAGTCCGGCAGGCTGGCGCTCCAGCGCGAGCCCCAGTCGCCGGAGTCCTCGCGTGCCTGTTCGAGCAGGCGGCGGTCGCGCTTGGTGGGGCGGCCGTGCGCAATGGCCTGAGCCGGTTCGGGGGCCATGCGGTTGCGTTCGGCAATCGACTGGCGCAGCGCTACGCTTTCTTCGGTTTCCCGGTACAGCTGCTGCGCCACCGGTGCCGGTCCCCGTTGGGGTGACAGACCTTCCACCACCACCGTGCGGGGCATCTGGCCCTGCCGCATGGCAATGCGATCCCCGACCCGGATCTCGCGGGCAGGCTTGCAGTCGATTCCGTTGACCTGCACGCGTCCCTTCTGGATCTCGTCGACTGCCAGGGCTCGTGTCTTGAAAAAGCGCGCGGCCCATAGCCATTTGTCAATGCGCATGCGCGCATCGGAGGAGGTGGGAGTGTCTGAAGACCGTATTGTCATCATGGAATTGGGATTCGAGAATCTGGCACTTTCTGTCGGACGGACACGACAGGGCAGACGGCACATTCCCTCTGTCAAAACGGAAATGCGTCACGCCTGAAGTATAAATTTGCCTGTCCCGTCACACCATGTCACGGACAGCAACCTGTCGATTCGCTTACCATATGGCCTCGATGCTGCACTGCAGCATAAATGGAATGCCCATGACCACATGGGCGCACTTCAGGAGCAATGTTCATGAACCACAGCCAGAATACCAAGTCCGGAACCGAGCCGGCGGCACCTGCGCAGGCGGCATTGCCTGCTCCTGCGCCACGCAAGCGCGTCAATCTGGCCCTGCAGGGTGGGGGCTCGCACGGGGCCTTCACCTGGGGTGTGCTCGACGCGCTTCTCGAAGACGGAAGACTCGACATCAACGGCATCAGCGGTGCCAGTGCCGGTGCCGTCAACACGGTGGCCGTGGCACACGGGCTGGCGCTTGCACAGCGCGACGGTGGTGATGGCTATGCCCTGGCTCGCGACAAGCTCTCGTCGATCTGGCATGGCGTGATGGCGGCCGGCACTCTCAATTCGCTCAACGAGAACCTGGCGAGCATGCTGCCGTATTATTCGCTCCTGCCCAACCCGATGCGCATTGCCAGCACGGTGCTGAGGCAGTGGACCTCGCCCTACAACCTCAATCCGCTCGACCTCAATCCGCTGCGCAGCATGCTCAAGCGGGAAATCGATTTCGATGCCATCGCTGCGCTCAAGGGGCATCCGCTGTTCATTTCAGCCACGCACGTCAATTCGGGCAAGGCTGAAATCTTCACCGGCAAGGAGGTCACTCTGCAGGCCGTCATGGCTTCGGCCTGTCTGCCGCAGATTTTCCAGGCGGTCGAGATCCATGGCAAGGCGTACTGGGATGGGGGGTATGTGGCCAATCCGCCGCTCACGCCGCTGATTTCCCTGTGCGATACGCCCGATATCCTGCTGGTGCAGATCAATCCGCTCGTCCGCGAAGGGGTGCCCACGACCCAGTCCGAGATCAGCGACCGCATCAACGAGATCGGTTTCAACTCCAACCTGCTGTCCCAGATGCAGGTGATCGGCCTCATCAACCGCCTCATCGAGGAGGGCAAGCTGCATGAGCCCGACTTCAAGCAGGTACGCATGCACCGCATCGACGGAGGTGACATGCTCAAGGACATGTCTGCAGCCAGCCGGGTTTCCACGGATGCCGGCATGATCGAGCAGCTCTTCGAGCATGGCCGTCGTCAGGCCAAGCGCTGGCTGTCGCGCAACTTTGCAGCCGTGGGCGAACGCAGCAGCGTGAATCTGCGCAAGGACTATGCAGACGACATGGTGATCAACGCCTGAAGCCCGTCGGGGAGGAACGCACTGCAGGAGACGGCGCCAGGCCGGCTGCCTGGCTGGGTCGACGCTGGCGCCGGCACCACATGGGGTCAGTTCAGCTTCTCGGGCTTGATCTCCTGCAGGATCGTGGCCGAGATTTCCTCGATGGACTTGTGGGTGGTGGAGAGCCAGCGCACGCCCGAGCGTCGCATCATCGATTCGGCAGCTGCCACTTCCTTGCGGCAGTTCTCCAGGCTGGCGTAATGGGAATGCGGCCGGCGTTCGTTGCGGATCTGGCTCAGGCGGGCGGGATCAATGGTGAGTCCGAACAGCTTGTGCTTGTAGGGCACCAGAGCCGGAGGCAGCTGCATGCGCTCGAAGTCCTCGGGAATGAGCGGGTAGTTCGATACCTTGAGCCCATGCTGCATGGCCAGATACAGCGAGGTGGGCGTCTTGCCGCTGCGGCTCACACCAATCAGGATCACATCCGACTGCGCCAGATCGCGGTTGGTCTGGCCGTCGTCGTGCGACAGGCTGTAGTTGATGGCCTCGATCCGGTCGGCATAGGCCTTGTTCTGGCTGATGTCCGAGTAGCGGCCCACCCGGTGGTGTGACTTGATCCCCAGCTCCTTTTCGAGTGGATTGAGGAACATCGCAAACATGTCCAGCACGAGCGCATGGGCCTTCTCGTTGATGACGCGGCCGATTTCCAGATTGACCAGCGTGGAAAACACGATGGGACGGTCTGCCCCGTTGGCCGAGATGCGGTTGATCTCGTCGATCAGCTCCTCGGCCTTCTGCAGGTCGTTGACAAAGGGCTTGCGGACCCGCTTGATCGTGAGATCGAACTGGGCCAGGATGGAATTGCCGAAGGTTTCGGCAGTGGTGCCGGTGCTGTCGGACACGAAAAACACGGTGCGCACAAGGCCGGTGGACTGCATGGAAGACTCGTCTGGACAGGAAAGAGGAAAACGAAGGGATCGAATCAGCAAGTGTAGAGCCTGCGAAGGCCTCCGGCAGGGCTACCGGAATGTCAAATGCTGCGGGGGAGTGCAGTTCGGCTATTCACCAAGTCGAGGTCAGGGAATCCCGCATCCAGGCTGCATAGGCGGATAGACCGTCACAGTTCGGGCAGCACGGTCATACGTCGCCTTAGACATTGAATGAGAAGCAATTTCTTTTATTGCCAGGTACATGTTGGTAATAAAAGTGCATTTCTTATATGTACTTACTTACTAAGTAGTATCATTCGGTGGGTTTCATGCTGCACTCATGACCTAGACACGCCAGTCACAGTGGCATGAACACGGCTGCAACCACCTTCATAGTTATCAGTCGCAGGCGTGTTCCATTTTATGGCTCTGCCACGCACACCCACTTGGAAACGGCAAGTTCTCTGCTTCCATCTCGCGTCGA